>CAWJNP010000001.1:0-206626 GCA_963844255.1 uncultured beta proteobacterium
ATGTTTTGGCCGCCGCTGGGGGATTTTTCCTCTTCGACGGTGTAGAGAGCGTCGCCGCTTTTGGCCCATTGGAAGGCGCCAAGCGTTTCGGCGCGGAATTCGGCGCCGCCGAAGAGGCGGTCGATCGTGAGGAGGCCGGGATTGGTTGCGGTGTCTTGGGCGTGGGTGTGTAAGGGCGGCAGAAAAAGAGTAGAAGCAGAGGAAGTAACGCATGTAGGCAATCCCATCAAGGGCTGAAAGCTGTAGACAGAGCAAGAGTGATGCTAAATTGAGCCGTGGCGGATGTCTATAATCGGTTTGAAGCGAAATATCACAGGAAGCTGAATATCAGAGGAAGCTGACGTTGACGAATCCACGCAAAAAGAAGTTCCACCTTTCCGCCAGCGAGATTAAGTCGCTCGCGCCGGGCCATGGTGGTTGCATCGCTTCGGACATGATCACGGTCGACGGGCGGCATGTTGGATTCATGTACCGCGAGGAAGAGGACTTTGATGGTGACAGCGGCTGGCGATTTATGTCTGGCTACGAGTCAGCGGAGTATTCCGACGACCCCAACAATGCTGGCCGTCTACGACGTGAACACGATTGCTAATTACGACCCGAAGATTATCCGCTATCTCGAGCGGCCCGTCGGATCCGCATTTGAGCGCGAGACGATGGAAGGGGAATTTAGCCAGGTGTTTGACTTTGATTCGGACGGAGGAGTGACACGGAGCGAGACAGCGGAGTCGCAAGAAACCAAATCCACAGGAGATTGCGTGATGATTCTTGGTGTTGTCGCTATCACTGGGGTTGTGGTTGTGATTCTGTTCGTCCTTATTTGTGAGCAGCGAGATCGCGAATCTTTCACCAAGAGTTGGCCGCCGATTTCTGACGAGGAGTTTATGGCCGCGTGTCCACCGGGGACGGATCGCTTTATTGCGCTAAAGGTTCGGAGAATTGTTTCGGAGCAGTTGGGGTTTGACTACTCGCGGCTGCATCCAGCGATGCGGTTTGTGGAGGATTTGGGGGCGGATTAAGCGAAACTGCCGCCGGTGGGAAATTCAATCCAGCGCGGTAACAGATCCAGTAGAACTTTACGCTGGTAAGAATGCCCCTTGAGGCATCTCGCTACCCCATCGCCGAACTTGATATGTACAAACCGGTTCCCAAAGTCAGGAAAACGTCGCCTTGCGCTGGGCCGCCGTCATCTTGATCGCGGCGACGTTTCTGACGTCCCTTCCGATGCCGGCGGTCTATCGGCCCGGCTTAGGAGCACCAACTTCAGGGATTCCTGGCGGTGTCGAGCTTGGTTATGGCATGGCGATCGAACATTTGCCTATCTGCATGATGGGAATCTCCTGGTGGGCAAATCCGCTCTGGCTGGTGGGGCTGATCTTGCTCGCGCGAGGTGGCAATAAGGGCCCAATTTTCTTTGGTTTTGCGGCCACTCTCTTGGCTGCTTTGGTCCTGGTGATCGGCGCCTTCCCCCCTGACCATTTTGAATATTCCGATTTGCACAGGGGCTATTACGTCTGGCTTGCTGCGAGCATGGCTGCCTTGCCGTTAACGGCGCTAGTGCTGGCACCCGAACCGCGGACGCCGAAAGTACCCGACAAGTACCAGGAAAAGGCCCTGTTGGAAGCGTCAGGCCGCGGGCAGCCGTAAGTGATTGACAATACAGGGGTTACGCGGCAGGAAATGAACGGCCAAGGCGCTTTACGGCGTTGACCAAAATCGCCTAATCGCGATAAACTACGTGGCTGTCAATGTTTGCGCGAGGGATGCGTTGCTGCCTTAGGTCGTAGGTCGATCGCGAATCGACTTCTTTACCGCCTGCCGGGCACCGGGCTCTGCTGGGACGCCATGGAAACTTTGGAACGCATCTGGGAAGGCACGGGCAATCTCCTTGGAGGGATGCTGCGTGGCTTTGAGCGAAGCGTCACTTCGATGTTTGGTTCGTCGAACGCCCGTATTCTCAGACGGCTGGCGCCGACGAATCGAGGCGATCAACGCGCTTAGAGCCCAAAATGCGGCGATGAGCGATGACGAACTCCGGCACCAGACGGTGCTCTTTCGACAGCGGCTGGCCAAGGGGGAAACGCTCGACGACATCCTGGTCGAGGCCTTTGCGGTTTGCCGCGAAGGTGGGCGACGGTTTCTCGGCATGCGGCACTTACGATGTGCAGCTGATCGGCGGCATGGTGCTGCACTACGGGGCGATCGCCGAAATGGTCGACCGGCGAAGGCAAGACGCTGGTCGCCACGTTGCCGGCGTATTTGAACGCGCTCGACGGCAAAGGCGTCCACGTCGTCACGGTCAACGATTACCTGGCCCGCCGCGATATGGAATGGATGGGCCCGCTCTACATGGGGCTCGGGCTGACGGTCGGCGCGATCCAGAGCAACATGGATGCCGACACCAAGCGGCAAGGCCTACGCCTGCGACATCACTTACGGCACGAACAACGAGTTCGGCTTCGATTACCTGCGCGACAACATGCGACCGGCGGCTCGCGGCGACAATCGCTTTCCCAAAGCATCAGCAGCAATCGCAGGGCAAGCTGCAACTACGCGATCATCGACGAAGTCGACAATATTCTGATCGACGAAGCGCGAACGCCGCTGATCATCTCGGGCCCGGCGCACGACGACGTCGACGAAGTACGCCGAACGCCGATGCGCATCGCCCGGCAACTCAAGCGCGAAACGCATTTCGAGGTCAACGAAAAAGACCACTCGGCGCACCTGACCGACGAAGGCGTGCGCACCGCGGAAAAGCTGGCGGGCGTCGAGAGCTTCTACACCGCCGGCAACATGGAATGGCCGCACTTGATCGACAACTCGCTCAAGGCGCACCACCTCTACAAGCTCGACGTCAATTACGTCGTCAAGACGACGAAAAGACCGCAAGGCCGCGTCGTCATCGTCGACGAATTCACCGGCCGCCTGATGGAAGGCCGCCAATGGAGCGACGGGCTGCATCAAGCGGTCGAAGCCAAAGAAGGCGTGAAGATCAAGAAGGAAACGCAAACGCTCGCCACGATCACGCTGCAGAACTTCTTCAAGCTCTACAAAAAGATCTGCGGCATGACCGGTACGGCGATGACCGAGGCCAACGAGTTCTGGAAGATCTACAAGCTCGACGTCATCGCGATTCCGACGAATCGCAAGATGCAGCGGATCGACAATCGCCGACGTGATCTATCGCACCGAGCACGAAAAGTTCAACGCCGTCGCCGACGAAATCGAACGCGATGAATCGCTGGGACGTGCTCGATCATGAAGGACGAGCGACGAATAGTCGGCGACATCTGATCAAAGAGACCGACGCGACGCGATCGAGTTTCAAGAACGCGGACTCGAAGGAGAAGCAGTCGATTCCCAAAGACAAGGTCAACGGAAGTCATCGAGCGCGGCCGGCCGATTCTGGTCGGCACCGTCTCGATCGAAAAGAGCGAACGGCTTTCGAAGTTGCTCGACCAAGCGCGGCATCAAGCACGAGGTGCTCAACGCCAAGCACCACAAGCGCGAGGCCGAGATCGTCGCGCAGGCCGGCCGCTCGGCGCCGTGACGATCGCCACCAACATGGCCGGCCGCGGTACCGACATCATCCTGGGCGGCAACCCCGAAACGATGGCTTGGGCCGAGCTTGCAAGACAAATATGCGACGCGACTCGACGTCCCACGCGAGGAATGGGACGCGCTCGTCAACGAGATCGAACGAGCGCGAGAACATGAAGGAGCAGGGCGAAGCAAGTCAAGGAGACTGGGCGGCCTGCACGTCATCGGCACCGAGCGGCACGAAGCGCGGCGCATCGACCTGCAGCTTCGCGGCCGTTGCGGTCGCCAAGGCGATCCCGGCAGCAGCCGCTTCTATCCTGTCGCTCGAAGACGACCTGATGCGGATCTTCGCCGGCGAGTGGGTCAAGAAGATGCTCATGAGCGACTGGGCATGCAGGAAGGCGAAGCGCATCGAGAGCCGCATGGTCACCCGCCGCATCGAAGGCGCTCAGAAGAAAGTCGAAGAGCGCAACTTCGAGATTCGCAAGAACCTGCTCGAATACGACGAGGTGATGGACGAGCAGCGCAAGCGGGTTTACGGCTATCGCCAGCGCATCTTGCAAGGCAAAGCTGCCGCGCGATCCTCGACATGATGCAGAAGCAGATCGACAAAAATCTGACGACCTATCTCAACAAAGATTTTGGCTCCGAGACTTTCGCGGCGTGGGCGAGCGATCGACTACCTGCCAGTTCGAAGCTCGCGATATTCGCGGCATGGAATTTGAGCAGGCGGAATCGCAAGTCTCCGACCAAGCGGAGCGAATGGCCGAGACGCAGATTCTCGATGCGATCGATGAGAATCTGCCGGAAGGCGCCGAGGAGGAAGATTGGAACTGGGGGAACTGCGAGGCGACCGCTTCGGTTCTCCCGCTACCCCGTCCTGTCGGCCTCTCGGTCTCGCGGACTACGGTGTCATACGTATGGCTCATCACCGCACTCCCCCGGTTCGCGTCAGGGACGCAGCGCGCGACTACAGCTTCAGTGCGCCGAATACCTTCTTGAGCACGCTGCTCGCCGCCGCGGCCGGGTTCTGCCGGATCTTCGCTTCCTCTTCCGCGATCATCACGAACAGGCCATCCAGCGCCTTTTGCGTAACGTAGTTGTCGAGATTCGCATCCTCTTTCTTGACGAGGCCGAACTTCACGCCCTTGCCGGCGTACTCGTCGTACTTCTGCGCGAGGCTCACCTTGGCCGTGGCCTTCTTCACGATCGGCAGGAATCTGGTACGCAACTGATCGCTGGTGGTGCGCTTGAAGTACTGGGTGGCTGAATCCTGCCCGCCGGTGAGAATGCCCTTGGCGTCGTCCACGCTCATCTTCTTCACCGAATCGACCAGCAGCGCCTTGGCTTCGGGCACCGCGGCCTCGGCCGCCCGGTTCAGCGTCAGGATCAGTTCGTCGGCCTGCTTGCCCATGCCGAACTGGCGCATGATTTTTTCGACCTTCTGCGCGGACTCGGGCAAGGGGATCTTCACCTTGCCGTTGCCGAAGAAGCCGTCCTGCTTGCCAAGCGACTCGACCGCGTACTGCGATCCCTTGACCAGGGCCTCGCGCAAACCCTTGACCGCATCCTGGTTGCTGATGGCCTCCAGCCCGGCGAACACGGGCAGGGCGAGAAACAGACCGGCGATGAGAACGACGAGACGAGTACGCATGGAAAGTTCCTCTTGAATTAGACAGATTATTTTGACAAATTCATTGTCTGGAGCGGCGCTCCTGTCAATCAGTGTATCGATATCGATACACTTCCTAGGTATTCTCTGCAACCCCGGCAGCATGCGCCTGCCGGTCTGCATGGTAGGAGGAGCGCACCATCGCACCGACCGCGGCGTGCCGGAACCCCATCGCCATCGCCTCTTTCTCGAACATCGTAAACACGTCCGGATGCACATAACGCTCCACCGCAAGGTGGTGCGGGCCGGGCTGCAGGTACTGGCCGATGGTGAGCATGTCGACGTCGTGGGCACGCAGGTCGCGCATCACGGCGAGGATCTCCTCGTCGGTCTCGCCCAGCCCGACCATGAGGCCCGACTTGGTCGGAACAGCGGGATAGCGGCGCTTGAATTCCTGCAAGAGAGAGAGGGAATGCGTGTAGTCCCCACCGGGCCGCGCCTGCCTATACAGGCGCGGCACCGTCTCGAGGTTGTGGTTCATGACGTCGGGCGGCGCGTTCACCAGGATCTCCAGCGCACGATCGAGACGCCCGCGAAAATCCGGCACCAGCACCTCGATCGTCGTATCCGGCGACTGTGCGCGCACGGCACGGATGCAATCGACGAAATGCTGCGCGCCGCCGTCCTTCAGGTCGTCGCGATCAACGCTGGTGATCACGACGTAGCTGAGTTTCAGGCGTGCGATCGTCTGCGCGAGGTGTTGCGGCTCTTCAAGGTCGGGTGCCAGCGGCCGGCCGTGACCCACGTCGCAGAACGGGCAGCGCCGGGTGCAGATGTCCCCCAGGATCATGAATGTGGCCGTGCCCTTGCCGAAACACTCGCCGATGTTCGGGCACGAAGCCTCCTCGCACACCGTGTGCAGGTTCTGCTCGCGCAGGATCTGCTTGATCTCGGTGAAGCGCGAATCCGGGTTTGCCGCCTTGACCCGGATCCACGCGGGTTTCTTCAGCGCTTCCCTGGGCACGATCTTGATGGGAATCTTCGCGGTCTTCGCCTGACCTTTTTCCTTGACGCCCGGCTCACGCATGCTGTGCTTCCAGCTGTTCGATGATGCGCCGGGCGAGTTCCTCGCCGAGCGCGTCGACGCCCGCCGCGATTCCGAGATCCCGTGTGCGCGTGACCGGCAGCCCGGGAAAGCCGCAGGGATCGATGGCCGCAAACGGCGCGAGATCCACGTCGACGTTAAGCGAAAGGCCGTGCAGCGCACGCCCGCGTGTGATGCGCAGACCCAGCGCCGCGACCTTCGCGCCCCCGACATAGACCCCGGGTGCGCCGGGCTTGCGCGCCGCGACCACACCATGCGCTGCCAGCAGACCGATGATGCACTCCTCCAGCAGGCGCACGTACTCGCGCACCTTGATGCCGCGGCGGGCAAGGTCGACCAGGGTGTAGATCACCAGCTGGCCGGGCCCGTGATAGGTGATCTCCCCGCCACGCTCGACCCGCACCACGGGAATGCCGGACGCGACTTTCGGGCCATGGACCGGGTCGGCGCCCTGGCCCAGCGTGTAAACCGGCGGATGCTCGAGGCACCAGAGTTCGTCTGGTGTTTCTTCAGAGCGCTGCGAGGTGAACAGGCGCATCGCGGCGAGCGCCTCCGCATAGTCGATGCGCCCGAGCTTGCGGATCACTACGGCCGAATCCAGCACAGTCTCCATCAAAGCACCATCACAACGGCGGGGTGGTCGCAGAGTTCGCGGTACAGCGCATCGAGCTGTTCGCGCGATTCGGCCTGGATGGTCACCGTGATTCCAAGGTACTTGCCTTTGCGGCTGGGGCGCATCTCCATGGTCGCCGGATCGAATTTCGGCGAATGGCGCAATACGATCTCCATCACGCCCTGCGCAAAGTTTCCCTCGCGGCGGCCCATGATCTTGATCGGGAATTCGGTCGGGAACGCGATCAGCGACTCCCGCTTGATGAAGTCCGCTTCGCCGTCCATGTCGCCCACGCTTCCTAGGCCGCCCGGGCCTGCGCGCGGGCGCGCATGACTTCGTTCTTGAAATCCTGGTAGAGCTGCCAGGCCTTGCGGAACACCGGGCCGGGTTTGCCGCCGCCGATCGGTCTGCCGTCGAGTTCCACGACGGCGACGATTTCCTTCGACGACGAAGTCACCCAGACTTCGTCGGCGGACCGCACCTCGGCTTCGGTTATTTCCCGCGTCGCAAACGGCAGCCGCCCACGCTCGACGATGTCGGATACCACGTCGAGCGTGATCCCGGGCAGGATCAACTCGTTCTTGGCCGGTGTCGCGATCACGCCATCCTTCACGATATAGACGTTCGATGCCGACGCCTCGGTGAGTTTGCCTTCGCGGAAAAGGATCGTCTCGATGGCCCCTTCGTCCGCGGACAACTGGCGCAGCATGCAGTTGCCGATGAGCGAGATCGTCTTCAGGTCGCAGCGATGCCAGCGGAAATCCGGTGCGCTGACCGCGCTCGCACCGTTCTCGATCACCGCCTTCGACGGATTTACCAGCGGATTGGACATCATGAACACGGTCGGCTCGGTGTCTTTCGGAAACGCATGATCGCGACGCGCGACTCCGCGCGTGATCTGCCAGTAGACCGCCTGGTCGTCGAACGGCTGTCTTTCGATCATCTGCCCGATCAGCGCGACCCACTCCGCGCGCGGGTAGGGGTTCCGGATCCCGACTTCGGACAGGCTGCGCTCCATGCGCGCGAGGTGGCCATCAAGCCGAAACGGCACGCGCGAATAGACCGGCACCAGTTCATAGATGCCGTCGCCGAAAATGAAGCCGCGATCCAGTACCGGAACCTTCGCGTCCTCAAGCGGCATGAAGCTGCCATTCAGAAATACGCTCATGCGCGCCTCGCTCCAAAGATTGAATCGGCTACTTTATCCACAATCTGAGTGTATCCCAGGCCCGGCCGAACACGCCGGCCACGGGCACCGGCTGGAGCGCGAGAACCGGGTACTCGCCGACTTCCTTCCCGTCCAGGGTCACCCGCAGCATGCCAACCTTCTGTCCCCTGGCGAGCGGCGCGACGAGCGGCTGCCGGGCGAGCAGGTCGGCCTTGAGCTTGTCGGCCTGCCCCTTCGGCACGGTGATGAACAGATCGCTGTCCAGACCGACCTCCACCGTTGCGGCCGTGCCCTTCCAGACCTCGATGGTCTTCACCGGCTTGCCCTTGTCGTAGAGTTTGACCGCGTCGAAGAACTGGTATCCCCAGTTGAGAAGCTTCTGCGATTCCTGCGCCCGGGCCGACTCGGAAGTCGAGCCGAGCAGCACCGACATCAGGCGGCGCGGACCGCGCCTGGAGGACGCCACCAGGCAATAGCCCGCGGCCTCGGTGTAGCCGGTCTTCATGCCATCCACCGTCGGATCCTGCCAGAGCAGTCGATTGCGGTTCATCTGCGTGATGTTGTTGTAGCGGTACTCCTTGATCGAGTAGTACGTCGCGTACTCCGTCGGGAAAATCCCTGATGAGCGCCGAGGCCAGCAGGTAGATGTCGCGCGCCGAGCTGTAGTGCTGCGCGTCGGGCAGTCCGTTCGAATTGACGAAGTGGGAGTTCTTCATTCCGAGGCGCAGCGCCTCGCGGTTCATCATCTGCGCGAACACGTCCTCCGAGCCGCCGATCACCTCGGCAAGCGCGATGCACGCATCGTTGCCGGACTGCACGATCATGCCGCGGATCAGCTCGTCCACGGTGACGGCATGCTTGGGGTCGATGAACATGCGCGAGCCGCCGGCACGCCAGGCCTTTTCGGAAACCGGCACGACGGTGTCGAGCGCGAGCTTCTTGTCCTTCAGGGACTGGAACACAAGATAGGCCGTCATGATCTTGGTGAGCGAGGCCGGCTCGAACCGCTCGTCGGCCTTGTCGCTGGCGAGTATCTGCCCGCTGGAAACGTCGGCGACGACATAGGCCTTGCCGATCACGGGCGGGGGCGTCTGCGCGTTTGAAAGCGTGAAGCAAAAGAGCAGGAGCAGCGATGCAACAGTGCGCAACATGGGGGCCTTGGGGTAAAAAAGCGGCGAATTATAGGACACGGGGTCAGGTTTCCCCGGCGAGCGTACAGTTACCTGACACGCACAACCGGCTTGAGGTTCAATTCGGCTTGAATGCGCTCAGCCATCCGGCGGGCATCATCCTGCGTGGGGTAGGGTCCGAGCCAGAGCCTGTACAGCCCGCCCTGGGTATCGACCTGCATTGGATCGTTGAGCCAGGCGAGCTCCTTGTAGACCTTTGCCCGGAACAGTTCCGCGTTGTCGCGCATTGAAAATGCGCCAAGCTGGAGATACACGCCGGCTGCGTTGCTCGCCACAGGGAGTGGCGCCGGGGGCTGGGCCGGCACGGGTGCACCCGCAGGCGCCGGTGCAGCCGCAGGCGTCGGCGCAGTGGTCGGGACTGGAGGCGGGTTCGGCCGCATGGCGCCCACACGCTCGGCCGTGACGCTTTCGATTTCCACCTGTGCACTACCCGCCTGCACATAGCCGAGCTTGTACGCCGCCACATAGGACAGGTCGATCACGCGGTCGGAGTGAAACGGCCCGCGGTCGTTGACCCGTACGACCACGCTCTTTGCGTTCGCCACGCTGGTGACCCGCACATAACTCGGAATCGGCAGCGTGGGGTGGGCAGCCGTCATCGCGTACATGTCGTAGGTCTCGCCGCTGGAGGTCTTCTGTCCGTGATAGCGGCGCCCGTACCAGCTCGCGATGCCGCGCTGTCGAAAATCCCCTGCGCTGCGCAGCGGAACGTAGGTCTTGCCAAACACTTCATAGGGGCTGTTCGCAAACCGATGCAAACGCTCGGGCCTGGGCTGCGCGTCGGCGATTCCGTCGAGGTTCGGCGGGTTCGCGCCGGGACCATCATCCTTGTAGTAGGCCCCCGGCCGGGTCGCGCCGCTTACGGACGGCCGTGCGGGTTCCGGTTCCTGCGTACTGCCGGAGCCGACGCGGGCCGGGCCCGAGGAGCAGGCAGCCAGTGTCAGAGAAAGCAGCAGGGCGGCAACGCGTGACAGCACGGCTAGGTCTGCGGACTGCTGAACACCACGTTTCCGGCCACCAGCGTATGGCGCGCCCGGCCCTGCAGTTCGTAGCCGATGAATGGCGTGTTCTTGCCCTGGCTCTTCAGCGCGCCGGCCTCGAGGAGAAACCGCACCTCGGGATCGAAGATCACCAGGTCGGCCGGCGCGCCACGCTCGATACGTCCGGATTTCACGCCCAGTACCCGCGCCGCGTCGCTGGTGACTTTGGCGAGCCCTTTGCGCCAGCGGCAGCCTTGCCTCGTTCACCCATTTGAGGGTCAGCGGAAGGAGGAGTTCCAGGCCGGTCGCGCCAATCTCCGATTCGCTGAACGGCATCTGCTTGGCGTCCTCATCCACCGGCGCATGATCGGAACAGATCACGTCGATCGTGCCGTCCGCAAGACCTGCGCGCAACGCGTCGCGGTCGCGTGCGGCGCGCAAGGGCGGCACCAGGTGGCAGTGCGAATCGAAATAGCCCAGATCCATCTCGGAAAGATGCACATGGTGGATGCCGACGTCGCAGGTCACCGGCAGCCCCTCCTGCTTGGCCGCGCGGATCATTTCCACTGCGCCCGCAGTCGAGATGCGGCAGACGTGCAGGCTGGTTCCGGTGGCGCGGACCAGCGCGAGCAGCTTTCCGAGGGCGATGGTCTCGGCAAACGACGGGATCCCGGGCAGGCCGAGCCGGGTCGCCACATCGCCGTCGTGCGCGACCCCGTCGCGCGCAAGTGACAGGTCTTCGGCGCGCAGCCAGACCGGAAAACCGAAGGTGCCGGCGTACTGCAGCGCGCGCCAGAGCACCTGCGTATCGTCCAGAGGCACGTTCGCCTGCGTGAAGGCCATGCAGCCGGATTCCGACAGCTCGGCCATCTCGGTCAGCTTTTCGCCTTCGAGCTTCACGGTCAGCGCACCGATCGGATAGACGCGGGCACGAGACAGCGCCTTTGCGCGCCGGCGCAGCATTTCGACCAGGCCGGGTTCATCCAGCGGCGGATCGGTGTCCGGCGGGCAGGCCAGGCTGGTGACGCCGCCGGCCACGGCCGCGTCCATTTCCGATTCAAGCGTTGCCTTGTACTCGTAGCCCGGCTCGCGCAACCGCGCGCAGATGTCGATCAGCCCGGGCGCAACGACGAGGCCGGCGGCTTCGATTACCCGTTCTGCGACGGCACCTTTCGCATCCGCGTCCAGCGCAACGACGCGGCCGTCCTCGATGAGCACATCGCCGACGGCATCGCGCCCGCTTGCCGGATCGATCACGCGGCCGCCTTTGACGAGCAGCTTCATCTCCCGCCCGCGATGATGCTCATGACCGCCATGCGCACGGCAATGCCGAAGGTGACCTGCGGCAGAATCACCGAATGCGGGCCGTCCGCGACCGAGGAGTCGATCTCGACGCCGCGATTCATCGGCCCCGGATGCATGACGATCGCATCGCGGTTGGCCAGTGCGAGCTTCTCCGCGGTGAGCCCGTAGTGCTTGTTGAATTCCTGCGCGCTGGGCAGCAGCGCGCCGCGCATGCGCTCGCTCTGCAGCCGCAGCATCACGATCGCGTCGGCGCCCGCAAGGCCGCGCCGCATATCGTGGAACACCTTCACACCGAGGCTCTCCACCCCGGCCGGCAGCAGCGTCTGCGGCGCAATCACGCGCACCTCGGCAGCGCCCAGCGTCGTCAGGCCGTGGATCAGGGAGCGCGCCACGCGCGAATGGAGGATGTCGCCGACGATGGCAACGGTCAGCCCGGCGAAATCCTTCTTGAAGTGCCGGATCGTATAGAGATCGAGCAGCCCCTGGGTGGGGTGGGCATGGCGCCCGTCGCCTGCATTCACGACGTGCTCGTGCGGCTTCACGCTGCCCGCGATCAGGTAGGGCGCACCCGAGGCGCCATGGCGCACGATGAAGATGTCGGCCTGCATTGCCGACAGATTGGCCACGGTATCGAGCAGGGACTCGCCCTTGGTCTGCGAGGAGGCTGCGATGTTGAGGTTGATCACATCGGCCGACAATCGCTTGGCCGCGATCTCGAAGGTCGTGCGGGTGCGGGTCGAAGGTTCGAAGAACAGGTTGAACACGCTTTTCCCCCGCAACAGCGGGACCTTCTTGACCTCGCGCTCGGTCACCCCGACAAACGACTCGGCGGTATCCAGTATCTGGGTGAGGATCGCGCGCGGCAATCCCTCGATCGACAGCAGATGCTGCAACTCGCCTGCGGCATTCAGCTGCGGGTTACGCATCTTCGATTTCCAGACTGAGGCGGCCGGCGTCGTCCTTCTTCATGCGCAGCCGCCTGCCTTCGGGAACCTCGACCTTCGCGCCGCAATATTGCGCGCAGACCGGCAATTGCCGCCCGCCGCGGTCGGCAAGCACGACGAGCGTAATGCTCGCCGGACGCCCGTAATCGAAAAGTTCGTTCATTGCCGCGCGCACCGTGCGCCCGGTGTAGAGGATGTCGTCCACCAGAAGCAGGTGACGGCCTTCGACCTCGAAACCGATCTGGGTGCGCTTTGGATCGTGGTGCAATCCCTGCTTGTGATAGTCATCGCGGTAGAACGCAATGTCCATCAGGCCGAGCGGCGTGTCCAGACCCAGCAAGGGATGCAGGCGTTCCGCAAGCCAGGCGCCGCCGGTATACAGCCCGATCATCGCCATTCCCGGTGTGAGCTTCGGCCTGAGTTCGCCGGCCAGCTTCGTGAGCAGAATTTCCGCGTCAGGCAACATCGGCACCACCGTCCTGCGCCCTGCGGGTTTCGTCGAACCACTGCTGCAGGATGAGCTGCGCCGCCGCCGAGTCGATCCGCTTTTCGCGGATCGCGCGATGCGCACCCGCGTCACGCAGGCCGGCCTCCGCATCGACCGAGGAATAGCGCTCGTCAGCGAAACTGACCGGGAGGCCGAACCGGCCTTCCAGCTGGCGTGCAAAGCGCTCGGCGCGACGGGTAAGTTCATGCGGCTGACCTTCGGTGGACAGGGGCAGCCCGACCACCAGATGCTGCGGCTTCCACTCGGCGATTACCCGGGCGATCGCGGCAAAGCGCGGCCCGGATTCTTCGCCCGCAATTTCAGTGAGCGGATGCGCCAGACCCACTTCAGCCTCTCCGACCGCCAACCCGATACGCCGGGTGCCGAAATCGAACGCGAGGACGGTACCGGCCTGGGCCATTACCGCCTCAGGCATGACCCGCATCTTCCGAGAGGCTCGCCAGGTCGATGCCCAGCAAGCCAAGGGCGGCGGGCAGGCGCTCATCGGGCGGCGTGTCGAACAGGATATCGTTGTCCGATCTCTTCATCCCCGCCTCGACCGAAAGCCATGCGTTCTGTCCGAGCTCATGTTCCAGCTGCCCGGCCGACCAGCCCGCATAGCCCAGCGTGACGAGCATGCGCTTGGGGCCTTCGCCCCGGCCGACGGCTTCCAGGATGTCCTTGGACGTCGTGAGCCCGATCGCGTCGCGCACCTTGAGCGTGGATTGCCAGCGGCCCATCGGCTCGTGCAGCACGAATCCCCGGTCGGTCTGAACCGGCCCGCCGAAGTAGATCGGCGCATCGCCGGCGGGTACGTCGCCGATCGGCAGTGAAAGGCGCTCGAACAGCGAGCGCACGGTCATGTCGATCGGGCGGTTCACGACCACGCCGAGCGCACCCTGATCGTTGTGTTCGCAGATATAGGTCAGCGTCCTCGTGAAATGCGGATCCGCCATGGCGGGCATGGCGATCAGGAAATGATGGGTAAGATTGATCGAGGACATTTGATCGCACACATGCTGGCCGCTATTTTACCCGCTCCGGCCGGATCCCGGCCATAACCCCCGATGCAAGGTTGACCCCCGATGGCCGAGATGACGGCTTCGACAGGCAGCACCGCCCTGGTCTGGTTCCGGCGCGATCTGCGCATTGACGACCACGCTGCGCTGCACGCGGCGCTGAAGAGCCATGCGCGCGTGCACTGCGTGTTCGTGTTCGACCGCGCCATCCTCGATCGGCTGCCGTCGCGTTCGGATCGCCGGGTCGAGTTCATCTGGGAAAGCGTGCGCGAACTGCAGCACGCGCTGCAGGCCGCCGGTGGCGGGCTGCGGGTGTTGCACGACGATGCCGGGGCGGCCATTCCCCGGCTTGCCCTGGCGCTCGGGGTCGCCGCGGTTTACGCCAATCGCGATTACGAGCCGCTCGCAATCGAGCGCGACGCGCGGGTGGCGGCGTCCCTGGCCGAAGCGGGCATCGCGTTCCACACCCGCAAGGATCAGGTGATCTTCGAGACCGGCGAAGTGCTGACCAAGGCCGGCACGCCTTTCTCCGTCTTTACTCCGTACAAAAACGCCTGGCTGGGAAGGCTGGAGCCGTTTTTCGTCAAGCCCTACCCGGTGGAAAAATATGCCGCGCACCTTGCACCGGCACCGGGCGCAGGCATGCCGGCGCTCGAGGAGATCGGCTTTGCGCGAACCAATCTTTCAACCCTGTCGATACCGACGGGGATCTCGGGTGCCGACGCGCTGCTGGGTGATTTCGAGCCACGCATGGCCGACTACGGCGAACGACGTGACTACCCCGCGCTGAAAGGTCCGTCCTACCTCTCGGTGCATCTGCGTTTCGGAACCGTATCCATCCGCAGGCTGGTTGCGCTGGCCTCCCTGGCACGCAACGGCGGCGCCGCGGTCTGGCTCTCCGAACTGGTATGGCGGGACTTCTACTTCATGATCCTCTCGCAGCATCCGCACGTGGTCGAGCGTGCCTTCCGTCCCGAATACGACGCCATCGAATGGACGGATCGCGACGACCTGTTCTCGGCCTGGTGCGAGGCGCGCACCGGTTATCCCCTGGTGGACGCGGCGATGCGACAGCTCAACCAGACCGGTTACATGCACAACCGCCTGCGCATGATCGTCGCTTCATTCCTGACCAAGGATCTGGGCATCGACTACCGGCGGGGGGAACGCTACTTCGCCGAACAGCTCAATGACTTCGATCTCTCAGCCAACAATGGCGGCTGGCAGTGGGCGGCTTCAACCGGCTGCGATGCGCAGCCCTACTTCCGGATATTCAATCCGGTGACCCAGTCCGAGCGATTCGATGCCGAAGGGCGGTTCATCCGCAGGTATCTGCCCGAACTCGCCCGGGTCTCCGATAAATTCATCCATGCGCCCTGGACGATGAGCGCACAGATGCAACGCACGTCGGGTTGCGCAATCGGAAAGGACTATCCTGCACCGGTCGTCGACCACGATGCCGCAAGAAAAGAGACGCTGGAGCGCTACGGCAAGGTGAAGCCCAAACGGACCGCCGCAGCGCAAGGGCCGGGCTGACTAGATTTCGACCATCTCGAAGTCGTCCTTGCGCGCGCCGCACTCGGGACAGGTCCAGTTGATCGGCACGTCCTCCCAGCGCGTGCCGGGCGCGATGCCTTCGTCCGGCAGCCCCGCGGATTCGTCGTAGATCCAGCCGCAGATGAGGCACATCCAGCTGCGGAACTCCTTGTTTTCAGACATGAGGGGGGAATGGGTGGGTTAAAATGGCCCGGCATATTAACTTATCTGCGCGCAGGCCGTCCCTCCGCTGCGTATTGCACGGCCTGCCGCACCGGACTCCCTTCCCATGGCCTCCCTGCCCCCGATCGTGCTCAGCTTCGCCGCCTCCGATCCAACCGGCGGGGCGGGGTTGCAGGCCGACCTCCTCACGCTTGCCAGCATGGGCTGCCACCCGCTATCGGTGGTCACGGCAATCACCGTGCAGGACACGCGTGGCGTGGACGACATGCTCGCGCTCGACAGCGACTGGATCGTCGACCAGGCGCGAAAGCTGCTCGAAGACATGCCGGTTGCCGCATTCAAGCTCGGCGTACTGGGGTCGGTGGAAAACATCACCGCCATTGCAGAGATCCTGGCCGACTATCCGGATATTCCGGTGATCCTCGACCCGGTGCTCGCCTCCGGACGCGGCGACTCGCTGGCCAACGAAGACATGATCAATGTGATGCGTGAACTGATCATCCCCCAGACGACCGTCCTGACGCCCAACAGCATGGAGGCGCGGCGGCTCGCCGAGGAGGACGAGGACGAGGAAGACCCCGGCCTGGACGAGTGTGCTTCGCGCCTGATCAGCCTGGGATGCGAATTCGTGCTCATCACGGGCACGCACGAGAACACGCCCGAGGTGGTGAATACGCTGTACGGCGAAGAGGGCGTGATTCGCAGCGATCGCTGGAAGCGACTGCCCGGCAGCTTTCACGGATCGGGCTGTACGCTGGCCTCGGCGATTGCGGCGACGCTCGCCAATGGACTCGACATCCCCGAGGCCGTCCGGGAAGCGCAGGAATACACCTGGCAGGCGCTGGCGCACGGCTTCCGCCCGGGTATGGGCCAGCACCTTCCGGATCGGTTCTTCTGGGCCCGGGAAGTCGAAGGCGAGGGCGGCGAAGGACGCGACACCGGCCGGGAAGACTCGTGAGGGGTCTGTACGCCATCACCCCGGATACCGCCTCCACCGAAGTGCTGGTCCGGATGGTCGGGGAAGCGCTCGCCGGCGGCATTCGCGTCCTGCAGTACCGCAACAAGCTCGCCGATGGCGCCTTGCGCGCCGAACAGGCCGGCGCGCTGCTGCGACTGACCCGTGCGCGGGGCGTGCCACTGATCGTCAACGACGACGTCGCGCTCGCCGCGGCGATCGATGCGGACGGTGCGCACGTCGGCAGGGAAGACGGCGGGGTCGCTGCGGCGCGCAGGCTGCTTCCCGGAAAGCTTCTGGGGGCCTCGTGCTACGCCAGCCTGGACGCCGCACGCACCGCAGTGGCCGACGGTGCGGATCATGTCGCGTTCGGCAGCGTGTTCGCTTCGGGCACGAAGCCCGGTGCGGGGCGTGCGCCCTTGTCGGTGTTCGGCCAGGCCAGGGAACTGGGTGTGCCGCTGGTTGCGATCGGCGGCATCACCACGGAAAACGCCCCGCTCGTGATTTCCGCCGGCGCCGATTGCGTTGCGGTCATTTCGGATCTATTCGGCGCGGCCGACATCACGGACCGCGCCACCCGGTATCAGAACCTTTTCGAGAGCCTACCCGCATGAGCAATCGTAACGAAGAACTTTTCCTGCGCGCCCAGCAGCGCATTCCGGCAGGGGTGAATTCCCCGGTGCGCGCATTTCGCGCCGTGGGCGGGGCGCCGCGCTTTTTCGAACGCGCCTCCGGTCCGCACCTGTGGGATGCAGAGGGCATGCGCTACATCGACTATGTCGGATCCTGGGGTCCGATGGTGGCCGGGCACACGCATCCTGCCGTGGTCGAGGCGGTGCAGGCAGCGGCGGCGCGCGCGCTGTCCTTCGGCGCGCCCACCGAGTCGGAGATCGAGCTGGCGGAACTGATCTGCGAACTGGTGCCTTCGATCGAAATGGTGCGGCTGGTGTCCTCGGGCACGGAGGCGACGATGACCGCGATCCGCCTTGCGCGCGGCTACACGGGACGCGACAAGATCGTCAAATTCGAAGGCTGTTACCACGGCCATGCGGACAGCCTGCTGGTCAAGGCGGGCTCCGGCGCGCTGACCTTCGGCAACCCGAGTTCCGCCGGCGTGCCCGCAGACGTGGCGCAGCACACGCTTGTGCTCGATTACAACGACAGCGCGCAGGTCGAAGCGCTGTTTGCGACGCATGGCGCGCAGATCGCCGGCGTGATCGTCGAGCCGGTTGCCGGAAACATGAACCTCATCCTGCCACGACCAGGATTCCTCGAAACCCTGCGCGAACAATGCACGAAGCACGGCGCGGTCCTGATCTTCGACGAAGTGATGACGGGATTTCGCGTCGCACTCGGCGGCGCGCAGGCGAGATACGGCGATCCGGCCGGACCTGACGACGCTCGGCAAGGTCATCGGCGGAGGCATGCCGGTCGGTGCGTTCGGCGGCCGGCGCGAAATCATGGAACAGATTGCGCCGCTCGGGCCGGTCTACCAGGCGGGCACCCTGTCGGGCAATCCGGTGGCCGTCGCTGCCGGGCTGGCGACGCTGAAACTCGTTTCCAGGCCTGGTTTTACCGAGGGCGTCGAAGCGGCGACGCTGGCGTTGGTGAAGGGACTTTCGCAGGCTGCGAAGGATGCCGGCATTCCGTTCGCGGCGCAGTCGGTCGGCAGCATGTTCGGCATCTACTTTCGCGAGGGCGCGCCGACCAGCTTTGCAGAGGTGATGACCTCGGATCGCGATCGTTTCAACCGTTTCTTTCACGAAATGCTGACGCGCGGCATCTACCTCGCCCCGTCCGCATTCGAGGCTGGGTTCGTCTCCGCAGCGCATGGTGCGGCCGAGATCGAGGCGACTCTGACCGCCGCTCGCGAATCCTTGCAAACGTTGACCAAATAGCTGGAACGAAGCGTGCTTCGAATGGTCTGTCACCACATGGACCATCGAATCGTGAACATTGTCACAAAAGAACTCTCCCGGCTGCAACGCGATGCACTGCGGGTGCACTTTCTCGCTCTCGGCGGTGAAGACCGCCGGCTGCGCTTCGGCGTCGCGTTGTCCGACCACGGCGTTTCCGACTACGTGGATCGGATGAATTTCGACCGCGACGCGGTATTCGGCGTGTTTGACGACGACATGTGCCTCGTGGGCGTAGGCCATCTTGCACGTGGTGACGGATTTGCCGAACTGGGCGTTTCGGTGCTGCCCGAACGCCGCGGCTGCGGGATGGGCGCCGCGCTTCTTGCCCGCGCGCACGGACATGCCCGCAACTGGGGCGTGCCTACGCTGTTCATGCACTGCCTCGCGGAAAACGGGGCGATGCTGCACCTTGCGCGCAAACAGGGCATGCGGATTGCCACCCAACTCGGCGAGTCCGACGCGTACCTCGACCTGCCGCCGGGCGACCCCGCGTCGATCGCGCACGCGCTGCTTGCCGAACGCGTCGGCCTGTTCGATTACACGCTCAAGTCCCAGGCGCACGCCGCGCGTCGGCTTGCGGCGGCATGGGCCGGCGCGCTTCTGCCCGTCGAGGGCAATCTCGCCCTAGAGAAGGATTAGGGTCGCCAGTCCGAGAAAGATGAAGAACCCGCCGGAGTCGGTGCAGGCGGTGATCAGAACGCTCGAGCCGACCGCAGGATCCCTGCCGAGCTTCTGGCGCGAGTAGGGAATCGCGACGCCCATGAAGGCCGCAAGCACGAGATTCAGGGTCATTGCCAGCGTCATGACGGCACCCAGGGGCACGCTGTCGTAAAGCATCCAGGCAAGCACACCCAGCAATCCGCCCCACACCATTCCGTTCAGGAGCGCCACGCCCAGTTCCTTGCGCAACAACTTGCGCCAGTAGTGTGCCTGCAGTTGTCCGAGCGCAAGGGCGCGTACGATCATCGTCGTGGTCTGGTTTCCGGAATTGCCGCCGATCCCGGCCACGATCGGCATCAGGGCAGCCAGCGCGACGAGTTTCTGGATCGAGCCTTCGAATGCACCGATGACGCGCGAGGCGAGGAACGCCGTCACCAGATTCACCGCCAGCCATGCCCAGCGGTTTCTGAAGCTGTCCCAGACCGGCGCGAAGATATCCTCTTCCTCGCGCAGGCCGGCTTCGGCGAGCGCCTGCTCGGCGCTCGACTCGCGCAGGTAATCCATCACGGCATCCACCGTGAGACGGCCGATCAGCTTCCCCGCAGCATCAACCACGGGCGCCGTCACCAGGTCGTAACGTTCGAACGCCTGTGCCGCATCGTTGGCGCTGTCCTCGGCGTCGAGCGTGATGAGTTCCGGCACCATGACGCTCGACACGTCGGACTCGAGGTCGGAGACGATGAGTCGCGCGAGTGGAAGCGAGCCCTTGAGGATGCGCTGCCGGTCGACGACAAACAGTTGATCGGTCTGGCCGGGCAATTCATCGAGCCGGCGCAGATACCGCGTCACCGCCTCGAGCGTGACGTCCTCGCGTACCGTCACCAATTCAAAATCCATCAGGGCGCCCACCGAGCCCTCGGCATAGGACATCGCCTCGCGCAACTGTTCGCGCTCGGCATGCGGAAGCGATTGCACGACATCCTGGAAGACATCGTCGGGGAGGTCCGGCGCAAGGTCGGCGAGCTCGTCGGCCTCCAGCGTCTCGGCCGCGGCAACGAGTTCCTCGGAATCCATGCTCGCGATGAGCGACTCGCGCACCGCGTCCGAAACCTCGAGAAGAATCTCTCCGTCGCGATCGGCCTTGACGAGGTCCCAGACGACGAGCCGCTCATCCAGCGGAAGCGTCTCGAGGATGAAAGCGATATCCGCCGGATGCAGCCGGTCGATCTTGCCGCGCAGTTCGGTCAGGTGCTGGCGGTGCACGAGTTGCTCGACCAGGTCATGCCTGGGCATGTCCTGCCGCGCGACCAGATCCTCGACGAGCTTGTGGCGATGCAGGAGCCCCTGCACTTCGCGCAGGTTCTCTTTCAGATCCTCGATTTCGAGCCGGTTGGTGAGATCGGCCATGGCGCTCGCGCCCGGGCCACGAGGGCCGGTGAGAAGGGAGCGGGCATTGTAGAGAAAGGATGCAGCACGCGAAACCCGCAATTGCACCCTGCAGCGGACATCCGGCCGAATTCTCTTACGCCGGAGGCGGAGGTTTCAGCCCTTGAATGCCGCCGCGAACCGCCCGCCCAGCGCCTTCAGGCGACCGAGGATCGATTGTTCCGCGCTGCTCTGCGTTGCGGTTCTCGCCCGCCTGGCCGATTCCACGCGCAGCATTCCCGGCGTCTTGATCAATCGCGCGTAGCGTTGCAGGGCTGCCGTAAGCGCTGCGTGCAGCAGTGAAAAATTCACCGGTTTTCTCAGGAACCGGTAGATCCTCGCTTCGTTGATCATGCTGATGATCAGCTCTGAATCCGCCGCGGCCGAAATCGCGATCAGCTGCGTTCCCGGAGACTGCCTTTTCAGGAGCCGCAGCAGTGCGGCAGGATCGCCAGCGCCATCCAGGTCGCAGATAAGTGCTGCAATCTCCTCCGCGGCAAGCACCTCCAGTGCAGCATCCGTACCAGTGGCATCGAAAACCGCATACGCTCCCTTGGCCAGTTCGCGCACGGCCCGCCCCACCGCGCCATCGCCGATCACCAGCACGGCGGCGTTCGCGGGCAGCGCCGGCGCAGGCCCCGCTGCGGCTGCGGCCTCCAGCGCAATCGCCACCTCGACCGACTCGGCAATCGTTGCGCGCAGATCCTCCTCGTTCCAGGGCTTCGAGACGAAACGAAACACCTCGCTTTCGTTCACCGAGCCGACGATCGCGGCCAGGTCGGAATAGCCCGTAAGCAGCAGCCTGACTGTGCCGGGCGCGATACCCTTTGCCTGCCGGAGCAGCTCGACGCCGAGCATCTCCGGCATCCGCTGATCGCTGACGAGCACGTGAAACCGCCGCGCCTGCAGGCGCTCGAGCGCCGCCTCGCCGCCATTGGCGGTTTCGACTTCGTAGACGTCGCGAAACAGATAGGCAAGCGCATTGAGCACGCGCTCTTCGTCGTCCACGAACAGGACTGCCGGGCGCCGCAGCCCGGCTCTCGGCACTGCGCGCGCGGGTGCCGGCGCAGCGACTTCGCCCGGGATTGCGGGTGCTCCATCCGGCTTTGCGGCGGGCGCCTGCGCGACCGCGCCGAGCGCCCGCCGCAGGGCGCCA
The DNA here is from genome assembly GCA_963844255.1 of uncultured beta proteobacterium. Lineage (GTDB taxonomy): Bacteria > Pseudomonadota > Gammaproteobacteria > Burkholderiales > SG8-39 > SZAS-79. The sequence goes on from CAWJNP010000001.1 coordinate 21,801, forward strand.
ACGTTACCCGCAAGGCCTGATTTCTGCGGCGTCCTGGGCGCCTCCGGGGCGGCGCCCGGAAAGGCCTGACGCAGCGCGTCGAGAAACTCACGCGCGCCCCGATAACGATTCTGAGGCTTCTTCGCCAACGCCTTTGAGAGCACCATGTCGATCGTGATCGGCAGACGCGGCTCATGGGTCGAGGCGGGCGGCGGCGGGTCGAGGAGGATCTGGCGCATCAGATTTCCACCCTGACCCTCGAACGGCCGGCGCCCGCAAAGGACCTCGTAGACGATCACGCCTGCCGAATAAATATCGGTGCGCTCGTCGATGTCATTTCCTTCGTACTGCTCGGGCGCCATGTAGAAGGGCGTCCCGAGAACCTCACCCGCCTGCGTCAGGTGGGAGCGTTCGATGCGCGCAATGCCGAAGTCGCTGATCTTTGCCACGCCCATGTTGCTGATCAGCACGTTTCCCGGCTTGACGTCGCGATGCACGACGCCATGGGCATGCGAGTAGTCGAGTGCCTCGAGCAATTGCTCGATGACCGCAGGCAGCCTGGCCAGATCCGGCCGCCATCCATCGAGCAGGTGGTCGCGCAGAGAGCGGCCTTCGACGAGTTCCATTGCGATCCAGACGTACTCGTCGTCTTCCCCGTACTCGTAGATTCCGACGATATTCGGGTGCTGGAGGCTTCCGGCCGCCTGGGCTTCGCGTTTGAAGCGATCGAGAATCGACGGCCCCTCACCGGGATCCAGGTCCGCCTTGCGTATGACCTTGAGCGCCGCCGAGCGCATGATGACCGGGTCGGTGCCCCGATACACGACCGCCATTCCGCCGCGCCCCAGTTCACCGGCGATCTGATACCTGCCGACCCGTTCGGGTGCCATCTCAGGCTACGCTTCCGCCGTCGCCGGCGGGTTGACAGGCAGGATCAGGCTGAAGCGCGTGCCCAGACCGGGAGTCGACTGGACCTCCAGCTTGCCACCGTGGTTCTCGACAATCTTGTAGCAGATCGACAATCCGAGGCCGGTGCCTTTTCCGACCTGTTTGGTGGTGAAGAACGGGTCGAATATTTTCGGCAGGATGTCCGCCGGAATGCCGCTGCCGTTGTCGGCCACGGCAACCACGACGTGTTCCGGGTCGCGCATGCCGGTACTCACCGTGATTTTTCCCTCGGTATCGCTGGTCGCCTGTGCGGCGTTGGAAAGCAGGTTCAGGATGACCTGGTTGATCTGCGAGGGCGAGCAGGTCACCAGCGGGATCTCAGCGAAATTCTTCTGCACCACGCGGTTCTGCAGTTGCGCATGGCCGATGCGGATCGCGCTTTCAATGCCTTCGCGAAGGTCATACGCGGCAGCCTTGCTGCGATCCAGCCTGCTGAAGTCCTTGAGGTTCGCGATCACTTCGGAAATCTGTTCGATGCCGAACAGGCCGTCCGTTACGAGGCGCTGGAGCTCCTCGAACGCATTGCGCCCTTCTGCATTCGCGTTCAACTGGTCGACCATCGCCTGAACGGCCGCAAACTGGGCGGCGAGTTCCGTCTCGTCCACGCCCTCGGCCGAGAGCAGCGCAAGCAATCGCCGCGTCTGGTCTGCAAGCCGTCCTGCTTCAGGCACGCTCTTCGCGACCGCATTCAGGCTGGATTTCACGTAGGCCAGGGGCGTGTTCACCTCGTGCGCGATGCCGGCCACCATCTGCCCAAGAGAAGACATCTTCTCGCTCTGGATCAGCATCGCCTCCGATTCCTTGAGCTTGGCGAGCGTGTCGGACAGTTCACGGGTCCGCTCAACGACACGCGCCTCGAGGGTTTCGTTGGCATCGCGCAGCTGGCCGTTGATGCGGTCGATCTGGCGCCCGCGCTCGGCCAGGTTCCATGTCAGGAACACGAGCACCGCCAGAAGGAACCCTGAGTAGTAGAGCAGCGCGAGGCGATACAGTTCAGCCTCTCCAAGGGCCCGGTCGGACACGCTGTCCACGGCACGGCCCAGCGAATCGAGCCGCGGCCCGGTTTCGGCGAGCCATGCCCGGCTGAATGCCTCTTCCGCATTCGCGTTGAGTTCCGCCAGCCTGGCCGGGTCGACGCTCTGGGCGCGCAGCGCCTCGCTGCGTTGGTCCAGGACTTCCGTATAGCGGTCGAGCAGTGCCTCCTTGTCTTCGAATGAACGTTTCAACTTTGCCAGTTCAGCGCCTGCCCCGGGAATTCCCAGCACGAGCAGCCGGCCTTCGAGCGCTGCATAAGCCTGATGGTATCGGGACGATCCGCGCTTCGATCGGAGAGGCGCCGACGGCCCCGGCGCTGCGGTCCCCGTCGCGGGTTCGGCGATGCCGGCCGACCCGGCGACGATCCGTGTGCTTACGAGTTGCTGGCTCCACCCCGCATCCACCGCGCGCAGGTCTGCAAGCGCCAGACGCGTCGCATCGACCGCGGAAAGCACGCCCGAGCTCGATTGCCAGTAGATAAAGGCCCAGCCGCCTGCCAGGACGAGGGCCATGAATGCATAACCAATGGTGCGCAATATCCGCATGGGAACGCCGAGAGCGAGCAAACCGGGGAGCTTAGCTTTTTGTCCACCTAGTATACCGACCGCGGATGCAGTGCATGATCTGGCGGCAGACTTCAGGGGATCTGGGAGGAGGCCATGCGGCCAAGGATGATGTCGGTCTTTTTCGCAATCCAGGCCGAGTTACGGTTGCGGTCATAGCGCTGCGGCGCCGGAAGAATTGCAGCCAGCCAGGCGGCCTGTTGTGCAGAGAGCTGCGCAGCAGGCACGCCGAAATAGTGCCGGGCCGCCGCTTCCGCGCCGAACACGCCATTGCCCCATTCGGCAAGGTTCAGGTAAAGCTCGAGGATGCGCCGCTTGTCCATTGCAGACTCCAGCATCCAGGTGATTGCCGCTTCTTCCCCCTTCCTCAGCCAGGAGCGGCTTCCGGACAGGAAAAGATTCTTCGCGAGTTGCTGGCTGATGGTCGATCCGCCCGCCACGACCTTGCCCTTTTTCTCGTTCTTCTCCAGAGCCTTTTGAATGCCCTCCCAATCGAAACCCTCGTGGTCGACGAACTTCGCATCCTCGGCTGCAATCACAGCCCGCTTCAGGTTGACCGACAGGCGGTCGTACGCGGTCCATGTCTGCTTCAGCGTCACCTGCGGATTCTTCTGGCGCAGGCTCGCAAGCCGTGCCTGCATGAACGCCGTGGTCGAGGGATTGTGCGAAGACCACCACCATACGTGTGCAAAGAACCACCCCTGGACCAGCAGCATGGCAAGCAGCATTGCCGCCAGCGCGTAGCAGAGGGCCTTGAAAGCCGTACGCGGCAGACTCATCTGCCTTCAGGCCACGCGCAGCGCGGCGAGTACCGGAGCAGTCTCTGGACGAACACCTCGCCACGCGTAGAAAGATTCGGCCGCCTGTTCGACCAGCATGCCCAGACCGTCCGCAATGGTGGCCGCTCCGTTTGCACGTGCCTGAAGCATGAAATCCGTGTCCCTGCCGTAGACCATTTCATAGGCCAGAGATCCTTCCGCGAAAATCCGCGGTGGCAGCGGCAGCGAGGCACGCGCCAGTCCGGCCGAGGTCGCGTTGATCACGAGATCGAACTGCTCGCCGGCAAGGTCCGGGTAAGCGCTGGCCGAGATGCCGTCAAATCGGCGGGCAAGCAAACGTGCCTTCTCGAGGTCACGGTTGGCAATCACGAGGACCGCAGGCTCTTCCTCCATCAGGGGCAGCAACACGCCGCGCGCCGCACCACCGGCGCCCAAAAGCAGGACGCGACGGCCTGCTATCGGGAATCCCAGGTTGTTCGCCAGATCGCGCGTCAGCCCGCAACCATCGGTGTTTTCCCCGGCAATCCGATCTCCGCTGAAAGACAGGGTATTGACTGCCTCGGCCGCGCGCGCTCGTTCGGTAAGCCGGCTGCACATGCGGAAGGCTTCTTCCTTGAATGGTAGGGTGACATTTGCACCTCTCCCTCCCGCGGCCCTGAACGCCTGTACGGTCTGCGCGAATTCGCCGAGCGACGAAAGCAGGGGACCGTATTCGATCGCTTCCCCGGTCTGCTGCGCGAAGCGTGCGTGGATCCAGGGCGATTTCGAGTGCGCGACCGGGTTGCCGATCACTGCGTAACGGTCGGTCACGCGCTCATTCCCGTTTCGTCCAGATTTCGTCGCCCCGCCCGAAGAACCAGGTGCGCGTAATCACCAGGAGATCGGTGTCCTTGCGGATGTCGGGTGGAAACACGCCATACGGGGCGGCCATGCGCACGATACGGAATGCAGCATCGTCGAGCACCTTCAGCCCCGACGAGCGCTCGAGCCTGACCGAATCGACGCTTCCGTCCGGCCGGATGGTGACCTCGAGGCGCAGGCTGCCATACATCTTGCCGCGCGCCTCGGCCGGATAGTTGAGTGTGCCGACCCTCTCCACCTTGTTGCGCCACTCCTCCTCATACTGGGCGAAACGGTATTCGGTCGCGTTCGCCCCCAGGAACTGCTTGCGCGGGCGCTTCTGGTATTCCTCGTGCCGCCGGTCGATCTGGGCCTGAAGCTTCATGGCCGCCAGCGCGAGTTCGCGCAGATCGCGTCCCGAAGGCTGTGGCTGCGCCTCTTCCGGCGATTTCTGTTTCGGCGCTTCGATCGGCGTACTGGCTGCAGCCGCCTTCGCAGCGGCGAGCAGGCGCTCCTGCTGAACCTCGAGCTCCTTGACCCTGCGCTGGGCTTCGGCGAGATCCTTTCCACGATGCGGCGCGGTCGTGACCGGAGTCGGGGTCTTCGCCCGCCGATCCTGGTCGGTGTTTCCGCCGCCGTCGAGGTTGGCCTGTGCCAGCGCCTGTGCCTTGACCGGCCTTTCCCTGGTCTTTGCGTTGACCAGTATCACTTCGAGCGGCTGCGAGGACGCCGATTTCAATCCATCAGGAAACTTGAAGTGAAACGACAGAAGCAGGGCATGCAGGAGGATGGAAATCCCCATGCAGGCCGCAAGCATTCGCGACTGCCGATCCATGCCGGCCCAGGTTCCGGCGAGATACGCGTGCAGTTGCCCGGGAAGGCGCACGAAGGTGGTTGCGACAGTTGAAGCGCTACCGGCCGACAATGGTGCCTCGCGTGTGGAAGACGGGATATTGTAGGACCATTACAGGGCCTCCTGAGCAGCCTCCACCGTTTCCACCGACGCCTGTGCGCCGGGCGTTTCGCGCCAGACGCATTCGATGCTCTTGTCGATGAGGTCGATTCCGCCCAATTCCACGATCACGCGGGTGCCGGATTCAAGATCGGGCAGGGACGGAACACGCACGGCGAGCGGCAGGCCCTCGAGACGCACCAGTCCCTCGCGCACAACGACGGCCGGCGAGAGAGACACGTTTTCCTGCAACAACCAGCGCAGGCACCAGTAGCGTTCCATCTCGCGCTGTTGCTCGTCATAGTGCGCGTAGACCACCTCGAATGCGCGCAGCGCGGAGAGCAGTGCGTCCGAATTGCGCACGAACGGGGCCCTCCGGCCAGCGAGGCTGGCTGACAGCTGCCACTGGTTCAACAGGTCCACATAGCGGCGCAGCGGAGAGCTCATCCACGCATAGCAGGAAACGCCCAGCCCGTCGTGTGCTTCGCCATGCACGCTCATGCGCACCTTGCCCGAGGACTGAACGCGATACAGGGCCGCGACATCCCGTTCCGCCAGAAATCCGCCCCAGGTGGAATTTGCGAGGATCATCAGTTCGGCCACCAGCTTGTCCAGCGGCGCACCGCGCTTGCGCGGGACGATGCTGATGCGCTCGCCATCGACGCTGAAGTTGTAGTCGATCTGGTTGGCGTTCACGCTCGCCTTGCCTCGCTTGATCTCGAGGGCGTTGGCAAACCGCCACAGGATTGCCAGCTCGTCTTCATATTCCAGTCCCGCCTTTCGACCTTCCGGGAGGTATTCGTTCAGGACCGCGTAGTCGGCATGGCGCAGGTTCCCCGCCACCTTGACGCGCTCCAGCCGGGAATGGTGTCCGCGAATCGACATGTCCGCAACGCAGACGTTGAAATAGATTGAGACGGCCGGCCGCTCGCAACCGGCGTCGAGCGAAAAACTCTCGATCACGTCAGGCGGCAGCATGGTGACTTTCTGCCCCGGCATATAAACGGTCGACAGGCGCTCGCGCGCGATCGCATCAATCGCGGAACCCGGCGCAAATCCAAGCGCCGGCGCGGCGATGTGGACACCGATGCGAAGCTCGTCATCGGAGACCCGTCGTACCGAAAATGCATCGTCGATCTCGGACGTGCCGATGTCGTCGAGCGAATAGACAGGCGTTTCCGCCAGCGGAAGCGCCTCGGGCAAGGTGGGGGGCGCATGCTGGGGAAATCCGGTGCCCGTCGGAAAGAATTCGAACAGGAACCGGTTGATATGGAAATCCTGGCTGGACGGCAGGGCACCGGCGCGCTCGAAGAGCCTGGCCGCTGTCAGTCCGGTTTCCTTGCAGGCTGCATCCACTGCTTTTGCCTCGATCCGGCTTCGATCTGGTTTGTAGAGAAGCTCGTCGCGCATCGGCCTCAGCTCCTCGGGAAAACCGCCGCGCACCAACAGCGCGGTGTACTCGGCGGCCTTTTCAAGCTGCAGCCGCCGCTTTTCCATTCCCGCCAGCGCCGCCTTGAGCGTCGCCTCCGGCGCGCCTTGGAAACGACCCTTGCCGCGCCGGTAGAAATACATCGGTGCCGAATGGAGTTTCAGCAGCAGGCCTGCCGATTCGACGGCATCGGGCTCGTGACCCACATACTCACGCGCCAGATCGACGAACCCGAACTCTGCCGGCCCGGCACATTGCCAGATGAAATCGGCATCGAGTTTCGCAGCGTAGGCCTGCGCGCCGGCAAGAAGTTCCGCAGCAGGCGGTGCATCGAACGAAAGCAGCACATTCGACGCCTTCACCTTGGTCCGGCGACCGTGCGGGCTCTCAATCTGGTACGACGCCGTGCCCGGCGATAGTACTGTGCCGACCTTGATGTCGCCGTCTTCCTCGTAAAGGAGATGCATGGCAGGCATTCTAAAAGGCCGAATGATACGCGTGAGCGCGCCGTCCAGGGCGCCCCATTTCCAACCCGGTCGAATCAGGGCGCGGCAAGCCCTGCGAATGCGAGCATGCGCGGCAGGTGCTCGGGAAAGCTCTGCAACATGTGATCTCCGCCTTGCCGGATCACCATCCGTGCACCTTCGTACTTGCTGACGGCGTCGCGGTAGTCCAGCACTTCGTCACCGGTTTCGAGCAGTAACAGATAGCGCTCGGGATCCACCGCGTCAACGACGAGCGCGCGCCAGCCTTCCAGATGCGCGCGCGTGAGTTCGTATTGCGCACCCGTATACAGGTTTTTCTGCGTCCCGAGGTATGGCTCGAGCCCGACGTGGGGAAATACGGCAGGTTGTATCAGGATCGCCCGGCAGGCGTGCTTTTCGGCCAGCCATGTCGCATAGAACCCGCCCAGCGAGCTGCCGACCAGGGTCACGCTGCGCGGATCATGCTTTTCGAATTCCGCTTCGATAAGCGCGATGGCCTTCCCGGGTTCATGCGGGAGGGCCGGGCAGATGAACCTGTCGCCCAGACCACGCGCGTCCAGGCAGGCCTGCATGCTACGCGCCTTGTGCGAGGTAGGCGCGCTGTTGAACCCGTGCAGATAGATGATCATCCGGCCAGCCGCTGCAGGAGCTTTTCGTGTATTCCGGCGAATCCGCCGTTGGACATCACGAGCACATGATCCCCCTCACGGGCTTCGGTTGCGATGGCGTCCACCAACACCCCGATGTCATTGCTGCAGAGCGCGCGATGCCCGAGCGGAGCGAACACCGCACCGGCGTCCCAACCGAGGTTCGCGTCATAGACAAACACGCGCTCGGCCAGGGCCACGCTGCCGGGAAGTGCGTTCTTCATGACGCCGAGCTTCATGGTGTTCGAGCGTGGCTCCAGTACCGCGAGAATCCGCGCCGATCCGATCTTCTGGCGCAGTCCCGCGAGCGTGGTCTCGATCGCGGTCGGGTGATGTGCAAAGTCATCGTAGACCGATACGCCACGCACCGTACCGCGCAGTTCCATGCGCCGTCGCACGTTGGCGAACTTGGCAAGAGATTCAATGGCGACCGCCGGTTTGACGCCGGCGTGGCGCGCGGCTGCAATTGCCGCAAGGGCGTTTTGCCGATTGTGATCCCCGGACAATTCCCAGCGCACCCGTCCCTGCAGGTCGCCTTGCAGACGGACGTCGAAGCTTCCTTCACGATCCGGCTCACCCGATTGCCATCCGTCCGTGCCGCCAAAGCGCTCCACCGGGGTCCAGGCCCCCATCGCGATGACGCGTGCAATCGCTTCGTCGCGCGCATTCACAATCAATCGCCCCTGGCCGGGGACAGTACGCACGAAGTGATGAAATTGTCGCTCGATCGCAGCAATATCACTGAAGATGTCAGCATGATCGAATTCAATATTATTGAGTACCGCGGTTCTGGCGCGGTAGTGGACGAACTTCGATCGCTTGTCGAAAAATGCCGTGTCGTATTCGTCCGCTTCGATCACGAACAACGGCGATTCGGTCAGCCGCGCCGAAACAGGAAAATTGCGTGGCACGCCGCCAATCAGGAATCCCGGCGCGCGGCCTGCGTCCTCCAGTATCCAGGCCAGCATAGCGGAAGTTGTTGTTTTTCCGTGGGTTCCGGAAACAGCGAGCACCCACTTATCTCGAAGAACCGTATCGGAAAGCCATTGAGGGCCGGACGTGTAAGGCTCTCCCGCGTCCAGAATCGCCTCCATCAGCGGATTTCCTCTGGTAACGACGTTTCCAATCACCCAGATGTCCGGCCTGAAAGACATCTGCGATGCTTCGAAGCCTTCAACCAGTTCGATGCCCAGCGACCGCAGTTGATCGCTCATCGGGGGATAGACGTTCGAATCGCAGCCAGTCACATGGTAGCCGGCGGCCTTGGCAAGGGCGGCGACCCCGCCCATGAACGTGCCGCAAATGCCTAGAATGTGCAGGTGTCGCGCAGCCATCCGCAGAAAACGTGCCGCGAAAAAGCGCCGATTGTAGTCGATTTAACCGCGGCAACCCGGTCGCGGTATCATTTGCCGCTCGTTTGAACCACTGGTTCCTTTATGAGTCGAATCCGGCCCAGGCAGAACGGCATGCGCGCCGCCATTGCGGCGGCAGCGGCGCGGATCATGGCCGAAGGCGGCATCGACAATTTCGCCCTGGCGAAACGCAAGGCCGCCCGCCAGCTTGGCGCCACGGATAAACAAAGCCTTCCAGGCAATGATGAAATCGAAACCGAACTGCGCGCCTATCTGGAGTTGTATCAGTCCGTCGAGCATCCCGGCCGTATCCGGGAATTGCGAATAATCGCCTTGTCGCTGATGAGTGCGCTGGAGGAATTCAGCCCCTATCTCACCGGGCCGGTTCTCAAGGGAATTGCGGGTCCGTATTCGGACATCGAGGTGCAGCTGTTCCCGGATAGCAGCAAGGATGTTGAGATCTTCCTGCTGAACCGGAATATCGCATTCAGCTCGGCGGAGGCTCGCCGGTACTCCGGCGACCGCGCCCGGTCGATCACCGTGCTCGAGCTGGACTGGGAAGATGCACCGGCCAAGCTTTCCGTCTACGATTCCCGCGACGAACGGATCACCCTGAAGACAACTCAGGTCGGCAGGGTCATGGACCGCGCCGGCATCCCCGAAGTACGCGCGTTGCTGGCGGAAACACATGGCTGACCGGCGCGAGGTCGCAATCCTGCTGGGCGCAGGGATTCTTGCCATGGGCGCCGGAATTGCCTTCGGACCGCAGCTGATGGCATTACTCCAGCCCGCAGATACCAGCGCGCTGCGCTCCACCCGTTTTGCGGATTTGTCCGGGAAGCAGCGCACGCTCGATGAATGGAAAGGGCGCATTCTCGTCGTCAACTTCTGGGCAACCTGGTGCCCGCCGTGCCGTGAGGAAATCCCTGCGCTGGTTATGGCGCGAGAAAAACTTCTGCCATCAGGTGTTGAATTTGTAGGCATCGCCATCGATCAGGCCGTTAAAGTGTCAAAATTCATGGCTCAAGTCCCAATATCCTATCCGCTCCTGATTGCCGATTCGGCGGGGCTGGATCTGATGCGCCAGCTGGGCAATCCGAGCGGCGGTCTGCCCTACACCATCGTCCTTGACCGCAAGGGTGCGCTGATTCACCGCAATCTGGGTGGCGTGACTCAGCAGAAGATTGAGGATCTGGTCCTACCGATGCTAAGAAGCTGATAATCCTGCAGATTTTCCTGTACGGGGTGCTGTTGGCTAAATCCTGTAAAATGCCGCCAACTTCGGGGAAAAAGCTTGAAAGGTTCGCCTTCTTCTCAAATCAAGTCGGTGCTCGTTCTACACGGGCCAAACCTGAATCTACTGGGCGTTCGCGAGCCGGATATCTATGGCCGGGAAACGCTTGAGAACATCAACAGCCGCCTGGTCGAAGCTGCGCAGGGCGCAGGGGTGGCGGTTCAATGCTTTCAAAGCAATCACGAAGGCGAGCTGGTGGATCGCATCCAGCAGGCGGGGCGTGACGGCGTCGGATTCATTGTCATCAACCCCGCCGCGTACACCCATACCAGCGTCGCGATCCGCGACGCACTGGCTGGCGTAGCCATCCCATTCATCGAAGTTCACCTGTCCAATGTTCATGCCAGAGAGTCTTTCCGGCATCGTTCCTTCGTATCCGACATCGCCGTCGGCTCCATTTGCGGTCTGGGCAGCAGGGGCTATGACCTTGCGCTCGCCTACGTGCTGCTGCGCGGCCAGGAGTAACACCATGGATCTGAGAAAGCTGAAGAAACTGATCGACCTGGTTGAAGAGTCGGGGATCGCCGAGCTCGAGATCACCGAGGGCGAGGAGAAGGTCCGGATCGTCAAGAGCGGACATGCGCCCGCTGCTGCGCCGGTGCAGACGGCGCTGGCCGCACCAGCGCCTCTGGCCCCGCTGCCTGCCGGCACGCCTGGCGCCACCGCCCCCCCTCCGGCTGCCGTCGATGCGTCAACCGAAGGCCACGCCCTGAAGTCTCCGATGGTCGGCACGTTCTACCGGACCCCCTCGCCAGATTCGAAGCCCTTCGTCGAAATCGGCCAGAGCGTCAAGGAAGGCCAGATCATCTGCATCATCGAGGCGATGAAGCTGATGAACGAAATCGAGTGCGACAAGACGGGAACCGTGACGGCCATCCTCGTGGAGAACGGACAGCCGGTCGAGTACGGGCAACCGCTCTTCATCATCGCCTGATGCCGATGTTCGGGAAGATCCTGATCGCCAATCGCGGCGAGATTGCGCTGCGGATCCAGCGCGCCTGCCGCGAACTCGGTGTCCGGACGGTCGTGGTCCATTCGGAAGCCGACACCGAGGCGAAGTACGTCAAGCTGGCCGACGAGTCGGTCTGTATCGGCCCTGCGCCGGCCAGCCAGAGCTACCTCAACATTCCGGCCATCATCAGCGCGGCCGAAGTGACTGACGCGGAAGCCATCCATCCGGGCTATGGCTTTCTGTCGGAAAACGCAGACTTTGCGGACAAGGTCGAGAAATCCGGCTTTGTGTTCATCGGACCCTATCCGGAGAACATCCGTCTGATGGGCGACAAGGTCAGCGCCAAGGCGGCCATGATCAAGGCAGGGGTGCCTTGCGTGCCGGGCTCGGAGGGCGCGCTTCCGGATGCACCCGCCGAAATCGTCAAGATCGCGCGCAAGGTCGGCTATCCAGTCATCATCAAGGCATCGGGTGGCGGTGGCGGACGCGGAATGCGCGTCGTGCATACCGAGGCGGCGCTCCTGAACGCGGTCAGCCTGACCCGTCAGGAAGCGCAGGCCGCATTCTCGAATCCCATGGTCTACATGGAGAAATTTCTCCAGAATCCGCGCCACATCGAAATTCAGATACTCGCCGATGAGCACAAGAACGCCGTCTTCCTGGGCGAGCGCGACTGCTCCATGCAGCGGCGCCATCAAAAGGTCATCGAGGAGGCCCCCGCTCCGGACCTCGCTCCAAGGTTGCGCGACCGCGTAGGCGAACGGTGCGTGGAGGCCTGCAAGAAGATCGGCTACCGCGGTGCCGGCACTTTCGAGTTTCTTTACGAAAACGGCGAATTCTTCTTCATCGAGATGAACACGCGGGTGCAGGTCGAGCATCCCGTCACCGAAATGATCACGGGGATCGATATCGTACAGATGCAGATCCGGATCGCGGCCGGCGAAAAACTGCCGTTCCGCCAGCGCAACATCGAGATGCGCGGACACGCGCTCGAGTGCCGCATCAACGCCGAAGACCCGTACCGATTTACGCCTTCCCCGGGAAAAATCACCTCCTACCACCCGCCCGGCGGCCCGGGCATCCGTGTGGATTCACACGTGTATCAGGGTTATACGGTACCGCCCAACTACGACTCGATGGTCGGCAAGGTCATCGCTTACGGCGCCACCCGCGACCAGGCGATCCGGCGGATGCGCATCGCGCTCTCCGAAATGGTTGTTGAGGGGATCCAGACCAATATTCCGCTTCACCAGGATCTTCTGAACGACAAGGGCTTCATCAAGGGCGGCGCATCGATCCACTACCTGGAGCAGAAACTCGCCCAGGAGAAGAAGAAGGTAGCCAAGTAGGCGCCAGCCGCATGACGTGGCTGGCAATCAGACTCAAGGCCGAATCCGAGACTGCCGACGCGCTTTCGGACGCACTGCTTGAGGCCGGCGCCCTGTCGGTCAGTTGCGATGATGCGGACGCAGGTACCGAAGCCGAAGCCGCACAGTTCGGAGAACCGGGACTCGAGCCGCCACGCGCCTGGCAACGGAACGTACTCACCGCACTGATTGCAGCGAACGGCAATCCGGAGGAAATTGTCGCGGCGGCCGCCCAGACCTGCGGAATCGCGCCGCCGGCGTTCAGCGTGACCACCGTGGAGGACGAGGACTGGGTCAGGTCCACGCAGTCGCAGTTCGATCCGATCCACATTACAGACGACTTGTGGATCGTGCCGAGCTGGCGCACGCCGCCCGACGCCGGGGCCATCAACATCTCCATCGATCCGGGACTGGCGTTCGGTACGGGAAGCCATCCCACCACCCGCCTGATGCTGCGCTGGATGGCCAATACCCTGGTCCCCGGGGATTCGGTTCTCGACTACGGATGCGGTTCCGGTATATTGGCCGTGGTCGCAGCCCGCCTCGGAGCGCGCCGAGTTACCGGCGTCGACATAGATGCCCAGGCGCTCGTGGCCGCCGAGGAGAATGCCGCGAAGAACAACGTCGCCGTGCGGTTTTTCGCGCCGGACGCCATGCCCGCCCTGCCTTCGGACATCGTCGTTGCCAACATCCTCGCGAACCCCCTGGTCGTGCTGGCGCCGCTGATCTGCGCGAACTGCGTCCGGCGCGTCGCCTTGTCCGGAATTCTGGAAGCGCAGCATGCGGAGGTTGCCCGTGCGTATGCGCCTCACTTCGCGCTCGAGGTGACTGACCGCGAGGACGGATGGATCCTGATGACAGGAGAGCGCCGATGAGCCTGGTCACCCGCTGCCCCGACTGCGGAACGACGTTCCGGGCCCTGCCGGCGCAGCTATCCGCCCGGGGCGGCCGGGTGCGCTGCGGAAAGTGCAGTGCGGTGTTCGACGGAATCGCGAATCTGCTCACGCAGGAGGCGATCGCCGCGCTGCCAGCCGAACCTTCCCCGCAGATGGGATTGTTTGACCCTCGGAACAAGGATCGCGCACGGCTGGCGCCCGAATCCGTTCCACCGGCTGCATCCGGAATCCCGGCTCCCATGCCGCCCGCCATATCCACGGCCGGGTCCGCGCCAGAGCCGATATCGGCGCCTTTGTCGGAGACTGCAACAGCCAACATCGCGTCGACTGCGACGCCGCCGCCCGCGCCGTTAGAGGACGCCACCGTTGAGACCGACGCGGTGCCGACGCTTCCCGTACCCGGGTTTCTTGTCACGGCTCGCCCGCGATCGAGATATACGCTGGTCTGGTCGCTGCTCAGCCTGCTCTGCCTGACAGCGCTTGCCGGTCAGGCGATCCTGTACTTCCGCAGCGAAATCGCGGTACTGCTGCCGGTGACACGAAGCTATCTCGAAACCGCGTGCGACACGCTGGGATGCGAGATGCGCCTGCCGCGCCGCGCCGACCTGATGAGCATCGAGTCATCCGATCTCCAGGCCGACAGCAAACGAAAGGGCGTGATCGTCCTCAACGCGCTGCTGCGCAATCGCGCGCCTTTTTCCCAGGAATATCCGGACTTCGAACTCACCCTGACCGACCAGGGCGACCGCGCGGTCATCCGGCGCGTCCTCAAGCCGGGTGAATACCTGCTGCAGAAAAACGCACTCCGTCCTCAGGGCATCGCCGGTGGCGCCGAGGAAGCGGTACGCATTCACCTTGAAACCGGCGACATCCAGGCTACCGGCTACCAGTTGTTCCTGTTCTACCCCTGCCCTGCGATGGGCCCGTCCCCTTTCTGGCAGCTGAGCTATCCTTCGCGCTGCCAGGATTTCCGCAACAAATAATTCGAAAGATCCCACTTGAGCACACTCATCACCGGCTCGATCGCATACGACACCATCATGGTGTTCCCCGATCAGTTCAAGAATCACCTGCTTGCCGACCAGCTGCACATTCTCAACGTCTGCTTCCTCACGCCCGAGATGCGGCGTGAATACGGCGGGTGCGCCGCGAACATCGGCTACAACCTCAAGATGCTCGGCGGTGAACCGCTGGTGATGGCCACGGTCGGCGAAGACATCGATCCCTATCTGAAACGGCTGGCGGACCTCGGTATCGATCGCGGGAACCTCAAGCGGATTCCCGGCCAGTTCACGGCGCAGGCTTTCATCACCACTGACCTGGACAACAACCAGATCATCGCGTTCCATCCCGGCGCGATGAACTTTGCACACGAGAATCGCATCGACGCGTCCCTGGGAGCAACGCTTGCCATCGTCGCTCCCGATGGCAAGGAAGGGATGCTGAGTCACGCGCGCGAATGCGCAGCCGCAGGCATACCGTTCGTTTTCGATCCGGGACAGGGCTTGCCGATGTTCTCGGCCACCGAGTTGTCGGAGTTTGTCTCCCTCGCAGACTACGTCGCGGTTAATGACTACGAGGGAAAGATGCTGGAGGAAAAAACCGGCAGTTCGCTCGCAGGCATCGCTCAAGATGTGAAGGCGCTCGTGCTGACCGTGGGCGCGCAGGGCTCGATCGTATTCGCGGGCGGGCAGAAGCACGAAATTCCCGTCGTGAAAGCGGCCGAAATCCTCGACCCCACCGGCTGCGGTGATGCGTATCGCGCCGGGCTGCTGTATGGAATTTCAAAAGGCTGGGACTGGCCGAGCACCGGCCGTCTGGGCGCCTTGCTCGGCTCGATCAAGATCGAGCATCGAGGCGCTCAAAACCATAGTTTCGAGCCCCAGGAGATCGTCGACCGGTTCAAGCGGGAGTTCGGCTACTCGCCCTGGTAAACCGCCGGCGGAAACCGCGTTTCTCCTAGCGCAGGGCCAAGCGTATTTTTTCGGCGTGCGCTGCCAGTTCCTCGCGGGGCGGATTCTTGGCCGGCCATTCCAGCCGCATTCCGTCGCCTTCCCAGCGCGGCAGGATATGCACGTGGAAATGAAAAACCGACTGCGCCCCCGCCGCGCCATTCGCCTGGAACAGATTCATTCCCGGTGCGCCGAACGCCGCCCGGCAGGCGCGCGCGACGCGCGCCGTGGTTCTGAACACGGCACCCGCCAGTTCGTCGTCCAGGCCGAAAACATTCTCCACATGTGACCTGGTCGCGACCAGCACGTGGCCCGGGTTCACCTGACCCAGGTCCATGAACGCAATTGTGTGTTCGTCCTCATGTACGACACTGGCCGGTATCTGTCCCGCGGCAATCCTGCAGAATATGCAATCGCTCATTTCGCGCAATCCTCTTTGCGTTGTCGTTCGGTACCTGCGTTCATTGGCTGCCCGGGCTCCGGCATCCGAGGCATGCCACCTGGTAGAGCGACCGATCCTCGAGCCGGACGGCGCTGAGCGACCCGCCCCACACGCAACCCGTATCAAGGGCCAGAAGACGCGGTTCGAGGCGCAGACCGAGCGCCGACCAATGGCCGCACACGAGCGTATGGGTTGCAGATTTTCGGCCGGGTACGTCGAACCATGCGCGATAGCCTGCGGGGGCCGCATCAAGCCCGCCCTTGGCGCGAAACTCCATGACGCCGTCGTCGCTGCAGAAACGCATCCGCGTCATCGCATTGACAATCACCCTGGTGCGGTCTGCGCCGGCGAGTTCCTCGTTCCAGGCGTTCGGCATGCTTCCATAGAGATTGGCCAGAAATTCACGGTACCGCGGCCCGCGCAGTTCGGCCTCGACTTCACCCGCAAGTGCACGCGCGTACTCGATGCTCCACTGCGGCAACAGTCCGGCGTGAACCAGAATCACGTCGCCCTCGACATGCAGCAGTGGCCGGCTGCGCAGCCAGCCGAGCAACTCGTCCCGATCGGGCGCCGCAAGCACACAGGCCAGCGTATCGTCTTCGCGCGGCCTGGCCAGTCCCTCGGCAACGCACAACAGGTGCAGGTCATGATTGCCGAGCACGACCGCCGCGCGATCGCCGAGTCCCTTCACGAAACGCAGGACTTCCGCCGAATCGGGGCCGCGGTTGACCAGATCCCCGACAAACCACAGACGATCCAGCGCCTGGTCGAACGCGCATTCGGCGAGCAACGCTTCCAGTTCGCGCATGCAGCCCTGCACATCGCCGATCGCATAGTTAGCCATGGTATGGGGTGACTATAGCAAGCGCGGATCAGAACGCACCGTCCAGACGCCGATACTGGATCGCTTCGGCGACATGTGCGTCGGATACGCGATCGCTGCAGTCAAGGTCCGCGATGCTGCGCGCGACACGCAGGATACGATGGTAGGCGCGGGCCGAAAGCGAAAGCCGCTCGATCGCGTGACGCAACAGCGCCGCGCCGTCCGCGCCGGGAGCACAGTGCTGCTCGGTTTCGCGCACATCGAGCAAAGCGTTGGTGCAGCCCTGTCGCGTACGTTGGCGAAACCGCGCTGCCTCGACTCGTGCACGCACCTCCGCGCTTGTTTCACCCGGCGAGGTCGAACTGAAATCGCCCATGGGCAGCGCAGGCACCTCTATCTTCAGATCGATGCGATCAGCGAGAGGTCCGGACAGGCGTCCGCGATAGCGCGCGATTGCGTCCGGTGTGCAACGGCACTTTCCGGAGGGATCGCCCAGATAGCCGCAGGGGCAGGGATTCATGGCTGCGACAAGCTGAAATCTGGCCGGGAACCGGGCATGTCGCGCCGCCCGGGCGATCGAAACGCTCCCGGTCTCCAGCGGCTCGCGCAGCGTCTCAAGCACGCTGCGTGGATACTCCGGAAGTTCATCCAGAAACAGTACACCACGATGTGCGAGCGATATCTCGCCGGGTCTCGGGTTGCCTCCGCCGCCGACCAGCGCAACTGCGGAGGCCGTATGGTGGGGCGTGCGATAAGGGCGCTCACCCCATTGTGCCGGCGTGAACTTTCCTGCTGCCGAATGAATGGCGGCCACCTCCAGCGAATCTGCATCCTCAAGCGGTGGCAGCAACCCCGGAAACCGGGCCGCAAGCATGGATTTTCCCGCGCCCGGCGGCCCGATCATCAACAGGCTGTGCGCGCCGGCAGCAGCAACCTCGAGCGCGCGTTTGGCATGCGACTGGCCTCGTACGTCAGCGAGATCGGGATAGGCCGGTGATCGAACTTCTGGTCGAGCAACGAACCGTTCGATGCGGCACTCACCTCGCAAGTACGCACAGACCTCCAGGAGCGAGTGCGCCGGCAGGATGTTCTCTGCGCCGGACAAGGCAGCTTCAGCGGCATTTTGAGCGGGCAATACAAACGCGCTGCCGCGGGTGGCCACGGCCATGGCAAGCGCACCGCTCACCGGTTTCAGATCGCCAGTCAGGGACAATTCACCGGCAAACTCATGTCCTGCCATTGCATTCGGCGGAATCTGCCCGCTCGCCGCCAGAATTCCGAGCGCCATCGGCAGGTCGAGGCGACTGGAGTCTTTCGGCAGATCTGCCGGCGCGAGGTTCACCGTAATGCGCCGTGCCGGAAATTCGAATCTCGCCTGGTTGAGTGCCGCGCGGACCCGATCGCGTGCCTCGCGGACTGCCGCATCGGGAAGTCCGACGATGGCGAAAGTGGGCAATCCCGGACCCAGATGAACTTCGACCGTCACCGCGGGCGCCTGGATTCCGACCAGTGCCCGGCTTCGTACCACGGCAAGAGACATGCCCCCTCCTGGCGCTGAGGGCGCCCCGACTTCAATCAACGGGAGAATCGGCGGCGGGTTTACATCGGCCGCGCGGGCCTAGGGGGTCGGTGGTCCGCCCTCGGTTCGCGCTTCGAACTTCGCGAGCCGCGCCTCCAGGTCACTGATGCGGCCCTGCGCGCGCTCGAGTACCCGTTTCTGGACTTCGAAGTCTTCCCGCGTCACGAGATCGAATCGATCAAAGAACGAGGACAGAAGCGCCCGGACGTTTTTTTCGACGTCGCGCGCCGGTGACGCGGCCAGAACCTTGGAGATCCGGTCGCCTATTTCGTCGATCAATCGGGGGTCGGTCACGGCAAAGGGGCGTTCACGGTGGAGAAAACGTCAGAGAGTGCATGCGGGGAAAGTCTAGCACGTCGGTCCTGGCTCCTCTTTTGGGTGGTGCGACGGGAAATGCCTCGCACCGAGATAGGGCGCATTGTTTTTACTTCGCCTCATCTCGGTGCGTCTCACGCTATGTATCTGGAATTTTTTCACTTAACTTACTGAAAATAATAATATTTATATCTGGCATGGAAGCTGCTCAGGTGTGACAGCAACCTTTTAACTGGGAGAACCTCGTCATGCGTAAGACTTTGCTCGCTCTATCTTTGGCCACCGCTTTCGCGCTGCCCGGCTTTGCTTCAGCGCAGTCCGCAGCGCCTGCAGCTGCACCCTCTGACCATACGTTTACAGGCAACGTCGGCCTGTTCAGCGAGTACCGGTTCCGTGGAATCTCGCAGACCTTTGCCAAGCCGGCGCTTCAGGGTGGCTTCGATTACGCGCATTCCAGCGGCCTCTATCTCGGCAACTGGAACTCCAACGTCAGTTCCGGCGCCGGCTTCCCGTCGGGCAATCTGGAAATGGACTTCTACGGCGGCTGGAAAAAGTCCTGGGGCGATTTCGGCCTCGACGTCGGCTACATCTATTACTACTACCCGGGTTCGGATGCGAATCTAACTTCGGGAACGGCAATCACCAACCCGCGCGCCGGTGGCGGTACCCATACCGGCACCGTCGACAACAAGGAAATCTACATCGGCGGTTCATGGAAGTGGCTGTCGGCCAAGTACTTCCACTCGGTCGGAGACTATTTTTCGCAGCCCGGCACCAAGGGCTCGAACTACCTTGACCTCGGCGCGAACCTCGACCTGGGCAACGGCTGGGGCGTCAACGGGCATGTGGGCTCGTTTCGCCTCAAGGGCTGGAGCATCGGGACCGACGCAACCAATGCCAACTACACGGACTGGAAAGTCGGCGTGACCAAGGACCTCAGCGGCTGGATCATCGGCGCCTCGTACATCGACACGAACGGCAAGGGCAGCTGCAATCCCGCCAATCCCGGCTACTACTGCTTCAACAATTCGATTCCGTTCGGAGCAGGTGTCAAGACCAAGGATGCCGGCAAAGGCGTAGTCGTTCTGTCGGTCAGCAAGTCGTTCTGATCCCGGTAATTCGCGGCCGGGCCTGAAGCCCGGCCGCACACGAAGGGGAAAAAATGAAACAGGTAACCGCAATCATCAAGCCGTTCAAACTCGACGAGGTGCGCGAAGCGCTGTCGGGAATCGGCGTACAGGGAATCACCGTCACCGAGGTCAAGGGCTTCGGACGGCAGAAGGGCCACACCGAGCTTTATCGAGGCGCGGAGTATGTCGTGGACTTTCTGCCGAAGGTAAAGATTGAAGTCGCGATCAAGACCGAGATGCTCGAGCAGGTGATCGAAGCCATCGAGAAGTCGGCCAACACCGGCAAGATCGGTGACGGCAAGATCTTCGTTTTCGATCTGGAAAAGGTCATACGCATCCGCACCGGCGAAACCGATGCGGACGCGCTATAGGGAGATGGACATGAAGAAACTTTTTGCATACATCGCGCTTACGGCAGCACTCGCGCTCGGCGGCAACGCCTTTGCCGAGGACAAGCCCACAGCGCCCGCGGCGGCAGCAACACCGGCGGCAACGGCGCCGGCGGCTCCCGCGGCTCCTGCAGCAGCCGTCGCAGCACCGGCTGCCCCCGCCGCTGCCGCGGCTCCGGCCGCTGCGGCAAAGCCCAAAGTCGACAAGGGTGACACTACGTGGATGCTCACCGCCACGGTACTCGTGATCCTGATGACCATCCCCGGCCTGGCTCTCTTCTATGCGGGAATGGTGCGCTCGAAGAACGTACTTTCGGTGCTGATGCAGGTGTTCGTCTGCTTCTGCCTGATTGCCGTGCTCTGGGTGATCTACGGATATTCCGTGGCCTTTACGGGCGGCAATGCCTTCTTCGGCGGCTTCTCGAAGATGTTCCTGGCCGGCGTCAATGGCGATTCTCTGGGTGCAACGTTCTCCAAGGGCGTCGCGATTCCGGAACTCGTGTTCGTGGCCTTCCAGCTGACTTTCGCGGCGATCACGCCTGCGCTGATCGTCGGTGCCTTCGCCGAGCGCGTGAAGTTCTCCGCAATCCTGGTGTTCCTTGTCATCTGGTTCACGTTTGCCTACCTGCCGATGGCGCACATGGTCTGGTACTGGGACGGTCCGGATGCGATTACCGATGCCAAGTCACTGGAAGCGGTGACGGCAGCTGCCGGCTGGCTGTGGGCAAAGGGTGCACTCGACTTCGCGGGCGGTACGGTCGTGCACATCAACGCCGGGGTCGCCGGCCTGGTCGGCGCCTACGTGATCGGCAAGCGGCTGGGCTACGGCAAGGAATCGATGGCGCCGCACAACCTGCCGTTCACGATGATCGGTGCCTGTCTGCTGTGGGTGGGCTGGTTCGGCTTCAACGCCGGTTCCAACCTCGAGGCGAACGGCACGACCGCAGTGGCCTTCCTGAACACGCTGGTGGCGACCGCCGCAGCGACGCTGGCCTGGTCGCTGATCGAGTCGATCGGCAAGGGCAAGGCTTCGATGCTCGGCGCGGCTTCCGGTGCGGTGGCTGGTCTGGTCGCAATCACACCGGCCTGCGGCTTTGTCGGAACGATGGGTGCGCTCGTCATCGGCGCCATCGCCGGCCTGGCCTGCTACTGGGGTGTCAACGGCCTGAAGCGCATGCTGGGTGCGGACGACTCGCTCGACGTGTTCGGCGTGCACGCTGTCGGCGGAATGGCCGGCGCACTTTTGACCGGCGTATTTGCGGCGCCCTCCCTTGGCGGATCCGGTGTGTACGACTATGTCGCCAACAAGGTGGCAGACGGCTACTCGATCTGGGACCAGGTCATGATCCAGGGTACGGGCGTGCTCACCACGGTCATCTGGTCCGGGCGTGGTGGCGTTCATCGCCTTCAAGCTGGTCGACCTCACCATCGGGCTGCGCGTCACTGAAGAGCAGGAACGCGAAGGTCTGGACGTGTCGTCGCACGGCGAGGGCGCGTACCGCATGTAATACAGCGGGTGCGCCGCCTTTCGGTGGCGGCGCACCCCAGATCTTCCCCGGGATCCTCCTCCTGGTATTTGGGCGCCTTCGGGCGCCCTTTCTTTTTTTCCTGGCCCTTACACTTCTCCCATCCCGGGGAGTAGGCTATCCTGATGCGCACCTGAATGCCCGCGAGGTCCTCTCTCCTTTGTTGCGCTCCATGCGCTAGCGATCGAATGAACGCGACGCACGCTCTGCTCGGTGACGCAGCCCTTGCACACCACGGTGCGCGAACGGCGCTGTACTGCGGCGAGGCCGCCGTAAGCTACGAACAGCTCGGCGACGGCGTGAGGCGCGCTGCAGCTGCGTGGCGCGCGCTGGGTGCCGGGCCCGGGGACCGGGTAATGATCCTTTTGCAGGACTCACCCGAATTCGCACAAGCATGGCTGGGTGCCCTGTGGGCCGGTGTCGTCGCCATCGCGGTCAACGAAAGGCTCTCTGCCGAAGATCACCGTTTCATGTTCAAGGACAGCGCCGCCCGGATGCTGCTTGCCGGAGAGGATTTCCTGGCGTCGGGCCGAAACTTCGCGGGCTCGCGCTGCGTCGATCAGATTACCTGGGCGGATGCGCTTGCGACGGCCGACCCGATGCGGGAGCCGGTGTCCGCGGAACCGACGGACCCCGCCTTCTGGCTGTATTCATCCGGGACGACGGGTCGCCCGAAAGGAATCGTCCACACGCACCGCGATATCGTGCCTGCCGGGGCGGGAATGCGTGATGTCCTGGACCTGCGCGAGGGTGATACGGTTTTCGGGACGTCAAAGCTCTTCTTTGCCTATGGGCTCGAACACGCCCTGCTGGGACCACTGGCGATCGGCGCGACCTCCGTGCTTAGTCCGGGCACACCGGACATCCATGATGTTGCCGGGATCGTCGCGCGCCATCGCCCGGCGGCATTTTTCTCGGTGCCCTCGTTCTACCGGCGCCTGCTGGCCCTGGATCGCGACCAACTCGCCGGCTTTCGCGAAGTTCGCCATTTCGTCGCCGCCGGAGAACGGCTCCCGGGGCAGATTCTGGAGCAATGGCGGGCTGCCACAGGGCACGAAATTCTTTCCCTTTACGGCATGTCCGAAACCTTTTGCGTGGCGATGATGACACCCCCGGGCACGTCGACGGCGTCGCGCACCGGCCGCCCGCTTGCCGGTGTCGAAACGCGTCTGGTCAGCGATCGCGGCACACCAGCCGCCACGGGTGAGCAAGGCGTCCTGTGGGTACGCCATCCTTCCCTGTCGGACGGCTACGTAAAGCGGCCGGACGCCACGCGCAGGCAGTTTGTCGATGGCTGGTTCTGTACCAAGGACGTGTTCTCCTGCGACAGCGAAGGCTTTTTTTCCCATCTGGGACGGGAGGACGACTTCATCAAGGTTGCCGGCCAGTGGGTTCAGCCCGGCGAACTCGAGGACGCAGTGATTTCGGATACGACCATCGCAGAAGCCGCATGCGTCCGGGTCAACGATGCCGACGGGTTCGAGCGGCTCGCGCTCTACGTCTCGGCGGGCACGGATCCCGAGGCTGCGGTGCGGGCGGCGACCCAGGCCTGCGAACAGCACCTCGCGCGCCACAAACGTCCTAAATGGATACGTGCAATCGCCGAGTTGCCGCGTACTGCCACCGGCAAGATACAGCGCTTCAAACTGCGCGAAATCCTTGAACGCGAACTGGCTGGAAAAGAATAGAATTCTCCCCCTTTCGACGTCAGGACCTACACGAGGCAAACATGGCTTACGCAATCCCCCTGTGGACGCCGCCGGCGCTCCCGATCACCGGCTCGGCGGACACCTTCCCAGTACGACGCATTTTCTGCGTAGGCCGCAACTACGTCGAACATCAGAAGGAAATGGGCGGGGACGGCCGCGAGCAGCCGTTCTTCTTCATCAAGTCGGAGTTCTCCCTGGTTCCCAATGGCGGCGAGGTCCACTATCCAGCCAAGACCACCAACTATCACTACGAAACGGAAATGGTGGTTGCGATCGCCAGGCAGGGCCGGCGTATCCAGGCGAAAGACGCGACCAGCCACATCTTCGGCTACGGCGTCGGCCTCGACATGACCCGGCGCGATCTTCAGCAGGTCGGCAAGGACAAGGGCCGTCCCTGGGATTTCGGAAAGAACTTTGACGAAGCCGCACCCTGCGCTGCGCTGACGCCGGCCGCGAAGATCGGCCATCTGTCGAAAGGGGCGATCTCGCTGACCGTGAACGGCAAGGAGCGGCAGAAGGCCGACCTCTCGGACATGATCTGGTCGGTGCCGGAGCAGATCGAGTACCTCTCCCAGTACTACACGCTGGAGCCCGGTGACATCATCATGTCCGGCACTCCGGCAGGCGTAGGACCCGTACAGCCCGGGGACGAACTGCTCGCGCACATCGAGGGCCTGACCGACCTGCGCGTCAAAATCGTACCCGCACTCTGAGGCGAAATCGCGCCGGGCCACGCGCCCGGCACAAGCTAGAACGCGATGAACGCGGTTTCGTCCTTGCCCTGAAGCCGCACGTCCCAGCGCCAGATCTTCGCGTCCCGCGCATCACGCTCGGCCATCAGCGTTCCCGATCGCGCGCCGGCCGCGCGCACAAGCGGGTCTTCCGCCGCGGCCCCCGGCGAAGCCAGGAACACGCGCGTGCGGACCGCCTTCAGCAGGCCGCGCGCGAAAATCGTGACAACGATCTGCGGCACATACTTTTCCCCGCCGGGTCCCGTACAGGCCCCCGGCATCAGGGTATCGATCGCATAGTGGCCGTCGTTTCCGGTCATTGCCCTGCTGTAACCATAGGGACGCGCACCATTGCCCTCTCCGGGGATCTTGCCTGCGGGGTCGGTCTGCCAGGTTTCGATGAGCGCATCCGCGACGATCGCGCCGTTGCCATCGTAGACGCAACCCGTCAGCACGATCCGTTCGCCCTGCCCCGCGAACAGCACCTTGTCTCCCTGGTCCCATTTCAGGCCGACGTGGAAAAACGGACCGATGGTTTGTGAAGGCATTCTTCCGGACATGATCAGACCCCCATCGGGGTGGACTTCGCCCCGCGCAGCACAATGTCGAAACGATACCCCAACGCCACTTCCTCAATGCCGTGTTCCAGGTCGAGTGCGCAGACCATGCGATTGCGTGCCGCTTCGTCGGGTACGCTGTTGAATATGGGATCGATTGACAGCAAGGGGTCACCCGGAAAGAACATCTGGGTAATCAGGCGCTGAGAATAACTGTTACCAAACAACGACAGATGGATATGCGCGGGACGCCACGCATAGGGATGATTTTTCCAGGGATATGCACCCGGCTTGATGGTGACGAAACGAAATCCGCCGTCCTCGCCGGTGAACACCTTCCCCTGTCCGAGGAAGTTGGCATCGAGCGGCGCATCGTGCTGATCCACCGGATGGGCGTAGCGACCCGAGGCATTGCACTGCCACAGTTCAAGGAGAGAATTGCGCACCGGCCGGCCGTCTTCGTCCATCACGCGACCAACCAGGATCATCTTCTCGCCGAGTGGCGCGCCCTTGCCCCAGGTCGTGAGATCGGCTTCCGATTCCTTCACGAAACTGCGCGGGAACGCCGGACCGGCGATCTCGAGCGGATGCGGCGCAACCCTGATCATCGGCTGCCGCGGCGAACGCAGCAGCGTGCTCTTGTAGGCAGGATGGTCATACGGCGGATCGACGTCCAGGGAATCACGTGCCGACATGTCTGGTCTCCTATGAGGAATCGCGAAACAGGAATCGCTTAGCTGGCTCTGAACAGAATTTTGATTTCGTCACTGATCGTCTCGCCCTTCATCGGCGAACCCGGCAAATCGACATGCCGGCCCCAGACCCGGGTCTCGGTCCCGCGGGCGAGCGTGACGCCGTCGGCGCGCACCGCTTCATGGGCGATGACAAATGATTTTCCGCCGAAACGCAGGATCTTCGAGCGAACCTCGCAGCGATCCGCCTGCTCGGCCGGCTGGATGAACTGGCAGTCGGCGCCGACCAGCGGCAGGGCGCGCCTTTCGGCACGCATGCGCTTTGCGCCATAGCCGACCGAAGCAAAGAAAGCCCAGGTCGCTGCGTCGAACCAGCGGAAGTAGGTGGGGTAGAAAATGATGCCGGCAGGGTCGCAATCGCCCCAGTAGACCTCGCAGGCAAAAGAACCGGCGATGGAGGGAAAGGTGGTTTCGGTGGAGGACATGCAGGCAATGATGATGCGCCGATTCCGGCGGCGTCAAGCCGACTGTTTCGCATGCGTCTCGCGCGCGAATGCAAAGGCGACCAGTCCGGCAAGCAGCCAGACCAGCATCAGCGTGAATCCGCCCATGTAGGCGGAGAACCCGTAAGTACGAACGCCGCCCGACATGCTGCCGTCCCATCCGAAGTCGAGCAACAAGCCGATCAACGGCTGCATCGCCATGCCGCCGAGCATGTTTCCCATGTTGGCAATGCCCGATGCCGTTCCGCCCAGGGCCGCGGGCGCAGACTCCTTGCAGAAGGCGAACCCGATCACCACCACACCGGAGGAAAGTCCCAGACCGATCATGATCGCGATCAACACGGCATACGGAAGGGCCGGGACGTATATCAGGATGCCCCACAGCAGTCCCGCAAGAACACCACCCGCAAGCAGAGGGAGTTTCCTGCGCCGCAGGCGGTCGGAGAGGGCGCCCGCAACCGGGCTGCCCACCGACCACGCGATCAACATGACCGAAGTCACGAACGCGGCCTGCGCCGTGGACATACCGTACTGCGAACTAAGGAATGGCACACCCCACAACCCGCCGAATGCGAGCATCGGGCCGGTGATCGCGCCACAGCCGATGAAGATCAGCCAGACATTGCGATGCCGGAACACCTCGCGGATTCCGCCGAGCATCGAGTGCGGCGACCGCGTACCCGGGCGCTGCGAAGCGTAACTTCTCAGGCCCCGCTCTGCGGGGTCGTCGCGCACGATCAGCCAGGTGACCAGCGCGAGCAGCGCGGTGACCAGGCTGGCAGCGACCATGACCTCGCGCCATCCGAATGCGTTCACCGCAAGCCGCAAGGGAACGCCCGCCGATACGCCGCCGATACCGCCGCAGGCCAGCGCCAGGCCCGAGATCAGCGCAAAACGCGAAGGATGCACCCAGTGGGTGGCGAGCTTGAGCATCGAGACGAAAGCGACACCCACGCCGGCACCCACCAGCAGGCGCCCGACACCGACCAGTGCGTACGCCGGTGCAACAGCGAACAACAACGTGCCCGCCGCGGCCATAGCACCGCCGATGGTCAGCACCCGGCGCGGGCCCCAGTGATCGACCAGCACACCCGTAGGGATCTGGATGGCCACATACGTATAAAAATAGAGCGCGGACAGGTTGCCCAGTGCAGCCGCGGTGAGTGCAAAGTCGGCCGTCAGCTCGCGCGTAATCACTGCGGGAGCGACGCGCTGGAAGAAACCGATCAGGTAAAGCCCGGCGCCCAGAGCCCAGATGCCCAGCGCAAGCGAAAACGGCGGATAGCGAACGGCGGGTTGCAAAGGCATTGAGATGTGCTGCGGAACGTGCCGCGATGTGAAATCGGATTATACGGGCGCGATTGACACGCGCCCGCAGCACCGGGGACAATGACGCCTTGGAAAACGCGCACTGAAACAAGCGCGTCGGCGCCGATTTGAGGTTCAGCTTGCGGGCGCCCGGCATGCGTGTGCCGGACAAACAAATTCAGCTAAAGAGACGAGGGCGAGAACCCGTTTCTGGCGCAAGCTGAGCGGGTTTTTTGCTTTCTGGAGTCCCCTTCGTGCACGTCCCTCCGCATTCCGCCCGCATCGAAAACCTGCTTGCCGAGCGCATCCTCGTGCTCGACGGCGCCATGGGGACGATGATCCAGCGCGAAGGGTTGACGGAGAAAGACTACCGCGGGACGCGCTTCGCGGACTCTTCGCGCGAGCTGCGGGGAAACAACGACCTGCTGGTACTGACGCAGCCCGATCTCATCCGCCGCATCCATTGCGAGTACCTCGAAGCCGGTGCGGACATCATCGAGACCAACACCTTCAATTCGACCTCGATCTCGATGGCCGACTACGCGATGGAGTCGCTGGTCTACGAACTCAACTTCGAAGCGGCCAGGCTTGCCAGGAGCGCCGCTGCCGAGTGGGAGGCAAGGACACCGGCCCGCCCGCGCTTCGTTGCCGGCGTGCTCGGCCCCACAACCAAGACGACGTCGATCTCGCCTGACGTAAACGATCCCGGATTCCGCGGGGTTTCGTTCGACGAACTTGTCGTGGCGTACGCAGAAGCGCTGCGCGGACTCGTCAACGGCGGGGCGGATCTGATCCTCGTGGAGACCGTATTCGACACGCTGAACTGCAAGGCAGCGCTGTTCGCGATCGAAACCTTTTTCGAGGAGCGAAATCTTCGCCTCCCCGTGATGATTTCCGGAACCATCACGGATGCCTCGGGCCGCACGCTTTCGGGCCAGACGACCGAGGCGTTTTACAATTCGGTGCGCCACGTGCAGCCGCTCACGATCGGGCTCAATTGCGCGCTCGGCGCCCGGGAACTGCGGCCCTACGTCGAGGAGCTTTCGGGCCTCGCGCAAACCTGGACCTCGGTTCATCCCAACGCCGGATTGCCCAATGCGTTCGGCGAGTACGATGACACGCCCGCGAACATGGCAGGCCAGATGGGCGAATGGGCGCGCGCCGGCTGGCTGAACATCGCCGGCGGCTGTTGCGGCACAACGCCCGAATTCATCCGCGCGATCGCGGCGCAGGTCGAAGGTGTCGCGCCACGCGCAATTCCCGAATTGCCGCCGGAGATGCGCCTGTCGGGTCTCGAAGCGTTCAACGTCGGCGCGTCCTCCCTGTTCGTCAACGTCGGCGAGCGCACCAACGTGACCGGTTCGAAGGCGTTTTCCCGCCTCGTGCTGGCCGGCGACTACGCCGGCGCACTGGCCGTGGCGCGCCAGCAGGTGGAGAACGGCGCGCAGGTGATCGACGTCAACATGGACGAGGCGATGCTCGACTCGGAAAAGGCCATGGTGACGTTCCTTAACCTGGTTTCCTCCGAACCCGACATCTCGCGCGTGCCGGTGATGATCGACTCCTCCAAGTGGAGCGTGATCGAGGCGGGGCTGAAATGCCTGCAGGGCAAGGGAATCGTCAATTCCATCAGCATGAAGGAAGGCGAGGCGGAGTTCCTGCGCCAGGCGCGCCTGGTGCGGAAATACGGCGCAGCTGCGATCGTCATGGCCTTCGACGAGAAAGGACAGGCCGACACCTACGAGCGCCGGATCGCGATCTGCGGGCGGGCCTACGCGTTGCTGACCGAGTCGGTCGGATTTCCGCCCGAAGACATTATTTTCGACCCCAACATCTTTGCGGTTGCCACCGGGCTCGAGGAACACGCCAATTACGGTGTCGACTTCCTCGAGGCGACGCGGTGGATCCGCGCCAACCTGCCTCACGCCAAGATCTCCGGCGGCGTATCCAACTTCTCGTTCTCGTTCCGCGGCAACGACGCGGTACGCGAAGCGATACACACCGCGTTCCTGTATCACGCGATCCGTGCGGGCATGTCGATGGGGATCGTGAACGCCGGACAACTCGGCGTGTATGAGGAGATCGACCCTGAGCTCAGGGAACGCGTGGAAGACGTGATCTTCAACCGCCGTGCGGACGCCACGGAGCGCCTGATCGAGATTGCGAGCCGGGTGAAGGGTGGCGCGAAGGAGAACGTCAAGGACGACACCTGGCGGCGTGGCGTCGTCGAGGGACGGCTCACGCATGCCCTGGTCAACGGCATCACTGATTTCATCGTCGAAGACACCGAGGAAATTCGCGTCAAGATCGAGCAGGCCGGTGGCAAGCCGATCCAGGCCATCGAAGGTCCGCTGATGGACGGCATGAACGTGGTCGGCGACCTGTTCGGCGCCGGGAAGATGTTCCTGCCGCAGGTGGTGAAGTCGGCACGCGTCATGAAGCAGGCGGTTGCCCACCTGATTCCCTACATCGAAGCGGAGAAGGTCCGCAGCGGCAATGCCGGCAAGGCCAAGGGCAAGATCGTCATCGCCACCGTCAAGGGCGATGTGCACGACATCGGCAAGAACATCGTCGCGGTCGTGCTCCAGTGCAACAACTACGATGTCGTGAACCTCGGGGTGATGGTTCCGGCGCAGAAGATCCTCGAAACCGCAAAGGCGGAGAAGGCCGACGTCATCGGTCTCTCGGGCCTGATCACGCCCTCTCTGGAGGAGATGGCCCATTTCGCGAAGGAAATGCAGCGCGCGGGCCTGACGCTGCCGCTGCTGATCGGCGGGGCGACCACGTCGCGCGCCCACACGGCGGTGAAGATCGCACCGAACTATGCAGGACCGGTCGTCTATGTTCCGGATGCATCGCGCAGCGTATCGGTCGTCTCGAGCCTGCTCTCGGCCGACCAGCGGGAAGGCTATCTGGCCGGGGTGGCCGCAGATTACGACAAGATCCGCGCCCAGCACCGGGAGAAGAAAGGGCCGGGCCCGCTTCACCCGCTCGGTGAGGCAAGGAAACTCGGAACCAAAACCGACTGGAGCACGTACACGCCGCCGAAACCGGCAAAGACCGGCGTACAGGTCCTGCGCGACTACCCGGTCGAGCGGTTGATCGGGCACATCGACTGGACGCCATTCTTCCAGGCATGGGAACTGTCCGGACCCTATCCGCGCATCCTGCAGGACGCCGTGGTCGGGGAGGCAGCGCGCAAGGTGTTCGCCGAAGCGCAGGAGATGCTCGCGCGGATCGTCAAGGAAAAATGGATCAGCGCGAACGGCGTGTTCGGGCTGTTTCCGGCTGCGCAGGTGAACGACGACGACATCGAGATCTACCGCGATGAACGTTCCCGCGAAGTGCTCATGACCTGGCACAATCTGCGCCAGCAGAATCACAAGCCGACCGGACGCGCCAACCAGTGCCTGGCCGATTTCATCGCGCCCAAGGGTTCGGGCGTCGCCGATTACATCGGTGCGTTTGCGGTGTGCGCCGATGGTTTCGACGGCCGCGTGGCGGCCTACGAGGCCGCCCACGATGACTACAGCGCCATCATGCTCAAGGTACTCGCCGACCGGCTCGCGGAAGCCTTTGCGGAACACCTGCATCAAAGGGTGCGCCGCGAATTCTGGGGGTATGACGCCGACGAGACGCTGTCCAACGAAGACATGATCGCTGAAAAGTACGTCGGCATCCGGCCGGCACCGGGCTACCCGGCGTGCCCGGACCACACGGAAAAGGGTGGCCTTTTCCGCCTGCTCGATGCACCGAAAAATGCCGGCATGAAGCTCACCGAATCGTTTGCGATGCTGCCCGCGTCTGCGGTGTCGGGGTTCTACTTCTCCCACCCGGATTCCGCCTACTTTGCCGTCGGCAAACTCGGCCGTGACCAGGTCGAGGACTACGCTCGTCGCAAGCGCATGTCGCTTGAGGATGCCGAACGCTGGCTGGCGCCCTACCTTGCCTACGAGCCGGGCGACATCGCCGTGGCCGTCTAGTCCTGCCATGCCGGCCGGTGCACGCCTCTTTCTCGCGCTGGGCGCATTGTGTGCCCTGGCAGCGGTCGTGCTCGGCGCGTTTGGTGCACATGCCCTGAAGTCGCGCCTGTCTCCAGACATGCTGGCGGTGTACCACACCGGCGTCATGTACCATTTCATCCACGCCCTCGGCCTGTTGCTTGTCGGTTTGGCGTTCTTTCATCTGCCGGACGGCTACGCGCTGCGTGCGTCGGGCTGGTTCTTCGCCGCCGGCATCGTGCTGTTCTCCGGCAGCCTGTATGTGCTCGCCGTCTCCGGCGAGAAGTGGCTGGGTGCAGTCGCGCCGGTGGGCGGCACAGCTTTCATTCTCGGCTGGGCCGCCTTCGCGTGGGCCATTCTGCGCGCCCCGTGAACCAATGAGGTGTATCGGTATCGATACACCAACTACCCAATAACCCGCGTGGACGCTTGGGTTTGCTAAAACAAAGTTTACAATTTACAGGGTGTCATCCGGTCGGGACGGTGTCCACTGCAGATCGAGTTCGGCGGCTGCAATGGCTGCGTCCCGCGGCAAGACGACTTCTCGCGCCAGGCGCACTGACAGGCTGAACGGAGTCGACTGAAGCAGTTTCGCGAAGTCTGCGGCGTGCGTCGGGCCGGCGAGTTCGACCAGCGCGCGCGTCGCACCGGTTTCACGCAGCGCTCGGACCAGCGACACCTGAAGGACAATGCGCCCCGTACAGCACGGGCAGCCGGCAGAAAGCTGCCGCAGATTGTTGCGTGCGGGTTCCGCCAGTGTGTTGACCAGACCAAGCCAGTCGGTACGCTCCCGGGTGAGGCGCGCAACCAGCTTACTCTTGCCCGAACCAGGCGCACCGGTCACGATGTGTACCGGCACGCGGCGCGGTGACGCGTCAGACCTCTTCGCGACGGCCAATCGTCAGGCCCAGTGCCTTGAGCTTTCGGTACAGATGGGTGCGTTCAAGCCCGGTTCGATCCGCCACGCGCGACATGCTGCCGTTCTCGCGCGCGAGCTGGTACTCGAAATACAGACGCTCAAAGGCGTCGCGTGCCTCCCGATAGGGCTGGTCAAGCGGTAGCTCACCAGACGCCACCGGCCCGGAATGTGCGGTCAGCACACGCTCGACATCCGCAACCTGGATTTCCTCCTCCAGCGCCGTCAGCGCAAGGTTCTTCACCACCGCGTCGATCTGGGCAAGATTGCCCGGCCACTGTTGCTGGCGCAGCGCGTTCAGCGCCGCGGTCGAAAATCGCCGCGGCGGGCAGACCCGGCTTTCCACCAGCTGTGCCAGGACCAGTGTGGCGATATCCGGAATCTCCTCGGCGAATTCGCGCACGGCTGGAAGGCTGATGACAAGTTCGGCAAGCCGAGTGACAAGGTCCGCGTCGAAGTCATGCTCCTGAACCAGTCGCTGTGGTTCCACCGGCGAGAACGTCACGATGCGCACCTTGTGCTTGTCGGCGCGTGCCAGCAGGAAATCCAGATTCTTCTGCTCACCGCGTGCGAGGTGCGAAAGATCGGACACGAAGAGGATTCCGCCCGCCGCCCGCCCGAGTACTTCCGACGGGGACTCCGAGAGGGCGGCCGCGCCCGTGACGAACGGTGCGCCAGCCGCGAGCAGGTGGCGCACGAACATCTCTGCCTGCATGCCGCGCTCCCCGCGCAGCATCAGAGGCGCACCGGCCTGCGCAAGCTGCGCGAGGCGCTTTTTCAGTTCGGCCAGGACGCCGGTGCGACCCAGCGTCGCCAGCGACAGCCCATGGGGCGCAGGCACATCCTGGTTGCGCAACGCCCGCTTCACCGTTGCGAGCAGGCGCTGCAGGGCGATCGGCTTCTCAAGGTAGTCGATCGCACCGATGCGGGTGGCTTCGACGGCGGTCTCGATGGTCCCGTGGCCGGACATCATCACCACCGGCATCGTAAGCTGACCATTCGCGGCCCACTCCTTAAGCAACGTGATTCCATCGGTGTCGGGCATCCAGATGTCGAGCAGCACGAGATCCGGCCGCTGCGCTGCGCGGTGCCGGCGTGCCGCCCCCGCGTTCTCGGCAAGGATCGTCTGATGTCCCTCGTCGGAGAGAATCTCCGAAAGCAGTTCGCGTATTCCGATTTCGTCGTCTACGACCAGAATCTGTGCCATGGGATGTCAGGCCGCCAGGGCCGAATTTGTGCCGCCGACCGAAGGCAGCAGAATACGCACCGAAGCACCACCACGCGAACCGTTCTCGATGGAAATCTGCCCGTGATGCTCGTCCACGATTTTCTTCACGATCGCGAGACCAAGCCCGGTTCCGCGCGGCTTTGTGGTGACGTAGGGCTCGAAGATTCGCGCCATCAGTGCCTCGGGAAACCCACCACCATTGTCACTCACCATCAGGCGTATGTTGGCGCCTGCCTGTTCGGTGCTGACTTCAATCGATGCGTCCGACGCTTTCGCGGCGCCGAGGGCATCCTGCGCGTTCTGCACCAGATTGTGCAGCACCTGGCGGATCTGCGCTGAGTCGGCGTGCGCCTGTGGCAGCCCGGGAGAAAGGCGCCGGCTGATCTGCACGCCCGACGATTCATACATGGACAGCACCTCCGTCACCAGCGCATTGAGATCGAGTCCGGCAAAAACAGGCGCCGGCAGCCGTGCGTAGTCGCGGAAATCGTCGACCATCGCCTTGAGTGCGGCGACCTGGTTCACGATGGTGCGTGTCCCCTTTCTGAGGGTCTCGCCATCCTCCGGTCCGAGCTTTTCCGCGAGCTTCATTTCGAGTCGCTCCGCCGAGAGCTGGATGGGCGTGAGCGGATTCTTGATTTCGTGCGCCAGGCGCCGCGCAACCTCCGCCCATGCCGTTGCGCGCTGCGCCTGTATCAACTGGGTGACGTCGTCGAATACGAGCACATATCCGGACGGCAACGACGATCCCCGCGCAAGCAGCGTCTTCCCGGTACCGGCAAGGACCAGCTCGAGCTGCCAGCTCTTCTCACCGTGCGATGCAAAGGCTTCACGCACCGGGTTTGCAAACGACTCAAAGCCACGCCAGTCGGCAGGCGACTTCCCCGAAAGCACCTCGAGGTCGGCGCCAAGTATTGCCGAGGCACCGCGATTGAAAATTGACAGTCGAAGTTCGGGATCGAATACCAGCACGCCCGCGGAGAGGTTGGCGAGAATGCTCTCGAGACGCGCCTTGGCCGTTTCGAGCTGGGCGCGGTTCGATTCGACCACCTGGCGCGCCTCGTCGAGCTGGCGCGTCATGCTGTTGAACGATTCCAGCAACACACCGAGTTCGTCGCGGCTGGTGACCGGCATGCGTTTGGAAAAATCCCCGCGCGCAACGGCCTGTGTCGCCTGCGCAAGATCGGACAAGGGCGCGGAAAGCCTGTCGGACAGGATGAAGGCCAGCGCCACCGCAGAGAACAGTGCCATGAGCAACGCCAGCGTCAGGGTTGCGATGTAGTTGCGTTTCAATCCCTGCCGCAGCAATGCAACCTTCCGGTAGTCCCCGTAGGCAACCTCGACCGCATCGGCGCTCTTTGCCAGCGACTGCGGCACGGGCTGGCGCAATTGCAGGTAACGCGTCTCATCGGAGATCGTCGAACCGGAAATCGGCACCACGGCACGCAGGCCGAGCGGCTTGCCGGGCAGCGCGTCGATTGCGGTGAGCCCGCGATTGGTGCGCGCTTGGCGCAGCTGGATCGATGTCGGAAGTTCGGGAACGAGTTGCAGCAGGTTGTCGCTGGCGCTGGCGATCAGACGGCCATTGCCCGCCACAACCAGCGCATCCTCGACACCCGCCTGCTGGCGCAGTCGATTCAACGCAACGACCTGCTGGCTGTCGGTGTGATCTGCAAGTTCCAGCGCCATCGCACGCGCCTTGACGTTCAGCTCGGCCAGCATCTGGTCGACCGCCGCCTGACCGAGTTTGATGCCGCCTTCCAGCGCACTGTCGACGCTCACATCGAACCAGGACTCGATGCTCTTGGTGAGAAACTGCACCGACACCGTGTAGACGAGAACACCGGGAACCACCGCCATGGTCGCGAACAGCAGCAGGAAGCGCAGCGTAAGCCGCGAGCCGAAGACCCGGCCCTTGAGACGCCGGCGCAGCGATGCCAGCTGATAACCGACCAGACCGAACAGCACGACGGCGAGCACCGCATTCAGGCCGAGCAGCAGCGTGTAGTGCTCCGCAAACAGGGAGGTATTGGCACTGGCGGTCGCCAGCAGGAACAACAGCACGCCCGCGAGCGAAACGCCCAGAATCAGCAGCACTTTCATCTGGTCTGCGCCTCGTCGCGTGATTCGGCGGGCGCTGCGCTGGCACCCGGCGGCGGTGCCGGCAGGGGGATCGACGGACCCGCGTTGTCCCGAACGGGACGCCAGGTGAAACGCTTCCAGTCTGACTCCAGATGCCACTCCCGGCTGGTCAGCGCGCTGACCTGGAAGGGCTTGGGGAGCAGCGTCAGGTCCAGACGCATCCGCACTGCGGCCTGGTAGCTTGCATCACCGAGCGCAACGCTGCGGTCGAGGACCTGCCAGTGGCGTACCCGACGCAATACGCTGAGCGCCTCGGCGAGCGAGGCATAGTTCTGCTGCAGCAGACCGGTTGACAGCCTGTAATGCCTCGAAAGGGCGTGATACGAAAGACGGGTCTGGAGTTTTCGGGACGCCGTTTTTTCGTCGAACCAGTACCAGCGTGGCTGCGACAACTCGAACTCCACGACGAAATACAGTGGCACGCCATTTGTGACGAGATTCTCGAGCCGGGCATTGAAATCGAAGGAGAAGTCGGCGCTCAGGACCAAGCCATCGTCGGTCTGCTCAAGGCGCGGCTCGCGGACTTCGATGTCGTCGGCCCGAGCCACGGGTGCCATGAGCAATGCCGCCACCAGGACCAATAACGTCGGGAGAGTGCCGCGCATTTCGCTGGTCAGGTTTCTTTTTGTAGAAGAGCGAAAAAAAAGCCGTCGTTTTCGGCCCCGGGCAGCAACTGCGCCGGCGCTTTTGCAGGAAGATCAAGCCTGCATGCTGCCGGCTGACGGGCGCAGAAGGCTTCAGCGACCGCAGCATTTTCTTCGGGAAATACCGAGCAGGTGGCGTAAAGCAATTTACCACCCGGCGCGAGCACCCGCCACAAGGCATCAAGCATACGCCCCTGATCGGCTGCAAAGCGGGCCGGATCCCCCGGGCGGCGTAGCCACTTGATGTCGGGATTGCGGCGCACGATGCCTGAGGCGCTACAGGGCACATCCGCGAGGATTCGGTCGAACGCACGTCCGTCCCACCACGTGTCGGGCTGGGCGCAATCCGCCGCCTGGACCTGCGCGGCGAGACCCAGACGTGTCAGGTTCTGGCGCACGCGCTCGCAACGCGCCGGCTCGGTGTCAAGCGCGACGAGTTCAACGTCTGCGCATTCCAGGATGTGCCCGGCTTTCCCGCCGGGTGCGGCGCAGGCGTCGAGTATCCGCTGCCCCCTGCCCAGGTCGAGGTATTCCGCAGCGCGCTGCGCGCCTGCGTCCTGCACAGAAACCTCGCCTTGGGCAAATCCAGGCAAACGGTCAACAGGGACCGGCTGCGCGAGCAGCAGCGCAGATTCACCAATACGCGTCGCCTTCATTGCCCCGGCTTCGAGCCGCGCGAGGTAGTCCTCCGTTGCGATACGGCGCCGATTGACGCGAAGCCCCATCGGCGGGTGCTGGTTGCCGGCCTCCAGGATCGCCTCCCAATCCTGCGGGTATGCATTGCGCAGCACTTCGATCCACCATGCCGGATGCATTGCCCTTGCCACCGGATCACTATCGACGCGCCGGACAAGTTCGCCGCGTTGGCGCAGGAAACTGCGCAGCAGCGCATTGACGAAACTCTTGGCCGACGGTTTGCACAATTCGATACAGGCACGCACGGCCTGGTCGACGGCGACGTGTTCAGCGTACGCGCCGGTTTCGATCGCATTCAGTGCACAGAGCAACACTGCGCGAATCGCCGGATCCGGGGTCCCGCGATGCGCGAGCATGTCCACCAGCGCATCTCCACGCCCGTAGCGGCGCAGGGTGCCATACACCATATCCATGACGGCGCCCCGCATCGAGCCTGTTTCCCCGAATCCAGAGCCCGCCGGCCAGGCAGCCAGACTGGTTCCCGAAGCGACGCCCGCCACGATCCGGCTCGCGCGCGCAAGCACCGCCGCCAGTTCAGGCGAATCGCTCACTCAACCCGGCAGCGCGAACGCCACCCGGCTGGCCAGACCATGCCCACGAAGAAATTCGGCCGCGGAAAGTCGCTTTCCACCCGGGCGTTGCAGCTCAAGCAAGGTCAGTGATTCTTCGCCGCAGGCGACGACGATGCCCTGATCATCCAACCCGAGGATCTGCCCCGGCACACCGTTCGCCCCGGACCTGCGCGCGCGCCAGATCTTCAGCATCACATCACCCAGTGTCGCCTGCGCTCCGGGAAACGGATTGAAAGCGCGAATCGCGCGATCCAGGTCAGCAGCCGTCTTGCGCCAATCCAGTTGCGCCTCATTCTTGGAAATCTTTGACGCGTAGGTCACGCCCCCGGTCGGCTGAGGCCGGGCGCGGGTTTGACCACCTGAGATTGCGACCAGTATCTCGACAAGCATATCGGCGCCAAGCGCGGCAAGCCTGTCGTGCAGTGTCTGGGCGGTATCTTCGTCGCCGATCGGGACTTCGCCCTGCGCAAGGATTCCCCCGGTATCGAGCCCGGCATCCATCTGCATGATTGAAATCCCGGTCTGACGGTCCCCGGCCAGGATCGCCCGCTGGATCGGGGCCGCCCCGCGCCAGCGCGGCAGCAGTGAGGCATGAATGTTCACCGCGCCAAGGCGGGGGAGTTCAAGCACCGGCTGGGGAAGGATCAATCCATAAGCGGCAACAACCAGCACGTCCGGTTTCGCGTCGCGCAGCCGGCCAAGGGCGAGGGGATCGCGCAGGGTTGGAGGCTGGTAGACCATCAGACCTCGTTCCATGGCAAGCTTCTTCACTGGACTAACCGCCAGCTTCATACCCCTTCCGGCTGGCCTGTCTGGCTGAGTGAGCACTAACACTACTTCGTTCTTGGCCTCCAGCAAGGCGTGCAGGGCGCGCTCGGCAAAAGGCGGCGTACCGGCAAATACGATGCGCATCGTTGGATCCATTTTAGGGGCAGCATCAGAGAGCCGCCCGGGTGCCGCAGCGATACGCAGGCCGGCCACCCGCCCCCGGAACCGTCAGGCGCTCTTTCTGAGTTGCTTGGCCAGGCGCGCTCGCACGCGCGTCTGCTTGAGCTGCGAGAGGTACTCGACGAAGATCTTGCCCTTGAGGTGGTCCATCTCGTGCTGGATGCAAACGGCCAGCAGACCCTGAGCCTCAAGCGTAAACGCCTTCCCGTCGGCGTCCCAGGCCCGGACCTTGACCCGTTCGGCGCGCGGAACGGTGTCGTAAATGCCCGGAACCGAAAGACACCCCTCCTCGATGTCCGATTCCCCGTGGCGCTCAATGATTTCGGGATTCACAAGGGTTACAAGTGAGTCGCGGCGCTCAGATACATCGACCACGATCACCTGTTTGTGCACGTCGACCTGGGACGCTGCGAGCCCCACACCGGGCGCTGCGTACATTGTTTCC
The DNA here is from genome assembly GCA_963844255.1 of uncultured beta proteobacterium. GTDB lineage: Bacteria > Pseudomonadota > Gammaproteobacteria > Burkholderiales > SG8-39 > SZAS-79. The sequence continues at coordinate 60,567 of CAWJNP010000001.1, forward strand.
GCGAGATCTGTCGCCAGCTTCTTCAGGCTGGCGTCGAAAACGGTGACCGGTGCGGCGACTTTGTGGAGTCGGGCGTCAGGATAGCGAAGGATGTTCAGAATGGACATTTGAAGTTGAAATAAGCTTGCTGACAGAGCAATTTACATTCACAATCTCAAGCGTTGTGTAAATTGCTGGGTCTTTATGCTACATTTGGGTGGCAAAAGGGTTTTTCAAGCAGGATTTATAAGCCGACCGGGCAACGGGGGCTCCATGCGAATTCAGTTGCGTAAGTCTATCACAGCGCTCGCTTTTGCCGTTTGTTCGGGACTCGCTTCCGGCGCCTTGGCGCAGGTCGGATCTGCCGGGCTCAAGGCCGATGCGCCGGCGCGTTATGTCGTCGTCCCCGGCGACACGCTCTGGTCGATCGCAGAGCGATATCTCTCGGCCCCGCAGCGCTGGCCGGAACTCTGGAACATGAACAAGGATTCGGTCAAGAATCCCCATTGGATCTACCCGGGGGATGTCCTTGTGCTGGACCGGGCCAAAGGTCAGCTTGCGCGTGCGACAGATACGATCAAGCTCTCTCCCAGGGTCCGCGCCGAACAAACCACGGCCAAGGAAATCCCCAGCATCCCGCCAAGTCTGATCGAGCCCTACCTGTCGAGGCCTCTGGTGATCGAACCGGATGGTCTGGATAATGCGCCCACGATTATCGCAACAGGCGAAAACCGCGTGATCGTTGGCGCCGGTAGCGTCGCGTACGTGAGTGGCATGGGCAACTCCACCGAGGACACCTGGCACCTCTATCGTCGTGGAAAGGCACTCGTCGATCCGGATACCGGTCTCGCGCTTGGCTACGAAGCGACGTTTCTCGGTTCGGCACAGGTTCGCCAGAAAGGCGATCCTGCGACCATCGAGATCGTTTCCGCAAACCGGGAGATCGGCAAGGGAGACAAACTGATTGCCGCCGGACGTCCGCAGGTGCCGAACTACGCACCACATTCGCCGGGCAAGAACATCCAGGGGCGCGTCGTAGCGATCTATGGTGGCGTGGGCACGGTTGGCGAAGGCGGACACAATTCAGTCGTCACGCTCAATCGAGGCAGGGCGGACGGGCTTGAGATCGGTCATGTCCTCGCCCTGTATCGCAGTGGTCCCGTGATCGGTGCGAAACCGCGCATGATTGGCGCATCGGAACCGCCGCCACCGGGGGCGTTGCGCGTGCCTGACGAGCGCTATGGCCTGGTGTTCGTTTTCCGTGTCTTCGAACATGTGTCATACGCACTTGTGATGAACGTTTCGCGGCCGGTGAACCCACTGGATGGCGTCCAGACGCCTTAGCGACGCATCTCCCGGATGCCGGCCGCGATGCGGTCCGGCGTCGCCTTACCTCCGCCCCGCATGATTATTGAACCGGGGCTCGCTGCGTGGTTGACTCTGTGCCTCACGCCCGGCCTCGGGACTGCAACAATCCGGCGTCTTCTGAAAGAGTTCGGCCTGCCGGAAAAAATTCTGTCGGCAGGTTCCGAGGCGGTTTCCCGCATTGCCGGCACCGAGAGCGGTGCCGCACTCAAAGCCGGTGTCTCAGAGGCTGCGGTGGAATCGACCCTGCGCTGGGCTGCACGGTCGGGAAATCATATCGTGACGATCGCCGATGCAGCCTATCCGCGCATGCTGTTGGAGATACCCGATCCCCCCATGCTGCTCTACGCGCGCGGCAACCTGGAACTGCTCGGCAGGCAGTCTCTGGCTGTGGTCGGCAGCCGCAATGGCACGGCACAGGGTCTGCGTAATGCAGAAGCGTTTTCAAGAATATTCAGCGACGGAGGAATGACGATCGCGAGCGGCCTGGCGCTCGGCATCGACGCAGCGGCCCATCGCGGCGGGCTGGCGGGAAAAGGTTCGACTATTGCCGTACTCGGCACCGGCGTCGACGTGGTCTATCCGGCACGCAACGCCGCACTGTTCGGCGAGATTGCCGAGCGCGGACTGCTCATGAGCGAATACCCCATCGGTACGCCCGCGGTGGGACACAACTTTCCACGCAGGAACCGGCTGATCAGCGGTTTGTCCCGAGGCTGTCTCGTCGTCGAGGCGGCCATGGGCAGCGGTTCGCTGATCACTGCACGATTTGCCGCCGAGCAGGGACGCGAGGTCTTTGCGATCCCCGGCTCCATCCACTCGCCGCTCTCGCGCGGGTGTCACGCCTTGATCAAGCAGGGCGCAAAGCTTGTCGACGCGGCCGAAGATGTTCTGTCGGAGTTGGGGGTCTGGCAGAACAAGCCCGTTGATCCTGGTGTGCCTGTGGACACGCCGGAACTGCTGGCGCACATGGGCTATGATCCCGTCGACATGGATTCGCTTTGCGAACGCGCGGGTTTGCCTCCCGAGCGTGTCATAGCCGAACTGCTTCGCCTGGAACTCGCCGGGCTTGTAGCCACGCTTCCCGGCGGGCGTTATCAACGGTTGTCCTGAGAAGAAAAACACACCATGTACGACATCCTTGCCTACCTGTTCGAGAACTGCCACCGCGCCGACCTGTCCGAGGACAATCAGCTGATCGCAAAGCGACTGTCTGCCGCAGGATTCGAAGAGTCGGATATCAGCGAAGCGCTCTCCTGGCTCGCCGGCATGTTGCATGCGCCGCACCACAGTCTGGCGCCTGTTCCTGTGTCGTCGCGCTCGATTCGCGCCTATGCACCCAAGGAATGCGCCAAACTCGATGCCTCTTGCCGCGGCCTGATCATGCACCTTGAGATGATCGGGGTGCTGGACCCGGCGCTGAGAGAACTCGTGGTCGACCGTGCCATGGCAGCCACAGGCCGAACCCTTTCGCTCGATCAACTCAAGCTCATTGTGCTGATGGTGTTGTGGAACCTCGAGACACCGGCCAGCGTGTTGATCGCAGAGGAACTTCTTCCTTCAGCCGAGAACATGCTGCCCAACTGAGCGGTCGATTTCGCGCCGGGTGTGACGTGCTTGGTTGTCATATCGCCGCGGTTGCGCTTATCATCTGCCCCCTTTCAAAGGCGGGTATCCCCCGAACTCCGTGGGCAAAAAGCTCATCATTGCCGAAAAGCCGTCAGTCGCCTCCGATATCGCCAAGGCGCTGGGCGGCTTTACGAAACAGAGTGACTGGTTCGAAAGCGACGATTGCGTCGTTTCTTCGGCCGTCGGTCATCTGCTCGAGCTTGCGCTGCCGGAGTCACACGACGTAAAGAAGGGCAAGTGGTCGTTCACCAACCTGCCCGTGATCCCGCCGCATTTCGAACTGCGTCCGATCGAGCGCAGCGAACCCCGCCTCAATGTCCTGCTGCGCCTGATCAAGCGCAAGGACATCGACGCCCTGGTGAACGCGTGCGATGCCGGGCGCGAAGGGGAGTTGATCTTCCGCTACATCGTGCAGCACTCGAAGACCAAGAAGCCGATCGAGCGCCTCTGGCTGCAGTCGATGACACAACCCGCGATACGCGAGGGTTTCTCAAAGCTTCGCGCCGACCGCGACATGCTGGCGCTGGCAGATGCGGCCAAGTCCCGATCGGAAGCGGACTGGCTGGTCGGCATCAACGGCACGCGCGCGATGACCGCCTTCAATTCGAAGGAAGGTGGCTTCTATCTTACGACCGTCGGCCGGGTGCAGACACCGACTCTGGCTATCATTGTGGAGCGGGAAGAAAAGATCCGCGCGTTCAACCCGCGGGACTACTGGGAAGTGCATGCTCGATTCGGCGCGAAAGCCGGCGAGTACGCCGGGCGCTGGTTCGATGCCGATTTCAAGAAGCAGGAAGATGCCGAGCGGAAAGCCGAGCGCCTTTGGGACGCCGCGAAAGCAGAAGCCATTCGGTTGGCCTGCGAAGGCAAGACCGGATCGGTCACGGAAGAAACCAAGCCTCAGACCCAGTTGTCTCCCTTGCTGTTCGACCTGACCAGCCTGCAGCGTGAGGCCAACGGGAGATTTGGTTTTTCGGCGAAGAACACGCTGGGCCTCGCACAGGCCCTGTATGAAAAGCACAAGGTCCTGACCTATCCGCGAACTGACGCGCGGGCCCTGCCCGAGGACTATGCACCTACGGTCAAGCAGACACTGGAGATGCTGAAGGAAGGCGCCTATGTCACGTTTGCGGGACAGATACTCAAGAATAGCTGGGTGAAGCCGAACAAGCGGATCTTCGACAACACCAAGATCTCCGATCACTTCGCCATCATCCCGACCCTGCAGGCACCCAAGAGCCTGTCCGAACCGGAACAGAAGCTTTACGACCTGGTGGTGCGACGCTTTCTCGCGGTGTTCTATCCGCCCGCGGAACATCTTCAGACCACGCGGATCACCGAAGTTGCGGGTCATCATTTCAAGACAGAAGGTCGGATACTGAAGAATCCGGGCTGGCTCGCCGTGTATGGAAAGGCGACGCAGGAAGAGAACGAAAATCTTCCGCCGGTGGCTGCGGACGAAAAGGTGGGCACCCTTGACGTTCAGTCGATCGCCAACCAGACCAGGCCGCCGGCGCGCTACAGCGAAGCAACCCTGCTGTCGGCCATGGAGGGCGCCGGCAAGTTGCTCGAGGACGACGAGCTTCGCGAGGCGATGAGCCAGAAGGGGCTCGGCACGCCGGCGACTCGCGCGGCTGTGATCGAGGGACTGCTCAAGGAAGAGTACCTGCACCGCAACGGCAGGGAACTCGTACCGACGCCCAAGGCGTTTTCGCTTCTGTTCGCCTTGAAGCATTTTGCCGTGTCGGAGATCACCTCCCCCGAACTCACCGGAGACTGGGAGTTCAAACTCAAACAGATGGAACTCGGAAAACTCAAGCGTGACGAGTTCATGGAGCACATCGAATCGGTCACGCGTGACATGGTTGCGCGCATCAAGAACGGTGATATTCCGGATACGGCGTTTGCCACGCTCGAGGTCCCGTGCCCGAAATGCGGCGGCGTTATCCAGGAAAATTACCGAAAGTTCCAGTGTCAGTCCTGCGACTTCAACCTTTGGAAGGTGATCTCGGGCAGGGAATGGGCGCCGGAAGAGGTGACGGAACTGATCAGCAAGCGCACCATCGGCCCCCTCACCGGGTTTCGCAGTCGAATGGGGCGTCCCTTCGCGGCGGTGCTCAAGCTGACGGACGAGCAGCGCATTGAGTTCGATTTCGGCCAGGCCAGACCGGAGGACGAAGGGGGGGAGGCACCGGACTTCGGCGCGCAGCAGCCGTTGGGCGCGTGTCCGAAGTGTGGCTCACGCGTGTATGACTCGGGAATGGCCTATGTCTGCGAGAAAGCAGTAGGCACGCCGCGAACCTGTGATTTCCGCTCCGGAAAAATCATCCTTCAGCAGCAGATCGAGCGCGAGCAAATGGAAAAACTGCTGGCTACGGGTAAAACCGACCTGCTCAACCGGTTCATTTCCAAGAAGGGGCGGCCATTCAAGGCCTTTCTGGTAAAGACCCCGGGCGGAAAGATCGGCTTCGAATTCCAGGCCAGGGTCGCCAAACCCGGTGCAGTGGCCAAGAAGCCTGCCAACGACGCCGGGGAAGAGATTGCCGCGGCGCCGCTTAAGAAAGCTGCTGCCAAGACGACACCAGCCCGCGCAGTCTCGAAGGCAAAGAAGGCGCCGGCCAAGCGCAAGAAGAAAACCACCAAGTAAGGACGCGGCGGGCGGGATGCCCGGCCGCGCTCTTCGGTATTGACCGCGGTCTAAACGTCCAGGTTGCGCACACCCAACGCGTTGGATTCGATGAACGCACGGCGCGGCTCGACTTCGTCGCCCATCAGCGTCGTGAATATTTCGTTGGCCGCGATCAGGTCCTCGATCTGCACCTTGAGCAGCCTGCGCTTGGTGGGGTCCATGGTGGTCTCCCAGAGCTGACTTGGATTCATCTCCCCAAGTCCCTTGTAGCGCTGCATGCTCATGGATTTCTGGACCTCGGCGAAGAACCATTTCATCGCCTCGGGGAAATCTTTCACCGGGTACTTCTTGTCGCCCCGTTGCGCGGACGCGCCCGCACCCACCAGGCCGCGGAGCATCTCCGCGGTCCTGCGGATCTGTGCGTAGTCGCCTGAGACAACAAACTCGTGATCGATATGGGTGAATCGCAAATTGCCGTGACGTATGCGCTCGACGCGAATCTGGTATCGCTCGGTCTTTGCATCCAGATGCGCGATGACCCGTATCCCGCCCCCGGGGATCAGAGCAAGCAGCCCCCGCGCGGATGATTCGGCCGATTCACGGCTGGAAAGATCGATTTGTGCGCCCTGCAGCATTGCCTGGAGCACGTCGCGGTCGATCCAGCGCGACACCCGGTTGATGACTGCCTCGGCGAGCAAATAGGACTTTGCCAGCAGCCCCAGCGCCTCACCACGAATTGCCTCGCCCTGTGCGGAAACGTTCAGGGAGGCATCCACCAGTGCCTGCTTCAGCATGAATTCGTTCAGTTCATGCTCGTCCTTCAGATACCGCTCCTCCTTGCCCTGCTTGGCCTTGTAGAGCGGCGGTTGGGCGATATAGATATGGCCTCGCTCTACGAGTTCGGGCATCTGGCGAAAGAAGAACGTCAGCAACAAAGTCCGGATATGCGAGCCGTCCACATCCGCGTCCGTCATCAGGATGATCCGGTGATAGCGCAGCTTGGCGATGTCGTAGTCTTCCTTGATGCCGGTGCCAAGCGCAGTGATCAGCGTGGCGATCTCCTGCGAGGAGATCAGCTTGTCGAACCGGGCTTTTTCGACGTTAAGGATTTTTCCCTTGAGCGGCAGAATCGCCTGGAACTTCCGGTCGCGGCCCTGCTTCGCCGAACCGCCGGCCGAATCACCCTCGACCAGGTATAGTTCGCACAAGGCGGGATCTTTTTCCTGGCAATCCGCAAGCTTGCCCGGCAGCCCCATGCCGTCGAGCAGACCCTTGCGACGCGTCATGTCGCGTGCCCTTCGCGCGGCCTCGCGGGCGCGCGCCGATTCGATGATCTTTCCTGTGATGACGCGTGCGTCAGCCGGACGCTCCTGCAGAAACTCCTTCAGCTTTTCCGCAACGATCTCTTCGACGGCCGGCCGAACCTCCGATGAGACGAGTTTCTCCTTGGTCTGGGAAGAAAATTTCGGCTCGGGAACTTTCACGGACAAGACGCAAGACAAACCCTCCCGCATGTCGTCGCCCATGGTCTCGACCTTGGCTTTCTTGGCAAGCTCAAGCTCTTCGATGTATTTGTTGAGTACGCGGGTCATGGCCGCGCGCAGACCCGTTAGGTGGGTGCCGCCGTCCTTCTGCGGGATATTGTTGGTGAAAAGCAGGGTTGATTCCTGATAGGAGTCGTTCCACTGCATGGCCACTTCGACGGTGATTCCGTCCTTTTCACCGGTTGCGTAAAACACGTTCGGATGGAGTACGGTCTTCGAACGATTGATGTATTCGACGAAACCTTTTACACCGCCCGAAAAAGCGAAATTCTCTTCCTTGCCGGTCCGTTGATCGATCAGCAGGATCTTCACGCCATTGTTGAGAAACGAAAGTTCGCGAAGGCGTCGCGCGAAGATGTCGTAGTGGTAGTCGATGCTCCCGAAAATCGCAGCGCTGGCCAGGAAGTGCACTTCCGTTCCGCGCCGTTCAGTCGTCCCCGTCACGCTCATCGGGGCCACCGGGACGCCATCGCGGAATTCCATCTGGTGGATTTTTCCTTCGCGCCACACCGTCAGGCGCAACCACTCGGACAGGGCATTGACCACGGAAACGCCTACGCCGTGCAGTCCGCCCGACACCTTGTAGGTGTTGTTGTCGAACTTTCCGCCGGCGTGGAGTTCTGTCATGACGATCTCTGCCGCGGATCGCTTGAACTCGTCATCGTCCTTGATGCCCGTCGGTATGCCGCGTCCGTTGTCCACAACGGAAACCGAATTGTCGGTATGGATGGTGACGAGAATTTCGTCGCACCAGCCGGCGAGCGCCTCGTCCACGGCATTGTCAACAACCTCGAACATCAGATGATGCAAACCGGTACCGTCCGAGGTGTCGCCGATGTACATCCCCGGGCGCTTGCGCACCGCGTCGAGTCCCTTCAGTATCTTGATGCTGTCGGAGCCGTAGTCGCTCGCCTCCGGGCGCTGCTGTATTGCTGCTTCTTCCGCCACTCTGGTGTTTCCTTTTCTCAGATTCTCATCGGCATGACGACGTACTTGAAGTCCGTCTCGGCCGGGAATTGGATCAACGCGCTCGAGGCGGCGTCGCCGAAACTGACTTCGATCTCCCCGCCGGCAACGTTGTTCAGCACGTCAAGCAGGTAGGTGACATTGAATCCGATGTCGAGCGCCACGCCGCTGTACTGGACTTCGAGTTCCTCGTTCGCCTCTTCCTGCTCGGCATTGGATGAAACAATCTTCAGAACTCCATCGGCCAGAACCCATCGCACGCCGCGAAATTTCTCGTTCGAAAGAATCGCGGCGCGGGAGAGCGCCTGCCTCAGAAGTTCGCGATCGATTTTCGTGGTGTTCTTGTGGTCCTTGGGAATCACGCGGGTGTAGTCCGGAAACTTGCCGTCCACAAGCTTGGAAACGAGTTCGATCTTGCCGAACGAAAAAGCCGCCTGAGTCGCGCTGATCTCGATATCCACCGGATCGTCGCTGTCGGACAGAAGCTTGGAGAGTTCAAGGATCGTCTTGCGCGGAACGATGACTTCCTGGCGGGGCAACTCGACGTCGAGCTGCATCGCGCTGTAGGCGAGCCGGTGCCCGTCGGTGGCAACCAGTTTCAACTGCTTGTCCTCGACGACCAGCAGCAGGCCGTTCAGGTAATAGCGGATATCCTGCTGGGCCATCGCGTACTGGACCAGCGCAAGATGCTTGCGCAGCGCTTTTTGCGAGAGCGAAAACTTGGAAACCTCCCCGGCCGGTCGCGACAGGCGCGGAAAATCCTCTGCCGGCAGCGTTTGCAGGGTAAACCGGCTGCGTCCCGATTTGACCTGCAGGCGCTTGTCCTGGGTGGACAGAGTAACCTCCCCGTCCGGCAGTGCCCTCAGAATCTCTACCAGTTTTCTGGCGCCAACGGTAACGCCGCGGGCTTCTCCCGATTGCTCGAGGGCGGAACGGGACACGATCTGGATTTCAATGTCGGTGGCCAGAAAAGAGAGCGTCTCTCCCGCCTTTTCGATAAGGACGTTCGACAGGATGGGCAGTGTGTGCCGACGTTCGATGATGCCGCTGACCGCAGCGAGCGGCGCGAGGAGTTCATCTCGTTTTGCTTTTACCAGAATCATCTTATATATCCTTGGTAATAGTTAATAGAGGGCATAACTTGTGTGGACAAGATTTAAAGCCCTCCTGCAACAACGGCTTGCGGTCCGAACTGGAGCATCCGGGCGCTGTGTACCGAATCTGTATGGTTTTGGATAACTTTCCGAGGGCTCGAAAAAAAACGACTTACCCACAATCTGTCCGCAGGCACTCCACAGCTTTTCATATTGGACTGCCTCACCCTTTCAGAACCTGTTCGAGCACAAGATAGTCGCGATTGATTACAGAATCCTGCTTGCGCAGGCTGGCGATCGTGCGGCATGCGTGCAGTACGGTCGTGTGGTCTCGATTGCCGAACGCCTCCCCGATTTCCGGCAGACTCATCTGTGTCAGCTCCTTGGCGAGAGCCATGGCGACCTGCCGGGGACGTGCTACGTTCCGGCTGCGCTTCTTAGAGTGCATGTCCGAGATCTTTAGTTTAAAGAACTCGGCCACTGTTTTCTGTATGTTCTCGACGGTGATCTGACGATTTGCAACGTTGAGTATGTCGCGTAACGCGTCTTTGGCCAGATCCAGGGACAGTTCGCGTGCGTTGAATCGGGAAAATGCCAGAACTTTCTTCAACGCACCTTCCAGCTCACGGACGTTCGAGCGAATGTGTTTGGCGATGAAGAATGCGATGTCTTCGGAGAGTTGTATGGATTCGGCCTCGGCCTTCTTGAGCACGATTGCCACGCGCATTTCCAGCTCGGGCGGTTCGATCGCTACCGTGAGCCCCCAGCCGAAGCGCGAGATGAGCCGCTCCTCCATGCCGGAGATTTCCTTCGGGTAGGTGTCGCAGGTGATGACGATCTGCTTGTGCGCCTCCACCAACGCATTGAAGGCGTAGAAGAACTCTTCCTGCGTGCGTCCCTTGTTGGAGAAGAATTGAATATCGTCGATCAGCAGGAGGTCGAGCGAATGGTAGTAGCGCTTGAATTCGTCGAAGGACTTCTGCTGGTAGGCGCGCACCACGTCCGTGACGTATTGTTCCGCGTGTATGTACCGGATCTTGGCGTCCGGACGCTGTGTGGCGACAAAGTTGCCGATCGCCTGTACCAGGTGTGTCTTTCCCAGCCCGACGCCCCCATAGACGAACAAGGGGTTGTACGAAATGCCGGGGTTCTCCGAGACCTGTATCGCCGCAGCGCGGGCCAGTTGGTTGGCCTTGCCGGTCACGAAGCTGTCAAAGGTGAATCCGGGATTGAGCCGTGCTCGTTCCAGCGAGTGGGGAACTTTAGGGGCACTGACAGGGGCGGCGACCGGTACCGGCCGCGGAGCACCATCCGATCCGCGGGCCAATACCAATTTCAGCGAGCGGGCGCTCACTCCTTCTTCCGTAAACAGTTTTTCGATCCGGCTGGAAAAGCGTTCCCGGACGAGTTCCAGAACGAACCGGTTTGGGGCGGTCAGGGTCAGGCAGTCGGCTTCCGAGGCGCTCTTGTCGACAGCCAGCGGGCGGATCCACGTATTGAACTGCTGGGCAGGAAGTTCGCGTTCGAGGCGGCGCAGACAGGCGTCCCAGAGGTTCTGCATTAAGGTACTTTTCGGTGGTTTGCTGCGCGGTTTCGAGGGCACTGGCGCCGCCAGGGAACGGCCGCTTTTCCTGACCCGGATTCTACTCTTTTCGGGACGAGTTATCCACAGGCTGGGCAGAAAAATATTGGAAGTTGACAAGGGGTTAGCTACAGCGTGTAATACGCGCCTTTTTGCGCACCGAGGCAGTCATGAAGCGAACTTACCAGCCATCCAAAACACGCCGTGCCAGAACGCACGGCTTCCGTGCGCGCATGAAAACTCCCGGTGGCCGTGCGGTCATCAATGCACGGCGGGCGCGCGGTCGCGCGCGTCTGGCTGTCTGAGGGCGCTGGTTACTGTTACCCAGGCGTGGCCGGGACCGGCGCAACGCATAAAGAGGGATTCAGCAGGGACAAGCGTATCCGCACGAGCGCGGAATTCGAAGCGCTTCTGCGCGGCGGAATGCGGCGCAGTCTGGCGGGCTTCACCTTTTTCTTTTCCCGCCGCCCTGAAGGTCATGCGCGGCTCGGAATTCTCATTTCCAAAAAGCATGCAGCCCGAGCGACCGACCGCAATCGCATCAAGCGTTGCATACGCGAAGCGTTTCGGCAGTCTCAGGCGGGTTTGGGCGCGATGGATCTGCTTGTACGTCCGCCCTTTGGTCTGAAGCCTTCTGCCGAAACGGTAGCCAGGCTGCGGTCTTGTCTCGAGAGGTTGGTCAAATGAAGTTCACGTGCTGAAGACAGAATCTTGAAAACACTTCTTCGCGCCCTGATCCGGGCCTATCGATATTTTCTGAGCCCAATGCTCGCGCCCAGCTGCCGCTTCTTTCCGACCTGTTCTGAATACGCCGACGACGCGATCCGCAGCCATGGCGCCTTGCGTGGAACCTGGCTCGCGGCGCGGCGCATTTCCTGCTGCCATCCTTTTCACGCCGGCGGATACGATCCGGTCCCCGGGCGGAACGAACGATGAAATCCATGGATATCCAGAGACTCATTCTGTTCTTTGTGTTCAGTTTTTCCCTGCTCATGCTCTGGACAGAATGGGAAAAGACCCAGCGGCCTAAACCTGCTCCGGCATCCACGGCTTCCCAGCGTTCGGCAGAGGTAAAGGCGGTGCCTTCGGGCGTTGTTCCCACGCCATCGACAGCTGCGCCGACTTCTGCACCTGTGGCTCAGGTAGCCGCAGCCATGCCCGCCGCCGCGGCAAAAGGCGAAACGATCCGTGTGCGCACGGATCTCCTGATCGCTGATATCGATACCCTGGGCGGCGGTGTAACCCGGCTCGAATTGATCAAGCACAAGGAGAAAGACGACCAGACCAAGAACCTCGTTCTGCTCGGAAGTGAGCACCAGTATTTTGCGCAGAGCGGCTTGACTGGCGAAGGTGGACCGAATCACCGCAGTTTGTGGCGCGCGCAGGCGGGCGATCGCACCCTCGCGGACGGACAGAACGCAATCGAGGTGCGCCTTACGGCGGAAGGCGCCGGTGGACTGGCTGTCGACAAGGTTTATACGTTCAAGCGTGACAGCTATGTCGTCGACGTCGTACTTGAAGTCCGCAATTCCGGTTCAACGCCGGTTGCGCCGCACGCCTATTTTCAGCTGACGCACGATGGCAAGCACGCGGCGGGAGGCAGCTCGATTGCACAGTCCTTCGGGGCGCAGAGTTACAGCGGGTTTGCGGAGTACACGGAGGAGAAGAAGTTTCAGAAGGTCAACTACTCCGATCTCGACAAGGGCAAGAATGACTATGTGAAGCAGGCGGGAGACGGCTGGCTGGCGTTCATAGAGCATTATTTCGTTTCGGCTTGGCTGCCTAAAGGACCGGGTCAGCGGGACTATGTGATAGAGAAACGTCCGGACGGCCTCTACACCGGCCGTGTCGTGGTTCCGTTTCCGGCGGTTGCACCGGGTGGGACCGCCAAACTTGCCGCATTGCTATACGCGGGGCCGCAGGAGCAGCACAGGCTGAAGGAGGTTGCGCCCGGCTTCGACCTCGTCGTGGACTTTGGCTGGCTTACGATCATCGCCCTGCCGTTGTTCTGGCTGCTGGAGAAGTACCACAGCATTGCAGGAAACTGGGGGGTGGCCATCATTCTCCTGACGGTGACGATCAAACTTGTCTTTTTTCCGCTGTCCGCGGCAAGCTACAAGTCGATGGCGAAAATGAAGCTCGTGACGCCCAGGCTGACGAAGATCCGCGAGATGTACGCCAACGATCGCGCCCGTCAGAACCAGGCGATGATGGAGCTCTACAAGACCGAAAAAATCAACCCTCTGGGCGGTTGTTTCCCGATCCTTGTGCAGATCCCGGTGTTCATCGCCCTTTACTGGGTGCTCCTGGCCGCCATTGAGCTTCGCCACGCACCGTTCATGCTCTGGATACATGATCTTTCGGCGCTCGACCCCTACTATGTGTTGCCCATTCTGATGACCGCGACCATGGTGATCCAGACGCGGCTCAACCCGGTACCACCGGATCCGGTTCAGGCGAAGGTCATGATGTTCATGCCGTTTGTCTTCAGCATCTTCTTCTTCTTCTTTCCCGCCGGCTTGGTCCTGTACTGGCTCTGCAACAACATCCTTTCAATCGCACAGCAATGGCAGATCCAGCGCATGTTTGAGCGCGACAAACCTGCCCATGGAAAACGCTGACCTCGCGCAAGACACCATTGCAGCGATTGCCACGCCGGCCGGCCGGGGTGGCGTAGGGATAGTGCGGGTCTCCGGGCCCGGGGCTAGCGAGATAGCCGAGGCGGTAATCGGCAAGTTGCCCAGTCCCCGACTTGCGACGCTGGCGACGATGCGCAACGCGATGGGAAACCAGCTCGACCAGGGAATTGCCCTCTACTTTCCCGGCCCGAACTCGTATACCGGAGAGGCGGTGCTCGAGCTGCAGGGCCACGGCGGTCCCGTAGTGCTTGCGTCCGTGCTGGGTGCATGCGTGGATGCGGGGGCGCGCCTGGCGGAACCCGGCGAGTTCACCCGGCGTGCATTTCTGAACGGCAAATTGGACCTCGCGCAGGCGGAGGGCGTTGCGGACCTGATCGAAGCCGCGACGGCAGAAGCCGCACGAAGCGCGTTGCGCTCGTTGTCGGGTGAGTTTTCAGCCGAAATCGACATGCTGGTGGCGCAGACCATCGAATTGCGCGCCTTGATCGAGGCGGTTCTCGATTTTCCCGAAGAAGAGATTGATCCCGTGCATCGCTACGACGCGGGAACGCGCCTCGCGAGCCTGCGCGAAGCCTTGGCGCGGGTTTTCGCAAAGAGCCGCCAGGGGAGTCTCCTGCGCTCGGGTATCAACGTGGTCCTTGCCGGTCGGCCGAACGTCGGAAAATCCAGCTTGCTAAACCGGTTTTCCGGAACGGATCGCGCCATCGTGACGCCCGTTCCAGGAACCACGCGGGACACGCTGAGCGAAACAATCTCGGTCGAAGGCGTCCCGCTGAATATCATCGATACAGCCGGACTGCATGACGCAGGTGATGAAGTAGAGCGCCTCGGAATCGCGCGGACCTGGAACGCCCTCGGCACTGCCGATGTCGTCCTGATGGTGATTGATGCCACAGTCGGCATCACGCGCGAGGATCGCGGCATCATCGAGCGTCTGCCACCGGATTTGCGACAACTTCACGTATTCAACAAGATCGACCTCGCTGGTCTCTCGCCCGATTCGCGCGACGGTGAACCCACCGAGATTCTGGTTTCCGCACGGACAGGCGAAGGGATCGACACTCTGCGGCAGAAGCTTTTGCAGGCGGCAGGTTGGCTGGATTCAGGTGAATCGCTGTTTGTCGCGCGCGAGCGGCATCTGCGTGCCCTCGAACTCGCGGGTCAAAGGCTGGCGGCTGCAATGGCGCAGCAAGATCATTGGGAGCTGTTTGCCGAAGAGTTGCGTCTGGCACAAGAGGCGCTTGCCGGTATTACCGGTGAGTTCAGCGCGGACGATTTGCTCGGAGAAATTTTTTCTCGCTTTTGCATCGGGAAGTGAAAAAACGCGGAGGCGACACCCTTGATGGTTTGGTCCACAGCGGGCGCCCCGGGTTTATTGCTGCGCAGCAATCGCCCTGTCAAACATCTGGCGCGGCTAGCCCTGTGCAAGGGCCCGCTGCTACAATTCAACGCAACAGAATTCAATAAACATCGGCCCGGCCAGCCCAGGGCCGTTTTCATTTTGGAGCACACCTCATGACCGATCCATTGACGGATATTTCGAATGCCCCGGACTACGTGCGGCACCGGGCGCTGCGTGAGTGGGTCTCGCGAATCGCGCGACTAGCCAAACCAGAGCGCATCGTCTGGTGTGACGGTTCCGACGAGGAGTACGACCGGATGTGCGCCAGTCTTGTCGATTCAGGCACCTTCGTCAGGCTCAACGAGAAGCTGCGTCCCGGGAGCTATCTGGCGCGCTCCAATCCCACCGACGTGGCACGGATGGAGGATCGGACCTTCATCTGCAGCGCGAAGAAAGACGACGCCGGACCGACCAACAACTGGATGGCGCCTGCCGAAATGCGCGAAACGATTGGTCGCCTGTTCGACGGCTGCATGCGTGGCCGGACGATGTACGTTGTTCCCTATTCGATGGGGCCGATCGGATCGCACATCGCACAGGTCGGGATTGAACTGTCAGATTCGGCATACGTGGTTGTCAACATGCGCATCATGACCCGCATGGGTCGGGCCGTGGTCGAGCATCTGGGCGAAGACGGCGCGTTCGTTCCCTGCGTGCATTCCGTGGGTGCGCCGCTGGCGGTCGGACAGAAGGACGTTTCCTGGCCGTGCAACGAGAAGGAGAAATGGATCGTACATTTCCCCGAAACGCGCGAAATCTGGTCGTTCGGATCGGGTTATGGGGGAAACGCGCTTCTGGGCAAGAAGTGCCTCGCATTGCGCATCGCGTCGGTCATGGCGCGAGACGAGGGTTGGCTCGCGGAGCACATGCTGATCCTCGGCGTCGAGTCGCCGAAGGGTGTGAAACACTATGTGTCGGCGGCATTTCCGTCCGCGTGCGGAAAAACCAACTTTGCGATGCTGATACCACCTAAAAGTTTCGCAGGCTGGAAAATCACAACGATCGGTGAGGACATCGCCTGGATCAAGCCGGGCAAGGACGGTCGTTTCTACGCGCTCAATCCAGAAGCGGGTTTTTTCGGCGTGGCGCCGGGCACTTCGGATGCGACCAATCCGAACGCGATGAAGACACTGCAATCCAATGTCATCTTCACAAACGTGGCGCTTACCTCGGACGGAGACGTCTGGTGGGAGGGAATGACCGAAACCCCACCGTCGACGCTGACGGACTGGCAGGGGCAGCCCTGGACGCCCGGTTGCGGGCGACTCGCTGCGCACGCGAACTCCCGTTTTACCGTTCCCGCGTCGCAGTGTCCGTCCATGGATCCCGCATGGGAAGACCCGGCAGGTGTACCGATTTCCGCATTTCTTTTCGGCGGACGTCGCTCCTCGACGGTACCACTGGTGGTCGAAGCGCCGAGCTGGGAGGATGGCGTGTACATGGCCGCGACGCTCGGCTCGGAGACGACTGCCGCGATTACCGGCAAGGTGGGGGTGGTGCGACGCGACCCGATGGCCATGCTGGCGTTTTGCGGTTACAACATCGGCGATTACTTTGCGCACTGGCTGAAGGTCGGCCAGGCCGCCGCAAAAGCGCCCAAGATCTTCCGTGTGAACTGGTTTCGGCGGGATGCTTCCGGAAAGTTCATCTGGCCGGGTTACGGCGAGAACATGCGGGTGCTGCAGTGGATTGTTGAACGTTGCGAGGGCAGTGCCAAGGGAAGTGCGACACCGCTTGGAATCATGCCGCGCTACGAGGATCTTTCCTGGAACGGGCTGGAGAAGTTCTCCGTGACTCAGTATGCCGAACTCAGCCAGGTCGAGCACGACGCCTGGGCGGAAGAGTTGCATTCACACGACGAGTTGCTCGGGAAACTCGGTTCGCACCTGCCGAGGGAGCTTGAAAAACGTCGCGCGCTCCTGCATGAAAAGCTGGCTGCATAAACGACCAGGCGGCAGACGGGGGATCGCGTGAGTCACGTATTTCACCGCAATCCGAAGAACGACTACCCCGTTGCAGTGCGCGGTGACGGCCCCTATCTGATCGATCGCGAGGGTAAGCGCTATCTGGATGCATCGGGCGGCGCAGCGGTTTCCTGTCTTGGTCATACGGATCACGCAGTGGTTGCGGCGATCAAGGCACAGCTTGACCGGCTTCCGTTCGCGCATACCTCGTTCTTCAGCAACGAGCCGATGGAGGCGCTCGCAGATGAACTCGTTCGTCGCGCGCCGGTTGAGTTCGGCCGGGTGTACTTCGTTTCGGGTGGCTCCGAGGCCGTTGAGGCAGCCCTCAAGCTTGCCAGGCAGTACTTCGTCGAGAAGGGGGAGCCTCGTCGTGAGCACATCATTGCGCGGCGCGGAAGCTATCACGGCAACACCCTGGGCGCACTGGCGGTCGGCGGCAATGCACAGCGCCGCATGCAGTTCGAACCCCTGTTGATCGATGTGGCCCACGTTTCGCCGTGTTTTGCCTACCGGGAAAAATGGGCTGCGGAGACGGAGGATGACTATGCGATCCGCCTTGCGGCCGAGCTTGAGGCAGAGATTCTGCGTCTTGGTGAGGCAAGCGTGATGGCTTTTGTTGCGGAAACGGTCGTGGGCGCGACGCTGGGAGCGGTCGAGCCCGTCAGGGGATATTTCCGGCGCGTGCGGGAGGTCTGCGACAAGTATGGCGTATTGCTGATCCTCGACGAGGTGATGTGCGGGATGGGGCGCTGCGGCACCCTGTTCACGTTCGCACAGGAGGGCGTCGTGCCGGACCTGGTCTGCATCGCAAAGGGACTCGGGGCCGGTTACCAGCCGATCGGGGCCGTTATTGCGTCCCAAAAGGTGTATGACGCGATCGTTTCAGGCAGTGGTTTTTTCCAGCATGGTCATACCTATCTCGGCCACGCGGCTGCCTGCGCCGGTGCCCTCGCGGTGCAGAAGCGGCTCAACGAAGATGGGCTGCTGGCACGCGTCGAGCCGGTCGGGGAGATTCTGCATGGAAAACTACAAGCAGCATTTGGACGGCATCCGCACGTCGGCGATATCCGCGGGCGCGGGCTTTTTCGTGCGCTTGAGCTGGTGGAGGACCGGGCAACGAAAAAGCCCTTCGACGCCGCAAGGAAGATCAACGCACGCTTGAAGAAGGCGGCTCTGGATGCCGGGCTGATGTGCTATCCGACGGGCGGCACTGTAGATGGCATTCTTGGTGACCACGTACTGTTTGCCCCGCCGTTCATCGTGGAAGAGTCACATCTCGATGAGCTGGTGGACAAGTTTTCCACGGCGTTGACGGCGACGCTCGGCATGTCGACCACGCTTGCCGCCTAGAAAGACGTTGGTTAAGCTTGACTGACCCCATTCCGACGGAGCGCACCATGAAAAGACTCATTGCTTTGGCCCTTGTCACGGTTGGCTCGATTGGCCTGATTTCCCCTGCTGCGCAGGCACAGCAAAAATACATGACCATCGGCACAGGCGGAGTGACGGGCGTTTACTACGCCGCGGGCGGCGCAATCTGCCGGCTGGTGAACAAGGACCGCAAGGTTCATAACATCCGCTGCTCGGTCGAGTCGACCGGTGGTTCCGTGTTCAACATCAATACGATCAAGGCCGGCGAACTGGACATGGGTGTTTCGCAGTCCGACGTGCAGTACAACGCTGTGAAGGGCCTGGCGAATTTCAAGAGCGCGGGCTCATACGCGGAGCTTCGCGCGGTGATGTCGCTGCATCCGGAGCCTTTTACGGTGCTGGCGCGCAAGGAAGCGGGGATCAAGTCGTTCGCGGACTTGAAGGGCAAGAAGTTCAACGTCGGCAATCCCGGCTCGGGTACGCGCGCCTCGATCGAGGAAATGCTGGTTGCGATGGGCTGGAAAATGAGCGATTTTGCGCTGGCGTCCGAACTCAAGGCAGATGAACACGGTGCTGCACTCTGCGACGGAAAGATCGACGGTTTCTTTTATGGCGTCGGCCATCCTTCGGCCAATATCCAGGATCCGACCACGACCTGCGGTGCCAAGCTGGTATCGCTGACTGGTCCGGCCATCGATAAGCTGGTCAAGGAGAAGCCGTACTATGCGTATGCGACGATTCCGGGCGGTCTCTATCCCAACAACCCGGAAGAAACCAAAACCTACGGCGTCCTTGCCACGCTCGTATCCTCGTCCAAGGTACCTTCTGAAACGGTGTACGCGGTAGTGAAGGCGGTATTCGAGAACTTCGACGAGTTCAAGAAGCTGCATCCTGCGCTGGCACACCTGAAACCGGAAAGCATGATCCGGGACGGGCTGTCCGCACCGCTGCACGAGGGTGCGGCCAAGTACTACAAAGAAAAAGGCTGGCTGAAGTGAGCGCGTAGTTCCTGCAATCATCCAGGGGGCGGAATGAAAATTCCGCCCCTTTGTGTTTTGGGGAGAGGGTAATTGCGCGAAGAGAATAAAGAGGTCGATCCGGTACTGCTGCAGTGCATTGCCGACACGGATACCGGGGGACGCAGGCTCGGCGGTCTTTCGCGCAAGCTGGTATTTGGCGTGGCCGTTGGCTGGTCGCTGTTTCAGCTCTGGTACGCATCGCCGCTTCCTTTCACCTTTGGCGTCGGCATTCTGAACGACACCGAGGCCAGATCCCTGCACCTTGGAATTGCCCTGCTGCTTGGTTTTCTGGTTTTTCCAGCATCCGGAGGCGCACCTCGTAATAGGGTCCCGGTGTTCGACGTGATGTGTGCCATCCTCGCCGCATTCGCCGGCGCATACCTGCTACTGTTCTACAGCGGACTTGCGCTGCGCCCCGGGCAGCCCAATGCCCTGGACATAGTCACCGGTAGCGTGGGCATTCTGATGCTGCTGGAAGCAACGCGGCGTGCCGTTGGTCTGCCGATGGCAGTCCTGGCAGTGCTGTTTCTGGCGTACACCCTGTTCGGCAGGTACTTGCCCGACGTACTTGCACACAAGGGTGCGTCCTTCGAGCGGATGCTTTCCCACCAATGGCTGACGACTGAGGGTGTATTCGGTGTTGCCCTGGGCGTCTCTTCAGGATTCATCTTCATGTTCGTTCTGTTCGGCGCCATGCTTGATCGGGCCGGGGCCGGAAATTACATGATGCAGGTCTCGTTCGCGCTTCTGGGCCACCTGCGCGGTGGTCCCGCCAAAGTGGCGGTTGTTTCATCGGGGCTGAACGGACTGATCTCGGGCTCCTCGGTGTCCAACGTGGTTTCCGGTGGCATCTTCACCATTCCCCTGATGAAGAAAGCGGGATATGGCGGCGTCAAGGCGGGCGCAATCGAGACCATGTCGTCGGTGGATGGCCAACTCATGCCGCCGGTGATGGGCGCAGCGGCGTTCCTGATGGTGGAATACGTTGGGATTCCATATCCGGAGATCTGCAGGCACGCTTTTCTGCCTGCGGTCCTCTCATACATCGCGCTCTTTTACATCGTCCACCTTGAGGCGTTGAAGCTTGGCATGGAACCCATGGTCGGCGGGCGCTCGCGCACACTACGTGAGCGGGTCATCGGGTGGGCACTCGGACTATCCGGCACGATCGCAGTCTGCGCCCTGGTCTACTTCGTTGCCGAGGCAGCAAAAAACACGTTCGGCGCGGCCGCGCCATGGATCCTGGCCGTTCTTCTTGGCGCGCTTTATCTGTGGACGGTGTCTCTTGCAGCGAGTTGTCCTGATTTACCGCAGGACATCGACGTGGACCATCCGGTGCAGCCGGAAACCTGGCCGACGGTAAAAGCGGGTCTGCACTTCATGATTCCGATCGGAACGCTGATCTGGTGTCTCATGATCGAAGAGTTGTCACCGGCGCTCGCGGCATTCTGGGCGACCGCAGTACTCGTTGTTTTGATGCTGTCGCACCGGCCCTTGACGGTTCTTTTCCGCAAGCAGAACGGCGCGGTCGCGGAAATCAAGCGCGGCATGATGGAGGTGGTCGATGGCCTCAATGATGGCGCCCGCAGCATGATCGGTATCGCCATAGCTACAGGTACGGCGGGAATCATTGTCGGGGGTATCACGCTCACCGGGCTGGGCCTGCGCATGACCGAGTTCGTGGAGTTCATTTCGTTCGGCAATGTACTGGTCATGCTGCTGTTCACCGCGTTTTCCTGCCTGGTTCTGGGTCTGGGCGTGCCGACCACCGCCAACTACATTCTCGTGGCCACACTGATGGCCCCGGTCATTGTCGAACTCGGCGCACAGTCCGGAATGGTGATCCCCCTGATTGCAGTTCATCTGTTCGTCTTTTACTACGGGATCATGGGCGACGTTACGCCACCGGTGGGGCTGGCGACATTTGCGGCGGCGGCGATATCCGGGGAGGATCCAATCGCCACCGGCATCCAAGGCGCCTTGTACATCATGCGCACGGCGGTATTGCCTTTCGTCTGGATCTTCAATCCGCAATTGCTCCTGATTGACGTGCACGGCGTGTTCGAGACGACCCTCGTCATTGCGGCCAGCCTCGCGGCGTCCCTGACCTTTGCTGCGGCTACGATGGGCTGGTTTCAGGCGCGCTGCCGATGGTGGGAGATTCTCGTGCTTCTGATGGCTACCTTCATGTTGTTTCGGCCAAACTTTTTCATGGATCAGATCTACGAACCCCACGAGATCCGACCGGCCAGCGAAGTGATGTCGCTGGCTGTCTTGGCGCCGCCCGACAATCCGATGGTCCTGATCATAGAGGGAACCACGATCGAAGGAGAGGACCTAAAGAAAACCGTGGGTGTCCGCATGGGCGCACCGGGAGAGGGCCGAAAGAGGCTGAACGAGGCGGGCCTCATGCTGAGTGTGCTGGGCGACGAGGTTCGCATCGCCAGCGTCAGGTTCGGCAGCCGCGCGAAGAAGTCCGGCTTTGAGCAGGGATGGAAAGTGGCGGGAGTTCAGATTGCCGCCAACCGGCCCTCGCCACACTGGGTCTATCTGCCCGCGCTCGCGCTTGTTATGCTGGTCTTCTTTGTGCAGAGAGCCCGGTTGCGCCGTCAGGCGGGACATCACGACACGCCTTCGACGTAGCGCTTGTCCGACCGGTCTATTCATGACACCTGCGAGTAGAACAGCGGATTACGTTCCCGGGGCAAAAGGCACGCTCGAGGGCGTACGTGTACTCGATCTTTCACGCCTGGTTGCCGGGAACACGCTTACCCAGTTGTTCGCGGACTTCGGTGCAGAAGTCATCAAGGTGGAACCGCCCGCGGGAGATACGCTGCGTGCGTGGAAAACGCAGGGCGTTCAGACCAACTGGAAGGTGTACGCACGTAACAAAAAGAGCCTTTGCCTCGAACTCCGAAACCCTGAAGCAATGGCCCTTCTGCTGGATCTGGTGCGAACGGCCGCTGTGTTCGTCGAGAGTTTTCGTCCGGGAACGCTGGAGAAAATGGGGATTCCACCCGTGCGTTTACACGAACTGAATCCGGCGCTTGTCATCGTGCGCATTTCCGGTTGGGGGCAGAGCGGTCCGTACAAGAGCAGACCGGGCTTCGGTACCCTTGTCGAAGGCATGTCTGGTTTTGCCTCCATGAACGGGTTTCCCGACCGGGAACCTGTTCTTCCACCCATGTATCTGGCAGACAGCGTCGCCGGTCTCTATGGAGCGGCGGCCGTCATGATGGCTCTGCGCGAAGTCGAGGTTAACAAAGGTTCCGGGCAGGTGATCGATCTCCCGCTGCTTGATCCCCTGTTCGCCGTGTTGGGACCGCAGGCTGCCAATTTCCGCTTGACCGGGAAGGTCAAGCCGCGGGTCGGCAGCGGTTCCACAAATTCAGGTCCGCGCAATGCCTACCGGACGCGGGACGATCGGTGGGTGTGTCTTTCGGCGTCGACGCAAAAGATGGCCGAACGTCTGTTTCGATCGATTGGCCGCGAAGATCTGATCAACGACCCGCGTTACCGAAGCAACGAACGGCGTGTGCAACACGCCGCTGAACTCGACGCGATCATCGGCGCCTTCATCGCGCAGCGGACACAGGCGGATAACGTTTCATTCTTTGAAGAGGCACAGGTCACGATCGGACCGATCTACGATATTTCCCAGATCGTTCAGGATCCGCATGTAATCGAACGCGAACTCGTTGCCGACTACCCGGACTCTGACATGGACGCTTTTCCAATGCACCACGTGGTGCCGCGACTCTCCGGGACGCCCGGTGCTGTCCGGACTCCTGCACCGTCGCTCGGCCAGCACAATCGAGAGGTGCTTGCCGGAATTGGCGTCGACGCAGTGCGGTACGAGCGTCTGCGCGCGACGGGAGCCGTATTCGAAGAGCCCGCAAAAAACCCTGGGGACGTCGAATGAAACCGGATCTTCCTGTCTGGCGTTCTCTGCTGTATGTGCCGGTAAACGTCGATAAGTATGTGGAGAAAGCACATACGAGGGGCGCCGACTGCATTCAGCTTGACCTTGAAGACAGCGTGCCGGCTGCGGAAAAGGAGAGCGCACGTCTGCTGGTAGGAGCCGCAGCCTCAAGGGTCAGGCGCGGTGGCGCGGACGTCGTGGTGCGCATCAACCGGCCGCTTTCAATGGCCGTGCGCGACCTTGAGGCTGCCGTATGCGCGGATGTTAATGGCATTGCGGTGACCAAAGTCCAGAGCGCAGATCATTTGAGACTGCTGGACGAGCTGGTCGGTGACCTGGAGGTGAAGCGTGGGCTGGTGGCAGGGCATACCCGTTTTATTGCGATGATAGAAACGCCTGCGGCGTACTTTCGCATGGCGGAAATTGCCGGTTCGGTTGGACGGTTGGTCGCAATGAATATCGGAGGCGAGGATTTTGCGCTTGAAGCAGGGATGGCGCCGGTTGAGGCGACCTTGCAGATGCCCAAGCAGCAGATGATCTTTGCAGCGCGCTCCGGAGGCCTCATGCCGCTCGGATTCATCGCAAGTGTTGCGGGTTTTGGAGATTGGCCCGCATTTCGTGCGATGGTGCGCCGTTCGAGGCAGTTCGGCTTCATGGGCGCGGGATGCATTCATCCCGGACAGGTCGCGATCGTCAACGAGGAATACACCCCGGATGCGGGTGAACTTGCCTATGCGGCGCGCGTCGTTGAAGAGAATGCGCGGTCCGAAGCGACGGGGCGCGGAACCTTTGCGCTGGATGGCCAGATGATCGACGTCCCGGTCGTCCAGCGCGCCCAGCGGTTGTTGTCACGCATGGCCGCAATCGAAGCGCGGGAATCCGCGAAACGCCGGTTTTCAGAATGAGATGCGGCTGCCCGGTTTTGGACATCCGGTTTGCGGTACCGGCGCCGGGTGGGAGGTCGTCAGAATCGTTGCGGATCCTGCATGAGGCGGTTCTGGGGGCAGATTGATCGTCGCGACCAGTGATGCGCGAGCTAGAAAAGTCGGATTCCGGGGGATTTTTCAGTCGAGCCCCCGGTAAGAGGTGGCCAAATCCGTAAAATTGGTGAAGAATTGAACCCCCGAAAGGCTTGGTCGGGCGGCGCATTTTTTTTGCGCGCGAGGCATAATGGCAATTCAGATTTGCGCCCCGACTGATTTGGGCTCCAGGACACTAGTGAACAATGGCGACACCCGGATCTGAAATAAAGCGCCTAGGGCGCTACGACATCGAAAGCGTCCTCGGCAAGGGCGCGATGGGCGTCGTCTATGCGGGTATCGATCCGAGGCTGCACCGCAAGGTCGCAATCAAGACCATCCTCAAGAGTTCGCTCGACGAGGATACCGCCCGGGAATACACGATGCGATTCGATCGCGAGGCCCAGGCGGTCGCGCGACTGAATCATCCGAACATCGTTCAGGTGTATGACTTCGGCTCGGAAGGCGAAATTGCATACATCGTCATGGAGTTCATCCAGGGCAAAGAGCTCAAGGACTTCTTCGACGCAAACGAGCGCTTCGACATAAAAGAAGCTGTGCACATCATGGGAGAGCTCTGCGACGCTCTCCATTTTGCACACGAGGCCGGCATTGTCCACAGGGACATCAAGCCGGCCAACGTCATGATCGACAACAAGGGGCGCGTGAAGCTTGCCGACTTCGGCGTTGCGCGCATCACCGATGCCGAGCGTTCGGACAGCGAGAAGACGCAGGCCGGGGCTATCGTCGGAACGCCCGCCTACATGTCGCCCGAGCAGATCGAGGGTGGCGAGATCGATCGGCGCACCGATATTTTCTCTGCCGGAATCATCCTTTTTCAGTTTCTGACTGGGGAAAAGCCGTTTACCGGCACGAGTACCTGGACAATCGCCAAGAAGATTCTTCAGGACAACCCTCCGGCGCCTTCGACGCTCAACAAGTCGATCTCGCCGCTTTTCGATGCGGTCATCAACAAGGCGCTGTCGAAGGACAGGAACACCCGCTATCAGACCGC
Source organism: uncultured beta proteobacterium (assembly GCA_963844255.1). Taxonomy (GTDB): domain Bacteria; phylum Pseudomonadota; class Gammaproteobacteria; order Burkholderiales; family SG8-39; genus SZAS-79. The sequence continues at coordinate 85,706 of CAWJNP010000001.1, forward strand.
CCGTGATCTCGGCGCTGCCCTCAAGCTTGCTCTGGAAGGCAAGGCAGAAGGTGAGGACGAGTCGGACAAGACGGTGGTGGGCTCGCTTGCGTTCGATATGCCAACCCGCTCGCCGGCACCCGGGATCGCTGCAGCATCTTCTGCGAGTTCGAGTACCCACGCTGGTCAGGCGACGGGAACTCAGGAAGTCGAGCTTGAGTTCTGGCGTTCGATCAAGGACGGCAACGATGCCGACGACTTTGACCTCTACGTAAAGCAGTTTCCTGAGGGGATTTACGCTGCCCTGGCGAAGCGCAAGAGCGCAAAGATCCGCGGGGTCGCCTCAGAGGAAACGGCGACCAAGGGTTTGCAGGCTGCCGAGCAGGAAAAGCGGGAAATCGAAGAAGCGGCGCGTCGGGAAGCCGAGGCCAAGACAAAGCTGGCCGAGGAAAAGGCCAAGCTCGAGGCGCAGATGGCGCAACGGGAGGCCGACTTCCAGAAGCGCGCTGCCGAGGCCGAGGCCAAGCGGGAAGCTGCAGCGAAGGCCAAAGCCGAGGCCGACGCCCGGGAGAAGGCCGAGTTCGAAGCCAAGCTTGCAAAGCGTGAAGCCGATCTCCAGGTTCAGCTGAAGAAGCAGGAAGAAGAGCTGAAGAAGAAGGAGGCTGAGACCGTTCATCTGGCCAAAGAGATCCGGAAGAAAAAGGGCTCTCCCCTGGTTCCTGTTGCGATCGGTCTGCTGGTCGCCGCGATCGGCGGCGGTGCCTTTTACTACTATGGGCGGAACCCGGATACGCAGGAGTTGATGGCCGCACTTGAGGTGGCCAAAAAGTCCAACGAACAACTGGTTCAGGCGCGGCAAGCCGAGCAGAACGCTGCAAAGGCGCTTGAACTGGCCAGACAGGCGGAAGCCGAGGCCAAGGCTTCCGGCGACGTAGAAAAGCAGAAGCAACTGGCAGAACAGACGCGTCTGCGTGAAGCCGAACTGCAGAAGCAAGCGGACCTGGTCAAACAACGCGAAGAAGAAGCCAAGAAGGCGCTGGCAGCGGCTGAAGAAAAGAAGAACAAGCTGCAGGATTCCGAGGCGAAGAAGAAGGCGGCCGAGGAAAAGGCAAAAATAGACAAGGCTAAGGCGGACAAGGCAGCGGCCGAGAAAGCCGAGACGGACAGGCTTGCTGCAGCAGACGCCGATAAAAAAGCAGCCGAAGCGAAGGCCGCGTCGGAAAAGGTTGCCGCGGCGGAAGCGGAAAGGAAGGCTGCCGAAGCAAAAGCTGCAGCTGACAAGGCAAGAACAGCGGCCGTACCAAAGCCTCCGAAGCCCGCAGCGAAGATGACTGCAGCAGAGGAAAGGGCGGCAGACCGGAAGGCTGAGCAAGAAGCCGCTGCGGACAAGGCGGCCGCAGACGCCGCTAACAAAGCTGCACAGGGGACGCCTGCCAAGAAGGCGGTGGCAGAACTGCCCCCTGAAAAGATCGAGCGGGTCGGGCGAATCGAGGTGGCCGCGTCAGATCCGAACCTGCTGCTGTTGAAGCAGGGCAAGGATGCGGAAAACAGCGGAGATGCCAAGGCCGCGATCAAGTTGTATCGCGAGGCCTACCGCAACGGCAGTGGTGAGGCGGCCAAGCTGATCGGCGACATTTATGTCGACGGGAAAGGTAATCAGCCTCGCGATTACGCCGAGTCACTCGTCTGGTATACGCGGGCGGAGAAAAAAGGCGTGCAAGTCGATCGCGCGCGTTCGCGCTGAACTCAGGTTTTAGCGCCGCGTTCCTTTAGCTCTGCAACCGCTCTACTCAGGCTACTCTGTAGCGGCTGAGAATCTCCCGGTTGATCTCGATTCCAAGTCCGGGCCCATCGGGTATCTTGACGATCCCCTTGTGGTGGCGAAACACATCGCCGCCGAGTTCCTCTCTGAACGGGTTGTAGGTCTGCTCGTATTCCAGCATCGGTGGTTGGGGTACGAGGCAGGGTGGGCACTCGGGCAGTGAAGCGAGAAAATGCATGGTGGCCGTGAGCCCGATGGCCGTTCCCCAGGCGTGCGGGACGCATTGCACCCAATGCGCCTGGGCCAGTGCGGCGATCTTCTTGCATTCGGTGATCCCGCCGGCTGCGCAGACATCGGGTTGCACGATGTCCATGGCACGACGGTTGATGATCTCGCGGAAGCTGAACTTGGTGAATTCGTTTTCGCCTCCGGCCACCTGCATGTCGAGCGCAGCAGAGACTTCGGCGTAGCCGTCCAGGTCCTCCGGCGAAACTGGTTCTTCGAACCAGTGAATGCCGAGCTTTTCCATTTCGCGCCCGATCTGTATGGCCTGGGGAACGTTGTAGCAATGGTTGGCATCCACCATGAGGAGCATTTCTGCGCCGATCGCGTCGCGCACGGCTGCGATGCGATCCAGGTCCTTTTTCATTGAGCCCAGACCGATTTTCATTTTCACTGCAGGAAAACCTTGTTCCTTGTATCCCAGCGCCTCTTCGACCGCAGTCTCCGTGAGCCGGTCCATATCGGTGAAGTACAAACCGGTCGCGTACGCAACCAGATCAGTTCGAAACGCGCCGCCGATAAGTTTGTGGATCGGTTTACCGGTGGCTTTGCCGATGATGTCCCAGAGCGCAATGTCGACCCCCGATATTCCCGAGATCGTCATTCCCGTCAGTCCGTAATCCTTGACCTTGTTGTACAGCGCTTCCCAGATCACTTCCACATCGAAGGGGTCTTTGCCGATCAGCGATGGCTTCAGCAGGGAGTCGACGACGCTTTTTGCCACTGCGGATGGGCCGTAGCAATCGCCCCACCCAATGATCCCTTCGTCGGTAATGACCTCGACGACCAGCGCTCCCTTGGTCTTGTACCACCAGCCGCGCGAGGACGTGAACGGCTTGTCCACCGCGCAAGAGAGTTGGTGGGTGATGACGTCGAGGATCTTCATTCTGAAACTCCCTGAGGGCTGAAAAGGCAGACGCGCATAATCCGCGAGATTGATTCCTGATACCAGTGCGATTTCGATTTTCCGAGAACGCCTGGTTATGTAAGTGGACGCTCGCTTTTGGTATGTCTCCCGTATATATCTGCCTGCTTACATTGATCACCATTGGTATGGCACACCCTGTCCCCGAGAGCGCGGTGTCGGAGGTTAATGGCTATTTGCGAATGAAGGTTGGCAGACGGAGCCTATAACCGGTAGGCGAAACGCCTGTGGCGTTCGAGCCGCTGAGCGCCGAGCAGATGCCCAAGCGCTCCAGGGTGACCAAGGAAATTGGCCTCAAGGCGAAATAGGCGAGCGGCGCGCTCGTCTGACGCAGATCTGTTCCACGTGAAACACTCGTCCTCAACCAGCGCCAGTCGATTCTGGTTTCACGTGGAACATTCACGTATCATTGCGCCTCCCTTGAAGTGGCACTCAGCGATAAGCATGCGTTTTCCAAAGGAATTTGACGTTATTGTGATTGGTGGCGGTCATGCCGGAAGCGAAGCCGCGCTCGCCGCAGCGCGTGCAGGGTGCAGGACGCTGCTGCTTACCCATAGCATCGAAACCCTTGGACAGATGTCGTGCAATCCTTCGATTGGAGGAATCGGCAAGGGCCATCTCGTCAGGGAAATCGATGCTCTGGGCGGCGCGATGGCGCTGGCGACCGACGAAGCGGGAATCCAGTTCCGCACCCTCAATTCGTCCAAGGGGCAGGCCGTGCGGGCCACCCGTGCGCAGGCTGACCGTGTGCTCTATCGGAAGGCGATGCGCGCCCGCCTCGAAAGCCAGGTCAATCTGACACTGTTTCAACAGGCGGTGGACGACATCGTTCTGGAGGGTGACCGTGCCGTCGGGGTTGTCACCCAGATCGGTTTGGAGTTTCGATGCCGTGCCATCGTCCTCACGACGGGGACTTTCCTCGGGGGGCTGATACACGTCGGCATGGAGAGTCACCAAGGGGGGCGGGCCGGGGATCCGGCGGCGCTTACACTCGCATCCAGGTTACGGGAGATGAATCTGCCGGTCGGGCGTCTAAAGACTGGAACGCCGCCACGTCTTGATGGCCGCAGCATCGATTTCTCGGCCATGCAGGTGCAGCCGGGAGACTCGCCGGAACCGGTTTTTTCGTTCCTCGGTTCGAAGGAAATGCATCCGGCGCAATTGCCGTGCTGGATCACCCATACCAATGAACGCACCCACGAGATTATCCGCAGGGGGCTGGATCGGTCGCCCCTGTTTACCGGCGTAATCCAGGGCGTCGGGCCGCGCTATTGCCCCTCGATTGAAGACAAGATTCATCGCTTTGCGGGCAAGGCGAGCCATCAGATTTTTCTCGAACCGGAAGGCTTGAGCACGCAGGAGTTCTATCCCAACGGCATCTCCACCAGTCTGCCGTTCGACGTTCAGCTGGCGGCGGTAAACAGCATCCGCGGCCTGGAGAACGCCCACATTCTCCGCCCCGGTTATGCGATCGAGTATGACTACTTCGATCCCCGCAATCTGAAGTCTTCGCTGGAGACCAAATCGGTTCGCGGTCTGTTCTTTGCCGGTCAGATCAATGGAACGACCGGGTATGAGGAAGCGGCGGCACAGGGGCTGCTCGCCGGGTTGAACGCGGCGCTCCAGACGCTCGGGCGCGATCCCTGGTGTCCCCGACGGGACGAGGCTTATCTGGGCGTTCTGGTTGATGACCTGATCACGCGTGGTGTGTCCGAACCGTATCGCATGTTCACCAGCCGAGCCGAGTATCGTCTGATGCTCCGCGAGGACAATGCCGACCTGCGCTTGACGCAGATGGGGCGCTCTCTCGGGATTGTTGATGATGCACGCTGGGACGCCTTCAACCGCAAGCGCGACGCGATTGCAGCGGAGCAGGAAAGGCTCAAATCAATCTGGGTGAATCCACGGACGCTCCCTGCAGGGGATGCGGAGCGGGTCCTGGGAAAAGCCATCGAACGCGAGTACACCCTTGCCGAGCTACTGCGCAGGCCCGATGTGACCTACGCTGCCCTCATGACGCTGCCTGGCGTGGGTACCGGGGTCGTGGATTCCGTCATTGCCGAGCAGGTCGAAGTGCAGGCGAAGTATTCCGGCTACATCACCCGACAGCAGGAGGAGGTTGCACGGCGAGAATCGCAGGGTGCGCTCAGGTTGCCTCTCGAACTCGATTACCTGCAGGTTCGCGGGCTTTCGCGCGAGGTTCAGCAGAAGCTCAACCGGCATAAGCCAGAGACGATCGGGCAGGCTGCGCGCATGCAGGGAATCACGCCTGCAGCGATTTCGCTGCTGCTTGTTCACCTGAAGCGAGGATTCATGCAGGGTGGCGTTGCCCCGGCGGACGCGGCAGGGACGGAGCGCGAAGGCTCGCTGCGGAAGAAGTCCGCGTGACACCGGCAGATACGCTGGCACGCGGGCTGGATGGCCTCCGTCTTGAGCTGCCCTTGGAGGCGACAGGCAAACTGCTCGCCTATGTGGAATTGCTCGCCAAATGGAACAAAACCTACAACCTAACCGCAATCCGCGAGCCCGAGCGCATGGTGAGCCACCATTTGATCGATTCACTGTCGGTACTTCCTTACCTTGAACAAGGGTCGCTTGTCGATGTTGGCGCGGGTGGCGGACTACCCGGAATTCCGATTGCCATTGCGCAACCGCATCGCGCCGTCAGCCTGAATGACAGCAATCAGAAAAAGGCGGCCTTCATGCAGCAGGCAACGATTGAACTCGGCCTGTCCAATGTCCAGGTTCATCCGGGACGCGCGGAAGCATGGCATCCCGTACCGCGCTTTGACGGCGCGATCTCCCGCGCATTTGCCGAACTGGGCGATTTCATTGCGGCATGCCGGCAGTTGGTCAAGCCAGGTGGGTTCTATGCCGCGATGAAAGGGATGTACCCGGATGACGAGCTTCTGAAGCTGCCTGCGGATGTCAAATGCCGCACGCCGATCCGTCTGGATGTACCGCTGGTCGACGGTGCGCGTCACCTTGTGGTTTGCCGGATCGAGGCATAGACATGGCGAGAATTCTTGCGGTGGTGAATCAGAAAGGTGGTGTCGGAAAAACCACGACCAGCGTAAATCTTGGAGCAGGGCTGGCGGCGGCTGGGAAGCGGGTGCTGCTCGTCGACCTCGATCCCCAGGGAAATGCCACGACAGGTAGCGGGATCGACAAGCGTACGGTTTCCCGTACGGTGTACCAGGTTCTGCTCGGGCTGGGCGAGGTCGCCACAATCCGGGTGGTGTCCGAAAAAGGAAAATACGACCTGCTGCCGGCGAATCGGGAACTCGCCGGTGCGGAAATTGACCTTGTGGAACTTCCCAACCGTGAAGGAAGACTCAAAGCTGCGCTGGCAGTTGTTGCGAATGAGTACGATTACATCCTGATCGACTGTCCTCCCTCACTCTCTCTGCTGACCATCAACGGTTTGGTTGCGGCGGGCGAGGTCCTTATCCCAATGCAATGTGAGTACTACGCTCTGGAGGGTTTGTCCGACTTGGTGGGTACGGTCAAACGGGTGCGAGCCCATCTGAACCCGGGGTTGGAGATCGGTGGGCTTCTGCGCACCATGTACGACCCGCGCAATACGCTTTCTCAGCAGGTATCGGCGCAACTGGAGCAGCACTTCGGTGCGAAGGTTTTCACCACGCTGGTGCCAAGGAACATCCGTCTTGCCGAGGCACCGAGCTACGGTGCGCCCGCCCTCGTCTGGGATCCGAGTTCCAAGGGGGCACTGGCCTATATGGCGTTGACCGAAGAAATACTGGCCCGTGCGGCCATCGTAGAGGGGTTGGAAGCGAAATGATCAAACCTAAAGGACTGGGCCGCGGCCTGGATGCGCTGCTGGGCGGCGAGGAACCGACAAAAGACGCGCTGCTTACGCTTGCAGTAAACCGGATACGTCCGGGAAAGTACCAGCCGCGTACACAGATGGATCAGGAGGCGCTCGCCGAACTGGCGGCGTCAATCAAGTCCCAGGGATTGATGCAACCAGTTCTGGTTCGGCCTGTGGACCGGGATCGCTACGAACTGATCGCAGGCGAGCGTCGCTGGCGCGCTGCACAGATGGCGGGATTGGAGTACATGCCGGCACTGGTGCGTGAAGTGCCCGACGAGTCCGCGCTCGCCATGGCCCTCATCGAGAACATCCAGCGGGAGAACCTCAATGCAATGGAAGAGGCCGCTGGCCTGCAGCGGCTGGTCCAGGAATTCAAGATGACCCATCAGCAGGCAGCGGACGCCGTCGGCCGCTCGCGTAGCGCGGCGAGCAACCTCCTGCGTCTGCTCAACCTGGCCAAACCCGTGCAGGCCATGGTGATGGAGGGTGTCCTCGAAATGGGTCATGCACGCGCACTACTTGCACTCGATGGCGCCCGCCAGATCGAAGCGGCGAACCGGGCATCGGCACGCGGTCTTTCGGTGCGCGAGACCGAGGCACTCGCGCAGCAGCTGCTGAAGGGCGGCGGCGTGGCCAGACGCAAAAAGGCAGACCGTGATATCGCGCGGCTGGAGGAGGAAACAGCCGAGAAAATCGGAACCTCCGTAGAGATCAAGCCCGGCAAGAAGGGTTCGGGAAAACTTGTACTGCACTACTCAAGCTTTTCGCACCTGGACGAACTGCTCGCGAAACTCGTGCGTCACTAGATGAAACGCACCATGTTGCATCGCGGTGCAGGATTGACTGAGATGTCCGAAGCCGATTACAATCAACAAGTTTGCTCGATGCGGAAAACCCTGACGTGATATTGGGTGTCAGGAGCAAGCCGATTCGCGTGGTTTTGGGCTGGCAGTTGATCGTCACCGCGTTTCTGGCTTTGATTGCCGGCTGGTTCGAAGGACAGCACGGGGCAATGTCGGCCGCACTTGGTGGCGGTGTAAGCATAGTGGCAGGCTTGGGTTTTGCAGCAGTGACTCAAATGAGCAGGGACAAGTCTGCGGGGGGGACGCTGGTAACGGCGCTGCAGGCCGAGTCGGTCAAGATCGGACTCGCCGTAATTCTTCTCTGGATGGTGCTGACGACATATGAAGGCGTCGTAGTGCCTGTTTGCGTCGGATCGTTTGCTTTGTCGATCCTGATTTTTTCGATGGCCTTTTTTGTACGCGACCATGGCAGCAGATAAAGAACTGAATCCCACCGAGTACATCGGGCACCACCTGACCCACGGCAGCTACCAGTTTGGCGACAGTGGGTTCTGGTCGATCAATTTCGATTCCCTCGCTGTGGCCGTACTATTGGGCTTCGTCGGGATCGGTTTCATCTGGTGGACCGTTCGTGGCGCCACGTCGGGCGTCCCGGGCAAGCGGCAGGCATTCGTCGAACTTCTGTTCACGTTCGTGGATGACCAAGCCAAGAGCATATTCAAGCACGGAGACCGCGCAGCCTTCATCGCGCCCGCAGCGCTGACAGTGTTCGTCTGGGTGCTGCTGATGAACGCGATGGACTTCCTGCCGGTGGATATCATGGCCATGCTTACCCATGGCGTTTCCGCGCATGGTTTCCGCATCGTCCCGACCGCCGATGTGAACACGACCTTCGCGCTTGCCCTGACCGTGTTCGCGATGATGATCTACTTTTCGATCAAGGTTAAGGGTCTGGGCGGCTGGATGCACGAACTCTTCGCCACGCCTTTCGGCAAGGTGATGTTCCCGCTGAACCTGTTGTTCAATGCGATTGAGTACCTCTCAAAGCCCTTGTCGCATTCACTGCGGTTGTACGGAAACATGTATGCGGGGGAGTTGATTTTCCTGCTGCTCTGGACCTGGGCCGCCACCGGTGTCGCCGGCATATTCTTCAGTTTCATCCTCGGCCTGGGCTGGGCGATCTTCCACATCCTGATCGTCGCGCTGCAAGCCTATATTTTCATGATGCTCACCATCGTGTACATCGCGATGGCCCACGAGCATCACTAAGCACCCGATCTCCCAATAATCTCCGCACAGAAAGGAAAACAGCAATGGAAAAGCTTCAACTCATCGCGATGGTGCAGGCCTACACCGGCATCGGCATCGGCCTAATGATCGGCCTGGGCGCCCTGGGCGCCTGCGTCGGCGTGGGCATCATGTGCAGCCGCTTCCTCGAAGCCGCGGCGCGCCAGCCCGAACTGACCGATTCGCTGCAGGCCAAGGTGTTCCTGCTGCTCGGCCTGATCGACGCCTCGTTCATCATCGGCGTGGGTCTCGCGCTCTGGTTCGCAACCGGCAACCCGCTTCTCGGCAAACTCGGCTGAGCCGCGCGGCCGGTTTTTCCCGTTAGGGGGGACGCATGAACATTAACTTTCTCGATCATTGCGCAGGCGCTGGTTTTTCTGGCGTTTATCGCGTTTACGATCAAGTTCGTCTGGCCGCCGATGCTCAAAGCGATCGAAACGCGGCAGAAGACCATCTCGGACGGCCTTGCCGCCGCTGATCAGGGTCGCAAGTCGCTGGAGACTTCTGCCAAGCAGGCAGCCGACGAGATCCAGGCGGCGCGTGATCGCGCCGGAGAGATCCTCGGCCAGGCGGAAAAGCGCGCAGCGCAGATGATCGAAGCGGCGAAAACCGCGGCGAAGGAAGAGAGCGGGCGCGAAAAGGCTGCGGCAAAGGCAGAGATCGAGCAGGACGTTTCGCGCGCACGCGAGGCACTGCGCGAGCAGGTTGCGGCGCTTGCGGTCGCCGGTGCGGAGAAGATCCTGCAGCGCGAAGTCAACGCCCAGACGCACGCCGAACTGCTCACGCAACTGAAGCAAGAGATCTGACCTGAATGGCTGAAATCACCACGATTGCACGTCCATACGCCGAGGCCGTATTCGCCCTCGCCGATCAGGGCGGTGCTCTCGCGCAGTGGTCGGAGACGCTGGGCAGGTTTGCCCTTGTCGCGCAAGCGCCGGAGATGAGCGAGCTTTTCGGCAACCCAAAGGTAACCAACGCGCAGTTCGTCGATCTGTTTGCCTCGACAGCGGGCAGCATGCCTGCGGAAGCGAAGGGTCTGCTGCTGATGCTTGCCGAAAACAAGCGTCTCGAAGCGCTGCCGGCGGTCCACGAACAGTTCGAGCTGCTCAAGGCCGAGCGGGAAGGCGCAGTCGATGCGACGATCGAGTCGGCGTTTCCCCTGGAAGGCGGCGAACTCAACGCGCTCGTAGCCGACCTGGAGCGCAGGTTCAAGCGCAAGATCCGTCCGCAGGTCACCGTGGTCAAAGAACTCATCGGCGGTGCGCGTGTCACTGTCGGCGACAAGGTCATCGACGGTACCGTGCGCGGCAAACTCGACGCCATGAATGCCGGATTGATGGGCAGCTGATGTCACCCAAGCGCCCACCCACCATAGAACACACACTTACCAAATCGGAATCGCCATGCAACAGCTGAAACCCTCCGAAATCAGCGAACTGATCCGGTCGCGCATCCAGAGCCTTGCGCTCCCGGCTGACGTGCGCACCCAGGGCACCGTCATCTCGGTCACCGACGGTATCTGCCGCGTCCACGGTCTGTCCGACGCGATGGCCGGCGAGATGCTGGAGTTCCCCAACAACACCTTCGGTCTCGCACTGAACCTCGAGCGCGACTCGGTCGGCGCGGTGATCCTCGGGGAGTACGAGCACATCTCCGAAGGCGACACGGTGAAGTGCACCGGCCGCATTCTGGATGTGCCCGTCGGTCCCGAACTGCATCGGCCGCGTGGTGAATTCGCTCGGCCAGCCGATCGACGGCAAGGGTCCGGTCAACGCCAAAATGACCGACGTCATCGAGAAGGTCGCCCCGGGCGTGATCGAACGCCAGTCGGTGTCGCAACCGGTGCAGACCGGACTAAAGTCGATCGATTCGATGGTGCCGATCGGCCGCGGCCAGCGCGAACTGATCATCGGCGACCGCCAGACCGGCAAGACCGCGGTGGCGATCGACACGATCATCAACCAGAAGGGCAAGGACCTGATCTGCATCTACGTCGCGATCGGACAGAAGGCCTCGTCCGTGGTCAACGTGGTGCGCAAGCTCGAAGAACACGGCGCGATGGCCTACACCATCGTCGTGGCAGCCACGGCATCCGAATCCGCCGCGATGCAGTTCATTGCGCCGTACTCCGGCTGCACCATGGGCGAGTACTTCCGCGACCGCGGCCAGGACGCGCTGATCATTTATGACGACCTGACCAAGCAGGCCTGGGCCTACCGTCAGGTGTCGCTGCTGCTGCGCCGCCCGCCGGGCCGCGAAGCCTATCCCGGCGACGTGTTCTACCTGCACTCGCGCCTGCTCGAGCGTGCCGCGCGTGTGAACGCGGAATATGTCGAGAAATTCACCAAGGGCGAAGTCAAGGGCAAGACCGGTTCGCTGACCGCGCTGCCGATCATCGAAACGCAGGCCGGCGACGTGACCGCGTTCGTGCCGACCAACGTGATCTCGATCACCGACGGCCAGATCTTCCTCGAGACCGACCTGTTCAACGCCGGTATCCGTCCCGCGATCAACGCCGGTATCTCGGTGTCGCGCGTCGGCGGCGCCGCCCAGACCAAGGTCATGAAGAAGCTCGGCGGCGGCGTGCGTCTGGCGCTCGCGCAGTACCGCGAACTCGCGGCATTCGCGCAGTTCGCCTCCGACCTCGACGAAGCCACCCGCAAGCAGCTCGAGCGTGGACGCCTGGTGACCGAACTGATGAAGCAGCCGCAGTACGAGCCGCTGCAGGTCTGGGAAATGGCGCTGACGCTGTTCGCGGTGAACAACAGCTACTTCGACGACATCGACGAAAGGTGGACTCATGAAGCAGCCGCAGTACGAGCCCCTGCAGGTCTGGCAGATGGCGCTGGTGCTGTTCGGCGTCAACAACGGCTACTTCGACGACGTGGATGTGAAGAAGGCGCTGGCCTGCGAAAAAGCAATGCAGGCCTATATCAAGGACAAGTACGCTGCGCTCATCGACCGGATCGAGAGCACCAAGGACCTGTCCAAGGAAGACGAAGCCGAACTGCATGAAGCCGTGAAGGACTTCAAGAAAAATGGCTCTTATTAAGACCATGGCTCGTACTAAGCGCGGCTTGTACTAAGCGACTCGATCAGACAGAGGTCCAGGCATGCCCGGCAGCAAGGAAATACGCACCAAGATCAAGAGCGTGCAGAACACGCGCAAGATCACCAAGGCCATGGAGATGGTCGCCGCCTCGAAGATGCGGAAGGCGCAGCAACGCATGCGCGCCGCGCGTCCCTATGCCGAGAAGATCCGCAACGTCGCGGCGCACATGAGCCATGCCAATCCCGAATACCGCCATCCGTTCCTGGTTGAGCGCGATTCGGTCAAGAAGGTCGGCATCATCGTGGTGACCTCCGACAAGGGATTGTGCGGCGGCCTGAACACCAACGTGCTGCGCATGGCGCTGGCCAAGATGCGCGAATGGGAAGGCGAAGGCGAGCAGTTCGAAGTCTGCGCGATCGGCAACAAGGGGCTGGGCTTCATGCAGCGCCTGAAGGCCAACGTGGTCTCCCATGTCACCGGTCTGGGCGACACGCCGCATATGGACAAGCTGATCGGCGCGGTGAAGGTCATGCTGAACGGTTACACCGAAGATCGTTTCGACCGGCTGGTGATCTTCTATACCAAGTTCATCAACACCATGAAGCAGGAGCCGGTGATGGAACAGCTGCTGCCGCTGTCAGGTGAAACCCTGGGTGCGCCCGAGGGCCTGTGGGACTACATCTACGAGCCCGATGCCAAGGCCGTGATCGACCAGGTTCTCACGCGTTACATCGAGGCGCTGATCTACCAGTCGGTGTCCGAGAATATCGCCTCCGAACAGAGTGCGCGGATGGTCGCGATGAAGGCCGCCAGCGACAACGCGGGCAACGTCATCGACGAACTGCAGCTCATCTACAACAAGTCGCGTCAGGCGGCGATCACCAAGGAACTCTCGGAGATCGTCGGCGGTGCAGCGGCCGTTTAACCAAATCGAAATACTAGGAATGCAGCCATGAACCAAGGAACAATCGTTCAGTGCATCGGTGCAGTCGTCGACGTGGAATTTCCGCGCGACCAGATGCCGGCCATCTATGACGCGCTCAAGATGGACGAAATCGGCCTGACGCTCGAAGTGCAGCAGCAGCTCGGTGACGGTATCGTGCGCACCATCGCGCTGGGATCCTCCGACGGACTGCGCCGCGGCATGACCGTGGTCAACACCAAGAACCCGATCATGGTGCCCATCGGTCCGAAGACCCTGGGACGCATCATGGACGTGCTCGGCCGTCCGATCGACGAGGCCGGCCCGATCGGTTCGGAAAAGACGTCCTCGATCCATCGCAATGCGCCGAAGTACGACGAACTCTCTCCCTCCCAGGACCTGCTCGAGACCGGCATCAAGGTGATCGATCTGGTCTGCCCGTTCGCCAAAGGCGGCAAGGTCGGCCTGTTCGGCGGCGCCGGCGTGGGCAAGACCGTGAACATGATGGAACTCATCAACAACATCGCGAAGAAACACTCCGGTCTGTCGGTATTCGCCGGCGTGGGCGAGCGCACCCGCGAGGGCAACGACTTCTACCACGAGATGAAGGACGGCGGCGTTCTCGACAAGGTCGCGCTGGTCTACGGCCAGATGAACGAGCCGCCGGGCAACCGCCTGCGCGTCGCGCTGACCGGGCTGACCATGGCCGAGGCATTCCGCGACGAGGGCCGTGACGTGCTGTTCTTCGTCGACAACATCTACCGCTTCACGCTGGCCGGTACCGAAGTGTCGGCACTGCTCGGCCGGATGCCTTCCGCGGTGGGCTACCAGCCGACCCTGGCCGAGGAAATGGGCCGCCTGCAGGAGCGCATCACCTCCACCAAGACCGGTTCGATCACCTCGATCCAGGCCGTGTACGTGCCTGCCGACGACCTGACCGACCCCTCGCCCGCGACCACGTTCGGCCACCTCGATTCCACCGTGGTGCTGTCGCGCGACATCGCGTCGCTGGGCATCTATCCCGCGGTCGACCCGCTCGATTCGACCAGCCGGCAGATGGACCCGCACGTGGTCGGCGAGGAGCATTACAACGTCGCACGTTCGGTGCAGTCGACCTTGCAGCGCTACAAGGAATTGCGCGACATCATCGCAATTCTCGGCATGGACGAACTCTCGCCCGAAGACAAGCTGGCCGTGGCGCGCGCACGCAAGATCCAGCGCTTCCTGTCGCAGCCTTTCGACGTGGCAAAGAACTTTACCGGCCAGGACGGCAAGTACGTGCCGCTCGCCGAGACCATCAAGGGTTTCAAAGGCATCGTCGCCGGCGACTATGACCACCTGCCCGAGCAGGCGTTCTACATGGTCGGCGGCATCGAAGAAGCCGTCGAGAAAGCGAAGACGCTGCAGTAATGGCAAACACCATCCACGTCGACGTCGTCAGCGCCGAAGAGCAGATCTACTCCGGCGAGGCCGAATTCGTGGTCCTGCCGGGCGAGGCAGGCGAGCTGGGCATCTATCCGCGCCACACGCCGCTGATCACCCGCATCAAGCCGGGCACGGTGCGCATCAAGCCCGAGGGCGGCGGCGAGGAAGAGCTGATTTTTGTTGCCGGCGGAATTCTCGAAGTCCAGCCCAAGGTGGTTACGGTGCTCGCCGATACGGCTGTCCGCGGCCACGACCTTGACGAAGCCAAGGCGCTCGAAGCCAAGAAGCGTGCCGAAGAGGCGCTCGGTGACCGGTCGGGAAAAATGGAATACGCCAAGGCTGCAGCCGAACTTGCCGAGGCCGCTGCGCAGATCGCGGCGATTCGAAAGCTGCGGCAGAGAAAGGGCTGAACCCGAACGCCTGAGGGCGCCCGGCCTACACCATGGCCGATGCACTGCTCGTTCTGAATGCCGGCTCATCGAGCCTGAAGTTCTCATTGTTCTCGACGGACTTCCTCGACGTACGCCTGCACGGGCAATTCGAAAACATAGGAGCGAACGCTCACTTTAGCGCGGACGACAGCCGAGGGACCACGCTTGATGATCGGGAGTGGGATGGCCCACTGACACACGCGGCAGCGCTCGAATTTCTCCTCGATTTTCTCCCGCGCGCCACGGCCTACGACCGGCTCGCCGCGGTCGGACATCGCGTTGTGCATGGTGGCCAGGATTTCCTCGCGCCGGTTTCAATCGATGCGAAAGTACTCTCTGCGCTGGACGATCTCGTGCCGCTCGCCCCATTGCACCAGCCGCACAATCTCTCGGCCATACGCGCGATGATGGCGCTCGATCCCGGTCTGCGGCAGGTGGCCTGTTTTGACACTTCCTTTCACCGGCACCAGCCCGCGGTCGCGCAGGCCTATGCGCTCCCCTCCTCGATTACGGCGCGTGGTGTACTGCGCTACGGATTTCATGGACTATCCTACGAATACATTGCGTCGGTGCTGCCCGAGCTCGACGCGCGCGCTGCCCGGGGGAAGACGATCGTCGCCCATCTCGGTGCCGGGTCGAGCCTGTGTGCGCTCGATGCCGGGCGCAGCATTGCCACCACCATGGGCTTCACGGCGCTGGACGGACTGCCCATGGCCACCCGCTGTGGCAATCTCGATCCCGGGGTCGTGCTCTACCTGATGAATCAACTGGGCATGGATGGACAGGCAATCGAGCGCCTCCTGTACAACGAATCCGGACTGGCAGGGGTCTCCGGCATTTCGGGAGACATGCGCATTCTGATCGCAAGCGATCAGGCGTCCGCCCACGAGGCCATCGAACTCTATGTCTACCGGATCGGCCGCGAGATCGGATCACTCGCGGCGGCGCTCGGCGGGCTCGATGCCCTGGTCTTCACCGCAGGAATCGGCGAACACCAGCCCGAAATCCGGGCACGCGCCTGCGCCACGGTGGCCTGGCTCGGCCTGGAATTCGACGCGCCCGCCAACGCCGCGGGCGGCCCGTGCATCAGTCGCGAAGGCAGCGCCGTGTCGGCCTGGGTGGTACCGACCGACGAGGAGATGATGATCGCACGGCATACCCTTGAAACGCTGCGCAAACCATGAACGAGATCGCCAAACAGGAGGGTACGGTGGTCGACCTGCTCGTCATCGGTGCAGGCATCAACGGAATCGGCATTGCGCGCGATGCGGCAGGTCGCGGATTGTCGGTGGTCGTCGTCGAAAAGGATGACCTCGCTTCGCACACGTCTTCCTGGTCCTCCAAGCTGATCCACGGTGGACTGCGCTATCTGGAGCAGTACGAGTTTCGCCTGGTCGGCGAATCGCTTGCCGAGCGCGAGGTGCTGCTTTCGATCGCGGGGCATCTGGTCTCGCCGATGCGCTTCATCATGCCGCATGTGCCTGCGTTGCGTCCGCGCTGGATGATCCGCATCGGCCTGTTCCTGTACGACCACCTCGGCCGGCGCACCCGCCTGCCCGGTTCGCACGGCGTGAGCCTCGCGCGCCCGCCGTACAACGCCGGCCTCAAGGATTCGCTGAAGTACGGCTTCATCTATTCGGATTGCCGCGTGGATGATGCCAGGCTCGTGGTGGCCAATGCGCTGGACGCACGCCGGCTCGGCGCCACGATACTCACGCGCACCGCCTGTACCTCGGCACAGCGCGAAGACGGTCTCTGGCGGGTGCACCTGACTGCTGAAGGCAAGCCTTCGAGCATGCTAACCGCCCGTACCATCGTCAATGCCGCTGGACCCTGGGTGAAGGACGTGCTCAATGGCCAGCTCCAGCAACCGAGCAACGACAACGTGCGCCTCGTCAAGGGCAGCCACATCGTGGTGCCGAAAGCCTACGCTGGTGAACATGCATTCATCCTGCAGAACGACGACAAGCGGGTTGTGTTCATGATTCCCTACGAAGGACGCTACACCCTGATCGGTACGACGGATGTGGCGGTGGACGGTAACCCGGGAGATCCGCAGGCAAGCGAGGAGGAGGTGGCCTACCTCTGCCGTGCCGCCAACCGCTATCTCGAGAAAGCGATCGGCCCGCAGGACATCGTATGGCGCTACGCGGGGGTGCGCCCCCTCTACGACGATGGCAGCAGCGATCCATCGGCGGTGACGCGCGACTACACACTGCGCGTCGACGATGTTGCCGGCGCAGCCGCCGTGCTTTCGGTGTTCGGCGGCAAGCTCACGACGTACCGGAAACTGGCCGAGCACGCCCTCGAGAAACTCGCGCCGTATTTTCCCGGGCTCAAGCCTGAATGGACTGCGCGCGTGCCCTTGCCGGGCAGCGATTTCGAAGCCGGTCCCGAGGCGGCGTTCGAGCGACTGCAGGCGAAGTTTGCGCAACTCCCTGAAGAAGTCCTGCGCGGCCTGTTTCGCCGGCACGGGTCGCGGGTCGGCCTTGTCCTCGGGGAGGCGCGGTCCGAAGCCGATCTCGGCGAGCACTTCGGCGCCGGACTCTACGCCCGTGAAGTGCGTTACCTGATCGCCGAGGAGTGGGCGCGCGGCGCAGATGACGTGCTCTGGCGCCGTACCAAGGCCGGCCTCCACATGACGCCGGAACAGCGTGCATCTGTCGCCGCATGGATTGCGGCGTTCGGGGTTGCGGAATGATGCGTCCACTTGCCGAACTGCCGAGCGCGCAGATCCGTGGTGTGTTTTTCGACATCGACGACACGCTCACGACCGACGGCCGTTTGACTGCAGAAGCCTACGCCGCGCTTTACCGCTGGAAGGCGGCGGGAAGGCTTGCGGTCCCCATCACCGGCCGGCCGGCCGGCTGGTGCGACCATATCGCGCGCATGTGGCCGGTCGACGCGGTGGTCGGTGAGAACGGCGCGTTCTACTTTCATTACGACGCCGCCACGCACCGGCTCGAAAAGCGCTTTCGCGACGACGACCGGACCCGGGCGGACAACCGGGCCCGGCTGGTCGCGGTGCGTGATCGCATCACCGCGGCAGTGCCGGGCTGCGCCCTCGCGTCTGACCAGCTGTATCGCGAAACCGACCTCGCGATCGATTTCTGCGAGGACGTACCCGCGCTGCCCCTGGCCCAGGCCGAGCGCATTGCCGGACTGATGCGCGAAGCCGGCATGACCGCAAAGATCAGCTCGATCCACGTGAACGGCTGGTTCGGCGACTACGACAAGCTCGGCATGACCCGGATCCTGGCGAAGGAGGTCCTCGGCATCGACCTCGATGAACAGAAGAGCGCGTACGCATTCGTCGGCGATTCTCCCAACGACGCGCCGATGTTCGCCTATTTCCCCAGCTCCGTCGGCGTGGCGAATGTGCGGAAATACGGCGCGCTGCTCGCCGCCAAGCCCGCGTATGTGACGCACGGTGAGGCGGGCAGCGGGTTTGCCGAACTGATCGGCCATCTGCTGGGAACCTGAGCCATGGAACTGTGGTGGGTCTATCTGCTGATCGGCGCGCTCGTCGGCTTCATGGCCGGGCTGCTTGGCATCGGCGGGGGCATGGTCCTCGTGCCGATCATGCTGTTTGCGTTTGGCGCGCAGGGAGCCGGTGCCGGCTTTCCTCCCGAGCACCTGATGCACATGGCGCTCGCCACCGCGATGGCGACGATCCCCTTCACCTCGATGTCGAGCGTGCGCGCCCACCATGCGCGAGGCGGAGTGGATTGGCACATCGTGATCAGCATGCTGCCCGGGCTTGCGCTCGGCGCCGCGCTGGGGACCTTCGTCGCAGGAAGTGTTCCGGGGCGCCCGCTGGCGATCTTTTTTGCAGCGTTCATCTTCTATGCGGCGACTTCGATGTTCTTCGATCTCAGACCCAAGGGCACGTTTCGCCTGCCGGGCCGCGTCGGACTCGCGTTCGTCGGCACCCTCGTGTCGTTTCTGGCCACCTTTCTCGCCGCGGGCGCCGCGTTCATGACGATTCCGTTCATGGCCGCCTGCAACGTGCCGCTCAAGCGCGCCGTCGGTACGGCCGCGGCAATCGGCTTTCCGCTCGGCCTGGCGGCCACGGTTGGCTATATTCTTGCGGGCCTCAAGGCCGGGCCGATGCCACCCCACAGTCTCGGGTTCGTCTATCTCCCGGCGCTGGCCCTGATCGTGCTGCCCAGCATGCTGACCGCGCCGATCGGCGCGCGCGTCTCGCAGAGCATGCCGGTCAAGCAACTCAGGATCGTATTCGCGCTGTCCTTGTACGGCATCGCAATCCGAATGCTGTTCAGCCTGTGGTGACGATTTCCGAATGGCCGATGGCAGCAATTGACCCTGCAAGCCGCGCCAGTACTGGGGATAGCGTAAAAAGTGGCAGCAATTGAATAAATTCCCCGATGCGATCGGATCGCGCACGCGAACCGCTTCCCCTTACTGAGGTAGATTACGGCCATGGCCCCCCGATTCCTGCGCCGTCTGTTTTCCTCGCCGAAAGATCAGCTCGGCGCGCTCGCCGAAGCGCTGTTGTCGGAACGTGGCGAAGCCTCCGGTGTGGCGCGCGCGCGTGAGTTGCTGGATGCCTATGCGACCAGCAGCGACGAGGTGAAACTGCAGTTCCTGCAATTGCTGGCCGAACGTTTCGGCGCGGATGCCAAAGACATACAAAAGGCGATTGCCGCCTACCAGGCCGATCCCGGACCCGAGGGGGTCAGGCGGTTGCACAATGCGGCGGAGCCGCGCCTGCAGGAGCTCCTGCGCAGACTCAATCTTGCTCCCGGCGGCACCGCGATTCTGGTGCGCATGCGCGAAGACGTGCTGCGCAACATTCCGGGCAATCCGGACCTGAAGAGCATCGATTCCGATTTCCGGCACCTGTTCGTCTCCTGGTTCAACCGCGGCTTCCTCGTGCTCCGGCGGATCGACTGGTCGACCCCGGCGGCCATCCTGGAGAAAGTCATCCGCTACGAGGCGGTGCATGAAATCAACAGCTGGGCGGAACTGCGCGGCCGGCTCGACCCGGTCGACCGCAGGTGCTTTGCGTTTTTTCATCCGACGCTGGTCGACGATCCGCTGATCTTCGTCGAGGTGGCCCTCACCCGAGACATTCCGAAGGCGATCGCCCCGCTGCTGGGCGAAGCGCGCTCACCGACCGACCCGAAGCGTGCCAAGACCGCAGTCTTCTATTCGATCTCGAACTGCCAGAAGGGGCTGCAGGGCATCTCGTTCGGCAACTTCCTCATCAAGCAGGTGGTCGACGAACTGCGTCGCGACCTGCCGGATCTGAAGAACTTCGTGACCCTTTCGCCGGTCCCGGGATTCGTCAGCTGGTTGCAGCGGGACGGGCAGACGATCCTGAACGCGTCCGAAAAAGCCGCGATCAAGGCGCTCGAGCAGCCGGACTGGCACCGCGCGGCTGAAGTGGAAAAAGCGTTGCAGTCCGTGCTGTCACGGGCGATCGGGATCTACCTGATCACAGCCAAGCACTCTTCCGGCAAGCCGCGTGATCCGGTGGCACGCTTTCATCTCAACAACGGTGCGCGCCTCGAGCGGGTGAACTGGCTCGGGGACGTCTCGCCCAAGGGGCTGCGGGAGGGTGCAGGATTCATGGTCAACTACCTCTACGACCTCGGGGACATCGAAAAGAACCACGAAGACTTCGTTCACGAGGGGGTGATCGCGGCCTCCCGCCAGGTGCGCGGGCTGCAGCGGATACGGCGTCCCGCAGTGGAGAAATCCTGAGCATCTTTTCGGCGCGATGCCGGAATGGATGGATAATTCCGGCCTGACGAAATCCAGCAAGGACACTCCCATGGCCGGTCCGCTTTCGCATATCCGCGTACTCGATCTCTCCCGCGTGCTCGCCGGGCCCTGGTGCGGGCAGAACCTGGCCGACCTCGGCGCCGAGGTCATCAAGGTCGAGCGTCCCAAGACAGGCGACGATTCGCGCGCCTACGGTCCGCCCTGGGTCAAGGACAAGGACGGCAAGGACACCCGCGACTCCGCCTATTTCACCGCAGCCAACCGCGGCAAGAAATCGGTTTCCCTGAATATCTCCAAACCGGAAGGCCAGGCCATCGTTCGCGAACTCGCCAGGGTTTGCGATGTGCTGATCGAGAACTATAAATTTGGCGACCTGGCGCGCTACGGCCTGGGCTACGAGGACCTGAAGGCCATCAATCCGCGGCTGATCTACTGCTCGGTGACGGGATTCGGCCAGACCGGGCCGTACCGCGAGCACCCGGGCTACGACTTCATGGTGCAGGGCATGGGCGGGATGATGAGTGTCACCGGCGAGCCCGATGGCGCGCCCGGTGGCGGGCCGCAGCGCGCGGGCGTGCCGGTGGCCGACATCATCACCGGCATGTATGCCTCGATCGCGATCTGTGCGGCTATCGCGCATCGCGCAGAGACCGGCATCGGCCAGCAACTCGACCTCGCTCTGCTCGATTCGCAGATCGCATTGCTCGCCTACCAGAACACAAATTATTTTGCGACCGGCACGCCACCCAAGCGGATCGGAAACCTGCACCCGAACATCGTGCCGTACCAGCCGTTCAAAACTTCGGACGGCGACATCATCGTCGCCTGCGGAAACGACAACCTGTATCGCCGCTTCTGCGAGGCGATCGGGTGCCCCGAGCATGTCGCCGATCCACGCTTTGTGAGCAACGGCAAGCGGGTCGAGAACCGCACCGAGCTGACCCGGTTGCTGCAGGCCGTGCTGATCAAGCGCACGACCCGCGAGTGGGTCGAAGTGCTCGAAGCGGCAGGCGTGGCGAACGGGCCGATCAACAATCTCGCCCAGGTCTACGAGGAACCGCAGGTCAAGGCGCGCAACATCCGCGTCGAGATGGACCACCCGGTGGCAGGGAAACTGTCGACGGTCGCCAGCCCGATGCGTTTTTCCGCAACGCCGGTCGAGTACAAGATTCCCCCGCCGCTCGTCGGCGAGCACACCGATGTGGTTCTCGGCGGATTGCTCGGAAAAAGCGCTGCTGAGATCGCCGCGCTGCGCGAGGCGGGGATTCTCTGACCGGGCGGTTCAGCCGACCAGGAACAGGATCAGGTACATCGCCAGCGCGCTGGTGATGACACCGACGAAGAGGTTCTTGCGGGTCAGCACGAAGTAGGCGATCACCGCCACCGCCGTGGCGGCCAGCCGCTGCCACAGCGCGGTCTGTTCGAGCACGCCCGAGGGCAGCAGCAGCATCCGGCTGAGAAGTCCGGCCAGCGTGGCGAAGGCCACGCAGCCGACCCAGGCGAACAGGGCACTGTCGGTGCGGATGCGCGCGGACACCGCGACGCCCAGCCCGCGCCACAAATACGTGCAGGCGCCGCAGACGATCGCAAGCAGGATGTACTCGGTCATCTCCGCCTTCAGCCCCGCCGCCGCAACAGCATGCGGTGCAGAAAAAAGCCGATGCTGCCGCCAATCAATCCGCCGGCCAATACGCTCCACTGCGGATTGACCAGGTGCGCGACCGGCCCGGCGACCGCGCCGCAGCCGATCGCAAGGCGCGCCAACGCATCCGAGGCGCTCCCGGTGAGGAGCAGCAGGAAGTACATCGGGCTCATGAACACCAATGCCAGCCTCGCCATGGGCGGCAGCAGGTCGCCGCCGAGAAAGCCCAGTGCGGTCGCGGCGCTTGCGGCGAAAAGCAGGCTCAGCGTGAAGCCGAAGAAGTATCCCAGCCGTCGCTCGGCCGGCATGGCGGGAAAACGCGCCATCGCCCAGGACCAGCCGGTCATCGCGATGAATTGCGCGGCAAGGTAGTAGTGGCAGGGTCGTCCACGCGCTTCGCGCAGCAGCGGCATGAGGACAATGGTCATTGGCAGAAAGCGCGCGCCGGAAAGCACAACGGTCAGCACCACCGCAACGAACGGCGCGCCCAGGGTGTGCATCTCGACCAGGATCAACTGACCCGGCAGCGCCCAGATGAACATCGTGGCGATCATCGTGCCGGTGAGCGAAAGCCCGTTGGCCGCAGCCAGCGCCCCGAAGCCGAGGTAGCCGGCCGCCAGCACCATGCACGGAATGCCGAACGCATGGCGCGCGCCTTCGAGTGCTCCTTCGCGCGCCTGGTTTTGCATGTCGATAGTGCGATCGGGGAGGTTTGAGGAGGGGCAGAGCCCCTTTTCTCGTCTGGGGGAGGTCTGAGGAGGGGCGCAGCCCCTCTTCTCGTTTGGGGGAGGTTTGAGGAGGGGCAGATCCCCTCTTCTCCGAACTATTCTAGTTGTCGATCTTCGCGCCCGAGTCTTTCACGACCTTGGCCCATTTCACGATTTCGGCACGCACCAGTTTCTCCATTTCCAGCGGCGGCATTCCCCCTGCGGTCGCGCCCTGGTCGGCCCATAGTTTCTTCAGGTCCGGATGACCCAGCGCCTTGACCGTTTCCTGGTACAGCTTTTCCTTGATCTCCGGTCGCGTTCCCTTGAGCACCCAGATGCCGTACCAGGTCCGCACTTCATAGCCGGGCACGCCGGCCTCCATCACGGTGGGCACGTTCGGCAGTACGGGGTTGCGCTCCGCGCTGCTGACCGCGAGGCCGCGCAGTTTGCCGCCCTTGATCTGCGCCGAGGAGGTTCCCATGCCATCGAACGCAAGGTCCACCTGTCCGGCAAGCAGGTCCACCATCATCGGTCCGGCGCCGCGATACGGAATATGCGTGATGTAGGTGCCGGTCATGGTCTTGAACAGTTCGACCGCCAGATGGTGCGTCGTGCCGCTGCCGGCCGAACCGTAGTTCAGTTTGCCCGGGTTGGCCTTGGCGTAGGCGATCAGGTCTTTCAGGGTCTTGAAGTCGTGCTTCGGGTGCACGGACACGACGTTGGGCACGAAGGCCGCGACCGTGACCGGCTCGAAGTTTTTCTCGATGCCATAGGGCAGTCGCGTGTACAGGCTTTCTGCAATGGTGTGGTGAACCGCGCCGAAGAACAGGTTGTAGCCGTCGGGCGCACGCTTGGACACGTTGGTGGCGCCCACGGTCCCGCCGGCGCCGCCCTGATTCTCGATGATGAACTGCTGGCCGAGTTGCTGCGAGAGCTTCGCGGCAATCGGCCGGGCGAAGGTATCGGTGCCTCCACCTGCGGGGAACGGGTTGACGAAGGTGACGGGCTTGGTCGGCCACGCCTCGGCATGGGCCAGTCCTGCGGCGATTGCGAACGACAGGCCCGTGGCGATGAGGGTCGCGGCACGGGAACTTCCGGATGACAGGGTGTTGCGCACGTTTTCTCCTGGTTTGCAGGCCGCTCGAATGTCGGCTCGTTTGGCCCTCGCCAAGGTGCGAGGGCGCAGCATATTAGCAGAGCGTCCGGCTGGATCAGCGGCCCGAGAATTCCGGTTTTTGCTTGGCGAGAAATGCCCGGAATCCGGTGCGATAGTCCTCGGTGTCGAAGCAGGCGTATCCCTCGTCCCGCTCGGCTTCGCTCAACGGGCGCGGGTCGGCAAGCCGTCGCGCGAATTTCTTGTGCCAGCGCGCGACCAGCGGCGCGCCGGCGGCGATGCGGCGTGCCGTGGCGAGCGACTCCTCTTCCACCTCGTCGTCCGGGACGACCCGCGTCACGAGTCCCTTTTCCTTTGCCTCGGCGGCGCCGAAAACCCGCCCCTCGAGCAGGATCTCGAGCGCGGTGGCGCGGCCAACGAGGTCGATCAGTGCGTCCATCTCGGCATAGGCCACGACCAGGCCGAGCTTGTTGATCGGGATGCCGAACCGGCTCGATTCGCCGCAGATCCGCAGGTCGCACTGTGAGGCGACCTCGAGCCCGCCACCCACGCAGACACCGTGGATCATCGCGAGCGTGGGGTGCCGGCATTCGTGCACCGCGCGCATCGTGGAGTCGATCTTGTCGCCGTACTCCTTTGCGACCTTCGCGTTGGCGCGGGTGGTCTCGAACTCGGAAATGTCGGCGCCCGCGGCAAAGGCTTTTTCGCCGGCGCCGCGCAGCACGACCGCACGCAACGACGCGTCCGCGTCGAGTTCGCGCATGATCTCGCCCAGCCGCATCCACATGTCGAACGACATGGCGTTCATCCGCTCCGGATTGTTGAGAACGACGGTCGCGATCGTGCCGTCGCGGGTGAAATACACCGGGTCGGAAGCACTCATGCGGCAGCCTTTTGTTTTGCGGGCGCACTCCGGCTGCCGATCAGATAGTCCATCGCCGCCTGCACGCCGCCCTTTTTGTGCGGCACGCCGGCCAGTTCCAGTCCCATCTCCACGCCCGCGAGCGTCCCCATCAGCGTCAGGTCGTTGAAATCGCCCAGATGGCCGATGCGGAAGATCTTTCCGGCCAGCTTGCCCAGGCCGGTGCCCAGCGACATGTCGAAGTTCTCGAGGATCACGCGGCGCACTTCATCGGCGTTGATACCGGCGGGGACCATCACGGCGGTCAGCGCCCCGGAAAACTCCGCCGGGTTCAGCGCCAGCACCTCCAGACCCCAGGCGCGCACCGCGCGGCGGGTCGCCTCGGCGTGCCGCTGGTGGCGGGCGAACACCCGGTCCAGACCCTCTTCGAACAGCATGTCCAGCGCTTCGCGAAGACCGTAGAGCAGGTTTGTTGCAGGGGTATAGGGGAAGTAACCCGTCTTGCCGCTGGCCAGCATCTCGTCCCAGGCCCAGTAGGAGCGCGGCAGTTTCGCGCCCTTCGATGCGATGAGGGCTTTTTCGCTGATCGCGTTGAACGACAGGCCCGGCGGCAGCATCAGGCCCTTCTGCGAACCAGCGACGGTCACGTCCACACCCCATTCATCGTGGCGGTAGTCGAGCGACGCGAGCGACGAAATCGTATCCACCATGAACAGCGCCGGATGTTGCGCAGCATTGATCGCCCGGCGTACGTCCGGAATGCGCGAGGTCACGCCGGTGGAGGTCTCGTTGTGCACCACGCAGACCGCCTTGATGGCGTGGTCCTTGTCCTCCGACAGGCGCTTCGCGATCGCGTCCGGGTCGGCTCCATGGCGCCAGTCCCCCGGAAGGAACTCGGTCACCAGGCCGAGGCGCGTGGCGAGTTTCTGCCAGAGCGCCGCGAACTGGCCGGTCTCGCACATCAGCACCCGGTCGCCCGGCGAAAGCGTGTTGACCAGCGCAGCCTCCCAGGCGCCGGTGCCCGAGGCGGGGTAGATCACCACATGGGCGTCGGTCTTGAACACTTTCTTCATGCCGGCGAGGCAGGCCTTGCCGAGCTCGGCAAAGTCCGGGCCGCGGTGATCCATGGTCGGAAAGTCGATCGCCCGCAGCACGCGGTCCGGGACGTTGGTCGGGCCTGGAATCTGAAGGAAATGGCGGCCGGCGTGGTAGCTCATGGTGTACTCCTGATTTGTATTCAAACTGGATCGCGAGGTGCAGCAAACGGGTGCAGCATTGCGTGGACGCGTTATTTTTTGTATTATGTATTCAAATACTGCAAGGATGCAAGCCATGGGAAGTATCGAAAATCTGGGCGTGACGCGAATCGAGCGCCGCCCCCTGCATGAAGAGGTCCTCGACCACCTGCGTGACCGTATCGTCAGCGGCGAACTGCCGCCCGGGGGTCGTCTGAACGAGCGGGTGCTGTGCGAACAACTCGGCATTTCCCGGACGCCCCTGCGCGAGGCGATCAAGATGCTTGCGGCCGAAGGTCTGGTGGAGTTGCTTCCCAACCGTGGTGCGATCGTCACTCCGCTCAAGGCGGCCAATATTGCCGACACCCTGGCGGTGATGGGCGCGTTGGAATCGGTCGCGGGCGGACTGGCCTGCGCGAACGCCAGTGAGGCAGCGATCGGTGAGATCCGCGCGCTGCATTTCGAGATGCTCGCGTACCATGCACGCCATGACCTTGCCGGCTACTTCAAGTGCAACCAGCGCATCCATGACCGGATCATCGAGGCTTCGGGAAATCCGGTGCTGACCAATACCTATCGCCAGCTGAACGCCAACGTTCTGCGCGCGCGCTACATGGCCAACCTGTCGCAGGAGCGGTGGGATGTGGCGGTGCGCGAGCATGACGAAATTCTCGCTGCGCTGGTGGCACGGGATGCCGGGCGCCTGAAGCACTTGCTTGCCGAGCACCTTGCGCACAAGGTCGTCAGCGTGATGGCCGCCCTGGCCGCAGACACCGCAGACACCGCAGACACCGCAGTCTGAGCGGATGAACGCACCCGAAAAGCATCCGGAGATCGCAAAGGGCGTGCCCATCCGGCTGGTGAAAACCGCGCCGGGTGACTCGTCCCTGGCCTCGCGTCTGCGCCGGGAAGTCGACGGTGAGGTGCTGTTCGATGCGGCCTCTCGCGGGCGCTACTCGACCGACGCCTCGATCTATCAGATCGAGCCGGTCGGCGTGGTCGTGCCGCGTACACCCGAGGCGGCGCGTACCGCGATCCGGATTGCCGTCGAATCGGGTGTCCCGGTGCTGCCGCGCGGCGCCGGCACCTCGCAGTGCGGCCAGACCGTGGGTGCGGCGCTGGTGATCGATAATTCGAAATACCTCAACAAGGTGGTCGAGGTCGACCCGGAAGCGCGCACGGCTCTCGTTGAGCCCGGCCTGGTGCTGGACCAGCTCAACGCGCAGCTGAAATCGCACAAGCTCTGGTATCCGGTGGATGTCTCGACCAGCGCCCAGGCGACGCTCGGCGGCATGGCGGGCAACAATTCCTGCGGCTCGCGCTCGATCGCCTACGGCAACATGGTGCACAACGTCCTGGCGATCGACGCGCTCCTGCCATCGGGGGAGCGCCACCGTTTCGGGCCCATGAACGACCGCTCCGGCTCCCCGGGTTACCTCGCCCTGCTGGACAAACTTGCTGCGCTACACGCGCGCGAGAAGGCCGAGATCGAGGCGCGCTTTCCGAAATTGCTGCGCAAGGTCGCCGGCTACAACCTCGACCATCTCGGCGCGCCGCACGCCAATGCGGCCCACCTGCTGGTCGGCTCGGAGGGGACGCTCGCCTATTTCGAGCGCCTGCTGCTGAAGCTCGCTCCCCTGCCGGCGCACAAGACGCTCGGCGTGGTGCATTTCCCGAAGTTCTACACGGCGATGGATTGCGCGCAGCATATCGTCAAGCTCGGGCCGACCGCGGTGGAGCTGGTCGACCGCACGATGATCGATCTTGCGCGCGAGATTGGCGCGTTCCGGAAAACCGTCGATGCGGTCATCAAGGGCGAGCCCGACGCCGTGCTGCTGGTCGAATTCTCCGGCGAAGACCACGCCGCCCAGGTCGCGAAGGTAAAACAACTCGTTGACCTGATGGGTGACGCTCGGGCTGCCCGGCAGCGTGGTCGAGGTCATCGACCCGAAGCTGCAGAAGGACTTCTGGGAAGTCCGCAAGGCGGGCTTGAACATCATGATGTCGATGAAAGGCGACGGCAAACCGGTCTCGTTCATCGAGGATTGCGCGGTGCCGCTTGAGCATCTGGCCGAATACACGGATCGACTGACCCAGGTCTTTCACAAACACGGCACCCGCGGCACCTGGTATGCGCATGCATCGGTCGGCACGCTGCACGTGCGGCCCATTCTGGATATGCGCGCATCTGGTCCCTCGGGTGGTGCAAAGCAGATGCGCGCAATCGCCGAGGAAGCCTGCGCCCTGGTCAAACAGTACAAGGGCGCGTATTCGGGCGAGCACGGCGACGGACTGGTGCAGGTCGGAATGGATCGCGCCGTTCTTCGGCCCCCGGCTCACCGATGCGCTCGCCGAGATCAAGGGCTGGTTCGATCCGCAGGGGCTGATGAACCCCGGCAAGATCGTCGCGCCCTCGAAGATGGACGACCGCGGCCTGTTTCGCTTCAAGCCGGGCTATCAGGCGGCGGTCCCGCAGACCGGCGCTCGACTGGTCCGAGTGGGGTGGTCTGGATCGCGCCGTCGAGATGTGCAACAACAACGGCCATTGCCGCAAGTTCGACGCGGGCACGATGTGCCCCTCGTATCGCGCCACCGGCGACGAGCAACACCTCACCCGCGGCCGCGCGAACACCCTGCGACTCGCGCTGTCGGGGCAGATCGAGGGGCTGCTCGGCGCCGACGCACTCGCATCGAATGAAGTCAGGGACGCGATGGAACTGTGCGTTTCCTGCAAGGGCTGCAAGCGCGAGTGCCCGACCGGCGTCGACATGGCGAAGATGAAGATCGAGTTTCTGCATCACTACAAGCAGAGGCACGGGCTGACGCTGCGTGACCGCATCGTCGCCTTCCTGCCGCGCTATGCTCCCTGGGCCACGCGATTGGCGCCGTTGATCAACCTCCTTTCGGGTCTGCCGGGGAGGGAGGCGCTGACCGGACTCTCCTCGCGGCGCAGCCTGCCGAAGTGGCATCGCGCCCCGTTCATCGACCGGCTGCGGACCGTGTCCGGCGGGCGGGAGGTGGTGCTGTTGGTGGATACGTTCAGCCGCTATTTCGAACCGGAGAATGCCCGCGCCGCGCTTACGGTGCTGGATGCGGCCGGCTATCGCGTGCACGTTGCGCGGCCGGTCGGCGCGCACGACCGGCCGCTGTGCTGCGGGCGCACCTACCTTTCGGCGGGATTGGTCGACAAGGCGAAAGCGGAGGCGCAACGCATGCTCGACGTGCTCAAGCCGTTCGTCGACAAGGGCATGCCGATCCTCGGGCTCGAGCCCTCGTGCCTGTTCACGCTGAAAGACGAGTTCGAATCAATGCTGCCGGGAGAGGAGACACGCGCCCTGGCGGCCAAGGCACAATTGTTCGAAGAGTTCCTCGCCGCGGAGGCAGATGCCGGTCGCCTCAAGCTGGCACTGAAACCTTTGGCGAAAAAGGCCCTGCTGCACGGGCACTGCCATCAGAAGGCGTTTGCCGCGATGGGCGCGGTCGAGAAAACCCTCAGGCTCGTGCCGGGTCTGGAAGTGAGTACCGTGGAATCGGGCTGTTGCGGCATGGCGGGCAGCTTCGGCTACGAGGCCGAGCACTTCGACGTGTCGATGAAGATGGCCGAGGCGAGCCTGCTGCCGGCGGTGCGCGGTGCGGCTGCCGATACCCTGATCGTCGCCGACGGCACCAGCTGTCGCCACCAGATCGCAGATGGCGCACAGCGCGAGGCGCTGCACGTCGCCCGTGTACTGGCCATGGCCCTGGCCTGATCCACGGCAGAATTGTATTAGTGTATCGATATCGATACACGAACTACCCTGCAACCCCCTTCCAGAGCCGACATTGCTGTTTAAAAGTTCAAAAATCAAGGTGCTGGACGAGGTATCGTTTGTCGCCGCGGTGCATGCCCTCGCGGGCGTGGAGCGGCGATTCGCGGACGTGGTCGGGCGTCATGGGCTCCCTCCCTTGTGGCCGCGCAAACCCGGGTTTTCGACCCTGGTGCTGCTGATGCTCGAGCAGCAGGTCTCGCTCGCGCAGGCGCGCGCGATGTACGCGCGTCTGGACAAGGCCGGCGGCGGCGTGAGCAGCAAAGAAGCTTGCAATCCTGGGCGAAGCGGGAATGCGCGAGATCGGCATTACCCGGCAGAAGTCGGCCTATCTTGCCGCGCTCGCGGCCGAACTCAACGCAAAAAAACTCGACCTGGCCGCGATCGGCAAGCTGCCCGACACCGCCGCGATCAAGGCCTTGGATGACCTGCATGGTGTCGGCCCCTGGACCGCGCAGTGCTACCTGCTGTTCGCCCTGCGCCGGCCGGATGTGTTTCCGACGGCCGACCTCGCGCTGGTCGAGGCCGTGCGCCAGCTCTGGAAGCTGCGCGCGCGTCCCTCGCCCGCGGCGATCGAAAGGCGCGCAAACGCCTGGCGACCCTATCGTTCGGTCGCGGCGCGGCTGCTGTGGCACTTCTACCTGTCGGAAAAGGGGCGCAGCTAGGCTCGGACGTATCCTGCCGCAGGTAGGAATTGCGTGACAGGTGCAAAATGCACCCCATGGTGAATGGAGACCGGATCCTGTGAAGCACGCAGCTGGGAGCGGAGCGCAAGAAGCACGCGATCTGCTGCGGGTCGTGATCTTCGGCAGCGACGGAGAGGGCGAGCCAGCGCTATTGCGCCGCCTGATCTTCGCAGCCGGTGGTGCGGCCGCCGGGGTCGAACAGGGTAGTGCGCCCGCCACGGGGTATCGCAGTGTTTCGACGCCGCATCGCCGCTACCTCGTCGCAGAACCCGCGGGACACGGGCAGTACATGCCGGAGTTGGTCGCCGCAGCGTCCACCGCGGACCTCGCCATCATCGTCACGGATGCGCGCAACGGCATGCAGACCCGGACGCGGCGCCATTGCCTCCTCGCCGCCATGATGGGGGTGAGGCAGGTCGTGCTAGCGGTCGACAAGATGGATGCTGCAGCCTTTGCAGAGGATGTCTTTCGCGCCATCGAGGCGCAGGCAACGGCATACGCGCAGCGGGTAAAACTCGCGCGCGTGAGCGCCATCCCCGTGTCGGTAGCCGGTGGAGACAACCTGGCCACGCTCAGTGCGCGCATGCCGTGGTACCAGGGGCCGACCCTGCTCGCGGCGCTGGACGAGGAACCCGATGTCTCGCGCGGCGACCTGTTCGCCAGGGCAGCGGGCGCCCCCGAGGTGGCCGATCAGTTCGAAGCAACGCTCATCTGGATGAGCGATGCACCCATGCTCGGCGGTCGCGGTTACCTGATGAAGATCGGTGTGGAAACCGTTACCGCGGTGCCGAGCACGCCGAAATACACCGTCGATCCGAACACGCTCGAACACCTTGCCGCGAAAACACTGCGTTCCAACGAGATCGGCGTGTGCAACCTTTCGCTCGATCGACCGGTGACTTTCGATCCGTACGAGAAGAACCGCGAAACCGGCGGATTCATCCTGATCGACCGCCTGAGCAACGACACGGTCGGCGCCGGGATGCTGCATTTCGCGTTGCGCCGCTCGCACAACATTCACCCAAGGACTTTCGACATCGATCGGGTCGCGCGCGCCACTCAGAAGGGCCAGCGACCTGCCGTGATCTGGCTTACGGGACTGTCGGGCGCGGGCAAGTCCACGATTGCCAATCTTCTCGAGCGCGCCCTGCATGCCCAGGGTCGGCATACCTACGTTCTGGATGGTGACAACGTCCGCCACGGACTGAACCGTGATCTCGGCTTCACGCCCGCTGACAGAGTGGAAAACGTGCGCCGGGTCGCGGAGGTTGCTCGACTGATGGCAGATGCAGGGTTGATCGTTGTCGTGTCGCTGATTTCACCGTATCGCCAAGAGCGCCGCATGGCGCGCGAGCTCGTGGCTGCGGGAAAAATAGATTTCATCGAAGTCTTCGTCGACGCTCCCCTGGCGGTTGCCGAACAACGTGATCCCAAGGGGCTTTACCGCAAGGCCCGGCGCGGTGAACTCGTCAACTTTACCGGGATTGACGCCCCGTATGAGGTGCCCGAAGCGCCTGAAGTGCGGATCGATACATCGGTTGCAGCGCCCAAATCTTCAACCGAAGCGCTGCTGGCTTGCCTGCGCGAGAAGAACGTCTGCGCCTGACGCAGCGCTTCAGCGCAGCGGAATCCGGCACTGCTGCATTCCCTTGACCCGGTTGTCGAGGTCTTCGGCGGCGTCGCGCGAGTCGCTGTGGAATTTTCTCCATTTGGCGTCAGCCGAGTCGTAGAAGACCATGCTGCCGTCGATGTCGATCGAACGCCCCACCACGACCAGCACGAAGTGCCGCGCCGCATGGTGCACGCCGACCGGTATCCGTGGTGCGCCGGAGTCGACCAGATATGCGTTCAGGTCGGCGCCGATGCGGTAATTTGCCGCGGGCGGGCAGGGCGCGGCGCGGTTCGCCGTCACCTGATCGACCAGCGGGCGCATGGCGGTCTCGAATCGCGCCATGCTGGCCGCGTCTAGCGAAGTCCAGAGAAACCCGGCCGCAATCACACCGCAGGGCACGGCGGCAATCCGTGTTCCCCAGCGCCGCCAGCGCACGAACAAACGTCCGGTGAGTTGCATCCAGGCCAGCTCGACGCTTCGATAGATCAGGCCGGGCAGGGTAATGAGCAACACGAGTTCCGGCGGCAGGCGCACGTGCGGCCAGGCGATCGACAGCAGGTGACAGATCCACAGCGTGCCAAGGAGCCAGACCAGCCACCACGTGGCGGAGATGATTTTCTGCCGCTTCAGGGTGATCGCGGCGACTTCGGTTCCAGTGGTTTCCTGCGGCGCTTCCACTTTACGTTTTCCCGCAGCAGGCCTTGAATTTCTTTCCGCTGCCGCAGGTGCAGGGGTCGTTGCGCCCGACCTTGGGTGCGGGGCGCCGGAGCGTGGTCGGCCGGTTGCGCAGGGCGAGGCCGTATTTCCTGGCATCCATCACCGCGGGCCACAGGTCTTCGCCGCATTCCTCGAGCAGCTTCGCCCACTCCTTGTCGGGGAAGCGTTCGCGATCATGCGCAGGCAGTGCATTCGCGAGCACGTGGAACGGGAACAGGAGTTCGTCGATCTCATCACCGTCACCCGCGGCTTCCCAGTCGGTGGCGGCGAGGTCGATGGCGTCGAGATAGCCGATGCACCAGTGCTCGAATTTGTTGCTGACGCCGGGCGTGTCCTCGTAGAACACCAACGCCGCATCTTCCGCGCCTTCCAGCGCACGCTCCTGCTGGTGGTAGAAACGAACCAGCAGATCCGCCCATTCAGCGGTTTCCGGACGCGTGTCGGGCCAGTCCTCGGTGCCGAGCGCGCGCGGCAGCCATTCGTCCGGTGCAATCTCGCGCGGCGCACTGGCGATGCCGAACAGGAACCCCTGCAGCATGTCCAGGGGCATCGGTTCCCATCCCGGCGTGTCCGAATCGAGCATGAGCTCAAGGCGATCAAGCTGTTGGCCGGAGAGCGGTTTGGTCTGTGCGCTCATTGTTTTTTCCGATACGCCCACGCCATCATCGCGATGCCCGCGATCACCATCGGCGCGGACAGCCACTGGCCCATGCTCATCCCGAACGCGAGCAGCCCGAGGAAGTCGTCCGGCTCGCGGGTGAATTCGCAGGCGAAGCGCGCGATGCCGTAACCGACAAGGAACAGGCCCGACACGGCGCCGCGCGGGCGCGCCCGGGACGAATAGAACCAGAGCAGGAAGAAGAGCAGGAGGCCCTCGGCCGCCATTTCGTAGAGCTGCGACGGATGGCGCGGCAGCGCCCCGCCACCGCGGAACACCATGCCCCAGCTCACGTCGGTGGCGCGGCCCCAGAGCTCGCCGTTGATGAAATTTCCCAGCCGGCCCGCGGCCAGGCCGAGGGGCACCAGCGGCGCGACAAAATCCATCACGTCCAGCCAGTGCCGGCCGGTCTTCCGCGAGAACCAGGCCATCGCGAGCAGCACCCCCAGGAAGCCGCCGTGAAACGACATGCCGCCTTGCCAGATGGCGAAGACCTCGAGCGGATGCGAAAGATAGTAGGCCGGTTTGTAGAACACCACGTAACCGAGCCGCCCGCCCGCTATCACGCCGAGGATGCCGAAGAACAACAGGTCGTCGAACTGGACACGCGTGATCGGCGCGCGCCCGGTGCCGATGCGCCGGGTGCCCAGCCACCAGAAGGCGCCGAACGCCGTGAGGTACATGAGCCCATACCAGCGGATCGCCAGCGGACCGATGGCGATGGCGATGGGATCGAAATTCGGATGGATCAGCACGGAGCCTTCTGGGGTGTGTCGCCGCGAGGGCGGTTCGATATGCCGAGTCTACCAAGCAGGAGCGGGCGTCGTGGCTTGCGCCATGGCGGGTGCTCTCGCCGGATCACCCGCCCGGGGCGGTGCGCTGCAGGTCGAAGACGGTGACCGGATCCCTGACCCCGCGAATCGACGCCGGACGTCCATCGGCGAATTCGAGGCCCGGCTGGTTTCCGGCCGCCTCGCGCACCGACTCCGACACGATGATCGACTGGTTGGCCAGGCCGCACAGGCGGGCGGCGAGGTTCACGGTCTTGCCGATGACGGTGTAGTCGAGGTGGTCGCTGGAACCCAGGTTGCCTATCGCCGCTTCGCCAAGGTGGATGCCGATGCCCAGCCGGATCGCGCCGGGGCCCTTGCCCTGCGCGAGTGCGCGGGCCAGTTCGATGATCTCGAGCGCGCAGCGGCAGCAGGTTCCTGCCATGTCTTCGCCGTCGAACACCGCCATGATCCCGTCGCCGGAATACTTGTCGACGTATCCGCCGTGCCGGTAGACGAGGTCCACCTGGGCCCCCAGATGCGCGCTCAGAATTTCGAAGACGGTTTCCGGCTCCATGGACTCGCTCATCTCGGTGAATCCGCGCGCGTCCGAGAACAGCACGCATACGGCCTTGCGCACTGGTGCGGGCAGCGTGCGCGTCGCGGCATAACCGCGGGCGATCTCCTGCGTGCGCGGCGAGACATAGCGTCCGAGGCACAGGCTCATCAATTCGGCCTGCTCGAGCAAGGCAGCCTTCTGCATCAGGTTGGCCAGGCGCCGCCGCAGCACCATCGCATGCAGCGGTTTCTGGATGAAGTCGTCCGCGCCGGCCTCCAGCGCCCACTGGAGGATCTCGCGCTCGTCGATCGCGGTCACGAACACGATCGGCGTGCTCCGGTAGCGCGCAATCGAGCGCAGTTCGCGGCACAGTTCGATGCCGCTCACGTCCGGCAGCTGGATATCGAGGAGGAAGGCGTCGACATCATGCGCGGCGGCGAGGGCGCGGGCCCGCTCCCCGGTGTCGGCCTCGAGGGCGTTCATCCCGGCAGACTTCAGCATGTCCGCGGCGACCATGCGCGCAACGGAGGTGTCGTCCACCACCAGCACGGTCTTGCCCTTGAGAATTTCTTCCATCGAAGTCCCGCTGAAGACTCAGGCAGGAATGATGCGCGTCCGCAGTGCGTTCGTCACGTGGGTTGAAGCGGCG
The DNA here is from genome assembly GCA_963844255.1 of uncultured beta proteobacterium. GTDB lineage: Bacteria > Pseudomonadota > Gammaproteobacteria > Burkholderiales > SG8-39 > SZAS-79. The sequence continues at coordinate 121,177 of CAWJNP010000001.1, forward strand.
GAAACCGCAGCCTGATGCGCAGGCCGCCCAGCCCGGGGGAGCGGTCCACTTCCACCGCCGCCCCGTGCAGGCCGGCGATTCTGCGCAAAATCGACCAGCCCAGGCCGGTACCGGGAGGGCCTTCCGGTGCTGCGCGGAAAAATCGCTCGCCGAGCCGGGCAATGGCTGCGGCGTCCAGGCCCGCGCCGCCGTCCTCCACGCAGAGCTGCGTTTCTCCACCCGAGGCGGCAAGGCTGACGAGCACGGGCTCGCCCGGCCGGGTGTAACGCAGGGCGTTGTCGAACAGGTTGCGCAGCAGGACTTCGATCAGGACCGGCTGGCCCCGGATTTCGGCCGGCGCGTCAGCGCGCAGTTCGATGTCGTCACTGCGCTCAGGCGCACTGTCGGCGAGTTGCGCGAGGGCCGAGCGTGCCAGGACGCCAAGATCCGCGCGCTCCGCATGGGACAAGGCATCGTGGGCATCCAGGCGGGCGAGCAAGAGCAACTGCTCGAGCAGTCGCGCCGCGCGGTCGGACGCCGCCAGCATTGCCTCGAGCGCCGCACCGCGTTCCCGTGCATCGGTGCTTGCCAGTGCCACCTGCGCCTGCGCCCGCAGGGCGGCAATGGGTGTGCGCAGTTCATGGGCTGCGTCCGCCGTAAAGCGCTTTTCCTGCGCCAGGGCGCGCTCGATGCGCGCCAACAGCGCGTTGATCGCGGCAACGAGCGGTCGCACTTCCACCGGCGCACCTTCCACCGGCAGCGGCTCGAGCGAGAGCGGCCCGCGTGTCGCAAGTATCGTGCCCAGGCGCCGCAGCGGCGCCAGCGAGGCGCGCACCGCCAGCAGTACCGCGAACGCAAGCAGCGGCAGGGCGACCAGCATCGGCCAAAGCAGGTTGCGTGTCAGCGCGTGCAGAATGTCCTGCCGGTCGGACAGGCGCTCGGCTATGTGTACGCTGCTGCCGTCGCGCAGGGTGCCTGTGGAAAACACGCGCCACGCCTCGCCGGACAGTTCGCGCGATACGAAGCCGCGCTCCCGCACCGCGAGCGGTTCGGCGGGCGCGCCGGCCGAACGTTGCACGAGTTCGCCCTTGCGCCAGATCTGCCACAGCACCGGCTTGGTCTTTCCCTGCAATCCCGGAACCTGGACCATGTAATAGCCGTCGTCGTCGTCCTCGCCGCCGTGCGCCGCGATCAGCGCACCTGCCTGCGCGAGGTGACCGTCAAGCAGTTCCTCGAGTTCATGGTTTGCACCGTTCCAGACGGCGAGGATGGTCGCGAACCAGAGCATCAGCACGCCCCCGAGTACACCGAGCAGCAGGCGGCTGCGCAGCGAGCGCGCCCGGGGCAGCGCGGTGTCCGGTGATGCCGCCTTCAAGGCGCTGCGCCGCCGAACGCGTAACCGACGCCGCGGATCGTGCGCAGCAGTTCCGGTCGCAGGCGCTTGCGCAGGCGATGCACGTGCACTTCGATCGAATTGCTTTCGAGTTCCCGGCCCCAGGCGCAGAGTTGATCCTCGATCTGCTCGCGCGTCAGGACGCGCCCACCGGCCAGCATCAACACATGCAGCAGATCGAATTCCCGCGGCGTCAGCGGCACCGGAGTTGCGTCCAGCAGGACCACGCGCGCAGCCGGGTCAAGGCTGACGCCGGCCGATTCGAGCAGGTTGCTGCCCTGGCCGGCCGAGCGCCGGATCAGGGCGCGCAGCCGCGCCGCGAGTTCCACCAGGTCGACCGGCTTCACGACATAGTCGTCGGCTCCGCCATCGAGGCCGGCGACGCGGTCCTCGAGCGCATCGCGCGCGGTCAGCACCAGCACCGGGATGGCGCTGCGTTCGGCGCGCAGGCGGCGCAATACCGAGAGGCCGTCCTCGCGCGGCAGGCCGAGATCCAGCACCGCGGCATGGTAGGGCGTGGCCGACAGTTCGTTCCAGGCTGCGGTGCCATCGCGCACCCAGTCGACGGAGAATCCGGCCTGCTCGAGTCCCGCGCGCAACGCACGCCCGAGGGGTTCGTCGTCCTCGGCCAGAAGAATGCGCATGGGCTCGGTGGTCCGTTCAGTCGTGTCGGGCGTGCTGCCCGCTATCCGCACCTGCGGCAACGGCTGTCACCTCTGCGGATCGGGCAGACCATTGTATCGCCCAGAAGCCGATCACCGCAGCCATCACCAGGGTTGCAATGATGCGGTGGGGGCGGCGGATACTCTCGGCGGGCAGCGCGCGTTTGCGACCGCTGAACATCGTGGCGACCAGGTTCTCGCGGTGCAGCGCACTGGAGACCAGGACGGCTGCCACGTGCACGCCCACCAGCCACATCATGGATTCACCCACAAATTCGTGCAGCGATTCCAGCCACCGGCCGCCGATGTCCTCATACACCAGATGGCCGCTTGCGGCGGCCAGTGCGGTCAGGCCCAGCAGGGCAATGATCGCCAGGGCGCCCGCCGGATTGTGCCCCGCGTGGTGTTCGGGCCGGAACCCGATCAGGCTCCCGAGGTAGTGCAGCACGGCGCGCGGGCCGCGGACGAACCCGGCGAAGCGCGCGTGGCGCGTGCCGACCAAGCCCCACAGCAGCCGGAACGCCACCAGGCCGGCCGCGCTGTAGCCGAGCGTCGCATGCAAGAGCCGCCAGCGTTCGCTCTCCGCGGTGACGAATGCGCCGAGCACGCAGAGCGCAAGCAGCCAGTGAACCACGCGCACCGGCGCGTCCCAGATGAGTACGCGTTGCGGCAGTACGGGTTGCGGGGAGGCGGGCGCGTTCATTTCGGAATCCTCGCGTTGTCGTCGGAAAAATCACCCTGTGCCGCCCCGCCGTGGCAGGCGCTGCAGTTGAACGCGCCGACCACCGAGGGGCGCTTCCACGCCTCCGCCGGGACGTCGCGGTGCTTGCGCGCAAACCACGGGGCGCTGGTGATGCGTGCATCGGGTGTCGCGGTGGCGCGCTTGTAGGTGCCGGCGTTGGATGCGAGGTAGCGCGACAGTTCGGCTGCCGTTTTTTCGTCGACGGAGGCATTGGTGCCGAAGTGCTTGTCGAGTGAGGCCATGATCCGCGCCCAGGCCGGCGCCGGCAGCAGGCCGGGTGGGTAGGCGGTATGGCACGAGGCACATTCCTGCGCGAAGGCGGCCGGCGTGCGCGCGGGCAGCGGTACGCCATCGGCGTGCGCCGCGCCGGCAAGCAATGCGGCAAGACCCATCAGGAGGGGGAGTGCAGCACGGACGCGCCTCATTTGCGCAGTCCGGTGAGGTACGCGAGGACGTCCGCCTTCTCCGCGGCCGTGCATGGCCTGCCCAGCACGTCGCCGCAATTGCGCTTGAACCACTTGTCCGCGCGCGCGCGGTCGTTCAGAACATCGGGATTGAAGGCTGGCGCCAGCGGCGCGATGCGCTTTTTCGTCATCGCGTGTGCGCCGTCGCGCGTGGGCGGGGCGCCGTGGCAGGTCGCACACGCCCAGTCCTGGCCGTGCTTGCGGGTGAAGAAGGTTTCGCCCCGGGCGGCCGACGGCTGGGCCGAGGCTTCCGTTGCGTATTGCACCAGCAGTTCCGTCGGCGTGACCGCGAATGCGGCCGCGGCGAATCCGGCGCAGACAAGGGCTGAGGCGGTGGCGACGAGGTTCGAGCGCATGGTTTGCTTCCACAGGATTGGTATGATTCGATGGTAGAGGCCGCAAATGAACGCAGCCTTAACGCCGAACGCAGCCTTGACACCGAACGTAGCCTTGGCGCCCGGTTCACGGGCATGCGTGCAGGCGCAAAGACCCAACTCTCAGAGGACAACATGGCTGATCAGAAGAACTGGCGTTCGAAATCCATCACCGGCGGCGTCGCGCGCGCCCCGAACCGCGCAATGCTGCGCGCCGTCGGTTTCAAGGACGGCGATTTCGAAAAGCCCATCGTCGGCGTGGCCAACGGCCATTCGACGCATGAACCCCTGCAACGCCGGCATCCAGCCGCTGGTGGACCGCGCGATTGCCGCGCTGGAGCGCTCGGGCGCCAAGCCGCAGGTGTTCGGCGTGCCGACGATCACCGACGGCATCGGCATGGGCACCGAGGCGATGAAGTATTCGCTGGTGTCGCGCGAGGTGATCGCCGACGCGATCGAAACCTCGGTCAACGGCCAGGCCATGGACGGCGCGCTGGTGGTCGGCGGCTGCGACAAGAACATGCCCGGCGGCATGATGGCGATCGCGCGCATGAACGTGCCCGGCGATCTACGTCTACGCCGGCACGATCAAGCCGGGGAAATGGAAAGGCGTGGACCTGACCGTGGTCTCGGCGTTCGAGGCGGTCGGCGCCTATTCGGCCGGGAAGATGTCGAAGGAGGACTACGACGGCATCGAGCGCAACGCCTGCCCGTCGGTCGGCGCCTGCGGCGGCATGTTCACGGCCAACACGATGTCCTCGTCGTTCGAGGCGCTCGGCATGAGCCTGATGGGTTCCTCGCAGATGGCATCGCCGGATGCGGAGAAAGCCGATTCGGCCGCCGAGTCGGCAAAAGTGCTGGTCAACGCGATCAAGATGAACCTGCGTCCGCGCAAGATCATCACCCGCAAATCGATCGAGAACGCGATTGCACTGGTGATGGCCACCGGCGGCTCGACCAACGCGGTGCTGCACTACCTGGCGATCGCCGCCGCGGCCGAAGTGAAATGGACAATCGACGATTTCGAACGCGTGCGCCGCAAAGTCCCGGTGCTGTGCGACCTCAAGCCCTCGGGCAAATATGTCGCGGTCGATTTCCACCGCGCCGGCGGCGTGCCGCAGGTGCTCAAGATGCTGCTGGCCAACGGCCTGCTGCATGGCGACTGCATGACCATCACCGGCAAGACCATCGCCGAGGAACTGAAGAAGGTGCCGCCGGTGCCGCGCAAGGACCAGGACGTGATCCGGCCCTTCGACAAGCCGATCTACAAGCAGGGCCATCTCGCCATCCTCAAGGGCAACCTGGCGACCGAAGGCTGCGTGGCGAAGATCACCGGCCTGAAGAATCCCTCGATCACCGGCCCGGCGCGCGTGTTCGATTCCGAACCCGAGTGCATGAAGGCCATCATGGCCGAGAAGATCAAGGCCGGCGATATCGTGGTGATCCGCTACGAGGGACCGAAAGGCGGCCCCGGAATGCAGGAAATGCTGGCGCCCACTTCGGCATTGATCGGCCAGGGTCTTGGTGAATCGATCGGTCTTCTGACCGACGGACGATTCTCCGGCGGGACCTGGGGCATGGTCGTCGGGCACGTGGCGCCGGAAGCGTTTGTCGGCGGCACGATCGCGCTGGTGAAGGAAGGCGACTCGATCACCATCGATGCCAGGAAGCAGCTGATCCAGCTGAACGTGTCGGCAAAGGAAATCGCGGCACGGCGCAAGAAGTGGAAGCAGCCCAAGCCGCGTTACACGCGCGGGCTGCTCGGCAAGTACGTGAAGCTGGTGTCCACCGCGAGCAAGGGCGCGATCACCGATCATGACGACTAGCTGAGAATGAGCCGGTGTTGCGCCTGCTGGCGATCGTCGCGCTGACCTGCGCGAGCCTGCAGGCGCAGGCGGAGGGCGTGGTCGAGATCCTCAACCGACTGCGCGCGCCGGGTGGTGCGTGCGCGGTGAACGCGGCGCCGCTGGTGCCTCTGGTGGCTAAGCGGGCGCTGGATGAGGCGGCTGCAAATGTGGCACGCGGCCGGAGTCTGGCTGCAGCGCTGCAGTCTGCGGATTACCGGGCAAAAGAGGTGCAGGAAATCAAGGTCGCTGGCGCGCGCGACGGCGCGCGGCTTGAAGGATTTCTTGCCGCCCGTTTCTGCGCACCACTGGCAATGGCCCAATTGACCGAAGCCGGTATTTACGCGGCCGGCGAAACGGTCTGGATATTGATCGCAGAGCCGATTGCGCCGGCTGTCGAACTGAGCCGTGAGCAGGTCGCCGAACGCACCCTCGCTCTGGTGAACCGCGCCCGGGGACAGGAGCGCCATTGCGGTGAGCGTCTTTTTCCACCCGCAAAGCCGGTGAAGTGGAGCGAACTGCTCGAACAGGCATCGCAGCGCCACGCCGCCGACATGGCGGCCAATAGCCACTTCAGCCATGCCGGACTAGACGGTTCCACATCGGCACAACGGGTGACGCGTGCGGGTTATCGGTACCGCGCAATGGGTGAAAATATCGCCGCCGGACAGCGCACCCCCGAGGATGCCGTCAGCAGCTGGATCGCGAGCCCGACGCATTGCGCCAATCTGATGAATGCCGCGTTTACCGAGATGGGTGTGGCGTACGTGGTCAATCCGGCCAGCGCGATGGGCATCTACTGGACACAGACGTTCGGCAAACCGCTGTAGCCACCAGAACTCCGGCGATCGCGCGAACTCAGAAGCCCGATCCGGGCTGTTTGAGGAATTCGGTTTCCTCGGGCGTGCTTGCGCGGCCGAGGATGGCGTTGCGATGGGGAAAGCGGCCGAACCGCTTCACGATCTCCCAGTGGCGGCGTGCGTAGTCGGGGGTGTCGGCGGTTTCCGTGAACGCGCCCAGCGGTGCGAACAATTCCAGCGCGCGTGACTGGTCTTCGAGCGTTTCGCTGTGCTCGAAGGGCAGATAGACGAACATGCGTTCGACCGGCAGAAGTTGCCGGTCCCAGCCCGCAGCAATGACCTGCCTCGCGCACGCCAGCGCAACTGGATCGGTCGCAAAGGCATGTGAAGTGCCGCGAAACATGTTGCGCGGCAATTGGTCGGTCAGCACGATCAGCGCGAGCGCGGTGTCCACCTTTTCCTGCCACCCGGTCAGTATTCCAGCGGCTGCGGCCGAATGCGCGCGAAGGAACCTGGCGCGCGCATCGGCGTCAAATGCCGAATCCTTCTCGAACCACGCCTTGCGGCGCGAGCCCGGAGAATCGCCGAACCAGAAACGGACAATTTCGCGTGCATCGGTCATGGCGGATAATCCCCGATTCGTTCAATCTTAATGTGCTGATCCAGCCGATTCTAAACCCCATGCCCAACCGCCTCGCCCAGGAAACCTCGCCCTATCTCCAGCAGCACGCCGACAACCCGGTCGACTGGCACGCCTGGGGAGAAGAGGCGCTTGCCCTGGCCCGCAGGGAGGACCGCCCGATCCTGCTCTCGGTGGGTTACTCGGCCTGCCACTGGTGCCATGTGATGGCACACGAGAGTTTCGAGGACGAATCCACCGCGGCCGTGATGAACCGGCTGTTCGTCAACATCAAGGTCGACCGTGAGGAGCGGCCGGACCTCGACCAGATCTACCAGACCGCGCACCAGATGCTTTCGCAGAAGGGCGGCGGCTGGCCGCTGACCATGTTCCTCGCGCCCGACGGAACGCCGTTTTTCGGCGGCACCTACTTCCCGAAGGCCGCGCGCTACGGCCTGCCCGGCTTCACGGACATGCTCGAGCGGGTGGCCGCGATCTGGCGCGAACGGCGTGCCGAAGTCGACGCGCAGGGCGAGCAGGTGCGGATCGCGTTCTCGCGCATGCAACCCGGTGGTTCGGCACACGCCTCGGACTTCGATCCCGAACCGATCGCCGCGGCATTGAGCAACCTGCGCGAGCAGTTCGATGCCGAGCACGGGGGTTGGGGCGAAGCGCCCAAATTTCCGCACGCGACCGACATCGAATTCTGCCTGCGGCGCTACCGCCGCGACGGCGACGGCCATGCGCTCGAGATGGCCGACATCACGCTGGAGAAAATGTGCCTCGGCGGCATCTACGACCAGCTCGGCGGCGGTTTCTGCCGCTACAGCACCGACGACACCTGGGGCATCCCGCACTTCGAGAAGATGCTGTACGACAACGGCCCGCTGCTGACGTTGCTTGCCGACCTGCATGCCGCGACCGGCAAGCCGCTCTACGCGCGCGTCGCGGAGGAGACGGCGGCCTGGGTGATGCGGGAGATGCAGTCGCCCGAGGGCGGCTACTACTCCAGCCTGGACGCGGATTCCGAAGGCGAGGAGGGCAAGTTCTACGTCTGGGATCGCGCCGAAGTCGAGGCACTGCTGTCTGCGGAGGAGTATGCCGTGTTCGCGCGGCACTACGGCCTGGATGGCAAGCCCAATTTCGAGGACGAACAGTGGCACCTGCGCGTGGCCCGCGATGCGGACGACGGGCACGGTCCGCTGCTGGCATCGGCGCGCGCGAAACTCTTCGCCGCGCGCGAAAAGCGCGTGCGGCCGGGCCGCGACGAGAAGATCCTGGTGTCGTGGAACGCACTGATGATCCGCGGCATGGCGCGCGCCGGCCGGGTGTTCGGCCGCGCCGACTGGCTGGACTCCGCGCGGCGCGCGCTGGATTTCATCCGCAGCACGATGTGGAAGGACGGCCTGCTGCTGGCCACCTTCAAGGACGGTCGCGCGCATCTGAATGCCTACCTCGATGACTACGCGTTCCTGATCGACGCGCTGAACGAATTGCTGCAGGCGGAGTTCGACCCGGCGTACCTGGAATTCGCGCAGGAACTCGCCGATGCGCTGCTGGAGCAGTTCGAGGACCCGGAGGCCGGGGGCTTCTATTTCACCGGGCGCGATCACGAACGGCTGATACACCGGCCCAAGCCCGGCCACGACAACGCCACGCCATCGGGCAACGGAGTCGCCGCATTTGCGCTGCAGAGGCTGGCCGCGCTGACCGGCGAGGATCGCTACCGGCGGGCCGCGGAACGGGCGCTGGAACTGTTCTATCCCACGATGCGGGAGCACCCGGCCGGGTTCGGCGCGATGATGATCGCGCTCGAAGAGTGCATTGCGCCGCCCACGACGGTCATCCTGCGCGGGGAGCCGGAGGCGCTCGCGAAGTGGTCACTATCCCTTTCCGCGGAGCACTGGCCGTCCACGATGGTGCTTGCCATTCCCGCGGGAATCGCGGGCCTTCCCCCCGTGCTGGACAAGCCTGTGGATAAATCGCCTGTCAACGCATGGGTATGCCAGGGCGTTACTTGCCTGTTGCCCATCTCCGAGCTGGAGACACTGAGGAATACTTGCAAACAGGCGGCACTCAGGTAAATTACGCGCCGCCGCGCTCCGACAGGAGCGAATTCGACATCGTCCAAGGAGTATCAATGAAACTTGCCACCTTCGCCCTTACCATTGCCGCCGGTGCCGTGCTGGCCCTGCCGGCCCAGGCCAACGAAGCCCTCGCAAAGAAATACATGTGCCTGTCCTGCCACACGCTGGACAAGAAGCTGGTGGGACCCTCGTACCATGATGTCGCCGCCAAATACAAAGGCGACAAGGGCGCGGAAGCCAAGCTGGTCGAGAAGGTCAAGAAGGGTGGAACCGGTGTCTGGGGCCAGATTCCGATGCCGCCGAACGACAAGGTGCCGGATGCGGATCTGCACGCGCTGGTGAAGTGGATTCTGTCGACGAAGTAATTTTTTCGTCGCAGCGAAAAAGCCGGGCGCCGCCCGGCTTTTTTATTGGCGGTCGCATTGCCCGTCGCGGCAGTGCACCGTTATTATTCGCCCCTTACGCACCCATGCGCACCCACCCCCTCAGGAGGTTGTATGCAGTACACCCGCACGCGGTACACCCGATTCGCATTCACTCTGCTTGCTGCAGCCACCGCGGTAGCCCTGACCGGCTGTGGCGAAGACAAGAAGCCCGAACCGGCCAAGGCCGCAGTTCAGGCGCCCCCACCGCCCCCGCCGTCGGTTGAAATCAAGATCGGCCATGTCGGGCCGCTGACCGGCAGCATCGCGCACCTGGGCAAGGACAACGAGAACGGCGCGCGCCTGGCGGTCGACGAGGCCAATGCGGCCAAGATCAAGATCGACGGCAAGGACGCGAAGTTCGTGTTCGTCCCCGAAGACGACCAGGCCGATCCGAAAATCGGGACCACGGTCGCGCAGAAGCTGGTCGATGCCAAGGTGGCCGGCGTGGTCGGCCACCTGAACTCGGGCACCTCGATTCCTGCCTCGGCGATCTACAACCAGGCCGGCATTCCGGTGATCTCCGGTTCGGCGACCAATCCGAAGCTGACCGAGCAGGGTTTCAAGAACCAGTTCCGCGTGGTCGGCCGCGACGACCAGCAGGGTCCCGGCGATCGCGAGCTACCTCGCCGCGAACGCCAAGCCGAAGACGGTCGCCATCATCGACGACGCGACGGCGTACGGCGAGGGCCTCGCCAACGAAGTCGAGAAGACGCTCAAGGACGCCAAGATCAAGGTGCTGCCGCGCGAGAAGGGCACCGACAAGACCACCGACTGGAAGGCGGTGCTCACCAAGTTGAAGGGCAAGAAGCCCGATGCGATCTTCTACGGCGGCATGGACGCCACCGGCGGCCCGCTGGTGAAGCAGGGTCGCGAACTCGGCATCAAGGCGGTGTTCGCGTTCGGCGACGGCGCCTGCACCGACGAAATGACGAAGCTCGCCGGCGAGGCGGCCGAAGGCCTGCTGTGCTCGCAGGCCGGCATTCCGGTTGCTGCGGCGGACAAGAAATTCCTCGAAAGCTACAAGACGAAGTTCAACGTCGATCCGATCCTCTATTCGCCGTTCACCTACGATGCGGCGAACCTGCTGATCGAGGCGATGAAGAAGGCCAACTCGCCCGATCCCGCAAAGTACCTGCCGGAACTCGCCAAGATCGACTACAAGGGCGCGACCGGGCAAGATCGCAGTTCGACGAGAAGGGCGACCGCAAGGACGCCGAGATGACGATCTTCACGATGAAGGGCGGCAAGATCGAGCCGATCGCGGTGATCAAGGACGGCAAGACGATTCCGATCGCGGACTTCATTGCGGCGATGGCTGGGCCGGCTGCGGCACCGGCGGCTGCGCCTGCCGCGGCGGCTGCGCCTGCGGCCGAGCCGGCCAAGGACGCGCCGAAGGAAGCGATGAAGAAGTAAGCGCAGCTTCAGCGCGCGAAAACGGCACCTTCGGGTGCCGTTTTTTTTAGGGGACGCGCTCGAGCAAGGAGGGGCTGCGCCCCTCTTTCCTCGTGGGAGGTCAAAGGAGGCTGCGTCTCCGGATGCCGCCTCTTTTCCTATTTGGCCCGGTGTTTGCTAGTCTGTCCCCGATGGACATCTTCCTCCAGCAGCTGATCAACGGCCTGACCCTCGGCAGCGTCTACGCGGTCGTCGCGCTGGGCTACACGATGGTCTACGGCATCATCCAGCTGATCAACTTCGCGCACGGCGAAGTGGTGATGATCGGCGCGATGGTGGCCTTCACCGTGATCGGGCTGCTCGCACCCTCGGGCCTGCCGCCGCTCGTGGTGGTGCTGATCGGGGTGGCCTGCGCGGTGCCGGTGTGCATGCTGATCGGCTACACCATGGAGCGCCTGGCCTACCGGCCGCTGCGCCGCGCGCCGCGTCTCGCGCCCCTGATCACCGCGATCGGCGTGTCGATCATCCTGCAGCACCTGGCGCTGCTGGTCTGGAGCCGCAACAACCTGGCGTTTCCGCAGATCCTCACGACGGTGTCTTATCCACATCGGCGGCGCCACGATCACCAACGTGCAGATCGCGATCATGCTGATGTCGCTGGCGATGATGGGCGGCCTCGCCCTGCTCGTGTACCGCACGCGGCTCGGCACCGCGATGCGCGCAACCGCGCAGAACGCGCAGGTCGCGGGCCTGATGGGCATCGACATCAACCGCATGATCTCCGCCACCTTCGTGATCGGCGCGGCGCTGGCCGCGGTCGCCGGCGTGATGGTCGGCAGCTACTACGGGATTGCGCACTACAGATGGGCGCGCTGCTCGGCCTGAAGGCGTTCTCCGCCGCGGTGCTCGGCGGCATCGGCAATCTGCCGGGCGCGATGCTGGGCGGCATCCTGCTCGGCGTGGTCGAGGCCCTGGGCGCGGGCTACATCGGCGACCTGACCAACAACGTGTTCGGCAGCAATTACCAGGACGTGTTCGCCTTCATCGTGCTGATCCTGGTGCTGGTGTTCCGGCCCTCGGGCCTGCTCGGCGAGCAAGTGGGCGATCGCGCATGAAGGGGCTCGCCGCCATCCCGGCCTCGCGCTGGGGCGGGCGTGGCCCTGCTCGCCTGTGTGCTGGTTGCGCTGCCGTTCGCGATTTCGCACGTCGGCACGGCCTGGGTGCGGATCACCAACCTCGCGATCCTGTTCGCACTGCTCGCGCTGGGCCTGAACATCGTGGTCGGCTTTGCCGGCCTGCTCGATCTCGGCTACATCGCGTTCTATGCGGTCGGCGCCTACGCCTACGCGCTGCTGGCCTCGCCGCACTTCGGCCTGCACCTGCCGTTCTGGATGATCCTGCCGATCGGCGCGGCGGTCGCCGCTTGTTCGGCGTGCTGCTCGGCGCGCCGACGCTCAAGCTGCGCGGCGACTACCTCGCCATCGTCACGCTCGGCTTCGGCGAGATCGTGCGCATCTTCCTCAACAACCTGTCGCGACCCGGTCAACATCACCAACGGGCCGCAGGGCATCGCGCAGATCGATCCGTTCTCGCATCGGCGGCATCAGTTTCGCGAAGACCGAAACGCGTGCTCGGCCTGCCGGTCAGCGGGCCGATGAAGTACTACTAGTTCCTGCTGATCGTGCTGGTGGCGGTGATCGTCGATCAACCTGCGCCTGCAGAATTCGCGCATCGGCCGCGCCTGGGAGGCGATCCGCGAAGACGAAATCGCCGCGCGCGCCATGGGCATCAACACCACGCAGCATCAAGCTGCTGGCCTTCGCGATGGGCGCCTCGTTCGGCGGCGTGGCCGGCGGCATGTTCGCCGCGATCCAGGGTTTCATCTCGCCCGAGAGCTTCGTGCTCGCCGAATCGATCATGGTGCTGTCGATGGTGGTGCTCGGCGGCATGGGCAACATCTGGGGCGTGATCCTCGGCGCCGTGCTGCTGTCGTTCGTGCCCGAGTTGCTGCGCTACACGGTCGCACCGCTGCAGAAGGCCGCGTTCGGCCACATGATCGTCGAGCCCGAAGTGCTGCGCATGCTGGTGTTCGGCTTTGCGCTGGTGCTGGTGATGCTGTTCCGGCCGGCCGGGCTGTTGCCCTCCGCGGTCAGGAAGCGCGAACTCGCGGTGCGCGAGCCGTGAACGCAGGTGAGGCACTCGTCGAGGCGGTCGGCGTGGGCAAGCGTTTCGGCGGGGTGCAGGCGCTTGCGGGCGTCGACTTCCGGATCGACCGCGGCGAGATCTACGGCCTGATCGGCCCAACGGCGCGGGCAAGACGACGCTGTTCAACGTGCTCACCGGGATCTACGCACCCGACGCCGGGCGGTTTCTGTTCGCCGGGCGCGAACATCGCCGGCCTCAAGCCGCACCAGATCGCCGCCGCCGGCATCGCGCGCACCTTCCAGAACATCCGCCTGTTCGCCAACCTGTCGGCGCTGGAGAACGTGATGATCGGGCGGCACGTGCGCACGCGGGCGGGCGTGATCGGCGCGATCCTGCGCGACCGGCGAACGCTGACGGAGGAGGCCGCGATCGAGCGCCGCGCGCTGGAACTGCTCGACTACGTCGGCATCGCGGCGCGCGCCAACGACGCGGCGGGCAGCCTGCCCTACGGCGACCAGCGGCGCCTGGAGATCGCGCGGGCGCTCGCGACCGATCCGCAACTGCTCGCACTGGACGAGCCGGCCGCCGGGATGAATGCGTCCGAGACCGTGGAACTCAGAAAGCTGCTCGAGCGCATCCGCGCCGACGGCACCACGATCCTGCTGATCGAACACGACATGAAGCTGGTGATGAAGGTCTGTGACCGCGTCCTCGTGCTCGACTACGGCGAGACGCATCGCCGAAGGGATTCCGGCCGAGGTGCAGAAGGATCCGAAGGTCATCGAGGCCTACCTGGGTGCGCCGGCATGAGCCTGCTGGAGGTCAAGGGGCTGGAGGTCCGCTACGGCGGCATCCGCGCCGTGAAGGGGGTCGACCTCGTGGTGAACGATGGCGAACTGGTCTGCCTGATCGGCGCCAACGGCGCCGGCAAGACCAGCACGCTCAAGGCGATCTGCGGCCTGCTTCCCGCCGCAGCAGGCACGGTGCGATATGCGGACAGGGACATCAATGGGATGCCTTCGTTTCGCCTGGTGCGCGAAGGCCTGGTGCTGGTGCCCGAAGGCCGCGGCATCTTCGGCCAGCTCACGGTGCTCGAGAACCTGTCCATGGGCGCGTTCGCGCGCGAGGACGTCGAGCGATGTCAAACGCGACCTCGAACGGATGCTGATGCTGTTTCCGCGGCTTGCCGAGCGGCGCGGCCAGTCGGCGGGCACGCTCTCGGGCGGCGAACAGCAGATGCTGGCGCTGGGCCGGGCGCTGATGAGCAAGCCGCGCCTGCTGGTGCTCGACGAGCCGAGCATGGGACTCGCGCCGCTGATGGTGGCGAAGATCTTCGAGGTCGTGCGGCAGATCGCCTCGGAGGGCGTGACGATACTGCTGGTCGAGCAGAACGCGCGCCTTGCGCTGGAAGCGGCCGGGCGCGGCTACGTGATGGAGTCCGGCCTTGTCACGCTCTCGGGGGACGCCAAGGGACTGCTGGCCGATCCGCGGGTGCGCGAAGCGTATCTCGGTGAGGAAGCCGCCTGAGTGTTATGTATCGGTATCGATACACAAACTGACATCCAGGCCTCTCCAGTACTAGGGTTCTATATTTGAATCTTTAAGATTCAGGTCTTCGCCAGGTCCGCGGCGGTGGTGAAGCTGTCCGCGTAGAACTCCTCGTCGGGCAGCTTGCAGCGACCGACGAAATCGTTCCGCGCCGAGTCCACCATGATCGGCACGCCGCAGGCATAGACCTGGTGCGCGGACAGGTCAGGGAAATCCTCCATCACCGCGCGATGTACAAAACCGCTGCGACCCTGCCAAGCGTCTTCGGGCAGCGCATCGGAGATTACCGGCACGTACTTGAAGAACGCGGAATGCCCCGTCGCCCATTGTTCCGCGATGGCGTTCATGTACAGGTCCTTCGGCCGCCGCCCGCCCCAGTACAGCGTCATCGGCCGGGTAATGCCCTTGTGCAGCGCGTGCTCAATGATCGCCTTGATCGGCGCAAAGCCGGTACCCGAGGCAACGAACACGATCGGCTTGTCCGAATCCTCGCGCAGGAAGAATGTGCCAAGCGGCGCTTCGAAGCGCAGGATGTCCTTTTCCTTCATCGCGCCGAACACGTGGTCGGTGAACTGTCCGCCCGGCACGTGGCGCACGTGGATCTCGGCGAATTCGTCGGCGTGCGGCGCGTTGCCCATCGAGAAGCTGCGGCGCGAACCGTCCTTCAGCAGGAACTCGAGGTACTGGCCGGCCAGAAACTCCAGCCGCTGGCTGGCGGGGAGTTTCAACTGCAGCACCATGACGTCGTCGGTGACCTTCTCCATTTTCTGGATCCGGCACGGCATCATCTTCACCTGGATGTCCCCGGCCTTGCCCACGAGGCGCGCTTTCAGGGTGCAGTCAGAGAGCGGCTTCGCCTGGCAGAAGAGCGCCTTGCCCTGCGCGCGTTCGGCCGACGTCAGGGATTTTTCCTGGAAGACGCCGTAGTCCACGCTGCCCGAGAGAATGTCGCCCTTGCAGGAGCCGCAGGCGCCGTTCTTGCAGCCGTAGGGCAGGATCAACCCGGCGCGCAGGGCGGCGTTCAGGACGGATTCGCCGGATTCGACTTGAAAGGTCTGGCCGCCGGGGGAGAGGGTTATGGTGTGCATGGCCGTAAAATAGTCGGATGAAACACTTGTTGATGATCGGCCACGGCGATGTCTCGCATCGTACCGCTGCCCTGCTGCCGGACGGTGTCGAGACGCGCGCTGTTTCGCGCCGGCTCGGCATCGACCTTGACCGCCCCGAAACCCTGTCCGTCGCTTGCCGGCTGGGCCGATACCGTGCTCCATTGCGCGCCGCCCCGCCGGCCGGCTCGACCGATACGCGAACCTGCGAATCTGCTTGCCGCCCTTGAAGCCGGCGGCATTCTACCAAGCCGCCTGGTCTACATCAGCACGAGCGGCGTGTACGGGGACTGTGGCGGCGCCTGGGTGGACGAGGCGCGACCGGTCAATCCGCAGACGGCGCGAGCCGTGCGCCGCGTCGATGCCGAGGAGCGGCTCTCCGCCTGGGGAAGGGCGCACGGAGTCGCCGTCGTCGTGCTGCGTGTCCCCGGGATCTACGCGGCCGACCGGCTGCCGACCGCACGACTGCTGCAAGGAACACCGGTACTGAACGACCAAGATGATGTGTATACCAACCACATCCATGCGGACGATCTGGCGACAATTGCACTGCGCGCGCTGGCCTCCGACGCGCCGGCCGGGGTCTTTAACGCATCCGACGACAGTGCAATGAAGATGGGTGCATATTTCGACCTGGTGGCCGACCGCTTCGGGCTTCCCCGGCCTCCGCGCGTCTCACGGGCTGCCGCGGTGCAGGCGATTTCCCCCGCGATGCTCTCCTTCATGGGCGAATCGCGCAGGCTGGTAAACACGAAAATGAAGCAGGTGCTGGGCGTGCGTTTGCGCTATCCCACGGTCAACGAAGGTGTACCCGCCGGGCGCGTCGTGGCATGAGCGCGTTGCTGGTATTCACCAATCTGCCGGATCGCGATTCCGCCGAAAAGCTCGCCGATGCGCTGGTCGCGCAGCGCGTCGCGGCCTGCGTCAACATCCTCGCGCCTTGCCGTTCCGTCTTCCGCTGGAATGACGCGCTCCAGCACGCCACCGAACACCCGCTGCTGATCAAGACCAGCGCGGTGCGCTATCCTGCACTGGAGGCGGCGATCCGTGCCGGCCACCCCTACGAACTTCCCGAAATCATCGCTGTCCCAGTGGAGCACGGCCTGCCCGCGTACCTCGACTGGGTGGCGCACGAGACCCGCTCATGACCCTGCTTCGCCTGTTTGCCCTGTTCCTCTGGTTGTGCGCGGGTGCCGCCCACGCCGGCCCGGCCGCCTCGGCCACCGACGCGGAACTGCTCGAGCCCGAGAAGGCCTTCCGCATGTCGGTGCGCGCGATCGATGCACATGCGGTGGAGGTGAGTTTCGCCATCGCCGAGGGCTACTACCTCTATCGCGAGCGCTTCAAGTTCGAAGCCGACACGGGCTTCGGGGCGGGGGCCGTCAAGTTCGGAACACCGGACTTTCCGCCGGGCATCCGCAAGAAGGACGAGTTCTTCGGTGAGGTCGAAACCTATCGCAGGCAGGTGAACATCACGCTGCCGATCGAGCGGACCGGAGGCGGCGATACGCTCAAGCTGCTGGTCACTTCGCAAGGGTGTGCGGACGTCGGAGTGTGCTACGTGCCGATGCAGTCGCGCGTAAGCCTCAAGCTGGCGGCCGCAGATGGCGGTCCTGCGATAACGCAGGGACCGACGCTGGTGCCGCCCTCGTCGTACAAGGCGTCGCGCTTTTCGGCCACGGCCAGCGATCTGGACATCGTCGCGCTGTTCGAATCGGGCAGTTTCTGGCTGGTGCTCGCGAGTTTCCTCGGATTCGGCCTGCTGCTCGCGTTCACGCCCTGCGTGCTGCCCATGGTTCCCATTCTCTCGGGGATCATCGCGGGCGAGGGCCGGGACCTGAACAAGCTGCGCGCGCTGATCCTGTCGCTGGCCTATGTGCTTGGCATGGCGGTTACCTACGCGGCCGCGGGCGTCGCTGCTGCCTATTCCGGAACGCTGATCGCGGCGGCCCTGCAGAATCCCTGGGTGCTGTCGGCGTTCGCGCTGATATTCGTCTGGCTGGCGCTGTCGATGTTCGGCTTCCACGACCTGCAGCTGCCGGCATTCCTGCGCGACCGGCTCTCGTCCACGCATAACAGGCTGCGCGGCGGCCACATCGCGTCTGTCGCCGGCATGGGCGTGCTGTCGGCCGTGATCGTCAGCCCGTGCGTCGCTGCGCCGCTCGCCGGCGCGCTGCTCTACATCAGCCAGACGCGCGATGTCGTGCTCGGTGGTGGCGCGCTGTTCGCAATGGCCATCGGCATGGGCATACCGCTGGTGGTGGTCGGCGTGTCGGAAGGCGCTTTCCTGCCGAAGTCGGGACCCTGGATGAATGTAGTGAAGAAATTCTTCGGCGTGCTGCTGCTCGCCGTCGCCGCGTGGATTGTGTGGCCCGTGGTTTCACCGCTGATCAACAGTGGTCCGGCTGCGCATGGCCTGAAGTTCGAGACCGTGAATTCGATCGCCGAACTCAACGAGAAGCTGCGCGAACCAGGCAAACCGGTGCTACTCGATTTCTATGCCGACTGGTGCGTGTCGTGCAAGGAGATGGAGGCGTTCACGTTCACCGACGCGCGGGTCAAGGCGAAGATGAACGGCATGCGCCTGCTGCGGGCCGACGTGACGGCCAATACCGAGGAGCACAAGGAACTGCTGAAGCGGTTCTCCCTGTTCGGTCCGCCGGGGATCATCTTCTTCGATGCGCGCGGCGCCGAAATCCGCGGCCTGCGCGTGATCGGCTACCAGCAGGCCGGCAAGTTCCTCACGGTCCTCGAGCGGACGGCAAAGCCCTGAGGCGGCGGGATGCGCAAACACATTACCGGTATCGATCATGTCGTCGTCGTGGTGCGCGACCTCGACCGCGCACAGGACATCTGGTCGCGTCTGGGCTTTACGCTCACCCCGCGCGGGTATCACACACTGGGTTCGCAGAATCATTGCCTCATGTTCGGCAGCAACTACATCGAGCTGCTGGCGGTGCCGCGCCCCCATCCGGCTACGCAGCAATTCACTGATTTCCTCGCCGCCGGCGACGGGCTCGCCGCGATGGCGCTCGCGACGGACGACGCGCGCGCTGCGCATGCCGAACTGGCTGAAGCCGGACTCGAGCCCTCGGCACCGGTCGACTTCTCCCGGCCGGTGATCCTGCCGGCGGGCACGCGCGACGCGGCGTTCCGGATCGTGCATCTTCCTCCGGCGGTCACGCCCGGCTCGCGCACCTTCGTGTGCGAGCACTTCAGCCGCGACGTGGTGTGGCGGCCGGAGTACGTGAACCATTCGCTGGGCGTCACCGGAATCGCCGGGCTGGCGATCATCAGCGGAGACGTCCCGGGGACTGCGGGAAGGTATGCCGCGCTGTTCGACGTCACGTCGCAGCCGATCGCAGAGGGACTGCGCGTCGACACCGGGAGCGCCCCGGAGGCAACCCGCATTGCGATCGTCGGCGCGCGGCGGCTCGGTGCGCGGCTGCGAGATGTGGATCTGCCCGTGCGTCAGAGTCCGCTGATTGCGGCGCTGTTCCTGCGCGTGGCAGACCGGGCGGTCGCAGCCCAGGCGCTGCGGCGTGGCGGGTTCAGCCCGCAACCACTCGCCGATGGTGCCTGGGCCATCGGCGCCAGCGAGGCCAACGGCGTCGCGCTGGTGTTCGGCTGAGGCGGGCGAGCCGGGGCTGCCGCCTTCTAGGTGTTCTTCCGGATTTCGCGCGCCGCTTCGAGCGCGAAGTAGGTCAGGATGCCGTCGGCGCCGGCGCGCTTGAACGCCACCAACGATTCCATGATGACGTTCTCGGCCAGCCAGCCGTTGGCGATTGCGGCGCGCAGCATCGCGTACTCGCCGGACACCTGATAGACGAAGGTCGGCGCCTTGAACTCGTCTTTCACGCGCCTGAGGATGTCCAGGTAGGGCATGCCGGGCTTGACCATGACCATGTCGGCGCCTTCAGCCAGATCCAATCCGACTTCCCAGAGCGCTTCGTCGGAGTTCGCAGGATCCATCTGGTAGGTCTTCTTGTCGCCCTTGCCGAGGTTGCTTGCCGAGCCCACGGCATCGCGGAACGGGCCGTAGAACCCGGACGCGTACTTCGCCGAGTACGCCATGATCTTGGTATGGATTCGGCCGGATGCCTCGAGGGCCGCGCGGATCCTGCCGATGCGCCCGTCCATCATGTCCGAGGGCGCGACGATGTCGACGCCCGCCGCGGCCTGCGCGAGCGCCTGCTTTTCCAGCACCGCGAGCGTCACGTCATTGATGATGTAACCGGCCTTGTCGATCACGCCGTCCTGCCCGTGCGAGGTGTACGGGTCGAGCGCCACGTCGGTCATGATGCCAAGCTCGGGGAAGCGTTTTTTCAGCTCGCGCACCACGCGCGGAATCAGCCCCTTCGGGTTGTGCGCTTCTTTTCCGTCGAGTGACTTCAGTTTCTGATCGATGACGGGAAACAGCGCCATGACCGGCACGCGCAGCTTCAGGCACTCTTCCGCGACCGGCAGAAGGCGGTCGAGCGTGACCCGCTCCACGCCCGGCATCGACTTCACCTTTTCGGAGCGCCCCTTGCCGTCGAGGACAAAGACCGGATAGATCAGGTCGTCCGCAGTGAGCACGTTCTCGCGCATCAGGCGGCGCGAAAAATCATCGCGCCGCATGCGACGCATCCGCACTCCGGGAAAGCTGCCGTAGAGGTTCATGGATTCAGAAGACCGTAAAGTATGTATGGATATTTGCAATAGCGAGACAGTGTCGGTTCACTGATTTGATGCGAATTTTTTTTGGAACTTTTCCGCATCGATCAAATCTTACTCTCAGACGATGTGAGTCGTCTCCCGCTTCTCCTCCCTGAGCGGGATGCCTTAAACCTTTTAAGGCGTTTTGCCCCCGGTTTACTCCCCTTTACCGGGGGCTTTTTATTTTCCCGCGAGCCATGCGTCGATGTGCTCGCGGGTTTCGTCCACGCCCTGGCGGGTCTGGCTTGAGAAAAGCACGCACTCGCCAAGGACGCCGAGCTGCTCGAGGTCCCTGCGTGCCGCGATCAGGGTTCTGCCCTGCTCGCTGCGGGTGAGCTTGTCGGCTTTGGTGAGCAGCACCAGCAGGCGCCTTCGCAGGGGTACCAGCCAGCCCAGCAGCTGCACATCCAGAGGCGTCAGGGGACGCCTGGCATCCATCAGGGACACCACGCCCAGAAGGGAGCGCCGGGTCTGCAGGTAACCGGCCACGAGCTTGCCCCACTCGTCGCGCACGCCGTGCGGAACCTTGGCATAGCCGTAGCCCGGGAGGTCGACCAGGCGTGCGCCGTCGCCGAGGGAAAAGAAGTTGATCAGCTGGGTGCGGCCGGGGGTTTTGCTCACGAACGCGAGGCGCCGGCGGTTGGCCAGCACGTTCAGGGCGCTGGATTTGCCCACGTTCGAGCGCCCCACGAAGGCGACCTCCGGCAGTTCATCCTGCGGCAGGCCCTCGAGCTGGCTTGCGGAAATCAGGAAGCGAATATCGGAAAATGCGCGGGAAGGGGGCTTGGACGAGGGCATGGGGTGAACCGAAAGGTGTTATAGAATAACGGGTTTAGACCGGTGTCGATGGAGAAATCATGATCCGAGTTGTGGCCCTATTCGCCAGCGCGGCCTTGATGGCTGCTGCAGGTAGCGCGTTTGCAGAAGGGGCCGCCGCCCACAAGGACGCAGTCAAGGCAGACCCGGCCAAGGGGCAGGTGATCGCCACCCAGGTGTGCGTGGCATGCCACGCGGCCGACGGCAACAGCATCGCGCCGGCCAATCCCAAGCTTGCCGGGCAGTTTCCAGAATACCTGCACAAGCAGCTGGTGAACTTCAAGCCGCAAGGCACGAAGAAGGCCGCCCGCGAGAACGCGGTGATGGCGGGGATGGTGGCCAATCTCTCGCCTGAGGACATGTCGAATCTTGCCGCCTACTTCGCCGCGCAGAAGCTCAAGCCGGCTGCCGCGTCGGACAAGAAACTCGTCGCGGCGGGGCAGAAGCTCTGGCGCGGCGGAAACGCGGCCACGGGCGTGCCGGCCTGTGCAGGATGCCATGGCCCGGATGGGGCCGGCAACCCGGCGCAGTACCCGCGGCTGGCCGGGCAATATGCCGAATACATCGAAGTGCAGCTCAAGGCCTTTCAATCGGGCGCGCGCGCCAACGACCTGAACGGGATGATGCGCGGGGTTGCCGCGCGGATGACCGACAGCGAGATGAAGGCCGTCGCGCAGTACGCCGCCGGGTTGCGGTAGCCGCTCCCGGCGCGTTGCCGGTCAACAGATGAAGGCGGGCCCGTTCGAAGGACGGGCCCGTTTTTTTTGGGCGCCGCCATGTCGACGGACCGTGGCTGAATTCGGCGGGTGTGGAATAAACTCCGCGGTGCCGCTGTTTTACAGGATCAGTCATGAATGAGCCGCGACGCGCCGTAAAAGTATGGGATCTTCCCGTTCGTCTTTTCCACTGGACCCTGGTGGCCCTGTTCGCGTTCCTGTTCTGGAGCGGGAAGACCGGCGGCAATGCAATGGAATACCACCTGCTGGCGGGATACGCGGTCCTGGTGCTGGTGCTGTTCCGGGTCTGCTGGGGGTTCGCGGGAAGCACGCACGCGCGGTTCGCCGCATTCCTTGCCGGCCCGGGACGTGCGATCGCGTTTGCGAAGAAACTGCTCTCGAACGCGCGCGCGGAAACGCCGGGGCACAATCCGCTCGGAGGATGGATGGTGGTCGTCATGCTGCTCTCCCTTGCCGTGCAGACGGTGACCGGGCTGTTTTCGAACGACGACATTGCGACGGAGGGCCCTCTCATGTCCCTCATCAGCAAGGGACTATCCGACCGGCTGAGCGGAATTCATTCATGGAATTTCAACCTGTTGCTCGTGCTCGCGGGGGTGCACATCGCCGCAGTGCTGTTTCACGTGTTTGTTAAAAAGGAAACTCTGGTGAGCGCTATGTTCACCGGGGTAAAGAAGCTCGATCTGTCCGCAGCGGATGCGGCGGAAGTCCCGGCTGTGCGTTTCGTCAGTTCCTGGCGGGCGCTGGTCCTGTTCGTGCTGGCGCTCGTCGCCGTCTATCTGATTGTCAAACGTCCTTTCTGAGGAGAATCATATGAAGAGAAAAATGGTGTTGGCTGCGCTCGCACTGGCAGTGGGTGCAGGCGCATCGTTCCAGGCGAGCGCGCAGGCGAAGCCGGAAGTACTCGTCAAGCAGCGGCAGGCGGCAATGGCGCTGCAGGGCAAGTATTTCGGCCCGATCGGTGCCATGGTTCAGGGGAAAGCGCCCTGGGATGCGGCTGTCGTTGCGCGCAACGCGGCCTACCTCGAAGTGCTGGCGAAGATGCCGTGGGACGGCTTTCAGGCCGGCACCGCAGATATAAAGAGCGATGCCAAGCCGGAAATCTACAAGGAAATGGACAAGTTCAAGTCCATCTACGAGAAATTTGAAGCCGATGCGACCAAGCTGGCAGCTGCGGCCAAGTCCGGTGACCAGGGTGCGGTGAAGGCCGCGTTCGGGGAAGTCGGCAAGTCTTGCAAGGCTTGCCACGACGACTACAGGGTCAAGCGCTAAGCCTCGCCGATCTCCGGGCCCCGCCGCGCAGCACGCCCGGCGGGGTTTTTCATTTGTGGGGCCCGGGGCCGGAATACGCCGACGTTTCCGGTGTTTGCATTGGAAGAGCATGATCGGAACCGGCCGGCGTGAGCGATAATTCCGCGCATGCAAGAGGCAGAACGCATCGTCGAATTCATACCCAGGCTGCGCCGCTACGCACGTGCACTGGTCGGGGATCGCGCGCGCGCTGACGATCTCGTGCAGGACACAATTGAACGCGCCTGGAACAAGTTTCACCTATGGCGACCGGGTTCCGATCTGCGTGCCTGGCTATTTACGGTAATGCATAACGTACACATCAATCAGATCCGCGCTTCGCGCGATTTTGTGGAACTGGACGACGAAGCCGCCGAGATGGCGGTCGCGGGTGCACAGGGCGCATCGCTCGAGATCCGCGATCTCGAACGCGCGCTGGTGCTGCTGCCGGTGGAGCAGCGCGAGGTCCTGCTGCTGGTCGGCCTGGAAGATCTGAGCTACGCCGAGGTGGCGGAAGTTCTCGGCATCCCCATCGGCACTGTGATGTCGCGCCTGTCGCGCGCACGCGAAAAGGTGCGCGCGTTGATGCTCGGTCTGCCGCTTGCGGCAAAGCTGCAGGTGGTCAAATGAGTGCGGCGACGAATCAGCCGGTGGTGGAAGCCGAACTGATGGCCTACGTTGACGGCCGATTGTCCGAGTCGCGGCGCAGCGAAATCGAAGCGTGGCTTTCCGCGCGACCTGAGGATGCGGATCGCATCGCAGCCTATCGAACCCAGAACAGGGAGTTGAGTGCGCTTTTCAGCGGCGTGCTCGATGAGGCGGTGCCCGAACGCCTGCTGCGCGCAGGCCGGGACACGAGCGCGCAGCGCGCCCGCTGGCGGCCGTATGCGGTCGCTGCCGGATTCACCTTCCTTGGGCTTGGCGTCGGGGCACTCGCCGGGTGGCAATTGCATGCCCTGCAATCCCCGCTGGCGATGCCCGGGCTCAGCATCGTCAGGAACGCAGCCGTCGCGCACGCGACCTACTCGCCGGAAGTCAGGCATCCCGTTGAGGTGGGCGCAGACCAGGAGGCGCACCTCGTCGCGTGGTTGTCCAAGCGCCTGGGTACGCGCCTGCGCGCGCCCAAACTGGACGCGAGCGGTTTCAACCTGGTCGGCGGACGCCTGCTGCCGGGCGAGCCCAGGCCCTCGGGCGGCCCGTCGCCGGTGGCGCAGTTCATGTACCAGACTCAGGATGGAAAGCGGCTGACGCTGTACGTGCGTACCGAGGCGGCGAATGACCAGACGGCGTTTCACTACGCGAGGGAGGGCAACGTCGGGGTGTTTTACTGGATCGACCGGAACGTCGGATACGCGCTGTCCTCGGCCGACCTCGGCCGCGAGGCCCTGCTCGCCGTGGCAGACCAGGTCTACAAACAGCTCAATCCCTGAGCCTGCGGGTCGCGACCCGCGTCCGTTTGCATGGAACAACATTTTGCGTAAGCATCCGTGCGTCCAGTCCGACCAACGCGTGCGGGGCCACCTACCGGAGCATCACTCATGCTGATCAGAAAGCCGTCCGACATCACGCCATCCGAAATCACGCCGCAGGCCGCGTACCTTCGCCGCCGTGAGTTTTTGCGGCAGGCTGCGGCACTGGGGGTGGCGGGCACGATGCTGCCCGCAGTGCCCGGTTCGGCCTTTGCGCAAACGGCTGCGCCGGTTACCGAACTTGGCAAACTGGCAAAGCTGCCCGGCAAGCCGTCCAGGCTCTCGATCACCGAGAAAATGACGCCGCACAAGGACGTCGTCACCTACAACAACTATTACGAATTCGGCACCGACAAGTCGCAGCCCGCCCAGTACGCGCACAAGTTGAAGACCCGGCCGTGGACCGTGACGATCGATGGCGAGGTGAAGAACAGGAAGACGATCGGTATAGAGGAACTGTTCAAGCTCGCGCCGATGGAGGAGCGCATCTATCGCATGCGCTGCGTCGAGGGCTGGTCCATGGTGATTCCATGGGTCGGATATTCGATGTCCGAGCTCATCAAGCGCGCAGAACCCACTTCCAAGGCGAAGTACGTGGCCTTCACGACGGCGGTGCAGCCCGAGAGCATGATCGGCTTGAGTCTGCCGGTGCTCGAATGGCCCTATGTCGAAGGCCTGCGCATGGACGAGGCGATGCACCCGCTCGCGATCCTGGCCTTCGGCCTGTATGGCGAGGTGCTGCCTGGGCAGAACGGTGCGCCCGTGCGCCTCGTGGTGCCGTGGAAATATGGTTTCAAGGGCATCAAGTCGATCGTCCGGATCACATTCATGGAGAATATGCCGAAGACATCCTGGAATGTCGCCGCCGCGAGTGAGTACGGGTTTTACTCGAACGTGAATCCCGAGGTGAGCCACCCGCGCTGGAGCCAGGCGAGCGAGCGCCGCATCGGCGAGGACGGCTTTTTCACGCCGAAGAGAAAGACGCTGATGTTCAATGGCTACGCCGATCAGGTTGCCGGCCTGTATTCCGGCATGGATCTGAAGAAATTCTTCTGATGCCCTGGCAGCCCCGAGCCGGCCAGCTCGGCTGGATCAGGGCGGGACTGTTCGGACTGTGCCTCGTCCCGTTCGGGCATCTGGTCTACGGCGCGTTTTCCAACAGCCTCGGCGCGAACCCGATCGAGGCCATCACCCGGTCGACCGGCTGGTGGACCCTGTTCTTCCTGATGGCAACCCTGACGGTCACGCCCCTGCGCCGCCTCTCGGGGATGAACTGGCTGTTGCGTGTGCGCCGCATGCTGGGCCTGTATGCCTTCTTCTATGCGTTCTCGCACTTCGTCACGTTCATCTGGTTCGACCACTGGTTCGACCCGGCCGAGATGCTGATGGATGTGATCAAGCGGCCGTTCATCACCGTCGGCTTCGGTGCGTTCCTTCTGCTCCTTCCACTGGCGGTCACGTCGAACAACGCCATGGTCAGGCGGCTCGGCCGCAATTGGCAGCGACTGCACCGCCTCGTCTATGCCATCGGACTGCTCGGCGTGCTCCACTACTGGTGGCTAGTGAAGCGCGACCTGACCGAGCCGGTGGTCTTCGCGGTGGTGCTTGCGGTGCTCCTCGGCGCGCGATTGATATGGCGCATCCGCCAGCCCGGCGCTGCCTCTGCAGCCGGATGAGCGAACGTGAGAGTGACTGAACGATGCGATTGTCCGCACCGATCAACTCCTGCTGCGCATCCGACGTTTCAGCGGTCAGCGTCGTGAGGGCTGTGTGGTCCGGCGGGAAAGACGGCGCCATGGCCCGGGACGACGAGGGTGGCATCCGGGTCCGGCGTGGCGGCAGCGCGGTTGCGGCGGCGATCGAACCACGCCTGCAGCGATTCAAAGTACAGATAGATCACCGGCGTGATGTAGAGCGTGAGCAACTGCGAGACTGCGAGCCCGCCGACCACCGAAAGGCCGAGCGGCATGCGCGCTTCGCCACCCGAGCCGATCGAAAGTGCAATCGGCAGGCTGCCCATCAGGGCCGCCATGGTCGTCATCATGATCGGGCGGAAGCGCACCAGGCACGCCTCGTATATCGCATCCTCTGCCTGCTTGCCGTCCTTCCTCTGCGCCTCGATGGCAAAGTCGATCATCATGATCGCGTTCTTCTTGACGATCCCGATGAGCATGATCATGCCGACGAATGCGTACATGTTGAGCTCGACCCCGAACGCGAGCAACGTCACCAGGGCACCGAGGGCGGCAGTGGGCAGGCCGGAAAGAATCGTGAGCGGATGGATGAAGCTTTCGTACAGTATTCCGAGGACCAGGTAGATCACCACGATGGCCAGGACGAGAAGGATGCCCATGCCCTCCAAAGACGACTGGAAGGCCTGGGCCGTGCCCTGGAAAGTCGTGTTGAGTGTGTTGGGTACCTGGAGTTCCTGCGTGGCCTTGTTGACATCGGCGATCGCCTGAGAGAGCGCAACCCCGGCGCGCAGATCGAACGAAATGGTCACCGAGGGCAGCTGCCCCAGGTGGCTGACCGAAAGCGGTCCCACACCGTAAGTCAGCCGTGCAAGCGAACCTAGCGGGATCAGTGCGCCGCCAGTGGAGCGAATGTAGAGCAGCGGCAGCACGGACGGGTCGGTCTGAAACTTCGGGTCCAGTTCCAGGATCACCCAGTACTGATTGGTGGCCGTATAGATGGTGGACACCTGCCGCGCTCCGTAGGCGTTGTTGAGCGCCATCTCGATCTGCTGCGCCGAGACACCAAGCGCGGAGGCTTTTTCCCGGTCGATTTCGACCGTGACCTGCGGCCGGGTGATCTGCAGATCGCTCGCGACGTCGGTGAGTGTCGACAGGCTTTTCAGCTTCGCTTCGATCCGCGGCACCCACTGGTACAGCTGTTCGGTGTTCGCGCCCTGAATCACGTACTGGTAGGGGCTCTTGGTGAGCTGGCCGCCGATGCGGATCGAGGGAACATTCTGCACGAATGCCTTGATGCCGACGATGCCCTGCAGCTTCGGCCGCAGACTGCGCACGATTTCGTCGGCGGATTTGCGTTTGTCGCGTGGTTTGAGGGTGATCGTCATGCGGCCCTGGTTCATCGAGGGGCTGAATCCGCTCGCGCCGACGAACGACATCAGGGCTTCGACGTTCGGATCCCTGCGGATGATGTCGGCGACCTTTCCCTGCAGTTCCGTCATGGCTTCGAAGGAAATGTCCTGCGGTGCTTCGGTGATGCAGAAAAGCTGACCCGAATCCTCGCTCGGCAGAAAGCCCTTGGGCATGTGCGTGAACAAGTATCCGGTAGCGACCACGACACCGAAGAAGATCACCATGACGGTGCGGCGGAATTCCAGCGCCAGGCGCAACGTCACGTCGTAGGAGTTTTTCAATCCGTCGAACGCGCGCTCGGTGAAGTTGTAGATCCGGCCGTGCTTCTGTTCGCGATGCGGCTTGAGGATGCGGGCGCACATCATCGGGGTCAGCGTGAGGGAGACGAAGCCCGAAATCAGCACCGCAACCATGATGACCACGGCGAATTCATGCAACAGGCGTCCGAGGATGCCGCCCATGAAAAGCACCGGGATGAATACGGCGATCAGCGAAATCGTCATCGACACGATGGTGAAGGAGATCTCCTTCGAGCCGTCGAGTGTGGCCTGCATCGGGGTCTTTCCCATCTCGAGATGGCGGGTGATATTTTCCAGCATCACGATCGCGTCATCGACCACGAATCCGACCGCCAGCGTGAGGGCCATCAGCGAGATGTTGTCGACGCTGTAGCCGAACATGTACATGAAGGCGAAAGTCCCGACGATCGACATCGGCAGCGCAAGGCTCGGGATGACGGTCGAAGACACGTTGCGCAGGAACAGGAAGATCACCATCACCACGAGTGCAAGCGAGAGCATCAGGGTGAACTCGACTTCCTCGACGGAGGCGCGAATCGACACGGTGCGATCGAACAGCACGTTGATGTCGATCGCCGGCGGCACTTCCGTGCGGATCGTCGGCAGCAGCTTCTTGATCGTTTCGACCACTTCGATGGTGTTGGTGCCGGGCTGACGCTGGATCGCGAGCACGATGCCGCGTTTCTCCTTGAACCAGGCGGCCAGCTTGTCGTCCTGCACGCTGTCGACGATGCGGCCGAGGTCGCCAAGGCGCACCGGCGAGCCGTTGCGATAGGCCACGATGATCGGCGCGTACGCCGCCGCGTTATACAGTTGCCCGGTCGCCTGTACGGCGAACTGCCGGTCGCGGCCGTAGAGCGTGCCGGTGGGGAGATTTACGTTGGCCTGGGCCACTGCCGTTTCGACTTCGTTGATTCCCACGCCGCGCGCCGCCATCGCGCTGGGATCCAGCTGTACGCGCACCGCGTACTTCTGCTGACCGAACACCTGCACCTGCGCGACGCCCTTGATGGTCGAGATGCGCTGCGCAAGAAAGGTTTCCGCGTACTCGTTCACGGTCGACAGCGGCATCGTTTCCGAGGTGAGTGCGAGGTAGTAAACGGGAAAATCCGCGGGGTTGACCTTGCGGAAGGCCGGCGGCGCGGACATCGTCGCCGGGAGCTGGCGCGCGGCCGAGGCGATTGCCGAGTTCACGTCCTGTGCGGCCGCATCGATGTCGCGGTCAAGCGCAAACTGGATCGTGATCCGGGTGATGCCCTGGCCGGACTCGGAAGTCATCGAGTCGATGCCGGCAATCGTCGAGAACTGCTTTTCCAGAACCGTGGCGACCGCCGAGGCCATGGTTTCCGGGCTCGCTCCGGGGAGGGAGCCGGTCACCTGGATGGTCGGGAAATCGATGTTCGGAAGGGTCGATACCGGAAGGAGCCGAAACCCTGCAATTCCGAAGATCAGAATGCCGAACATGATCAGTATGGTCATGACGGGACGGCGGACGAAGATCTCGGACAGGTTCACGTGATGCCCCTGCTCAGGATGCTTCCGGGCGGATGACGACCTTGACGCCAGGCACGATGCGCAACTGCCCCCGGGTCACCACTTTCTCGGCCTTCGCGAGCCCCTTCGCGACGACCGAATCCATGCCCACGGTACGCGCGACGGTTACCGGACGAACCTCGGTACTCATGTCGGGCTTGAGGACAAACACGAACTGGCCCTTCGGTCCGGTCTGAACGGCAGTCGACGGCACTACCAGCGCATCGTCCTGTTCCTGGAGTCGCAGGTTGACGGTGACGAACTGCCCGGGCCATAGGGCGCCATCCTTGTTTTCGAAGCTTGCCTTCAGCTTGATCGTTCCGGTGGTCGCGTCCACGCTGTTGTCCACGAACGTGAGTTTGCCAGCCGCGATGACCTTGCCCGCGGCGTGGTCCGAATTGGGAGGCGATACTTCAACGACGAGTTCTCCACCGGCCATCTGGCGGCGGATCAGGGGCAGGCTCTGTTCGGGGACGGAAAAAGTCGCATAGATCGGCTTTACCTGGTTCACCACGACCAATGGACTCGTATCGTTAGCCTTCACCATGTTGCCGTTCTGAAGCAGCACTTTGCCGGCGTAACCATCGATCGGCGAGCGGATCGTGCTGTATTCAACGTTGAGCTTTACGTTTTCGATCTGCGCCTGGCTGGCCTTCACCACGGCCTCGGCGGTGTCGGCGTTTGTACGTATCTGCGCATAAGCCTCCTTGGAAACGAAGTTCTTTTCCAGCAGCTCCAGGTAGCGACGTTCCTGCGAGCGCGCCTGGTCGCGTTGCGCCGAATCGCGGGCCAGCGTCGCCTGGGCCTGGCGGAGCGAGGCTTCGAAGGGGCGTGAGTCGATTTGAAACAGAACGTCGCCCTTTCTTACCGGCTTGCCTTCCTGGAAATTCACCGAGACGATCTGGCCGTCGACGCGCGCCTTGAGTGCCACGGTCGCGTACGCCTCGACGTTACCGATCGCCTGCAACCGGATGGGAATGCTCTTCTGTTCTACCTCGGCGATCGAAACGGGCACGGCAGCGTTGGGTCGGCCGCCTTTGCCGGACGGGCCTTTTTGCGCCTTGCCTTCATTCGCAAAGATATCCGGCTTGAAATATTTCACCAGACCGCCCGCGGCAAGCAGGACGACCAGGGTGGCGATGATGAACGGGCGTTTGTTCGGTCGGCTAGCGGGGGCCATCGCGATCCTGCTCGGGGAAGTGCATCGAAGGGTTTTCAGCTTCGCGTTCATTCCGGAAGTCGGCACCGGTTCGTCTGCTGGGACCGGATACCGCCTGCGCGAAGCCGGGAAAATCTACGGCAAAAGCCGTTCCTTTGCAAAGAGATCCGCAATCGATTCGCGCTCTCTTACAAGGAAGTCAGACGAGCCTTCGACCAGCACTTCGGCAGCCCGCGGTCTGGAGTTGTAATTCGAACTCATGCTCATGGCGTATGCACCTGCCGACATGACCGCGAGCAGATCTCCAGCAACGGCCGACAGTCGGCGGTCCTGCGCGAGAAAGTCGCCCGTTTCGCACACCGGTCCCACCACGTCGTAGAGTGCCTCGGGCGCGGTGCCTTTTGAAACCGGCCGCACCTCGTGCCACGCCTTGTAAAGGGCGGGCCGGATGAGGTCGTTCATTGCCGCGTCGACGATGAGGAAGTTTTTGGCTTCGCCCGGCTTCACATACTCGATCCGGGTAAGCAGCACGCCCGCGTTTCCGACCAGCGAGCGCCCCGGATCGACGATCAGGGTTTCCCTGCGGCCGGCGAACATGCCCAGCGCACCATCGAGAAATGCCGCGATCGGCGCAGGGGTTTCGTCCTTGTAGCGGATGCCGATCCCTCCGCCCAGATCAATGTGCTCCAGGGCAATGCCGGCGCCGTCCAGACGCTGGACCAGCGCGAGCATGCGCTCTGCCGCCGCAGCGAAAGGCGAGGAACTGGTGAGTTGCGAACCGATATGGCAGCCGACGCCGACCACCCGGACATTGGACCTGGATGCGGCTTGCCGGTAGAGCGCTTCCGCTTCCACATAGGCAACGCCGAACTTGTTCTGTTTCAGGCCCGTGGAGATATACGGGTGCGTGCGCGCGTCCACGTCCGGATTGACGCGAAACGCTATAGGCGCGACTTTTCCCAGCCGGGCAGCCACCGCATCGACCCGCTCCAGTTCCGTTGCAGACTCGAGGTTGAGGCACAGGATGCCTGCCTCGAGCGCCTGCGCAATCTCCGACTCCGTCTTGCCCACGCCTGAGAACACGATCTTGTTCGGATCTCCGCCGGCCGCAATGACCCGCTGAAGCTCTCCGCCGGAAACGATGTCGAAGCCCGCCCCAAGGCGGGCCAGCACGCCGAGGACCGCGAGGTTGGAGTTGGCCTTGACCGAATACGCGACCAGCGCGGGACGTCCTGCGAGCGCCCTCGCGTATTCCCCATAGGCCGCCTCGATCATGTCGCGCGAATAGACGTAACACGGCGTGCCGAAGCGTCGCGCGATCTCGTCCAGCGGAACATCCTCGGCGTGCAGGATGCCGTTGCGGTATTCGAAGGTCATGGATTCGGCCGGCGGCGTCGGAACTCAGTTCTTCTCGGCCGGATCGGACGCTGGGTCGGCAGGGTAGGGAACCGGCTTCGGTACGGGTGGCTTGGGCACCTTGAGGCCGGGTGGCGGAGCGTCATGCAGGTAGAGCGCACCCTTCTGTCCGCAGGCAGTCAGTGACCCGATCGAAAGCGCCGCAGCAAGGACAGCAAGTACAATGGGGAACCGCATGTGTGTGCGAAAAATCATGATGCTAGCATGAAGGCCGAGTGGGAATGGACAAGCCCGGAATGGACAAGCCTGCACTGAGTGATTCGGAGTTCGAACGACTGGCCTCGGAAACGCTCGCGGCCGTCGAAGCGGCCGTCGAGGCCGCAACGGACGCGGCGGGTCTGGACGTCGACTTGCAGTTGAAACCGGGTGGCGTCCTTGAACTTGAGTTCGAGAACGGCAGCAAGATGATCATCAATCGCCAGAGCGCCGCCCGGGAAATCTGGGTGGCGGCGCCTTCGGGTGGCTTTCATTTCTTCTACGATGGTGCGCGCTGGGTGGATACCCGCGACGGCGGCGAACTCTATGCCGCCCTGTCGCGCATGGTGGCGGCGCAAAGCGGCGGGACTGTGGTTCTTTCGCGGCATTGAGGCGCGCTCGGCCGGGGCCGCCTGTCCGTTCCGGCTACAGGGAGGGCGCCGGACGCGGGGCAGGTTGCGGCGCTGCGCCTGCGGGCGGTGGGATCTGCGCCGGTGCCTGCTCTGCAGGGTCGGGCGGCACCGTCTCCTTGTAGAAGAACTCCGGATGCGCGGTGCTGTTGGGCACCAGCGCGTCGGGGTCCACGCGCATGTCGATGATGCCTTCCGGACGCACCCTGTCAATCTGAGGGATGTTTTTGAGCGCCTTTTCCATGTAGCCGATCCAGATCGGCAGTGCCACCGATCCACCGGTCTCGTTGCGGCCCAGCGTGCGCGGCTGGTCGAAGCCGACCCAGGCGATTCCAACGAGGGCGGGCGAGTAGCCGCAGAACCATGCGTCCAGAAAATCGTTGGTCGTGCCGGTCTTTCCGGCGAGATCCCTGCGGCCCAGCCTGGCGACCCGTGCCGCCGTGCCGTAGCGGGTCACGTCCTGCAGCATGCTGTCCATGATGTACGCATTGCGGACATCGATCACCCGCAAGCCCTCGTCGCCGGCGTGTTGCGGATTTGCGACACCCAGGCTGTTGCCTCGATCGTCGACGATGCGCTGTATGTAGTAAGGCTGAACCAGATAGCCCCCGTTGGCGAACACCGAATAGGCGCGCGCCATCTGCCAGGCGGTCACCGAGCCGGCACCCAGGGCCATGGTCAGGTAGGGCGGGTGTTTGTCCGCCTCAAAGCCGAAGCGGGTGACGTAGTCCTGCGCATACTGCGTGCCGATGGCCTTGAGGATGCGGATCGACACCATGTTCTTTGACTTGGCGAGCGCGGTTCGCATGCGCATCGGGCCATCGTACTTGCCGTCGTAGTTCCTCGGCTCCCAGCGCTGGCTGCCGGTGACGTCTGCTTCGACCACGAGCGGTTCATCGGGGATGACGGTGGCTGGCGTGAAGCCCTTTTCGAGGGACGCGGAATAGATGAACGGCTTGAACGACGAGCCAGGCTGACGCCACGCCTGCGTGACATGGTTGAACTTGCTGCGGTTGAAATCGAAGCCGCCGACCAGGGCGCGTATCGCACCATCGTTCGGATCGACGGACACGAAGGCCGATTCCGCCTCGGGCAACTGGACGATCTGCCATGCCTTCTTGTCGTCCTGCTGTACACGAATGATCGAACCACGGCGAATCTGCTTCTGTGGGAGCGCCTTCGGATCCAGCGAGCGCGCAACAAACTTGAGCCCGTCCCCCGTGAGCGAGACCGATTCGCCCGAACGGACCACCGCACGCACTTCCTTTGCGCTGGCGGAGAGCACCAGCGCCGCGAGCAGGCTGTCGTTGTCGTCATGGTCGGCCAGGGCCTCGTCGTAGTCCTCCTGATCTGCGTTGTCGGCAAGATTCGCGTAGGCCTCGGGCCCACGGTATCCATGCCGCCGGTCGTAGTCGAGGACGCCCTTGCGCAGGGACGCGTATGCAGCTTCCTGATCTGCCACGCGGATGGTCGTATAGACGCGAAACCCGCGGGTATAGACCTCATTCGGATACTGGTCATGGACCGCCTGGCGCACCATCTCGGCAATATGTTCGGCATGCAGCGCGAATTCGCTGGCCTCCCGCTTGACGTGCATTGGCGCCCTGGCTGCTTCGGCATACTGCTGGTCGCTGATATGGCCCAGGTCCTTCATGCGCCGCAATACATAGAGCTGGCGCTGCTTGGCACGTTGCGGATTGACGACCGGGTTGAACGTCGATGGCGCCTTGGGCAGCCCCGCGAGCATGGCCGCTTCGGGCAGGGTCAACTTGTCCAGGGACTTGCCGAAATAGATCTGCGCCGCAGATGCAAATCCATAGGCGCGCTGGCCGAGGTAGATCTGGTTCACGTAGAGCTCGAGTATCTGGTCTTTCTTGAGACTGTTCTCGATCTTGAAAGAAAGCAGGGCTTCGTAGAGCTTGCGAGTCAGCGTTTTTTCGGAAGAGAGGAAGAAGTTTCTCGCCACCTGCATGGTGATCGTGCTGGCGCCCTGCCTGCGTCCGCCGGATGTCAGGTTGGACAGGGCGGCGCGCAACACCCCCTGATAGTCGATTCCCGCGTGCTGGTAGAAGCGCTCGTCTTCTGCGGCCAGGATCGAACGCTTCAGGACCTCGGGCACTTCGGCGATGGTGACCACGGCACGTCGTTCTTCGCCGAACTCCCCGATCAGGACGCCTTCAGCGGTGTAGACGCGAAGCGGGATCTTGGGCTGATAGTCGGTCAGCGCTTCCAGCGAGGGCAGATTCGGCCAGGCGAGCACGACCACCAGGCCAACCGCGCACGCGCCGATCGCCGCAAGACCCGCGAGTAGAGCCAGCGGAAAGGCCAAAAAACGGAGCCACATCAACGTGATCCGGCATCGCCGGGAGGTGGTTGCAACGGGTAGGAGACGGGGGCATTATAAGCCTTGACCGACCGTGAAGAATTTACTTTACAGGTGGGGGGCTTGTTGCTAGCATCTAATGTAAATTATACGTAGTGCGCCTAAACGGCGATTGCGGAAAGGAATTTTCCCTTGGAAGTCGACATCTTCAAACCGAAGGCTCCACCCTTGTTCGGGCTGGATATCAGCTCGTCATCGGTGAAGATGCTGGAAATTGTCGATGCTGGCAAAGGCGCCTATCGGGTCGAGCGCTACACCATTGAATCCTTGCCCCGGGACGCGGTGGCCGACGGCAATATCAATAACCTTGAGGCGGTCTCCGAGGCGGTGAAGCGCGGCTGGAAGCGGATGGCCACGCGAACCAAGCACGTGGCGATGGCCGTGCCCTCGGGCGCGGTAATTACCAAGAAAATCATCGTTCAGTCCGGCCTGCGAGACGAGGAACTCGAACTGCAGGTCGAGACCGAGGCGAACCAGTACATCCCGTTCGCCCTCGAAGAGGTCAATCTGGACTTTCAGGTCATCGGTCCGTCCCCCTCGGGTCCGGGCGAGGACGAAGTACTGATTGCGGCGACCCGCAAGGAAAAGGTCGAGGACCGCATCGCGGTAGTGGAGGCGGCCGGGCTGAAGGCGTCGGTCATGGACGTGGAATCCTACGCACAGCAGGCGGCCCTGATGCTCGTCTGCCAGGGTCTGCCGGGCGCCGGCAAGGACCAGAACATAGCCGTGGTCGACATCGGCGCCAACGTCATGGCGATCAGTGTCCTGCGCAACGACCAGTCGGTCTATTCGCGCGAACAGGCGTTCGGCGGCAATCAATTGACGGCCGACATCCAGAACCGGTACGGCATGACCCTTGAGGAAGCAGAGAACGCCAAGCGGTCAGGCGGGCTGCCGGACGATTACGAGTCCGAGGTTCTGCGGCCGTTCATGGAAAATCTGTCGATGGAAGTGCAGCGCGCGCTCCAGTTCTTCTTTACTTCGACCCAGTTCAGTTCGGTGGACCACATACTGCTCGCCGGTGGTTCCGCAGTGATCGCGGGGCTGGAGGAGGTCGTGAACACCCGCACCCAGGTAAACACCATCGTGGCCAATCCGTTTGCCACGATGGAAACCTCCCCGAGGATCCAGCTGAAGAAGCTGATGGTTGATGCGCCTTCGCTGATCATTGCGTGCGGGCTTGCCATGCGGAGATTCGATCAGTGAACCGTATCAACCTCCTGCCGCACCGCCAAGAGCGGAGGGACGCGGCGCGCAAGCACTTCTTCATCGTTGCAGGGATGACCGCAGTGCTCGGCGCGGCGGTCGTCCTGCTGATCCACGGCTATAACGCGGCTCAGGTCAGCGAGCAGGTCAGCCGGAATGAGTTCCTGGTCAAGGAAACGGCCAAGCTGGACAAGGAAATCGCCGAGATCAAGGTACTCAAGGACGAGATTCAGGCGCTATTGGCGAGAAAGCAGGTGATCGAGACCCTGCAGGCGGATCGCGCGCAAACCGTGTATCTGCTCGACCAGCTGGTGGAACAGATGCCCGACGGAGTCTATCTGCGTTCCGTCACCCAGACGGGGAATCGCGTCACTCTGCTCGGTTATGCACAGTCGAATGCGCGCGTTTCGACCCTGATGCGCAACGTGGAGTCTTCGCCCTGGCTGGAGGCGCCAAAGCTGAACGAGATCAAGGCGTCCGTGGTCGGTGGCAAGCGCGTGGCCGAGTTCAATCTTGAGCTTCAGCTCAAGCGTGCGCAGGCGGCGGACGCTGGCGCAGCCGGCAAGGCGCCCGCAGGCAATGCTGCGGCGAAAAAGGGCTAGCCCATGGCGATCAACATCAACAAGTTTGTCGAGGACTTCAAGTACCTCAATCCTCAGGATCCGGGAACCTGGCCGGCGATCCCGAAACTGGCGGCGTTGATTGCGATCCTCGTGGGCATCATTGCAGGTGCCTATTTCCTGGATTGGCAGGTACAGCTTGAAGAGTTGGAAACCGGCAAGAAAAAGGAAGCGCAGCTCAAGACCGAGTATCTGAACAAGAAAACGCAGGCGGTGAACCTCGACCTGCACAAGCAGCAGCTCCGTGAGATCGGCGTTTCCTTCGGCGCGCTGCTCAAGCAACTGCCGAACCGCGCGCAGATGGATGCGCTGCTGGTTGACATCAACCAGGCTGGGCTCGGACGCGGTCTTCAGTTCGAATTGTTCAAGCCTGCCGGTGCCGAGTCGAAGAAGGAGTTCTACTCGGAAATGCCGATCCAGGTACGCGTGGTCGGCAACTATCACGACATGGGTGCGTTCGCGAGTGACCTCGGGAAATTGTCGCGCATCGTGACCTTGAGCGACGTCAAGATCGAGGCGACCAAGGAGGGCAATCTTCAGATGGACGCGATAGCGCGCACGTTCCGCTACCTCGACGATGAAGAAGTTGCAGCACAGCGTAAATCGGCCAAAGGCGCGCCCAAGGGGGCGAAGAAATGAGTGCCGCCGTGTTGCGCATTTGTGCTGCTGCGATGGCTACTCTGGCGCTGGCCGCCTGCGGCGGAGAGCAATACGGGGACCTCAAACAGGAACTCAACCAGCTCACCAAGGATCTGCGCGGCAAAGTCGATCCCCTGCCCCAGGTAAAGCCCTACGAACCGGTACCGTACAAGGCGGTCGACGAGGTCGATCCGTTCAAGTCTTCCCGCCTCGAAGTTGTGGCGTCCGGATCGGTGTCTGCCAGCGCAACCGGGCTCAAGCCGGACCTGAACCGCCCCAAGGAGGCGCTTGAAGCCTTTGCGGTCGAAACCTTGCGCATGGTCGGCACGCTGAGTCAGGACAAGCAAACCTACGGCCTGGTAAGGGCGGGCAGCAATCTTTTCCGGGTTAAGAAAGGCAATTACATGGGGCTGAACTTCGGCGTGATTACGGCGATAGACGAAACCGAGATCAAGTTCAAAGAGCTCGTGCAGGACGGCGGCGGAGACTGGGTTGAACGCAACAGCTCGCTGCAACTGGTGGAGGCACAACGATGACCAATGGATTTCTTCCTGCGCGAATATTTGGCGCGCTTTTTGCGGTTGCGCTGTGGTTCGCCGGAACTGGAGCGGCGCTCGCCCAGGCGAACAGCATTGAAGCCTTCAATGTCACGCAGCAGGGTGGCAAGGTTACGGTTCGCATCCAGACCAAGGCACCGCTCAAGAGCATGCCGCCGAACTTCACGGTCGCCAGCCCGGCCCGGATCGCGTTCGACTTCGCCGCCACCACCAACAATCTCGGGCGCACTTCGCAGGACATCGGGGAAGGCGAGCTGCGCAGCATGAATCTGGTGCAGGGCGTCGGCAAGACGCGCCTGGTGCTCAATCTGCGCCGTTCGGTTGCGCACGACGCCGTCATCGAGGGCAACAATCTGATCATTACGCTGACCTCCCTGCCCGCCACGGCCGGCAGCGGCGTGGCACATTTTGCCGAAAGCCGCTCCGATTCGGGGCACGCGATCCGGGACATCGATTTCCGCAGGGGACGCGCGGGCGAAGGACGGATCGTCGTTGATCTCGCCGACACCAGCACCGGCATCGATATCCGCCAGCAGGGCCAGAACATCGTGGTCGAGTTCGTCAAGACGGCGCTTCCCGACAACCTGCGCAAGCGCCTCGATGTCGTCGATTTCGCGACGCCGGTGCAGACGATCAATACCTATGCGCAGGGCGACAATGTGCGCATGGTGATCGAGCCCAAGGGGCTGTGGGAGCACAACGCCTATCAGACCGACACGCAGTTCGTGGTTGAAGTAAAGCCGGTCACGCCGGGCAGCGCGGCAGCACAGCGCGGTCGGTACACCGGCGAGAAGCTGTCGCTGAACTTCCAGAACGTCGAGGTTCGCGCGGTTCTCAACGTGATCGCCGATTTCACCGACCTGAACATCATCACCAGCGATACGGTCTCGGGCAACATCACCCTTCGCCTCAAAGACGTGCCCTGGGATCAGGCCATGGACATCATCCTCCAGACGCGTGGTCTGGACATGCGCAAGAACGGCAACGTCATCTGGGTCGCCCCGAGAGACGAGCTCGCCACACGGGAGAAACTGGCTCTGGAGGCGCAGCAGCAGATCGGCGAACTGGAAGCGACGCGCACCGAGTCCTTCCAGATGAATTACCAGAAGGCCTCCGACGTTCAGAAGCTGCTGTCAGACAAGACTCAGCCCATACTCTCCAAGCGCGGCAGCGCAGTGGTTGATACCAGGACAAACACGCTGTTCGTTCAGGACGTCCCGAGCCGGCTCGAAGAAGTGCGCAAGCTGATTTCAAAGATCGATGTTGCGGTCCGCCAAGTGGTCATCGAAGCGCGGATCGTAATCGCCGACGACAGTTTTTCGAAGAATCTGGGCGCCAGGCTCGGGTACAACACGGCGCCGAGCCAGCTGTTCAACGGTGGTCCGGCGCAGCGGAACCTCGGTGTCACGGCAGGCTCTACCCTGGATCAACTCGGCGCGAATACGGGCTCAATCGCCACGGCGGGAACAACGACCGTGCAGAACGTCAACCTGCCGGCGTCAGGTTTCAACAACTTCAGCGCCGGTGCGTTCTCCTTCATCCTGTTCAACAGCACCTTCACGCGCATGCTTTCGGCCGAAATCACCGCGTTGGAAGCCGACGGCAAGGGCAAGACAGTAGCCAGCCCGCGGGTGCTGACCGCGGACGGGGTGGAGGCGATCATCGAACAGGGCACGGAAATCCCGTACCAGCAGGCGTCGTCCTCGGGCGCGACGTCGACCGCGTTCCGCAAGGCCAACCTGTCGCTCAAGGTCAAGCCGCAGATCACGCCCGAAGGCAACGTGATCATGAGCCTGGACGTGAACAAGGATGAACCGGGCGCGACCACGACCGCGGGGGTCCAGATCAATACCAAGCACGTGAAGACGGAAGTACTCGTCGAGAACGGCGGCACGGTGGTGATTGGCGGAATCTACGAAGAGAGCGAGCGCCAGGATCTGACGCGGGTTCCGTTCTTTGGCGAATTGCCCTACATCGGCTTCTTCTTCAGGAACACCACGCGCGCGACGCGCAAGACCGAACTGCTGGTGTTCATCACGCCGCGTGTCGTCAGCGAGCGACTGACGGTGCGATAGTCCCGGTCTACCCGGGCAATCAGAACAGAGGCCGGGCGCGTCCCGGCCTTTGCATTTCGTGGATCTCCATCGCGCCCGCAGAGGCAGGCAATAGTTACAATATCGCGGTGAAAGGCAGCGGCAACATTTTCCTCGTGGGCATGATGGGCGCGGGCAAGACAACCGTCGGGCGTCTGCTCGCCTCGCGTCTGAACCGGGCGTTCGTCGATGCAGACCACGAACTCGAAGCGCGCTGCGGGGTCAAGGTTCCGGTCATCTTCGAGATCGAGGGCGAAGCGGGGTTCCGACTGCGTGAAGCGGCCGTCCTCGATGAACTCACGGCGCGCTCCGGAATCGTGCTTGCAACAGGCGGCGGCGCGGTCCTGCGTGAGGACAACCGCAGGAACTTGTCGACTCGTGGCGTGGTCATCTACCTGCGTGCCCAGCCGCGCGACCTGTACATCCGTACCCGGCACGACAAGAACAGGCCGCTCCTTGCAACTCCGGATCCGCTCGGACGTCTCGAGGAGTTATTCACCGAACGCGACCCCCTGTACGGCGAAGTGGCCGACCTCATCGTCGATACCGGCCGGCAGGGCGTGCAGATTCTCCTCAAACAGATCCTTTCCACACTGGCCGAGCAATGGCACGTATCAGCGTAGCACTGGGCGATCGTTCGTATCCCATCGATGTGGGCGCTGGGTTGATAGACGATCCGGCGGTCTTCGAGCCTTATGTTTCCGGGCATAAGGTGGCGCTTGTGACGAGCACAGTCGTTGCGCCCTTGTATCTGGCGCGGGTCGCACGGATCCTGCGCGAGGCGGGAGCCGAAGTGCTCGAAGTCGTGCTGCCGGACGGCGAAGAGCACAAGACCTGGTCTACGCTGAACCTGATATTCGACGCACTGCTGCAGGGACGCTGCGACAGACAGACCAGAATCGTCGCGCTCGGTGGCGGCGTGGTGGGTGACATTGCCGGTTTTGCCGCTGCGGTGTATCAGCGAGGCGTCCCTTTCATCCAGGTGCCGACAACGCTGCTTGCGCAGGTCGACTCCTCGGTCGGCGGAAAGACGGCGGTCAACCATCCTCTGGGCAAGAACATGGTGGGCGCTTTCCATCAGCCGCTTGCAGTGATCGCAGACGTTGCCACGCTCGCCACTCTGCCGATGAGGGAATTGCGCGCAGGCCTTGCGGAGGTCATCAAGCACGGATTCATCCGTGATGCCGGGTTCGTGGAGTGGCTCGAGTCGAACATGGAGGCGCTTCTGGCGGGCGACCCGGACGCGCTGACCCATGCGGTGGTGCGCAGCTGCGAAATCAAGGCACAGGTGGTCGCCGCCGACGAGCGCGAGAGCGGCGAGCGCGCGCTCCTCAATTTCGGCCATACCTTCGGACATGCCATCGAATCCGGAATGGGCTACGGGCACTGGGTGCACGGCGAAGCCGTTGCGGCGGGCATGGTGATGGCAGCGGACCTGTCCGCAAGGCTCGGCATGATCGCGGCGGAGGACGCCGCCCGGGTCCGGGCTCTGGTGGCGCGCGCCGGGCTGCCCGTGGCCGGCCCCGTTTCGCTGTCTGTTGCGCGCTACCTCGACCTCATGGCGGTGGACAAGAAGGCGGCGCGCGGGAAGGTTCGTTTCGTGCTGCTCGAGCGACTCGGTTCGGCGGTCCTGCGCGGTGACCTGCCCGAAGC
Organism: uncultured beta proteobacterium; assembly: GCA_963844255.1. GTDB lineage: Bacteria > Pseudomonadota > Gammaproteobacteria > Burkholderiales > SG8-39 > SZAS-79. Next base: position 163,034 of record CAWJNP010000001.1, read on the forward strand.
GCCCGTCAGCCAGACCCTGCAGGCCTGCACGGCCGCCACAGACCTGCCCGCTTAGCGCAGGAACGGGCTCCAGCGGCCTAAGCCCTTGAAGCCGCAGGATTGCCAGAGTATATTTCGCGGTTCGCCTGTCTCTTTTGTGCGGGGCCGCAATCCGGACTTGGCTCCTTTAAAATTCAGAGGTTTATCGTGGCATACGCGCATCCGCCCGCAGCACAGGGTCTGTACGACCCGGCCAACGAACACGACGCCTGTGGCGTCGGCTTTGTTGCGAATATCAAGGGAGCCAAAAGCCACGCAATCGTCGAGCAGGGGCTGACGATCCTGAAAAACCTCACGCACCGGGGCGCAGTCGGTGCAGACCCGCTTGCGGGTGACGGCGCGGGGATTCTGCTGCAGATCCCGGATCAGTTTTTCCGCGAGGAGCTCGCGAAGCAGGATGTGATCCTTCCGCCGGCGGGAAGCTACGGCGTCGGGCTGGTTTTTCTGCCGCAGGAGCCCGCCTCCCGGATCGCCTGTGAATACGAGATCGAACGCGCGATCAAGGAAGAAGGACAGGTATTGCTGGGCTGGCGCGATGTGCCATGCGACAACAGCGGCCTTGGCGAATCGGTCAAGAAGATCGAGCCCGTCATCCGCCAGGTCTTCGTCGGCCGTGGCGCGGGGGTCACGGTCACCGACTCCCTGGAAAGAAAACTCTACATCATCCGCAAGTCCGCCAGCCACGCGATACGTGCGCTCAAACTCGCGCACGGCATGGAGTACTACGTGCCCTCGATGTCGGCGCGCACGATCGTTTACAAGGGGATGCTGCTCGCCAACCAGGTCGGCGCGTACTACAAGGACCTGCAGGATCCGCGCTTCGTGTCAGCGCTTGCCCTTGTGCACCAGCGGTTTTCGACCAACACCTTCCCGACCTGGCAGCTGGCGCACCCGTTCCGGCTGATCGCCCACAACGGCGAGATCAACACGTTGCGCGGAAACGTCAACTGGCTGAGCGCGCGGCAGGGTGCGATTTCGTCGCCGATCCTGGGGCGCGATCTCGACAAGCTCTGGCCGCTGATTTATGAGGGCCAGTCGGATTCGGCCTCGTTCGACTGCGCTCTGGAACTTCTCCTGCGCGCGGGCTATTCGATCGCCCACTCGGTGATGATGATGATTCCCGAAGCATGGGAAGCGCATACCCTGATGGACCCCAGCCGACGGGCATTCTACGAATATCATGCCGCGATGATGGAGCCCTGGGACGGACCGGCGGCGATCGCGTTCACCGACGGGCGCCAGATCGGTGCCACTCTCGATCGCAACGGCCTGCGGCCGGCGCGCTACATCGTCACCGACGATGACCTCGTGATCATGGGATCGGAATGCGGTTGCCTGCCGATCCCGGAAGAGAGGATCGTCAAGAAATGGCGCCTGCAGCCGGGCAAGATGTTCCTCGTCGATCTCGAGAAAGGCCGCATCATCGATGACAAGGAACTCAAGGACACACTCGCCGCGGCCAAACCCTACCGCGAGTGGATGGAGCGGATCCGCGTGCGTCTGGATGACGTCGAATCCGACCGCCAGCAACCCGAGCGTTCGTCCGTGCCCCTGCTGGATCGCCAGCAGGCGTTCGCCTATACGCAGGAGGACCTGAAATTCATCATGGCCCCGATGGCGGCGAACGGCGAGGAGCCGACCGGATCGATGGGCAACGACTCGCCGCTGGCTGTGCTGTCGGACAAGTCGAAGACGCTGTACCACTATTTCAAGCAACTCTTTGCGCAAGTGACGAATCCGCCGATCGACCCGATCCGCGAGGAACTGGTCACGTCGCTGGTGTCGTTCATCGGCCCCAAGCCGAACCTGCTTGGCATCGACGAGATGAATCCGCCTATACGCCTGGAAGTCGGGCAGCCGATCCTCGACTTCTACGAGATGGAGAAGATCCGCCACATCGAGCGCTATACCGACGGCAAGTTCCGCGCGTGCGAACTGGACATCTGCTATCCGGCGGCGTGGGGCAAGGAGGCCATCGAGGCAAGGCTCGCTTCGCTTGCGGCACAGGCCGAGGACGCGGTGCGTTCGGGCGATTCGATCATCATCATCTCTGACCGGAAGGTCGATGCCGAGCACGTTGCGATCCCCGCGCTGCTCGCCTTGTCGGCGATCCACCAGCACCTGACCATCAAGGGCCTGCGCACCAGCGCCGGACTCGTGGTCGAAACCGGTTCGGCGCGGGAGGTCCATCACTTTGCGTTGCTTGCCGGTTTCGGCGCGGAAGCCGTCCATCCCTACCTCGCGCTGGAGACCCTGCTTGCCCTGAATGCGGACGCGTCCGACCGGGACGCCGGCTACAAGGCGATCAAGAACTTCGTGAAGGCGATCGGCAAGGGACTGCGCAAGGTCATGTCGAAGATGGGAATCTCGACCTACATGTCGTATACCGGCGCGCAGATCTTCGAGGCCGTCGGTCTGTCGCGCGCGCTGATCGACAAGTACTTCACGGGCACCGCCTCGCACGTCGAGGGAATCGGCCTCTTTGAGGTAGCCGAAGAAGCGATCCACTCGCACAAGGCGGCGTTCGGACGCGACCCGGTGCTGGCCAACGCGCTGGAAACCGGGGGCGAATATGCATTCCGGGTGCGCGGCGAGGAACACATGTGGACGCCCGATGCGATCGCGAAGCTGCAGCACTCGACGCGCAGCAATTCCTTCCAGACGTATCAGGAATACGCGCAGATCATCAACGACCAGTCGCGTCGGCACATGACGTTCCGCGGCCTGTTCGAATTCCGGTTCGACCCTGCGAACGCCGTGCCCATCGAGGAAGTCGAGCCCGCTTCGGAAATCGTGAAGCGGTTCGTCACCGGCGCCATGTCGCTGGGTTCGATCTCAACCGAGGCGCACACCACGCTCGCGGTGGCGATGAATCGGATCGGCGGCAAGTCGAATACCGGCGAGGGCGGCGAAGACCGCAACCGCTATGCGCCGATCAAGCTGGGCGAGACCCTTGCCTCGCGGCTGGGCAAGGATCGCGTCGAGAGCGACATCATCCTGAAGGAAGGCGATTCGCTGAAGTCGAAGATCAAGCAGGTCGCTTCGGGGCGCTTTGGCGTCACGGCGGAGTATCTCGCGTCCGCCGAGCAGATCCAGATCAAGATGGCGCAGGGCGCCAAGCCCGGCGAGGGCGGCCAGCTTCCCGGCAAGAAGGTGTCGGAGTACATCGCGCTGCTGCGCTATTCGACGCCTGGCGTGGAACTCATCAGCCCGCCGCCGCACCATGACATCTACTCGATCGAGGATCTTGCGCAGCTGATCCACGATCTGAAGAACGCGAACTCCCGCGCCTCGATCAGCGTGAAACTCGTATCGGAAGACGGCGTGGGAACGGTCGCCGCGGGCGTGGCGAAGGCCAAGGCCGACCATGTGACGATTTCCGGTCACGACGGTGGTACCGGCGCATCTCCCTGGTCTTCGATCAAGCACGCAGGTACGCCCTGGGAACTGGGGCTGGCGGAAACGCAGCAGACCCTGGTGCTGAACAGGCTGCGCGGCAGGATTGCCGTTCAAGTCGATGGCCAGATGAAGACCGGCCGCGATGTCGTCATCGGCGCGCTTCTTGGTGCCGACGAATTCGGTTTTGCCACTGCGCCGCTGGTAACCGAGGGGTGCATCATGATGCGCAAGTGCCACCTCAACACCTGCCCGGTCGGGGTGGCGACGCAGGACCCCGTATTGCGGCGCAAGTTCACCGGCAAGCCGGAGTACGTGATCAACTTCTTTTTCTTCGTCGCCGAGGAAGCGCGCCAGATCATGGCGCAGCTCGGCGCGCGCACGATCAACGAGTTGATCGGTCGCGTGGATCTGCTCGAAACCAGGAAAGGCATCGAGCACTGGAAGGCGCGGGGACTCGATTTCTCCCGGATCTTCCACATGCCGGACGATCGCGGCGGAAGTGCCGCGCTTCCACGTCGAGCAGCAGGATCATGGCCTGGACCGTGCGATCGACCATCGTCTGATCGAACTGGCGCAACCCGCGCTGGAGCGCGGCGAAAAGGTCTCGATCGACATGCCGATCCGCAACATCAACCGCACGGTGGGCACCATGCTCTCGGGCGAGATTGCACGCAAGTACGGACACGAAGGGTTGCCGGACGACACCATCCGGATCCGCTTTGCGGGAACGGCGGGACAAAGCATCGGCGCGTTCCTTTCCAAGGGTGTCACCATCGAGCTCATCGGTGACACCAACGACTACTGCGGAAAGGGTCTGTCCGGCGGGCGGATTTCGGTACAGCCATCGCCGAAATTCCGTGGCGAACCGACCGAAAACATCATCACGGGCAACGTTGCTCTGTACGGAGCTCTTGCGGGCGAAGCGTATTTCCGGGGCGTTGCGGGCGAGCGTTTCGCCGTGCGCAACTCGGGCGCACATGCCGTGGTCGAGGGTATCGGTGACCACGGCTGCGAGTACATGACCGGAGGTACCGTGGTCGTCCTTGGAACCACGGGGCGTAACTTCGCGGCCGGCATGTCCGGCGGTATCGCGTACGTGCTTGACGAGGATGGCGAGTTCGTCAAGCGCTGCAATGCCGCGATGGTCGATCTCGAGCCGGTGCTGACCGAGTCAGAGCAACAAGCGAAGATCAGTCGCGACATCTGGCATCTTGGTGAGTCCGACGAGGTCGTGCTGCTCGGCATGATCGAAAAGCATGTCCGGTACTCCGGCAGCCGTCAGGCACAGAAACTCCTGGACAAGTGGGGCGAGTATCGCCAGCGCTTCGTCAAGGTGTTCCCCAAGGAGTATCGTCGCGCGCTCGCCGAGCTTGCAGCGAGCCGAAGCAAGGCGGCAGCTTAACCGCGCTGAGTAGCGGACAAGGGGGCGCCGCCCCCTTGTCGATTCCCGGAATCTGGACAGAAGGTACGCAGCAATGGGCAAAATCACGGGTTTTCTCGAGTACCAACGGCTGAACGAAGCGGCGGAGGCGCCCGAGGCACGCACGAAGCACTATCGTGAGTTCGTCCTGCACCTTGGTGAAAACGAGGCCAAGGTTCAGGGAGCGCGCTGCATGGACTGCGGCATCCCGTTCTGCATGAGCGGGTGCCCGGTGAACAACATCATTCCTGACTTCAACGATCTCGTTTACAAGGCCGACTGGAAGCGTGCGATCGAGACGCTGCATTCGACCAATAATTTTCCCGAGTTCACGGGCCGGGTCTGTCCCGCGCCGTGCGAGGAAGCGTGCACGCTGCGGATCAACAACGACCCGGTCGGTATCAAGTCGATCGAGCATGCGATCATCGATCGGGCGTGGGACGAAGGCTGGGTCAAGCCCCTGCCGGCGGCGGCGAAGACCGGGAAGCGCGTCGCCGTGGTCGGTTCGGGCCCGGCCGGCCTGGCGGCGGCCCAGCAACTCGCACGTGCAGGGCATGCCGTCGTGTTGTTCGAGAAGAACGACCGCATCGGGGGCCTGCTGCGCTACGGGATCCCTGACTTCAAGATGGAAAAAGGCCTGCTCGACCGGCGCATCGAGCAGATGCAGGCCGAGGGCGTGGAGTTCAGGACCAATCACGTCGTCGGCACGGCACCCGTGGGTGCGGGCAATCCTTCGGCCAAGTATCTCGATCCCGCGACGATCGCGGACGAGTTCGATGCGGTTGTGCTCGCGGGCGGCGCCGAGCAACCGCGCGACCTGCCCGTACCGGGACGAGAGCTGGAAGGTGTCCACTTCGCGATGGATTTCCTGCCGCTTCAGAACCGACGCGTGGCTGGCGATCGCAAGGTTGCAGAACTCTGGGCGACCGACAAGCATGTCGTGGTCATCGGCGGTGGCGATACCGGCTCCGACTGCGTCGGCACTTCCAACCGGCACGGTGCCGCTTCGGTCACGCAGTTCGAGCTTCTGCCCATGCCGCCCGATCTCGACAAGAATCCGGTCTGGCCCTATTGGCCGCAGCGCCTGCGCACCTCTTCTTCGCACGAAGAAGGCGCCGAGCGGGACTGGGCGGTCGCGACCAAGCGCCTGGTCGGTGAGGGCGGCAAGGTGACCAAACTCGTTGCCGCGCGCGTCGAGTGGAAGGATGGAAAGATGCAGGAGGTGCCGGGCTCGGAGTTCGAGATGCCCGCGGATCTCGTGCTCCTCGCGATGGGCTTTGTGTCTCCCGTGCAGTCCATGCTCGAGTCCTTCGGGATCGAGAAGGATGCCCGCGGGAACGCGAAGGCCGGCACCGACGGGCAGGGCTGCTACGCCACCTCGGTATCCAAGGTGTTTGCCGCGGGCGACATTCGCCGCGGCCAGTCTCTGGTGGTCTGGGCGATCCGCGAGGGCCGGCAATGCGCCCGCGCCGTGGACGAATTTCTGATGGGCAGCTCGGATCTTCCGCGCTAGACTGCCGGCATGTTCAATCAGACAGCCCATGCAGTCGCAGTCCGCCGCGTGCGACGCGTCGCGCGACGACGACATGCGGCCATGCGAGGCACAGTAGCGTAACCCGGCAAGACAACGTTACCCCAAAGCCCCTGACCGCAAGGTCCGGGGCTTTTTCTTTTTTGCGGAGGATCCCATGCAGAAAGCAGATGCACTGATGTTCATTACCGACCGGCCGGACGTGGAGTTTGTCCGGGGCGAGGGCTCGTGGCTGTACGACGCCGATGGTCGCCGGTATCTCGATTTCATCCAGGGCTGGGCGGTGAATTGCCTCGGACACTCGCCGCGTCTCATCCAGGACGCCTTGGCCGCACAGGCGGCCCTCGTGATCAACGTGAGTCCGGCGTATTACAACGCGCCGATGCGCGGGCTCGCCGCACGCCTCGCGGCGCTCTCCGGAATGGAGAAGGTGTTTTTCACCAATAGCGGCGCGGAGGCCAACGAGGGCGCGATCAAGCTGGCGCGCAAGTGGGGAGCGAGGAACCGCAACGGCGCCTTCGAAATCCTCACGTTCGAAAATGCCTTCCATGGCCGGACGCTTGCCACGATGTCCGCGTCCGGCAAGCCGCAGTGGGAGAAGCTCTTCGAGCCGAAAGTGTCCGGATTCCGCAAGCTGAAAATGAACGACATCAGCGCGGTGCGCGCCGCGATCAGGCCCGAGACCGTGGCCGTGATGCTCGAGCCGATCCAGGGCGAGTCTGGTGTCGTGCCGTTCTCGAGCGGCTTCCTGCGGGAACTGCACGCGCTGGCGCACGAGGCCGGAATCCTGCTGATCTTCGACGAGATCCAGACCGGGATCGGGCGCACCGGCAAGATGTTCTGCTGGGAGCACACGGGCGTGCGGCCCGATATCATGACGCTGGCCAAGGGCCTTGGCGGCGGGGTGCCGCTGGGTGCGCTGATCGCCAGGGAAAACGTCTGCTGTTTCGAACCCGGCGATCAGGGCGGGACCTACAACGGCAACCCGCTGATGACGGCGGTGGGCCTGGCCGTCGTCGGCGAAGTTGCGCGGCCGGAATTTCTGGCACGGGTCGCGGAGAACGGCGACTACCTGATGAGCCAACTGCGCGCGCTGTCGGGGGAGCGCAGCCTGGGCGAGGTGCGTGGCCAGGGACTGCTGGTCGCGCTTGAACTCGGCAGCCCCCTCGGGTCAGGGGTGGTCGATGCGGCGCGGACGCGCGGATTGCTCATCAATTCGCCACGGCCGGGAAGCCTGCGTTTCATGCCGGCGCTGAATGTGACCCGGGATGAGATCGACGCCATGCTGGCGACGCTGCGCCTGGCGCTGGCGGATGTTTCCCTGAACTGAGGAAGCCTGGCCGAGGCGGCGGGTCAGCCTGCGGCCAGGCAGGCGACCGCCTTCTGCAGTCCGTCGCGACCGTAGGGTATGCCCTGGACCGTCATGGCCGCCTCGACGCCGGCGAGGCAGCCGAGAATCATCGCGGCATTGACGTCGCCCAGATGTCCGATGCGAAAGGCGCGTCCTGTCTGCGGTCCCAGGCCGCCGGCCACGGCAACCTGGAAGCGCTCGCGTGCGACGCTACGCAGAGCCTCCGGATCGATGCCTTCGCGCACTGCGATCGTGGTGACCGAGACGGAGCGGGCGGCCGGTACACGACAATGGAAAGTCACCGCACCGTCCTGGCTCCAGCACTCGACGGCGGCCTGCACCGCGCGGGACAGCAGCGCATGACGCGCGATGATCGCATCCAGTCCTTCGCGAAACAGCAGACCCATGGCGGCCTCGATGCCGAACAGCAGGTTCTGCGGCGGCGTGCCGCAAAATTTCCTGTAGCTGAGTTCCGATTTGCGCCGGCCCCAGTCCCAATAGAACGACGGTGCGGCATTCTTCGCCGCGATCTCGCCGGCGCGCCGGTCGACGGCGACGAATCCCATCCCCGGTGGTGACATGAGGCCCTTCTGGGAGGCGCCGACCGCCACGTTGACACCCAGGGCATCCATGGCGAACGGGGCCGCCGCGAGCGAGGCCACCACGTCGACCACGAACAGCGCCGGGTGTCCGGCCGCGTCAATCGCGGCGCGCAGCGCGGCGAGGTCGCTGGTGCTGCTGCTTGCCGTGTCGGTGTGTACCGCGAACACGGCAACGATCTCGTGGCGTGTGTCGGCGCGCAGCGCCTGCTCTACTTCGTTTGCATCGATCGGATAACCCTCCCGGAACGGGGTGCGAACCACCCGCCGTCCCAGCGCTTCGGTCTGCACCGCCCAGGACTCGGAAAAATGCCCCGTCCCCGGGATCAGCACCGCCTGTCCCGGCGCCAGCAGGTTTTCTATCGTCGCTTCCCAGGCACCGTGGCCGTTCGATGCGAACATGTACACGTCCGAATCACGTGTCTGCAGCAGCCGCTTGATGCCGTCCTCGATGGCGGCGATCACCTGATCCAGCCGCGGATCGCCATGATCCATGGGCTGGCGATGCATGGCATTGAGCACTTCCTCCGGAATGTGCGTGGGGCCGGGGGAGTGAAGGAAGCGCGTGCCGGGAATGCGGGTCATGGGGTTCCAGTAATGGAGTGCGTACTCAGCGTGCGCTCACCGCTCGGTAAGAGCGCGCTGCAGTGTCTTGTTGACCGGCTTGAGCAGGTAGTGCAGCACGCTGCGCCGGCCGGTGAGAACGTCGATCTGTCCGGTCATCCCCGGAATGACCGGCAGCAGTTTGCCGCGGTATTCGATCCCGGGCTTGGCCGTTCGCACATGGGCAAGGTAATAGGGTTCGGGCGCCTGCCCTGCCTGTGATGCCGGCTGGATCGAGTCCGCGCTGACGTACACAAGCTTTCCCTCCACCCCGCCGTAGATCGAGTAATCGTATGCCGCCAGCTTGACCGTGGCTTTCTGTCCGACCGAAACGAATGCGATGTCCTGGGGCCGGATGCGTGCCTCGACCAGCAGCGAATCCTCCACCGCCACGATCTCGGCCATCGTCGTGCCGGGCTGCACCACGCCGCCGGTCGTCTTGTTGGCGATGGTCTTCACCACGCCGTTCACGGGCGAGCGAACCAGGGTGCGGTCCATCCGGTCTTCGAGGCCCGGGACCGTCTCGGCGACTTTCGCCAGTTCGTTTCTTGCCGCAGAAAGCTCACCAGCCGCCTGGCTGCGGAACTGCGTCTCGTTGTCCTGAATCTTGCGCCGCGCTTCCTCGATCGTCGATTGCACGCGCGGGATCGCCAGCGTCGCCGCATCGAGCTCGGTGCGGATGCGTGTCGATTCGCGCTGCAGGCGCAGTAACTCGACTTCGGATACTGCCCCTGCCTTCACCATCGGGGCGGTGATGGCCATTTCCCGGGTCAGGATCTCGAACTGTTCCCGCGTGCGGTCTTGTCGGGACCGCAGCTCGACCAGTTCCTGGGAGCGCTGCGCCAGCTGCTCCTTCAGGACGGCATTCCGTCCGGCGAGGTCGGCGAGCCGTGCGCGGTGCACGGCAATTTCATTTTCGGCCAGATCCGGCGCGCTCTTCAGAACCTCGGCGGGCATGCGCAGCGCGCTTCCCTGTACCTCCGCGCCGAGGCGTGCGACCTTCGCCCGCAATCCGAGCTCACCCTGGCGCCCCTCGCGATACGCTGAGGCGAAACGCACGCGGTCGAGCTGGAACAGGACCTGGTCTTTCTTCACCGCTTCGCCCTCCTGTACCAGGATCTTCTCGATGATGCCGCCCTCAAGGTTCTGCACTGTCTGGGTCTGGCTGGCCGTGATCACGCGGCCTTCGCCGCGTGCGATCTCGTCGATCTGTGCAAGCGCCGCCCAGAGTACGGCGACGAGGAAAAATGCAACGATGACGGCGAGCAGCCAGTGCGGCGAGCGCTTCAGCCCCCCGTCGTCCGCGGCGAGCTCCTCCGGCCGCCAGGCGGGAGGAAGCCGTGGCGGTCGGGCGGGCGTTGCCGTGGTCCCGGGAACACGGCCCATGTCGCGCGTGTCGCTCATCGTGAGGTTCTCACCTTGCCATCGGCGATCGCCTTCAACACCTGATCCTTCGGCCCGGCCGCCACCACACGGCCGTTATCCATCACGATCAGTGTGTTGATCACCGAAAGCAGCGACTCGCGGTGGGTGACGATGATGATCGTCTTGCCCGTGAGTTCGGTCTGCATCTGCGCCTTGAGCCGGTCCTCGGCGCTGTGGTCCATCGCATGCGTCGGCTCGTCGAGTACGAGGATCGGCGGATCCGTGATCAGTGCGCGGGCCAGCGCAACCGTCTGCCGCTGCCCGCCCGATAGTGCTTCGCCGCGTTCGCCCACCGGCATGTCGAAGCCCTTGGGGTGCCGGTTGACGATCTCGGTGAGTCCGGCCAGAGACGCCGCGCGCAGTATGGCCGCGTCGTCGGCACCGGGGGCGCCCACCAGCAGATTGTCGCGCACGCTGCCGGCGAACAGCGCAATGTTCTGCGGCAGGTAGCCGACTGCGCGTCGCAGGTCGACCGGGTCGATGCTGCGGATGTCGGTGCCGTCAACCAGGATGGAACCGTCCTGTGCGTGGTAGAGGGCCACCAGGAGCTTGGCCAGCGTCGTCTTGCCCGAGCCGATGCGCCCGATGATGCCGACACGATCGCCTTCACGGATCGCAAAGCTCACGCCGGTGAGCGCCTCGAGCTCGCTGCCCGGATACTTGAACGCGACGTTCTGGAATCGGATGTTCCCGCCCAGCCCGGGGCGATGCACGAAACTCTGGTCGCGCGGCCGCTCGCGCGGCGCTTCCATGATCCTGTTCAGCGCCGCGAGCGCGCTCATCGACTGGTGGTAGCGGGTGAGTAGCGACGCCACCGTCGCGAGTGGCGCGAGCGCGCGGCCGGCAATGATGGTGCAGGCGATCAGGGCGCCGGTGGTGAGCTGGTTGTCGGCCACCAGGTAGACGCCGACCGCGAGCGTCGCCACGCCGACCATGGCCTGCACCCAGGCTGAAAAATTCACCGCAAACGAGGAAATGAAGCGGGTGCCCAGGCTCTCTTTCGCGACGTAGTCGACCACTTCCTCCCATTTGCGCTGCATCTGTGCCGCCGCGCCCAGCGCCTTGACCGCTTCGATCGAACCCAGCGTCTCGATCAGGATCGCGTGCTTGGCTTCGGTGGCGCGGAACACCCGCCGGATGCGGTCGCGCAGCGGAACCTGCAGCGCCACGCCCATCGCGATCACGACCGGGATCGCGCACAGGGGCACGGCCGCCATCTGCCAGCCCCCGACCAGCGCGATCGCCGCGATGAACAGGAGCACGAAAGGCAGGTCGATCAGCGAGGTCATGGTCGCGGAGGTAAAGAACTCGCGCAGCGATTCGAACTCGCGCACATTGTTGGCGAGGATTCCCACCGATTCGCCTCCGGCGTCCAGGCGCCGCGCCATCACCTGCTCGAACAACGCGGAGGAGAGTGCCATGTCGGCGCGTCGCCCGGCCACGTCAATGAACCAACCGCGCAGCAGCTTGAGGCCCAGGTCGAACAGGTAGATCAGCGCCATGCCGATGGCAAGCACCCAGAAGGTCTCGACGGCCTTGTTCGGCAGCACGCGGTCGTAGACGTTCATGAAGAAGATCGGCGAGAGGATGGTGAAGACGTTTACCAGCACGCTCGCGGCCGCGACCTCGCCATACAAGGGCCAGGCGCGTGCCAGGGTGCCCCAGAACCAGTGATGCGTCGCGAGGATGCGTTCGCTGCCGGACCCCGACTCGTAACGGACCGCGCGGCTGACGGCGATTGCCGTTCCCGCGTAGTCTGCCGCAAGTTCCGCGACAGGGATGGTCTTCTCGATCCCTTCGGCCGTCACGATCCGCGCTTCGGTTTCACCCCGCGCGACCAGGACGCAGGCGTTGCGATTTCCGAGCAGGAGCACAGCCGGAAGCGACAGCCGTGGAAAGCGTTCCAGGTCGATCTCGATGACGCGCGCATTGAGTCCCGCACGGTCCGCGGCACGCACGAACAGCGCGGGGGTCAGTCCGTCTGTTTCGAGCGGCAGCCCGGTAAGCAGGGCCTGGACGCTGAGCGGGCGGCCGAGCAGTCGCGCGGCCTGCGCAAGGCAGGCTGCCAGCGGATCGTGCTGAGGTGCGCGCGGCGAGTCGATGCCTGGGGAAGCCATGTCGGTGCTCATTGTGCCGCAACCGAACCGAGTGTCCGGGACAGACGCAGGCTCCCGGTCGGTGTCTCCGGAACCACCTGCGTCGGGTCCGGAGACTGCGGCAACCCTGCGGTTTCCTGCTTTTCCTTCCGGCCTGCAGGCGCTTGCTCCAGATTGACGCCAAGGGTCGAGAGCAGCCGGCCCATCGCCGCGAGCAGGCGCAGTTCGCCGATACCCACCGCGTAGGCTGCCGTGTACTCGCTGCTCCTGGCGGAAAACAATTCGTTCTCTGCGTTGAGCACATCGAGCAGCGTGCGCTGGCCGATGGAAAACTGCAGACGGTACGAGCCGACAACCTGAGCGCTTGCGGCGGCATAGCGCTGCAACTGCGGCAGGCGGATGCGGTCTTCGGCCAGGCCGTCCCATGCCTGGCGCAGGTCGCGCTCGGCGTCATTGCGCGCTTTGTCGACATTGGCGCGTGCCTCGTCCACGCGCGCTTCGGCTTCGCGCACACGCGCCTCGTCGCTGCCACCGCGAAACAGGTTGTAGCGCAGCCTCAGCATGGCGTACGAATCCGAATTGGCGCCGCGCACTCCGTCCAGATCATGGTGGGCCGAGCTGCCGACCTCCAGCGCAAGGCGCGGCGCGGCCGAGCGGCTGCGCGCGGATTCGCGATCCGCCTGTGCCGCAGCCAGTTCCTTTTGCGCCGAGCGGATCGATGGATGCGTCTCGAGGGTCTGCGCGAGCGCGACCGGGAGGGACGCGGGCAGCATTGCCGCGTGTCCGCCGGCCTCGGCCAGCATTCCGGGGGCCTGCCCCGTGAGATGCAGAAAGGCCGCTTCCGCTTGTAAGAGCTGGTTGCGCAGCTGCGAGAGCGAGGCCTGCGCCAGTGCGAGGCGCGCATCTGCCTGTTGCGCGTCTGCGCGTCGCCCCTGTCCGGCATCGGCAAGCTGCGACACCTGTGCGAGCGTCTCCCGGTGGCGCTTTTCGTTGTCGGCGGCAATGGTGATCAGGGTGCGCAGGCGGATGACATCGAGATAGGCCTGGGCCACGCGCGCGCCGGCCGACTCGGCCGCATTCGCCAGCAGTGCCGCGGCGCTCTCCGCACGCGCTTCGAAACGCCGCACCTGGCCTGAGCTCGCGCCGCCGTCGAACAAGAGCTGCGAAAGGCTGACTTCGGCCTCGCGCCGGTTCAGTGTCTGGCTGGCGCCGAGCACGCGCGTACTGGGGTTGTTGCTGGTCTCCCGCCCCTGTCCCAGGCTCGCATCGATCACGGGATACCAGGCACCCCGCGCCTGCGCCGTGCTTTGTTCGATCGCCCGCTGGTTTGCCCGCGCGGCGCGCACCTCGGGGAAGTTTGCCACGGCACGGGTCAGCGCCGCAGCCAGCGTGTCGGCGACTGCAGTCCGGTACGACAGCAGGGCGCACACCAGCAGAGCAAAAAGGGAGACGCGTAGCACCACGGTGATTCCTGTATGCGGCAACCGCAGCCTGATCGCCGGTACAGCATTCTAGGGGAACTTCACCATCGGCGACTTGAGGGATTTGGGGGTCGGAGGATCAGGATTGTGAAAATCTTTCAACGCGTTCTGACCCGGCTGCAAGGCCCGTGCCGAAGGCCGATGATAGAATCTTCGCATGAGCCTGAACGTTGTCGTGCTCGCTGCGGGACAGGGCAAGCGCATGCACTCCGACCTGCCCAAGGTTCTGCACCGGCTTGCGGGGCGTTCCCTGCTCGGGCGCGTGATCGATACTGCGCGCGCACTCAGCGCCGAAAAGATCGTGATTGTCCATGGTCACGGCGGAGAACAGGTGCGACAGGCTTTTGCCGCCGACACCGACCTCTTCTGGGCCGGGCAGACGGCGCAACTCGGCACCGGACACGCCGTGATGCAGGCGCTTCCGCTGCTCGATCCGGGCGCAGACGTGCTGGTCCTCTATGGTGACGTCCCCCTGATCGAAGCCGCGTCGTTGCGCCGGCTGCTGGCGGCAGCGCAAGGCGGGCTTGCCATCATGACTGCAGTCGTCGCCGATGCCACCGGTTACGGGCGCATCGTGCGCGATGCCGCGGGCCGTGTGCTGCGCATCGTCGAGCAGAAAGATGCAACGCCTGCGGAACTCTCGATCCGGGAGTGGAACACGGGGTTCCTCGCCTGCGGCGCAGCCCGGCTTTCGGGCTGGCTCTCGCGCATCGGAAACCAGAATGCGCAGAAGGAGTACTACCTTACCGACGTGATCGGGCTTGCGGTTGCCGATGGCCTCGAGGTGCAGGCCACCCAGCCGGCGCAGGTCTGGGAAGTCGAGGGCGTCAACTCGCGGCGGCAGCTGGCCGGACTCGAGCGCATACACCAGCGGTCGCTGGCAGATGCGCTGATGGACGGCGGCGTGACGCTCGCCGACCCGGACCGTCTGGATGTGCGCGGCACGCTGCGTTGCGGACGTGACGTGGCGCTCGACGTGAACTGCGTTTTCGAAGGCAGCGTAAGGCTGGGCGACCGGGTGAAGATCGGGCCCAACTGCGTGCTGAAGAACGTGACGATCGAGTCCGACACGGAGGTGTTTGCGTTTTCCCTGCTGGAGGATGCCGTGGTCGGCGCGCGTTGCCGGCTCGGGCCGTACGCGCGACTGCGGCCGGGTGCAGCACTGGCCGACGAGGTGCACATCGGCAACTTCGTCGAAGTGAAGAACAGCCGCGTGGGCGTCGGCTCCAAAGCCAACCACCTGGCCTACATCGGTGACAGTGACGTGGGCAGCGGCGCCAACATCGGCGCCGGCACCATCACCTGCAACTACGACGGCGCGAACAAGCACCGCACGACGATCGGCGATCGCGTCTTCGTGGGCTCAAATGCGACCCTGGTGGCGCCGCTCACGATCGCAAGCGGGTCGTACATCGGTGCCGGCTCCACCATCAGTCGCGATACGCCCGCCGATCAGTTGACGGTCGCGCGCGCGAAGCAGGTATCGCTTCCCGCCTGGAAACCACCGAAGAAAAAGGCTTAAAACCATGTGCGGCATCGTCGGGGCCGTGGCCCAGCGCAACATCGTTCCCATCCTGCTTGAAGGGCTGAAGCGGCTGGAATACCGCGGCTATGATTCGGCCGGCGTCGCCGTGCTCGGCGGCGAATCCGGCGGACAACTGCGTCGCTTGCGCTCGACCGGACGCGTGGTCGAGCTCGAGAAGCTCTCGAACGCCCAGCATCTGGACGGGCACACCGGAATCGCGCACACCCGCTGGGCGACCCACGGCGTGCCCTCGGAAGGCAACGCCCATCCGCATGTTTCGGGTGGTGTCTCGGTGGTGCACAACGGCATCATCGAGAATCACGAGCAGATGCGCGCGAAGCTGGCTGCGCAGGGCTACGTCTTCGTGTCCGATACCGACACTGAAGTCGTGGCTCATCTCGTCAAGTCACACCTCGGCGGCGGTGCAAGCCTGTTCGACGCGGTCCGGCAGTCGGTCGCGCAACTCGTCGGTGCCTACGCCATTGCGGTGGTCTCCGAATCCGAACCGGATCTGCTGGTGGTCGCGCGCATGGGCGCGCCACTGCTGCTGGGTCTGGGCAAAGGCGAGAACTTCGCCGCCTCGGACGCCTCCGCGCTGGTGCAGGTGACCCAGCAGGTGGTGTATCTGGAGGAGGGCGACGTCGCCGAGGTGCGCGGAGATGGCACCCGCATCGTCGACAAGGCCGGCAATCCGGTCGAGCGCCCGGCGCACACGAGCGGGCTGTCGGCTGCGGCGGTGGAGCTGGGCGAGTTCCGGCATTACATGCAGAAGGAGATCTTCGAGCAGCCGATCGCGGTGGCCAACACGCTCGAAATGGTGACCGGCGCGCAGTCGATTTCGCCGCTGCTGTTCGGTGCCGGTGCCGACAAGGTGTTCGCCGACATCGAAGGCGTGCTGATCCTCGCCTGCGGTACCAGCCTCAACGCAGGGCTCGTCGCGCGCTACTGGATCGAAGGCATTGCCGGGATCCCCTGCGCCGTCGAGATCGCGAGCGAGTACCGCTATCGCACCTCGGTGCCGGATCCGAAGCATCTGGTGATCACGATCTCCCAGTCGGGTGAGACCGCCGATACCATCGCAGCGTTGAAGCACGCCAAGGAGATCGGCCACAAATACAGCCTGTCGATCTGCAATTCACCGGAGAGTTCGCTGGTGCGCGAATCGGGACTGCGGTTTCTCACGCGTGCGGGACCCGAGATCGGCGTGGCCTCGACCAAGGCCTTTACCACCCAGCTTGCCGCGCTGGTGCTGCTAACGCTGGTGCTGGCCAAGCAGCGCGGCAAGCTGACGCAGGAACGCGAACTGGCCTTGCTGCATGAGTTGCGCCACCTGCCGGTCGCGATGCAGAAGGTGCTGCAGGTCGAGCCGCAGATAAAGATGTGGGCCGAGAAGTTCGCCACCCGCCACCACGCCCTGTTCCTCGGCCGCGGTGTGCATTACCCGATCGCGATGGAAGGGGCGCTGAAGCTCAAGGAGATTTCCTACATCCATGCCGAAGCCTATGCGGCCGGCGAACTCAAGCACGGGCCGCTTGCGCTGGTCGACAAGTTCATGCCGGTGGTGGCGATCGCACCCAACGACGCGCTGCTGGAAAAGCTGAAATCCAACCTGCAGGAAGTGCGCGCGCGCGGCGGGGAACTGCACGTGCTGGCCGACGAGGACACCAAGCTCACCGACGGCGACGGGCTGCACGTGATCCGCATGCCCTACCACGCGGGGCTGCTCTCGCCGATCCTGCATGTGCTGCCGCTGCAACTGCTCGCCTACCATGCAGCGCTGGCGCGCGGCAACGACGTGGACAAGCCGAGGAATCTCGCCAAGTCGGTGACCGTCGAATAAGTGGGGTCAGAGTCGACTTTCGCCGCACCGGCCTCTGAACGTGCGGCTGTCGGTCCTTGATGCCGGTTCGCATCGCGCGGTTCCTGCCCTCTTTCTTCGCCTTCTGGCTCGTCGCACCTGCCTTTGCACAGCCGGACCTGCAGATCCGGGTCCTGCAGCGGGAGGCCGTGGCCCTGGCGCCGTCCCGGCCCGGGGACGCGGCGCTCGAAGTCACGGCCGTGCACTTTACCGGGAGCGGCTGGGACCGCGAAGCGATCGAGTCGGCGTTCCGGCAGAGCGCGGCCATCCTCGCGCAGTGCGGGATGGTTCTTGCCAGGGTGGACTTCGTGCTGCTCGATGCGCCGCGCGAATTTCAGTTCTACGCCACGCCCGTATCGCGCAGCCTTGCGCGCAGCATGCCGCTTCCACGCCCGACGGTGTACTTCGTGCGCGACACACTGAACCGTCCGGCCTTCGACGCCGAGGCCATCGGCCGCTCGAACAGCCGCTCGCGTCCTGAACTCCTCAATACGGTCTGGGTGGCGCTCGGCACGCCCGACCTCGGCATCGCGCTGGCCCATGAACTCGCGCACCTGCTCATGGACAGTGGCGCGCACGCGGATGCGCCGGGCAACCTGATGCGCGCAGAAACGCACGTAGAGAACACGCGCCTCGATGCGGGGCAGTGCGCGCGCCTGCGGGATTCGGGCAGGCAAGGGGAACTGCTGAAATAACCGCGGCCTATTGCTGCCACTTTTTCATCTGAGCCCACGCCTGGCGCGGGCTTTCAGGCAAATTGCTGCCACCACCCAGCGGCGGCCGAACCGCTCAGCTCATGCTGAAACCACCGTTCACGCTGATGATCTGGCCGGTGATCCAGGCCGCGCCGGGGGAGGCGAGGAAGGCGATCATCGGCGCAATGTCCTCGGGCTTGCCGACACGGCGCAAGGGGTACAACTTGGTGATCTTGTCCATGTTGGCGAGCAGATGTTCCGGTTCATGCCCGGTCATCACCAGGCCGAGCGCCACCGCATTGACCGTGATGTCGGCGCGGCCGAGTTCCCTGGCGAGCGACTTGGTCAGCGCGATCGCGCCAGCGCGCGAAGCGGCGGTGATCCCGAGGCCGCCCTCTCCGACCCGCGCCGAGTCCCCCGCAAGGTTGATGATGCGTCCGCCCTTCTGTTCGATCATGTGCGGCACCACCGCGTGGCAGGTATGGATCACGCCATACAGACCCACGTCGATCTGCTTCTTCCAGTCCGCCGGGGTGGTGTCGACGAAACGCTGGCGCTTCACGTAGCCCGCGTTGTTGACGAGGATGTCGATGCGGGCGAAGTCCTTGATGACGGCGGCGACCATGGCCTTGACTGCGTCGTAGTCCGTGACGTCGCCCTTGTAGGCCTTCGCCTTGCCGCCGGATTTTACGATTTCGGCGGCGACCGCCTCGGCTTCTTTCGGCGAGCTGTTGTAATTGATCGCGACCGCCGCGCCTTTTTCGGCCAGCGCCAGCGCAATCTGGCGGCCGACGTCGCGCGCCCCGCCGGTCACCAGCGCGACCTGTCCCTTGAGTTCATTCTGCATGTCCTGCTCCTTGTGTTTTTGCGGATGCTGCGTCGGCGATCATGCGGAACAGGCGTTCCGGCGTGACCGGCAGTTCAAGTATTTCGATGCCCAGCGGTGCGAGCGCATCGGCCACTGCATTGGCGATTGCCGCCGGCGCACCGATCGTGCCGCCTTCGCCCATGCCGCGAAAACCGCCGACGTTGTCCGGGTATTCCGACTGGACGTGGATGGTTTCGATTGCAGGGACTTCCGGCGCGGCCGGGATCACATAGTCGACCAGGCTCGCGGTCAGCAGCTGGCCGTCCTCGTCGTAGACGATCTCCTCGTAGAGCGCCGCGCCGATGCCCTGCGCGACGGCGCCATGGACCTGGCCGTCGACGATCATGGGATTGATCACGCGGCCGCAATCCTCGGCCACGACGTAGCGCTGCACCGCGACCGAATAAGTCTTCGGATCGATTTCGATCTGCACCAGATGCGTGGAGCTGGTCGTGGTGCCGAAGAACGGATCGTAGGTCGTGGTGTCAGCGAGGTCTTCGCGGATCTCCTTCGGGAGGCGGCCCATCTCGGAGTACACCGCGCGTGCGATCTCCCGAAACGTGAGCGTGCGGTCGGTGCCGGCCACGCGCGCAATGCCGTTGGAAATCTCGATGTCGGTTTCCGCCGCCTCCATCAGGTGCCCGGCGATGCGTGCGAGTTTCTCGCGCACCGCGCGCGAGGCGAGCGTCGCTGCGCCGCCGGCCAGCACGGTGCTGCGACTGGCGTAGGTGCCGGTGCCATGCGCAACCGCCGCGCTGTCGCCGTGAATGATGCGGATGTCCTCGATCTTCGCGCCGAGTTCATCGGCGATCACCTGGGCGAGCGTGGTCTCCAGTCCCTGGCCATGCGAGGCCACCCCGAAACAGGCGGTGACCGCACCGGTGGAGTCGATCTTCACGGTCGTGGTTTCGGTGCCGGTGTTGATCGGCATACCGGGGGAAGCCGAGATGCGCGAGCCGATGCCGGTAAGTTCGGCGTACGAGGCCAGGCCGATGCCGACCCAGCGTCCTTCGGCCCGCGCCTTCGCCTGCGCTGCGCGCATGGCCGCATAGTCGCCCACGCGGCAGGCGGCTTCCATGCACTCCATGAAACCCGAGCGGTCCCAGACGATGCCCGTGGCAGTCTTGTAGGGAAACTCGGTCGGCTGCACGAGGTTGCGGGAGCGCAATTCCTTCGGATCCAGCCCCATCTTGTGCGCGGCCATGTCGATCAGCCGCTCCATCACGAAGGTCGAGATCGGCCGGCCGACGCCGCGGTACGGGCCGGTGGGCGACTTGCAGGTGGCCACCGCCCGCACCCGTCCCCGGTAGGCCGGCACCTTGTAGGGGCCGGGCATGAAGCTGATGACCTGCACCGGCTCCAGGCCTGCGGTCCAGGGATAGATCGAGTACGCACCGGTGTCGCCGATCACGTCATTCCACAGCGCGAGGATGTTCCCCTCGGCATCGAGGCCGAGTTCCGCGTCGACACGTTCGTCGAAGCTCTGGCTGGTCGAGGCGAGGTCTTCGAGCCGGTCGCTGGTCCACTTGACCGGCCGGCCGAGCTGCCGCGCCAGCATGCAGACGACCATTTCCTCCACGTACAGCGATGCCTTGCCGCCAAAGCCGCCACCGACGTCCGGCGCGACCACGCGGATGCCGTTGCCGGTCAGGCCGAGGATCTCGACCAGCGCGTCGCGGATGATGCCGGGCACCTGCGTGGAGGAGTACAGCGTCAGAAGGCGCTGCCCGGCGTCGTATTCGGCCAGATAGGCGCGGTTTTCGATGGCGAGCGGGCTCTTGCGCCGCATGCGAAACCGGCCCTGCACGCGAACTGCGGCCGCCTGCATCGCGGCCGCCGCGTCGCCGCGCTTGAACTCGCGCTCGACAATGATGTTGGTCCCGGCTTCCTCGTGCAGCAGGGGCGCGCCTTCGCGCAGCGCCTCTTCTGGATTGTTGACGCCGGGGAGTGTGTCGAACTCGATGTTGACCAGATCGAGCGCATCCTCCGCGATGTATCGATCCTCCGCCACCACGGCGACGACCGGCTCGCCGACATAACGCACCTTGTCTTTCGCCAGCGGATAGATCGGCGTCGCGTAGTACCCGCGCATCTTCGAGGTCGGCACGGCCGGATGGGCCAGGCCTTCGAGGTCCTCCAGCAGGTAAACGCCGATCACGCCGGGCAGGGCGCGGGCCTCGTCCAGATCCACGCCAACGATGCGCGCGTGCGCCTGGTCGCTGCGGCGAAACGCCACGTGCACCATCCTTGCCGGGTGCCGGTCGTCGACGTAGGCGCCCTTGCCGGCCAGCAGGCGAGGGTCTTCCAGGCGTTTGACGCGTGCGCCGATCTGCTTGGGGCGCAGGGTGGCTTCGAGGTCAGACATGGGATTCAGTCATAGAATTCGGCGCCTTTCCTGAGCGTGTTCCACTGTGCTTCGTCGTGCCCGAAAACCACGGTCGCGCCACTCGCCTCGATGCGGCGGATTTCTGCCAGCGACTGCAGGGCCGCTTCGCCGTTCCAGTTATTGCGCGGATTGAGGTCGCGCTCGAGCACCACGCGCAGCGCGACGGTGTCCGAGGCGAGCAGGTGGCTGCCCGAACGCTCGAGGCTCACCAGCGCGCCGCTGGTCCCCGGCGTATGCCCCGGCAGCGGCAGCAGCACGATGCGTTCGTCGCCGAACAGGTCGCGCTGGGCATCGAAGGTGTCGAAGGTGTTGGGGTGCTTCCAGTCCGCGGTCAGAAAACCCGCGGCTTCGGCATTCGGCGCGCTCGCGGCCTCCAGTTCCTTGGCGTGGCAGACGATGGTTGCTCGCTTGAAGAATTCGTTGCAGCCGCAGTGGTCGAAATGGAAATGCGAATTGACCACCACGTCGATGTCGTCGGTTGCGATGCCGAGCCCTGCAAGGCCGGTGAGCAGGTGATCGTCGGGCTTGGATACCAGCTTGATCGAGCGCGACATCGCGCCCAGGCGCGTGGAGCCCTCCACGGCCGCCGAAGGATGGCAGCCGGTATCGAACAGCACATTGCCCTGGGGATGACGCAGGAGAAAACACATCACCGGCAGCTCGAACAATTCATCGCTCGCGGCCTCCGGCACATAGATCTTCTTCTTCAACTTCACCCGCCCGCCCGACAGCACATGCATCTTCACTTGGTCTGCTCCCCGCGTTCCGCAACGGCCTGGCGCAGTGCGCGCACGATGTGGTCATACCCCGTGCAGCGGCACAGGTTGCCGGACAGCCCCTCGCGGATCTCCTCATCGCTCGCGAGCGGGTACTTCTTCAGGAGGTCCACGGCGGTCATCAGCATCCCCGGGGTGCAGAACCCGCACTGCAGCGCGTGGTGGGTGCGAAAGGCCTCCTGCAGCGGTCCAAGGCGATCGACCGTGCCCAGACTCTCCACGGTGGTCACCTCCATGCCGTCGGTCTGCACCGCGAGCATCAGGCAGGCGCGCGCGCTGTCGCCGTTGACCAGCACCGTGCAGGCGCCGCACACGCCGTGCTCGCAGCCGACGTGGGTGCCGGTCAGGCCCAGCGTATGACGCAGGAAGTCCGACAGCAGGAGGCGCGGCTCGATCGATTTCCTCACCGTCGCACCGTTCACCCTGACCGTGATCTCCATCAGTTCGTCGCTCATGCTCATTCTCCGGTGGATCGCTGCCAGGCAGCCGTGCAGGTGCGCCGCACCAGGGTGTCGAGCAGGTGGTGGCGCAGGCCTGCAGAAGCCTGCAGGTCGACGTTGGGTTCGACGCCCGCGCGCACGGCGGCGGTCACTGCATCCAGCGCGGCCGCATCGCAGGCCCGGCCCTGCAGCGCCGCTTCCGCGGCGGGCACCCGGACCGGTCCGCCGGCACCGCCCGCAACGGCGATCCGCGCGCGCGTCACGCGGCCACCGGCCGATTCGATCAGCACACCGGCCGCAACCAGCGCGAAGTCCCCCGAGCGGCGCGCGTATTCCTCGAAGCCCCAGCCGGTGCGCGCGGCCAGCGCGGGATATTCGACGTGCGTGAGCAGTTCGTGCGCTTCCAGCGTGGTGCTCAGCGCGCCGGCGATGAAGTCGCGCGCCTCGATCGTGCGATTGCCCCGGGCCGAGCGGATGGACAACGTTGCGTCGAGCAGCACGGCCATGAGCAGGTGCTCGGCCGAAGGATCGGCGTGGGAGAGGCTGCCGCCGAGCGTGCCGCGGTTGCGGATCGCCAGGTGTCCGATGTGCTCGACCGCGGCCGTGAGCACCGGGAAGTGCCGCTTCACGAGCGCCGAGGTTTCGATTTTGTGATGCCGCGTAAGCGCGCCGATCCGCAATCCGCCCGCAGGCGTTTCCTCCAGCGAGTCGAGTTCACCCAGGCGGTTGATGTCCACCAGCAGCGCCGGGCGCAGCAGGCGGAAGTTCAGCATCGGCAGCAGGCTCTGTCCGCCGGCGATCACCTTCGCGTCCGTCGTCTGCAATGCATCGAGCGCCTGTTCGATGCGCGTCGCGGCCAGGTATCGGAACTTTGGGGGCTTCATTGCATCCTACGGAGGTGGGGAACCGGAACCGGGGGCCGCGTCTGTGCGATGCGCGTCGCGGTGCCGTACCGAGTACACGAAGTTAGTGGGCGCCACCCTGAAAGTCAACGCGCTTTCTCTGTACGAAATAGCGGACGCAGGGCGGTGATTCCAATAGACTGAATCGGGCTGGTTTCTCGAACAAAAGGGAGGGCGGCGCGATGTCGGGGCATGACGCGCATCACCACCATCATCCGGTGGATGGCAACGAGCGCACGCTCTGGTTCGCCCTCGCGCTGACGGCCGGGTTCATGCTGGTGGAGGTGATCGCCGGCTGGCTGACCGGCAGCCTGGCGCTGCTCTCGGATGCGGCGCACATGTTCACGGACAGCGCAGCCCTTGCAGTCTCCCTTGCGGCTGTGCGTCTGGGCCGCCTGCCTGCGGATTCGAAGCGAACCTTCGGGTACCAGCGTTTCGAAATCCTTGCCGCGGCGTTCAATGCCTCGCTCCTGTTCCTGGTCGCGCTGTACATCCTCTACGAGGCCTGGCACAGATTCCAGCAACCCGAACCGATCCACACAACCGGCATGCTGGCGGTGGCGGTGCTGGGTCTGCTGGTCAACCTGATCGCGGCGCGCCTGCTGCATTCCGGCAGCGCGACCAATCTCAACATGCGCGGCGCCTACCTCGAAGTCCTCGCCGACCTGGTTGGCTCCGCCGGGGTGATCGTCGCGGGGCTGGTCATCCTGTTTACCGGTCTGACCTGGATTGATCCGCTGGTCGCAGTCGCAATCGGCCTGTGGGTGGTGCCGCGCACCTGGCTGCTGTTTCGCGCCAGCGTGAACATCCTGCTGGAAGGTGTCCCCGAGGGGGTCGACCTTGCGCAGGTGCGTGGAGCGATCCTCGCGGTACCCGGCGTCAGCGGTGTGCATGACCTGCATGTATGGGCGGTGGCCAGCCGCGAGACCAGCCTGTCCGCGCACGTCGTGGTCGGCGAGGCGAGCGAGGCGGAACGCACGCTTGGGGAGGTTGCACACCTGCTCGGGGAGCGCTTCCACATCCACCACAGCACGATCCAGGTGGAGTCCGGATCCTGTCCCGCCGCTCAGAGCAAAGGTCGCAGCCTGCACGATTGACCGTCCTCGAGGGTCATGCGGTGCGCTGGTAACAAACTGTTACACAGTCGGGCAAAGGCTTACGCAACTTGTGCGCCGCTGCGGGCCTCCAACGCTGTACTTCAGCAACGTTGGGGAACCGCACCATGACACGTAAATCAGTCGTCTTTAATTTCGTTGTTGCCGGGGTCGCTGCAGCCGTGACCGCAGCCATCGGCCAGTTCGGCCTGCCGCAGATCCCCTCGGCACAGGCTTTTTCCGCGACACCTGCCGCCATGTCGGCGCCTGCCGCCCAGCCGACGGCTGCGCCGCGCGGGTTTGCCGCCAGGGCACTACCCGACATCGCCACGCTCGTTGAACAGAACGGGCCGGCGGTAGTGAACATCAAGGTCAGCCAGATGGCCAAGACCGCGGTCGAAATGCCGGATGAACTCAAGAACTCGCCGTTCGGCGAGTTCTTTCGCCGGTTTGCACCGCAGGGGCCGCAGGGCGGCACGCCGATGCACGGCGAGGGCTCGGGCTTCATCGTCAGCGCGGATGGCGTCGTGCTGACCAATGCGCACGTAGTTGCGGATGCATCCAAGGTCACCGTGCGGCTGACCGACGGCCGCGAGTTCGAAGCCAAGGTCGTCGGCGTCGACAAGAAGACCGACATGGCCGTGCTGCGCATCGACGCGAAGAACCTGCCGACGGTGAAGATCGGCGATCCCTCGGCGACGCGCGTCGGCGAATGGGTGGTCGCGATCGGCTCGCCCTACGGCTTCGAGAATTCGGTGACCGCCGGCATCGTCAGCGCCAAGTCGCGTGCGCTGCCCGATGAGAACTACGTGCCCTTCATCCAGACGGACGCGGCGGTGAATCCCGGTAACTCGGGGGGGCCGCTGTTCAACCTCGCCGGCGAAGTGATCGGGATCAACTCGCAGATCTACAGTCGCACCGGTGGATATCAGGGCCTCTCGTTTGCAATCCCGATCGACGTGGCGATGAAGGTCGAAAACCAGCTGGTCACCACCGGCCGTGTGAGCCGCGCGAAACTCGGCGTCTCAGTCCAAGGCGTGGACCGCGCGATCGCCGATTCCTTCGGCCTCGACAAGGCCGAGGGCGCCCTGGTGGGCACGGTGGAGGGTGGCGGTGCCGCCGCGAAGGGAGGCATCGAACCGGGCGACATCATTCTCAAGTTCAACGGGCACGCGATCTCGCAATCGCGCGATCTGCCGCTCCTCGTCGGTGCGGCGACCCCGGGCGCGAAGGCCGACGTCGAGGTGTGGCGCAAAGGCAAGCGCGTGACGCTCGCGGTAAAGCTGGGGGAGATGACCGAAGCCAAGGTTGCGGACGCCTCTGGGGCCAAGGCCGATGGCGGGAAGCTCGGCCTTGCCGTGCGCCCGCTCACGGCCGAGGAGCAGCGCCAGGCCGAGGTCAAGGGCGGGCTCGTGGTCGAAGGCGTGAACGGCCCGGCCGAACGCGCCGGCCTGCAGCCCGGCGACCTGATCCTGTCGCTCAACGGAAAACCCGTGAACTCGGTCGAGGAACTGCGCAGCCTGGTCGAGAAGGGCGGCAAGGCGGTTGCCCTGCTGGTGCAGCGTGACGGCGGTCGTCGCTTCATCGGGGTGCCGCTGGGCTAGGGCACCCTCGACTTACTGACATTTTTTCGCAAGAGTCCCCGTCCAGCTACCCTGGACGGGGAATTTACTGACATCAGGCCACGGCGTACTTCTTCACAAACGTCTCGTCGATCGTCACGCCCAGGCCCGGGCGGTCCGGAATTTCCAGCATCCCGTCTTCCACCGGAAAGCCTTCCTTCGAGAGTTCCTGCAGCAGCGGGTTCGCGCCGAACGAATACTCGAGGATGAATCCGCAGGAGGTCGCGGCCGTGACGTGCATGCCGGCGGCAAATGCCAGTGCACCGGTCCACAGGTGCGGTGCGAGGCGCAGGTTGTAGGCGGATGCAATCGCGGCGATCTTGATCGCCTCGCTGATCCCGCCGCAGATGGCGAGGTCCGGCTGGAAGATGTCGGCCGCGCCGAGTTCGGCGAGTTCCCTGAAATCGAAGCGGTTGAATTCCGACTCCCCGGCCGAGATCGGTACCGACGATGAGCGCCGCACTTCGGCGTAACCGCGCTTGTCATCCGCCGTCACGGGTTCCTCGAACCACATGAGGTCGAGGTCCTCGACCTTGCGGCAGAACTGCTTCGCCTCGGCCACGCTCCAGGTGCCGTGCGCGTCACAGGCCAGGCCCACGTTCGGTCCCAGTGCTTCGCGCGCCGCCTTCACCCGTGCGACCGAATTCGTCACACTGCCGTCGATCACGCCGACGCGCATCTTCACTGCCCTGACGCCGCCTTTCTTCACGTAGCCGACCAGCTGCTCCCCGATGCCCTGCACGTCGGCCCAGCCGCCGGAGGCATAGACCGGCATGCGTTCCGCCTTGCGGCCGCCGAGCAGCCGCCAGACCGGCGCGTTCAGCGATTTTCCGAGGATGTCCCAGAGCGCGAGGTCGATGCCGCTCATTGCGCAGATCGACACCCCGCGCCGGCCGAGCGCGGGGAATACGCGGCCGTGCTCGAGTGCATAGTGGCCGCGCACGCCGTTGTACATGAGCTCATTGATCCGCACGATGTCGCGCGGGTCTTCACCCACGAGGTCCGGGCCGTACTTCTGGTTGATCGCATGGGTGACCGCGCGGTTGTTGCCCGCGCTGCCGACCTCTTCTTTCGATTCGCCCCAGCCGACGATGCCGCACTCGGTTTCGATGCGCACCAGGGTCGAATCGAACGAGGCGATCCGGCCGAAGTCGGAGACGTGCTGCTGTTTTTCCGGGATGGGCACGTGCAGCCACGTTGCCGCAATGCTCTTGATGCGCATGCTGGATCCTCGCTTCTGAAGTCAGGTGGGGTTGCCGAGCGCGCGATCGACGATCGCCTGTGCTTCGGCGGCAATGCGGCGCAGGTGCTCTTCGCCGCGAAAGCTTTCTGCATAGATCTTGTAGATGTCCTCGGTTCCCGAGGGGCGTGCGGCGAACCAGCCGTTCTCGGTCACCACCTTGAGCCCGCCGATCGGCGCATCGTTGGCCGGCGCGCGGCTGAGGATGGCGAGGATCTTCTCGCCCCCCAGTTCGCGCGCAGTGATTTCGTCCGCCGAGAGCGCGGACAGGCGCTTCTTCTGTGCGGGTGTGGCAGGTGCATCGATGCGGTCGTAGGCCGGCGCGCCGAATTCCTCGGTGATGCCGCGATACAGTTCGCCCGGATCGCGCCCGGTACGCGCGGTCATTTCTCCGGCCAGCAGCGCCGGGATGATCCCGTCCTTGTCGGTGGTCCAGACGCTGCCGTCGCGGCGAAGGAACGACGCGCCTGCACTTTCTTCGCCGCCAAAACCGAGCGAGCCGTCCACCAGCCCGTCGACGAACCACTTGAACCCCACGGGAACCTCGAGCAGCCGGCGGCCGAGGCGCGCCGCGACCCGGTCGATCATCCCGCTGCTGACCAGAGTCTTGCCGACCGCCGCGTCCGCACGCCAGCCGGGCCGGTTGCGGAACAGGTAGTCGATGGCCACCGAGAGGTAATGGTTCGGCGGCATCAGACCCACGCTCGGTGCGACGATACCGTGCCGGTCGTGGTCCGGATCGCAGGCGAACGCGATGTCGTAGCGATCCTTCAGGCCGATCAGCCCGCGCATCGCATACGGCGAGGACGGGTCCATGCGGATCCGGCCGTCCCAATCGAGCGGCATGAAACGGAAGGTCGCATCCACGTCCGGGTTGACCACACTGAGGTTCAGTCCGTAGCGCTCGGCAATCACCGGCCAGTAATGGACGCCGGCACCGCCGAGCGGGTCCACGCCCATCTTGAGGCCGCCTGAGCGCAGCGCCTCCATGTCGATCACATTCGCGAGATCCCCGACATAGGCGTTGAGGTAGTCGTGCCTGTGGGTCGTGCCGGCGCACAGGGCCATTGCGTGGCCGATGCGCTTCACGCCCTTGAGGCCGTCCTCCAGGTACCGGTTCGCGCGTGTCTGGATCCAGGCGGTGACCGCAGTGTCGGCGGGCCCGCCGTTGGGCGGGTTGTACTTGAATCCCCCGCTCTCCGGCGGATTGTGCGAGGGCGTGATGATGATGCCGTCGGCCAGGCCTGCGCTTTTTCCACGATTGTGGACGAGTATCGCGTGCGAGAGCGCGGGCGTGGGCGTGTACTCGTCGCGCACCGCGATCATGGCCTCGATTTCATTTGCTGCGAGTACTTCGAGCGCGCTGCAGGACGCCGGCTCGGACAGCGCGTGCGTGTCGATGCCAAGGAACAGCGGTCCGGTGATCCGTTGCGCCTGCCGGTAGTCGCAGACCGCCTGACTGACGGCGAGGACGTGGGCCTCGTTGAATGTTCCCTGCAGGGACGAACCGCGGTGCCCCGAGGTGCCGAAGGCAACCCGCTGTTCCGGTACCGCCGCATCCGGCGCGATGGTGTAGTACGCGGTCACCAGCCGGGGCAGGTTGACCAGCGTTGCGGGGTCTGCGGGCATGCCCGCCAGGGGACTGTTGGCCATTACCTGCTGCCGCCCGCAATGCGCCTAGGGCGTGACGCTCCTGACGATGTAGCCGCCGGACTTGTCGTCGCGCTCGAGCACGAGCAGGTTTCTTGCGGCGGCTTCCTCGAGCAGCTGGTTGAACGAGCGAAAGCCGTAGTAGCTTTCCGAAAATCCCGGGTTGCGGCGCTTCAGCGCCTGCTTGACCATCGAGCCCCAGATCTTGTCCTCGGCGTCGCGCTCGGCCGATAGCGCCTCGGTGGTGGCGAGCATCAGGTCAAAGGCTTCCTGCTTCTTGTCCCTCTCCTCGGCCGGTGCGGCCGGTGCTGGTGCCGCCGCCGCTGCAGCCGGCGCCGCCTTGCCGCGCGCAGTCTTTTTCGCGGGGCGTGGCGTCCTGACCTTCTGCACCCGCACGAGGTCGTCGTAGAAGATGAATTCGTCGCAGTTGGCGATCAGCAGGTCGGAAGTCGAGTTCTTCACGCCCACGCCGATCACGGTCTTGTTGTTCTCGCGCAGCTTGGAGACCAGGGGCGAGAAATCCGAGTCGCCGCTGATGATCACGAAGGTGTCGACGTGCGACTTGGTGTAGCAGAGATCGAGCGCGTCGACGACCATGCGGATGTCGGCCGAGTTCTTGCCCGACATCCGCACATGCGGGATTTCGATCAGTTCGAACGAGGCCTCGTGCATCCCGGCCTTGAATTCCTTGTAGCGCTCCCAGTCGCAATAGGCTTTCTTGACGACGATGCTGCCCTTGAGCAGCAGCCGTTCGAGCACCAGGCCGATGTCGAACTTGTCGTATTTGGCTTCGCGTACGCCGAGCGCCACGTTTTCGAAATCGCAGAAAACGGCCAGGTTGCTGGTGTCGTGTGAGGTGGTCATATACTTCAAGTATAGACCCACCCACCAGAATGAACTCCCGCATGCGTACCCCAGCGTTTGATGCCGTGATCATCGGGGCCGGCCACAATGGCCTGGCCTGCGCCTGCTACCTCGCGCGCGCGGGGCTCAAGGTACGGGTACTCGAAAGACGGTCTGTGGTAGGCGGCGCGGCAGTGACCGAGGAGTTTCACCCGGGGTTTCGCAACTCCGTGGCCGCGTATACGGTCAGCCTGCTGAACCCGAAGGTGATCCGCGATTTGCACCTGGCCGACCACGGCTTGCGGATCGTCGAGCGGCCAATCTCCAACTTCCTGCCGCTGGACGACCACAGCTACCTGAAGATCGGCGGCGGCCTGCCTGCAACACAGGCGGAACTCGCAAAATTCTCGGCGCGCGATGCCGAACGGCTGCCGCAGTACTGGGCGATGCTCGAAAGAGTTGCCGACGTGCTGCGCGAACTGGTTCTCGAATGCCCGCCGAACGCCGGCGGCGGGGCGCTCGACCTGCTGCGCGCGTTCAAGGCCGGCCGCCTGGTCAAGAAGCTCGACATGGAGGCGCGCCGCGACCTGCTCGAACTGTTTTCCAGGAGTGCTACCGACATGCTCGATGCATGGTTCGAGGGCGATGCAGTCAAGGCGGCCTTCGGCTTCGATGCCGTGGTCGGAAATTTCGCCAGTCCCCATCATCCCGGCACGGCGTATGTGCTGCTGCATCACTGCTTCGGGGAGGTGAACGGGAAGAAGGGCGCCTGGGGCCACGCGATCGGCGGCATGGGCGCGATCACCCAGGCGATGGCGACCGAGGCGACGCGCCTGGGCGTGGAGATTGCGTGCGACGCGGCGGTGGCGAGCGTGAACGTGCATGCCGGCCGCGCGTTGGGCGTCACGCTGGTTGACGGCACCGAGATCGTGGCGAAGAAGGTGATCAGCAACCTGAATCCGAAACTGCTCTATCTGAACCTGATTGATGCAGCCGCCTTGCCTGCCGAATTCGTCGCGCGGATGCGGCGCTGGAAATGCGGCTCGGCCACCTTTCGCATGAACGTTGCGTTGTCGGATCTGCCGCGATTCACCTGCCTGCCGGAACAGGGGCCGCACCATGCCTCGGGCATCATCATGGCGCCCACGCTGGCCTACATGGACCGGGCCTTTCTGGAGGCGAAAGCCGAAGGGATTGCGCGCGCGCCGATCGTCGAGATGCTGATCCCCAGCACGCTGGACGATTCCCTTGCCCCGATAGGCGCGCATGTGGCGAGCCTGTTCTGCCAGCACTTTGCGCCAGAGGTCGATTGGGCCACGCGCAAGGACGAAGCCATCGCGCGGATCTTCGACGTGGTGGAGCGCCATGCGCCCGGATTCAGGGCGAGCGTGATCGCTCACACTGCGCTCTCACCGGCGGATCTGGAAGAACAGTTCGGGCTGGTGGGCGGCGACATCTTTCACGGCGCGCTGTCGCTCGACCAGTTGTACTCAGCCCGCCCGATGCTCGGCTATGCCGACTACCGCGGGCCGTTGAAAGGCCTGTACCTGTGCGGGTCGGGCACCCACCCGGGCGGCGGTGTCACTGGTGCACCCGGGCACAACTGCGCGCAGGAAGTGTTGCGCGAACCCTAGCGTCGCGCAGGAAGTGTTGCGCGAACCCTAGCGTCGCGCAGGAAGTATTGCGCGGCCAATGTGCGCCAGCGCACGGTGCTGACAGGCACGATCCACCACGCTGTCGGAAGGCACCCGATCCAATCGCGGCCCACTTCCAAACAACCTCCGGAGAATTCAATCATGCAAACCCTCAGACGCGTTTCCGCCTTCTTCCTCGCCATCGGCATGGCGTCCATGCTCGGTTGCGCCGCCACGCCGACCAGCGAAGGCACCATGGGCTATGTCGACGACACGATGATCACCACCAAGGTCAAGGCCGCCTTCCTGCGCGAAGAGTCGCTCAAGGCGTCGGAAATCAACGTCGAAACCTTCAAGGGCGCCGTGCAGCTCAGCGGCTTCGTGAAGTATCAAGCCGACATCAACAAGGCTGTAGAAGTCACCAAGGCAATCGGCGGCGTCACGTCGGTCAAGAACGACATGCGCCTGAAGTAAGCAGGCTGTTTTCGGCAGGTCGGGCCGGCGGTTCGCGTTTCGCGTGGACCGCCTCGTCGCGTCTTCGCGGTCCGTCGCCGTCTCAGTGCGTGCTGTCGGATACGCCGGCGCGCAAGCGGAACCGCTTCGCCGCCGCAACGCCCAGTTGCGGATGCAGTTGCCCGGACAGGCCCCATGCCCCGAGCAGGGCGAGCCCCATCGCGGCGAAAACCCCTGCGACCGGGCTGAACTGCAGCACCACCCAGGCCAGTGCAGGGCTCAGGATGCCCGACACATCGCGAAAGCTCGAGTACACCGCTGACATCTCGGTGCGTTGTGAAGGCTTGACCGACATCATGAAGGGCAGGCCGCCGCAGATGTCCAGCAGGACGAGGAAATACGCGCCCGAGATCAGCAGCGCCACCGTCAGCCAGGGCAGGGGAGAAAACACGGTGGCCAGGATGAAACAGCACGCCGACATCAAAAAGCCGGTGCGCACCGCATGGCGCACCGAACGCCGCTGCATCCAGCGCAGCATGAGCGGCGCGAGGAACAGGCCCATGTTGGCAAGCGATGTGGCCAGGCCGCCCACCTGCTCGCCCAATCCATTTCGCACCGCGAAGATGCCGACATAAACGATATACACCCACCAGCCGCAGGATCGAATCACGAGAAACAGCCAGCCCGCGACCAACCGCGGCTGCGCCAGAAACAAGGACAGGTAGGCAAACGGGTTCGACGAAGTTGCGCGGGCGTTCCCGATCACCCGGGCCTTGCCGATGCGCGTGCGCCAGAACACAACCAGCAAGGCGCAGGCGGCGACAGCAACGATCGAAAACGGCGCGCCGCGCCAGAATTGCAGTAACCACACGCCCAGGACCGGGCCGAGCGTCCAGCCGACCCCGCCGTAGAGCAGTCGCAGCGACTCCAGGCGTCCGAACTCGGTCTTTTTCACATGGTCGAGCACATAGGCGTTGAAACAGACGAAGACCGTGGCCGTTCCCATGGTATGGAACAGCAGCGCCGCTGTGACGGTCACGCCACCGGCCATGCCGACGCCGGCTGCAAGCACGTAGAGCAGCGCGCCGGCCGTGTAGATCCAGCGCCGCGGGACGTGGCGCGCGAGCACCGGCAGCGACAGCCCCGTCAGCAGCGAGACCAGTCCGACGGCAAGATAGAGTTGTGCCACCGTGGCCGCGTCGCCCCAGGCGCGGTACAGCACCAGCGGGTAGACCGAAAGCATCGTGCCCCGCACGATGGCCTCGATGCCCGCGAGCAACGCGAAGGCATGCACGCCGGGTGGCGCATGGGCTGGCAAGGGCATCAAATGCATGCCCGAAGCTGCGCATCCGCCATGCCGTGGGCGCGCGTTACATCCCGCCGTTCACCACCAGGCATTGCCCCGAGACGTAGTCGCTGTCCGGGCTGCAGAAGAGGTACACCGAACCGGCGGCTTCCTCGGGATAGCCGCCGCGACCGAGCGGAATCATCTGGTTCATGACCGCGAGGCGTCCGCCCTGGATGCCGACCTTGACCTTGCGGCCCTGCACGTCGATCTCGCCCGATTCGCCGGCCTGCAGCGGCGTGGTGAGCCGGGTCTGGATGTAGCCGAAAGCCACCGCATTGACGGTCACGTCGTAGCGGCCGAACTCCTTTGCGGTCGCCTTGGTCAGTCCGATCACGCCGGCCTTGCCCGAGGAGTAGTTGGCCTGGCCCGCGTTGCCGTTCACGCCCGAGGTCGATGAAATATTCACTACCTTCCTCACGATGCGCTTGCCCGCCTTGCGTTCCTCCTCGACCACGCCGCGAAAGTATTGCTGGAAGGCGCGCAGCACGCGGAACGGCGCGGTCAGGTGCACATCCAGAATCGCGTACCACTGTTCGTCCGACATCTTCTGGATCACGTTGTCCCAGGTGTAGCCGGCGTTGTTGACCACGATGTGACAGCCGCCGAAGGCCTCGGCCGCGGTGGCGACGATGCGCTCGCCGAAGTCCTTGGCGGTCACGTCCCCGTTGCAGGCCACGGCCTTGCCGCCGAGTTTTTCGATTTCGGCGATCGTCTCCTTCGCCGGGCCTTCGTCCAGATCGTTGACCACGATCTTTGCGCCGTCGCGCGCGAGGCGCAGTGCGATCTGCTGGCCGATGCCGCGGCCCGAGCCGGTCACGATGGCCACGCGGTTGTCGAGTTGTCCCATGTTGTCTCCTTGGTTTTGTGTTGTGGTCAGATTGGAAAGATCAGGCAGGTGGTCGTCGCGTGCGCGTACAGCTTGCCGTTCGCGTCGATGAGTTTTCCTTCGGCCGTGCCGGTGCGGCTGCCGGTGTGGATCACGCGGCCTTCGGCGCGCAGCCGGCCCGTGGTGTCGAGCACCGGGCGCACGAAATTCACCTTGAATTCCAGGCTCGTGTAGCCCTGGCCCGCCTTGAGCGTGGTGTGCATTGCGCAACCCATGCACGAATCGAGCAGGGTGGCGATCCAGCCGCCGTGCACGGTGCCGAGCGGGTTGTAGTGGTCGAACTTTCCGTCACCGGAGAACACGGCGACGCCGAACTCCGCGCTGTCCAGCGTGTAGTCGAGCGCGCGCATGATGGGCGGCGCCGGATACTTGCCGGATATCAGGCCCTGGATGAGTTCGAGGCCGCTGATGCGCTTGGCTTCGTCGAGCGGGGTGACGCCGTAGTCCATGCCTGATTCCTTTCGTCCGGTGCGGCTTGGGATTGTCGGCCGAGTCTCCCCGGCCTGTCCAATCCGCCCGGAAGGCCGGGTCAGGCGAGCGCGACCGGGGTGTAGCCCGCCTCGCGGATCGCGTCGGCAAAATCGCCGGCCTCCGATTCGGCTTCGATGCGCACCAGCCTCGCCTTCAGGTCGATCTCGACTTTCGCGCCCGGTTCGACTGCCTTGGCCGCCTTTGTGATGACGCTGACGCAGTGTCCGCAGGTCATGTCGTTTACGTTGAACTGGATCATGGTGTTCTCCTTGCCGTGGTTGAAAGGATCCCAGCCTGAAGCCTGCCCCCGTGGGAAGGTCAAGCGAAGAGAGGCGCTTGACCTTCCCACGGTTGGAAGGTCGAAGCTGCGGTTTTCCGATCAACCAGGGAAGGCAAATGAACACCGAACACACACTGCAGATTGAAGGCATGACCTGCGCGTCCTGCGTGGCGCGCGTGGAGAAGGCATTGGCGAAGGTACCGGGGGTGGTGCAGGCCTCGGTCAATCTCGCCACCGAGAAGGCGCGCATTCGCACCGCAGGCGCGGTCACGCTGGCCGCCCTGCAGAAAGCGGTCGATGATGCGGGGTATCACGCGGCGCCTGCGCCGGCCAGCGATGCCGCGGCCAGTCAGGAACCGCAGCGCGGCCTGCCCGACTGGGCACCGGCCGCGTTTGCCGCGCTGCTGACCCTCCCGCTGGTTGCGCCGATGCTCGGTGCTCTGTTAGGCGGCGACTGGATGCTGCCGGGGTATGTGCAGCTCGCGCTCGCCACCCCGGTGCAGTTCTGGCTGGGCGCACGGTTCTATCGTGCCGGTTGGCATGCGCTGAAGGCCGGTGCGGGCAACATGGACCTGCTGGTCGCGCTCGGCACCTCGGCGGCCTACGGGCTGTCGGTTTACATGTTGTTCAGGCATGCGGGCCATGGGATGGAACCGCACCTGTATTTCGAAGCCTCGGCGGCAGTGATCACGCTGGTCCTGCTGGGCAAGTGGCTGGAAACCCGCGCCAAACGGCAGACCGCAGATGCGATTCGCGCGCTCTCCGCGCTGCGTCCCGAGCGCGCCCGCGTGCGGCGCGAGGGTATCGACACCGACCTCGCATTGTCCGAGGTGCGCGTCGGTGACTTGGTCGTGGTCCGGCCGGGCGAGCGCATACCGGTGGATGGCGAGGTTCGCGAAGGCCGCAGCCAGGTCGACGAATCCCTGATCACCGGCGAAAGCCTGCCGGTCGACAAGTCTCCGGGCGACCGGGTGGTCGGCGGGGCGGTGAATGCCGATGGCCTGTTGCTCGTCGAGACCGGAGCAGTGGGGGCGGAAACGACGCTGTCACGGATCATTCGTCTGGTGGAGGACGCGCAGGCAGCGAAGGCGCCGATCCAGAAACTGGTGGACCGGGTCAGCGCGGTTTTCGTGCCCATCGTGCTGGCCATCGCGCTTGCGACGCTGGCCGGCTGGGGTTTCTTGACCGGTGACTGGGAACAGGCCCTCCTCAACGCAGTGGCGGTGCTGGTAATCGCCTGTCCTTGCGCGCTGGGGCTCGCCACGCCGACGGCGATCATGGCCGGCACCGGCGTGGCCGCACGCCACGGGATCCTGATCAAGGACGCCGAATCCCTCGAGATCGCGCATGCAGTCACGACGGTGGCGTTCGACAAGACGGGCACCCTGACCGAGGGTCGTCCGGTGCTGGTTGCGCTGGAAGCGGTCGCGGGTTCGAGCGAAGACCTGCTGCGCCTGGCCGCGGCACTCCAGCGCGAGAACGACCATCCGCTGGCGCGCGCTGTCACGGAAGCGGCGAACGAGAAGGCGCTTGTGCTGCCTGCAACGTCCGAGGCGCGCGCCCTGCCGGGCCGGGGGATGCGCGCGCAGATCGACGGACGCATCCTCTATCTGGGTAGTGCCCGCCTGATGCGCGAACTCGGGGTCTCGCTGCGGGAACTCGAACCGGCGGCCCTGCGCCTGGAAGAGGCGGGCCGCACGGTGTCCTGGCTTGCAACTGAGGCCGAAGGACGGCCCAGCCTGCTGGGTCTGCTCGCGTTCGCGGACGCGGTCAAGAAAAGCGCTGTCGAGGCCATCCGCGGCTTGCACGCGCGCGGCGTGCGTACCGTGATGCTGACCGGCGATAACCGCATCAGTGCCGCGGCGGTGGCCGAGTCGCTCGGGATCGACACGATTCGTGCCGAGGTATTGCCGGCCGACAAGGCCGCGGCGATCGCCGAACTGCGGCAGTCAGGGGCGATCGTGGCAATGGTCGGCGACGGGATCAACGACGCGCCCGCGCTGGCCGCGGCCGACGTGGGCATCGCGATGTCCACCGGCACCGATGTCGCCATGCACGCAGCGGGTATCACCCTGATGCACGGCGATCCGAGGTTGGTCGCAGATGCACTCGATGTTTCGCGCCGCACCTGGAACAAGATACGGCAGAATCTGTTCTGGGCGTTCCTCTACAACATCGTCGGCATCCCGCTGGCGGCGTTCGGGTTCCTGAGCCCGATGATCGCCGGCGCGGCGATGGCGTTCAGCAGTGTCAGCGTGGTGTCCAACGCGCTCCTGCTGCGCCGCTGGCGGCCTGCCGCCGAAGTCAGGCACAACCAGGGGTAAGGCGATGCAGACTCAGACTCTCAATATCGGCGACGCGGCTGCGGCCGCGGGCGTCTCGGCCAAGATGATCCGTCACTACGAGGAGATCGGGCTGATCCCGAAGGCGAAGCGCACCTATTCCGGCTACCGGATGTATTCGGACAATGAAGTCCACGTACTGCGCTTCATCCGCCAGGCACGCAGCCTGGGATTTTCGATCAAGCAGATCGGCGAGTTGCTCGGCCTCTGGCAGGACCGGCGCCGCCCGAGCAGCCGGGTGAAGAAGC
The DNA here is from genome assembly GCA_963844255.1 of uncultured beta proteobacterium. GTDB lineage: Bacteria > Pseudomonadota > Gammaproteobacteria > Burkholderiales > SG8-39 > SZAS-79. The sequence continues at coordinate 200,539 of CAWJNP010000001.1, forward strand.
TCGCCCTGGCGCATGTGCACGATCTCGAGCAGAAGATCGCGGAAATGCACGCGATGAAGGCAACTCTCGAGCGACTCGCCGCACATTGCCACGGCGACGAGCGGCCGCAGTGCCCGATCCTCGACGAGCTGGCGAAGAATTAGGCCGCCGATGAAAGTCGCGGGAACCGGGCGTATCGTGCTCTGGGATGGAGGGAGCATCTGGATCGGTCGCGCTGCAGGGAGTACCGAGTTTCATTCCCACCATGCGGTCCAGATCACCGTGCCTCTGTCGGGTGGGGAGGTGCGCTTCAGGCACCCGGAGGGTCCCTGGAAAGCGTATTCGGGAACCATCATCGCCGCGCACCAATCCCATGCGTTCGAGGCGCCGGACGCGCTGGTCGGTTTGATTTTCGCCGAGCCGGAGTCGCGCGAAGGTCGGGCGATACAGCAGCACTGTCCTGGCGATGGAATCGCGCCGCTTTCCCTGGAACCCCTGCGGGACGAAATGGAAGCACTCGCCTCGGCCTATGGGCGCACAGGGTCCGATACGGAGCTTGCCGCTGGCGCGCGTTCGGTTATCGCCCGGCTGTCCCAGGGCAACGCGAAACCGGTCGCGTTGCTGGATGCCCGGATCGGGCGCGCGGTTGAGCTGCTGCGCGGCCGCCTCGACGAATCAGTACCGTTGTCCGATATTGCCGCTGCCGTGAATCTGTCCCCGGACCGTTTTCGCCATCTGTTTGTCGAACAGACCGGCATCCGGTTTCGACCCTATGTGCTGTGGCTGCGGATCGAACTGGCGTTGGCCCGGTACGTGGCGGGCAGCAGCCTGACCGACGCCGCTCACGCAGCAGGATTTGCCGACTCCGCGCACCTGTCGCGGACCTTCAAGCGGATGTTCGGCATCGCGCCTGCAAGTTTCCGGTTCGAGAGCACTTAGCCGTTTCGTTCAAGTCCCAGCCGGGACCATTGCCTACACTGGCCTTTCCTCCACACGGCCACTTCTGCAAATGAACCCGAACCTGCAAGCCGCCATCGCACGCGAGTTTTTCCATGCCCGCAGTCGCATCGACGAAGGCGCGCTCGACGCGGCTTTCGTTCACCTCGAGCGCGCCCACGTGCTCGGCCAGGCACAGGTGCGCGCCCACGCGCGGGCGCATGTGCTGATGCTCGAACTGGAACTCAGGCGTCGCAGGCCGTTCGCGGCGTTCGGACAGATGCTGCGGCTGCTGCTCGGCGCGGTGGGCTCCGCAGTCGGGATCGTTCCCTGGGGCAATACCGGCGGGAGCAATGTCAGCATGTTTTCCCGCATGCCGGTCGCACCCGAACTTGCACGCATTATCCGGGGCGGGGATCCGGTGGCGTCGCTCCCGACCGAGACGCGGCCATGACCACCCTGATGCAGCTTCTCCCCGAGTACGGCCTGGCCTGCGTGTTTTTTTACGTGCTCCTCCAGCAGGCCGGCGCGCCGCTGCCGGCGTTCCCGGTGCTGATGCTCGCGGGCGCACTCGCTGCGCGCGGCGAATTCACGTTTCACGTCCTGCTGGGTACGGTGGCCGCAGCCTGCCTGCTCGCCGATACGGTCTGGTACCGCACCGGCAGACACTACGGCCGGCGCGTGCTGAGCATGATCTGCCGGATATCGCTGTCGCCGGACGCCTGCGTCAGCCGGACTGAATCGATATTCGCGCGCTGGGGTGCGCCCTCCCTGCTGGTGGCCAAGTTCGTTCCGGGGTTTTCGTCGATCGCATCGGCGCTTTCCGGGGCGCTGGGGGTGCGCGCGGCTTCCTACCTGTTCTTTGCCTCTCTCGGGGCCGTCCTTTGGGCAGGTTGCGGGCTGCTGCTGGGCTGGCTGTTTGCGCCGGTCGTCGAGGACGTGATCCGGGTTCTGAACGAGTTTGGAAAATTCGGAGTCATGCTGATTGCGCTCGCCATAGGAGGGTTTGCCGTCTACAAGTGGAGGCAGCGGGTGCGGTTCAACGAGCGCCTTCGCATGGATCGGATCAGCGTGGATTCCCTGGCCGAACTCATCGAAGCCGGATCCCGGCCGGTCATCGTCGATGTGCGTTTCAAAGCAGCCGGGGTAGACGGCAGGATCCCTGGCGCGATCACCGTCACCGAGGAGGTCTGGCCGACCGAACTGCAGTCCACTCCGCAGGATGCGGTCATCGTGGTGTATTGCGCGTGCCCGAACGACGTGGGCGCGGCGCTCGTGGCGATCCGGCTCATGCGGCGCGGCTACCGCAACGTGCGGCCGCTCGAAGGCGGCATCGACGCCTGGATGGCGGCGGGCCGGGCGTTGGAGGCGGAATATGCGTAATCCGATTTGCCGGACCCAAAATCGCGGCGTGAGGCGCCGTTGCGTACCGGAAGGTCACGTTCTGGCAGGCGGCAGACCAGTTGCCCGTCGTTTACAAACAAGGGGCCCGCTGGCAGAATCCGCTGCGCTTTCGACCCTGTCCGGCACGCGTTCGATTGAAAGGCGACAAAAGCAGTCATGTCCCGCAAGTTAAAAACGCTGATTCTTTTCCTGGTGCTCGCGACCATGTCTTTGCGCGGAATGGCGGCCGTGGACATGTGGCATTGCGCGCATCATCAGCGCGACGGCATCTTTGCCGCGACCGACATGCACGTCGCGCATCACGGCGCACACAACGATGCGGCTTCCGATCACGCCGGCCATGCAGCGGATCATTCAGGCCATGATTCTTCGGCGCCCGCCAATCCGTCGGACGAATCGACATCCCGGCTGGGCGGGCACTGCATCTCCGGCGTTGTGGCGCCCGTGGAACGGATGTCCTTTTCGTTTGCGCCGGTTGGCGCAAGCCGTATTCCCTTCGTCGAGCAGCGCATGACGGTTGTCGTACCCGCGCAGCCTGACCGGCCTCCTCTAGTCCAGTCCCTCTGATTCGCAGCGCGGCTCGCTGAGCCGCTGACTCCGCGCGCGTTCAGCGGTGCGCGGCATACGAACCATTGCAGGGAGTCTGGACATGCGTCCAAACAGTAGGGAGTTTGCGCTGTGCGCGATCTTCGCCGCGCTGGCGTCGTGGGTCCCGGTCGCGGGCGCCCAGAACACGCCCGACCCCGCCGACCCGGCGGTGAACGTACCGGCAGCAACCTATCGCTCGGCGTTCGCGGGCTATCGGAAGATGGCTGACGAACCCGTTGCCGACTGGCGCGCGTCCAACGACGCGGTCGCCAGGATCGGCGGCTGGCGGGCGTACGCGCGCGAGGCGCAGGCGCCGGATGAAAAGCCGGCCGAGCCGAAAGACAAGGCCGCACCGTCCGCACCTGTGGCGCCCGCGCACGAGCGGGCACGGCATGCACGGCGGGCATGCAATGCCGGGAGGCAGGCAATGAGCGCGCGCATCGCATTGGTGGCCATGACCGCGCTCGCGCTCGGCGGCTGCGCGACGTTCAGCAAGGACGGCGGCTTCGACTCGGTCGAGAAGACCGTCAAGGAGCGCAGCGGGAAAGACATCGCCTGGATCAAGACCGAAGAGCAGCGTGGCAAGGTGCGAGAGCGCGTTGCCGAGCTGCTCGCCAAACCGCTGACCGCAGACTCGGCGGTGCAGATCGCCTTGCTGAACAACCGCGGGCTGCAGGCCTCGTTTGCCGAACTCGGCATCAGCGAGGCGGATCTCGTGCAGGCGGGGCGCCTGCCGAATCCGCGCCTGTCGCTGTTCCGCGCTTCGCGCGACGAGCCGACCGGGCGCGAATACAAGATCGAGCAGGCGCTGACGATGAACATCTTCTCCTTGATCACCATGCCGATCGCCTCCGAGATCGAAGCGCGCAATTTCGCGCGCACGCAGCGCGGCGTCACGCTCGAGGTGCTGCGCCTGGCCTCCGACACCCGCAAGGCCTACTACGCGGCGCTTGCGGCCGACGAGTCGGTGCGCTACATGCAGCAGGTCAAGGAGGTGGCCGATGCCGGCGCGGAACTCGCCCGTCGCATGGCGCGCAGCCGGCAACTGGAGCCGGCTCGACACAGGCGCGCGAACAGGGCTTCTATGCCGACGCCACGCTGAACCTCGCGCGTGCCGGGCAACTGCGCGTTGCAGCCCGCGAGAACCTCGTGCGCCTGCTGGGTCTGTGGGGCGAACAGGCGGCATTCGAGCTGCCCGGGCGCCTGCCCGACCTGCCCAAGGCCGCCGACGAGCTGCCCGACGTCGAGCGGCGCGCGATGGAAGGGCGCCTCGACCTGCAGGCGGTGCGGTTCGAAGTCGAGGCGCTGGCGAAGAACCTCGGCCTGACGAAGACCACGCGCTTCATCAACGTGCTCGAGTTCGGGCCGGCGCGCGTGGTCGAGGGCACCGAACCGCAGCCAGTGGAAGAAGGGCTACGAGCTCGGGTTCGAGCTGCCGATCTTCGACTGGGGCAGCTCGCGCGTCGCCAAGGCCGAGACGATCTACATGCAGGCGATCGACCGTGCCGCCGAAACCGCGATCAATGCACGATCGGAGGTGCGCGAGTCCTACGACAACTACCGCACCACCTGGGACATCGCGCGCCACTACCGCGACGAGGTCGTGCCGCTGCGGCAGCGCATCGCGGAAGAAAACCAGCTGCGCTACAACGGCATGCTGATCGGCGTGTTCGAACTGCTGGCGGATGCGCGCGCGCAGATCGCGAGCGTGAACAGCGCGATCGAGGCGCTGCGCGATTTCTGGATCGCGGAGGCCGACCTGCAGATGGCGTTGATCGGAAAGCCGACCCTGTCTTCTTCCCCCAGATCGGCCACGACCGGCGCCGCCGCCGGCGCGGGTCATTGAGCAAGGACACACCGCAATGACTTCAAGACGACACTTTCTGCGTGGTGCGGCCTTCGCCGGGTCCGCCCTGGCGGCCGCCTCGGTCAGCCGCGTGTCTCTGGCCTCGCTGCCCGAGATCGTGAGCACCGACAAGGCCTCGACCCAGCCGCCGCTGATCCCCAACACCGGCCGCCCCTACAACCCGGTCGTGACGCTCAACGGCTGGACCCTGCCCTGGCGCATGAACGCCGGGGTCAAGGAATTCCACCTGGTGGCCGAACCCGTGGTGCGCGAATTCGCGCCCGGCATGAAGGCGCACCTGTGGGGCTACAACGGACAATCCCCCGGACCGACGATCGAAGTGGTGGAGGGCGACCGGGTGCGCCTGTTCGTCACCAACCGCCTGCCGGAGCACACCAGCATCCACTGGCACGGCCAGCGCCTGCCCAACGGCATGGACGGCGTGTCCGGACTGACCCAGCCGCCGATCGGTGTGGGCAAGACGTTCGTCTACGAATTCGTCGCGCGCCGGCCGGGGACGTTCATGTACCACCCGCATGCCGACGAGATGACACAGATGGCGATGGGCATGATGGGCTTGTGGGTGACGCATCCGAAGGGGAAGCATCCGCTGATCGATCCGGTGGACCGGGACTTCTGTTTCCTGCTCGAACGCCTACGACATCGATCCCGGCAGCTACACGCCGAAGATCATGACCATGCTCGACTTCAATCTGTGGAACTGGAACAGCCGGATTTTTCCCGGCATCGATCCACTGGTGGTGAAGAAGAACGACCGGGTGCGGATCCGCATGGGCAACCTCACCATGACCAACCATCCGATCCACCTGCACGGCCACGAGTTCCTCGTCACCGGCACCGACGGCGGCCCGACGCCGAAGAGCGCGCGCCAGTACGAGGTGACGACCGACATCGCGGTCGGGCAGATGCGGCAGATCGATTTCCTCGCCGACGAGGAGGGCGACTGGGCCTTCCACTGCCACAAGTCGCACCACACGATGAATGCGATGGGCCACGATGTACCCACCATGATCGGCGTGGAGCATCGCGGGATCGTGCGCCAGATCACGCGGCTGGTGCCGGACTACATGGTGATGAGCGAGCGCGGGATGGCCGACATGGCCGAGATGGAAATGCCGCTGCCGGACAACACGGTGCCGATGATGACCGGCTCCGGGCCCTACGGCTCGGTCGAGATGGGCGGCATGTTCAGCATGCTCAAGGTGCGAAAAGACCAGAAGACGGGCGACTACAGCGACCCCGGCTGGTACAAGGCGCCGCCCGGGACGACAGCCTACGAATGGACCGGGCCGCTCGCGGAGCCCGCGCGGTTCA
>CAWJNP010000002.1:0-121063 GCA_963844255.1 uncultured beta proteobacterium
GAAGGGCCGGCCGCCGAGATCAAGGCGCAGCCCGAGGTCCTGCAGCGCTATCTGGGCGTCTAGACCGGCTGCCTAGCCTGTCGCTGCGCTGTCGCGCTGCATCGCCTCGACGAGTTTCACCAGCGCGTACAGCGTACGGTTGACCGGCACCGGGATGCCGCGTGTCGCGGCCTCGCGCACGATGTATCCGTTCAGGTGCTCGATCTCGGTGGGACGCCCGCGCGCGATGTCCTGCGCGGTCGATGAGCGCTGCCCCTGCATTGTGCCGGCGATGCCCATGACGCGCTCGAGCGTGTCGGTCGCCATCCGGACCCCCAGTGCGGCGGCCACCGTCAGCACTTCGGTGGTCGCGTCGCGCATGAGCTCGCGGATCCCGACGCTCTCGATCATCTTTCCATAGGGCGCCTGGCCGAGCGCAGAGACCGCGTTGTAGGCGCAGTTGACCGCAAGCTTGCCCCACAGCGCGCCGAGGATATTGTCCGAGATCGTGACCGGCACGCCGGCCGCCGCGAACCAGCCCTGCACGCGCTCGAGCGACTGCATCTCTTCGAGCGGTACGGGATTGTCGATCGCGCCGATTGCGAGGTCGCCGCGGCCGTGGTGCTTCAGGTGTCCGGGACCGGCCATTTCGGTGGCGACGTGCACCACCGCGGGAATCACGGTGCGCCCGACTTTCGCGACGATGCGTTCGGTGTTGTCCACGCCGTTCTGCAGGTTCAGCACGATGGCGTCCGGATCCAGGTGCGGCGCGATCTGGGCGGCGGCGGTCTCGGTGTCGGTCGACTTGACGCAGAACAGCACCAGCTTCGCGCCGCGCACGGCTTCCGGCTGCGTATCGGCTCTGACCGGGATGTGCTCGTCGAATTTCAGGCCTTCGAAGTGCAGGCCGGAGGCACGGAAGACATCGACGTGCAGCGGCCGGCCGATCAGCGTGACCTCGTGCCCGGCGCGCGCCAGCATGCCGCCGTAAAAACAGCCGACCGCCCCGGCACCGAGGACGGCGACGCGGATCGGTTCATTCGTGGTGCTCATGATTCCTGCCCTCTGTCGCGGTGCAAAGATCGGATCATAGGCGAACTGGGGGCATCCGAAACGGTGCAGCCCCTTCGCGGCAAACCCGTCACAATCCGTCCCCATGGACTGGATCGTCGTACTCGTCATCGGCGTGTTCGCCGGAACCCTGGGCGGGATCGTCGGTTTCGGCACCTCGATCCTGCTGCTGCCGCCGCTGGTGATCGTGTTCGGGCCGAAGGAGGCGGTGCCGATCATGGCGGTCGTGGCGCTGATGGCCAATCTGTCGCGCGTGGCGGTCTGGTGGCGCGAAGTCGACTGGAGGGTGTGCGGCGTCTACAGCGCCTCCGCGATGCCCTGCGCCGCGCTGGGTGCCATGACGCTGCTCAGCCTGCCGCCCCGCGTGATCGAAGTATCGCTCGGCCTGTTCTTCCTCGCGTCGATTCCCCTGCGACGCTGGCTGGTGGGCTTTAGGGTGCGCCTCTGGCATATGGCCCTGGTCGGCGCAGGCATCGGTTTTCTGACCGGCATCGTCGCCTCCACCGGGCCGATCAACACGCCGTTCTTCCTCGCCTACGGTCTCGTGAAGGGCGCGTTTCTCTCGACCGAGGCCATGGGTTCGCTGGGAATCTTCTTCTCCAAGGCGATCGTGTTCAGGCAGGGCGGGGCGCTGCCCTGGGACGTGATCGCCAAGGGGCTGATCGTCGGCACCACGGTGACGGCGGGATCGTTCATCGCCAAGCGTTTCGTGCTGCGACTCGATCCGGCGCATTTCCGCCTGCTGATCGAGGTGGTGATGTGCGTGGCGGGCGTGAGCATGCTGGCCACCGCATTCGCCTGATCACTCCGTGTTGTATCGGTATCGATACACTAACTGGCACGAAACCCGCTGCTGGAGCGGGTTTTGCAAAAACAATTCATTCAAATTACCGCCTCAGACGCGCAGCACCAGCTTGCCGAAATGCTTGTTCGCCTTCATGTAGGCGAGCGCCTCGACCACCTCGTCGAGCGCAAAACTGCGGTCGAGCGGCAGCTTCAGCTTGCCGGCGGCGGCCGCCGCCCAGAGGTCCTCGCGCATCACGCGGTTGATTTCGCGCACTTCCTCGACCGAGCGGGTCCGGAAGGTCACGCCGATGTAGGAGATGCGCTTCATGGCGTGCAGGTCGTAGTCGAATTCGCCCTTCGAGCCGCCGAGCCGCCCGACGTTGACGATGCGCCCGAGCACCCGCGCCGCCTTGAGGTTGGCGTTCGCCACGCTGGCCGAGACCTGGTCGATGATGAGGTGCACGCCCTTGCCCTCGGTTGCGGCGATGACTTCGTCGGCCCAGGCCGGGTTGGAGGTGTCGATCGCGAGGTCGGCGCCCCAGTCCTTCAGTTTCGCGCGGCGTCCCGCGTCGGTCGAGGATCCGATCACCAGGCTCGCGCCCATGAACTTCGCGATCTGCATGCCCATGATCCCGACGCCTGAACTCGCGCCCTGGATCAGCACCGTCTCGCTCTTCTTCAGGCCGCCGACCGTGACCAGCGCGTTATGCATGGTCTGCAGCGCGACCGGCAGGGTGGCGGCTTCTTCAAAGCCCATCTCCTTGGAGGGCAGCAGGTTCACCCGGCCCTTGTCGGCGAGCGCGTATTCGGCATAGGCGGCGGCACCGGAGCACATCACGCGGTCGCCGGGCTTCACATTGCTCACGCCCGCGCCGATCGCGGAGACCTCGCCCGCGAACTCCATGCCGACGATCGTGCCGGGTCCGCCGACGGCGCCGTGGGCATGCCCGGCGGCGACGGCGAGGTCGGCACGGTTCAGGCCGCAGGCGCGCACGCGCACGAGCACCTGGTCGGCCTGCGGGACGGGGGCGGGGACTTCACGGACTTCCACCCCATTGGGGGTGACGACGGCTGCTTTCACAGGGACTCTCCGGGCGGGCGTGGCTGGCGCGAAGGTAGCACACTGGCACCGCGTTCCGGCCGCGCGAAAGTGTGGCAAATTGCCCCCCATCGCGGGTTCCGAATCCCGACAGGAGGCCGAATGTTCCTTTTCCGCATGCTCCGGGACATGTTCGCCGGACGCCGGGCGAGTCCGCGCAAACCCGCGCCCGCAGCGAGGCAGTCCGAAGCCGCGCAGGCAGTCACCAGGATCCTGCCGCCGCTGGTCACGCCGCCGCTCGATCGCGTGTGCAGCTACGTCTCGTCCACGTTCTGGGGCAGCACGAATCCCGCGCTGGTGAAGTCCTCCGCCGAGCAGATCGCCGGTGTGGTGAGCGGCGGCTATCACTTCGCCGACAATTTCCTGACCTGGGGCAGGAACATGTCGATGCTGGACGATCCCGCATTCGTGGACGCCTGGAAATCGAACACGGAAAACGGCACCGACGATGCGATCGTCTGGCGCAGATACGTGCTGGCCTGCGCGGCGTACCACTGCGTCCAGCTCGAAGGGGATTTCGTGGAGTGTGGTGCGTACGCCGGTGTCGCAATGAAGACGGTGGTCGATTACCTGGGCGGCACGGCCTTTCCAAAGACGTTCTGGGGCTACGACACCTTCCAGCACGATCCGTCGATGCCCAATCTGGCGCTTGCCGGGCACAAGGAGGGCCTGTTCGAACGCGTGACGGAAAAGTTTTCCGCCTATCCCCAGGTGCGTCTGGTCAAGGGGCTGATTCCGGACGTGTTCGCGCGCGATTGCCCGGATCGCATCGCGTACCTGCACATCGATCTGAACCAGGCGCCGGCCGAAGTCGCGGCACTCGAGCACCTGTTCGACCGGATGGTGCCGGGCGCGATTCTCATCCTCGACGATTACGAGTGGTCCGGGTTCTATCGCCCGCAGAAGCTGGCTGAAGACGCCTGGTTCGATGCGCGGCGCTATCGCGTGATGCCCCTGCCGACGGGACAGGGGCTGGTCATCAAGCGCTGAATTCGATGTGGTCTTCCTGACCCGGGCACGCCGGCAGGCGCTGTAAGATGACGGCGTGAAAAAACTCCTGCTTCTCTCGAACGCCCGCCTCCCCGGTGGCGGCTGGCTCGACCACGTCGAACCGCTGTTTCGCGACATGCTGGGTGCCGGCCGCCGCAGAATATTGTTTCTGCCGTTTGCGGCAGTCACGATCAGCTTCGATGCCTACGCCGCAATCGCGCGCAAGCGCTTTGCGGCGATGGGGTACGCATTGACCGGCGCGCACCGCACGACCCCGGATTCGATCGCGAATTTCGACGCCGTGGTGGTGGGCGGGGGCAACACCTTTCGCCTGTTGTTCGAAGCGCGCGCCCGCGGCTGGCTCGCGCCGATCCGCACGCGCGTCCGTGCGGGCATGCCCTACATGGGCTGGAGCGCGGGGGCCAATTTCGCCGGCCCCACCCTACGCACCACGAACGACATGCCGGTGGTCGACCCGCGCGGGTTCGGCGCCCTGAACCTTGTGCCGTTCCAGATCAACCCCCACTACACCGAGCGCACGCTCAGAGGCCACGGCGGCGAATCGCGCGACGACCGGATCGCGGAATTCCTCGTCATGAATCCGGCTGTGCAGGTACTCGGCATCCGCGAGGGCAGCCTCGTCAAGGTGGAGGGCCCGCGCGCCACGCTGCTGCTCGGGCCCGGTGCGCGCCTGTTCCGGCACCGGCAGCGCGCGCGCGACCTCAAAGCCGGCGCGGACGTTTCCGCACTGTTGCGCAAATGAACGCCGCCGATCGTTCGCTCACCTCGGGCCAGCTGCGCATCGGCCAGCCGGTGCTGCGTCTCGAGGACCAGGCACTGCTGACCGGCCGTGGAAACTTCATCGACGACCTCGATCTGCCGGGTGCGGTCCATGCCGTGTTCGTGCGCTCCCCGCATGTGCATGCGCGCGTGCGCTCCATCGATGTTTCCGCGGCGCGTGCAGCGCCCGGCGTGCTGGGCGTGTACACCGCGGCCGACCTGCGCGCGGCGGGAATCGGTCCGATTGCGGTCGCGGTGCCGCAGAAGAACCGCGACGGCAGCGCGCCGCGCGTCGCGGGGCGCCCGGTGCTCTGCGATGCGCAGGTGCGTTTCGCCGGCGAAGCCGTGGCCATGGTGGTGGCGGAAAGCCTGGTGGCGGCCCGCGATGCGGCCGAAACGGTGCTGGTCGATTACGAGGAACTGCCGCACTGTACCGATCCGCGCGCGGCGCTGATCGACGGCGCGCCGACGGTGCGCGAGGATGCGCCCGGCAACCTGGCGCTCGACTGGGAAGCGGGGAATCGCGTGGCGGCGGACGCCGCGTTCGCGCGCGCCGCCCATGTGACGCGGCTGGAGGTGCGCGCCAACCGGGTCTCTGCCGCGCCGATCGAAACACGCGGTGCCGCGGGGCTGTTCGATCAGGCGACCGGCCGTTACACCCTGCATGCGCCGACCCAGGGCAGCAAGAGCATACAAACCGACATCGCCTCGACCGGTCTGGTCAGCGATCCGCGCGCCTTGCGCGTGCTCACGCCGGACGTCGGCGGTTCGTTCGGCATGAAGATCTCCGCCTATCCCGAGCAGGTGGCGGTGTTGTTTGCGGCAAAGGCGCTCGGCGTTCCCGTCAAATGGACGGCCGATCGCTCGGAAGCCTTTGTCGCGGATGGTGCGGGGCGCGACCTGATCATGGCCGGCGAGCTTGCGCTGGATACCGAGGGACGTTTTCTCGCCGTGCGCGCGCGGGTCATCGCCAACACCGGTGCCTATGTGACTGCGCCTGCGTTCAGCATCCCGACCTCCGGCGGCACGCGCTGCATCACCGGCGTGTATGCGCTGCCCTGCAATCACGCCGAATCGCGCGTTGCGTTTACGAACACCGTGCCGGTGGTGGCCTATCGCGGTGCGGGCAAGCCCGAGTTCACCTATCTGATCGAGCGTCTGGTCGACGCGGCCGCGCGCGAGACCGGGCGTGACCGCGCCGCATTGCGCCGCCTGAACATGGTGCGCACCGCGCAGATGCCCTGGACCACGCCGGTGGGGCTGGTGTTCGATTCGGGAGAGTTTGAGAAAAATCTCGACGATGCGCTCGCGCTGAGCGATCGCGCCGGGTTCGAAGCGCGCCGCGCGCAATCGGCAGCGCACGGGCGGCTGCGCGGCTATGGGTATTCGGTCTACCAGGAACCCGACGGCTATTACGAAAGCCATGTCGGCGCGGTGTTCGATGCGAACGGTGATCTCACGCTCGCGGTGAGCGCGACCGCCAACGGCCAGGGGCATCTGACCACGTTCAAACAGGTCGTGTCGCAGCAACTCGGCCTGCCGCAGGAGCGGATCCATTACGTGACGGGCGACAGCGATCGTGTCGGCGTCGGGCTGGGCTCGGTGGGTTCCTGCGAGACCACGGTGACTGGCACCGCCATCGTGCACTGCGCGCGGATCATCATCGAGAAGGGGCGCCTGATCGCCGGACACCTGCTCGAGGCACCGGCGAGCGACGTGGAATTCCAGGTCACCGACGCGGGCGGCGCCTTCGTGATCGCGGGCACCGATCGTCGTGTAAGCATTGTCGATGTCGCGCGCGCTGCCCACGCGGCCGGCCTGCCTTCCGAAATTGCGCCGGGCCTGGAAGCCGAGGATTTCTACAAGCCCACCACCTACAGTTTTCCCTCGGGTTGCCACGTGTGCGAGCTCGAGATCGATCCGGACACCGGCGCGGTTGCCCTGCTCGGCTATACCGCGGTCAACGATTTCGGCGTGGTGGTCAACCCGCCGCTGCTCGAAGGACAGGTGCACGGCGGTGTCGCGCAGGGCATCGGCCAGGCGCTGCTCGAGGAACTGGTGCACGACCGCGAGTCCGGCCAGCTGCTTACGGGGAGTTTCATGGACTACGGCATTCCGAGGGCGGATGACCTGCCGTCGTTCGGCTGGGCGAGAAACGAAATCCCCTGCAAGACCAATCCGCTCGGCGTGAAGGGCGTGGGCGAATCGGGCTGCACGGCCTCGCTCGCCGCGGTCATGAATGCGGTCATCGATGCGCTCTCGGTGCGCGGCGTAACCGCGATGGACATGCCGGCCACGCCCGAGCGCATCTGGCGCGCGTTGGAAGAAGCCGCAAGCGGAGGCCGCAATGCAGTCCGTTGAATTCGTGTTGAGCCAGCGAGCACGTCGAACTCTGCCAGCTGCTCAAGCTCGCCGGGATCGCCGACAGCGGCGGTGCGGGCAAGCACATCGTGGCCGCGGGCGAAGTCACGGTCGATGGCAAACCCGAAAGCCGCAAGACCGCCAAGATCCGCGCGGGGCAGTCGGTCGTCTGCCGCGGCGTGACGATTACCGTGAAGGCGCCCTGAGATGGGCGCTGACGACAACAAAAGAAGACCCGGCCGAAGCGCGCCTCGCCGAGATCGAGTCCAAGCTCATGCTGGCGGACGACCAGATCGAGGCGCTGAACCGCACGGTGTACCGGCAGCAACAGCACATCGACAGACTTGAGCGCGAACTCAGGGCATTGCGCGACCAGGTCGATGGCATGAACGCCGGTGCGGCACCGGGCACGCCGCGCGACGAAATCCCGCCGCACTACTAGGACACACCATGTCGCTGAGCTTTGCCGCACGCACCACCAATTTCCTGCTGCGCTGGAAGTTCAAACCCAGACGCGGCGAAGAATTCGATGCGGTGCGGAATCGCGCCAAGCTCGAGGCGCTTTCGCCCAAGGAGTTGCCGCTGCTGCCGGGGATCACGCGTACGCCGGTCGAGGCAGATGCGGCAAACGCAACGCCGGCGGGCGAATGGCTGCGGCCCGAAAGTGTCGAGCGCACGGTGCTTTACCTGCACGGCGGCGGCTACTTCTCGTGCAGCGTCAGGACGCACCGCCCGGTCTGCGCGCAGATCGCGCGGCGCGCGAAGGCGCAGGTGTTTTCGGTGGAATATCGACTCGCGCCGGAGCATCCGTTTCCGGCCGGGATCGAGGATGCCGTGGCGGCTTACGCGCAGGTGCTGGCTTCGGGCGTCGCGCCGGCCAACCTGGTGATCGCAGGTGATTCGGCCGGTGGCGGGTTGGCGCTCGCCTGCCTGCTTGCGGCGCGCAGCCGCGGCCTGCCCATGCCGGCGGGGGTGGTGTTGTTCTCCCCGTGGACCGACCTCACGCTGTCGGGCGAATCGATGCGTACCCAGGCGCGCCACGATGTGATGTTCCGTCCCGAGCATTTCCCGGCTGTGGTGAGCGCCTACCTCGGCGCGCACCCGGCGAAGGATCCGCTGGCCTCGCCGCTGTTCGCCGACCTTTCCGGCCTGCCCCAGATGATGATCTGGGCGAGCGAGAACGAGATCCTGAATTCGGACGCCACGCGCCTGCACGCCGCGGCAAAAGCCGCGGGCGTGGCGAGCGAACTGCATACGGTCGCGGGACTGCCACATGTCTGGCCGATCATGGTCAGGCTCCCCGAATCCAAGCGGGCGCTCGGCGAGGTGGCGCGGTTCATGGAGCGCTGTACCCGCGCGGCCTGAACCGCGCGGTATTCATGCGGCGAGAGCCTCGCCGTGCAGGCCTTGCTTACTTGGCGTAGGGACTGGTGCGTGCGGCGGAGCGTCCCGCCGGTCGAGCATCGCGCTTGGCATAGCCGCCAAAACCTTCGCGTCGCGCGGGCGCGCCAGAAGGCTTCGCGCCGTAGTTATCCCCGCGGCTTTTTCCGCCACCGGGACGCGTGTTGCGCGGCACGGGCTTGGCGAAGGCGCGCATCTTGGGTTCCAGACCGAGGATCACCGCGACTTCGATTTTCTGTGTGGTGAAGCGCTCGATGCTGCGCACCATGTGGTGGTCGCGCACGTTGGCAAAGCTGATTGCGGTGCCGTTCTTTCCGGCGCGGCCGGTACGGCCGATGCGGTGCACATAGTCTTCGGCCTGCGAGGGCAGGTCGTAGTTGATCACGTGCGAGATGCCCTGCACGTCGATGCCGCGTGCGGCGACATCGGTGGCTACCAGCACCTTCAGCCCGCCGCGGCGCAATGCCTGCAGGGTGCGGTTGCGCGCGCCCTGGTTCATGTCGCCGTGCATTGCCGCGGCCGAGTGGCCCTGCTTGTGCAGCTCTTGGGCCAGCTGGTCGGCGGCGCGCTTGGTCGAGGTGAACACGATCGCCTGGTGCAGGTCGGCATGGTTGAGGATGGTTTCCAGCATCCGGTTCTTGTGACCCATGTCGTCCGCAAAATGCAGGCGCTGGGTGATGTTCTCGTGGCGCGTCTGCGCAGTGTCGATCGCAATGCGCAGGGGATCCTTCAGCATCGCGCCGGCCAGGCGCACGATGCCGGGCTCGAGGGTGGCGGAGAAAAACAGGGTCTGGCGGGTCTTTGGGATCTTGGCGACGATCGCCTCGAGCTCGTCCTTGAAGCCCATGTCGAGCATGCGGTCGGCTTCGTCCAGTATCAGCAGTTGCAGGCGCGAAAGGTCGATGCGGCCGGAATTCATCTGGTCGAGCATGCGACCGGGGGTCGCCACAAGGATGTCGATGCCGTTCTTCAGCATCCGGTTCTGCAGCGGGTAGGGCATGCCGCCGACCACCGACAGGGTCTTGATGCGCAGATTACGGCCGTAGGTATCGGCGGCCTTGGTCACCTGCACCGCGAGTTCGCGCGTCGGGGTCAGGACCAGGATGCGCGGGCCGCGGCCATGCTGCGGGTGTTGTTGCGTGAGCAGCTGCAGCGCGGGCAGCATGAATGCAGCGGTCTTGCCGCTGCCTGTTTGCGAAGACACCAGCAGGTCGCGACCCTTGAGGGCTTCGGGTACGGCGCGCGCCTGCACGGCCGTCGGCTCGGTATAGCCCGAGTTCTTGACGGCTTCGAGGATCGGCGCCGCGAGACCCAGCGTGTCGAAAGAAATGGTAGTGCTTACTTCGGATATTGCTGACGTCATTACTGCTCCTGTCCCGTGGGGATCTGGATGGGTTGGATAAGCCAAAACACCGGCACCAACCGAATCGCAATCCTTGATGGGGTAGCCCTTGGGGGCCTGGCAGCAGGAACGCAGCAGGAAGAGGTCGTGCTTTCTTCCGAGGGAGGTCAGAGACGATGAACTAGGCGTTGCAGTCCAAAGGACGGTTGTTGCAACGCACAAAGCGGAGTGTACGCGATTTGTTTTAAAACGCCAAGCACAATCAACGGTTTGAACTAGATCTTTTCAAATCGCGGCATCTGTTTCCCGTGGAACAGGACACTTTCGGTGAACATGTCCAGTGGCCGGACCCAGAGCCCGCCCTCGCCGTACAGCGGGCGGTAGACGACCATCTGCCGCGAGGGTCTCGGAGTGGGTCGCGACGCCGATCACTTCGTACTCGTTGCCCTTGTAGTGGCGGTACTTGCCGGTGGGGAGCATGGTTTGCCGTTTCCATGACGCGAGAGAGTGCCGGAGTGTAGCTTGGCGAAGCCGCTGGTTTTGTTGACGGTTTTCCGCGACTGGTGCTACTTTAGTGTTACCTGATGCCGGACCTCGTACAGGAGATGCGCATGGCGACCACGACCACACTGAAGCTTCCCGACGCGCTGAAAGAGCGCATCGCGCCGCTGGCTGATGCAGAAGGCAAGACCGCGCATGCCTGGATGGTCGAGGCGATTGCGACGCAGGCAGACTTTGCCGAAAAGCGGCAACGGTTTGTGGCGGAGGCGGACGCACGCCTCGCCAGGTTCGAACAGACACGTGCTGCGTACCGGGCCGAGGACGTTCATCGCTATTTCACCGCCCTGGCCACGGGAAAGAAGGCGGTCCGGCCAAAGCCGATCAGGGCCTAGGTCGCGCGTGCCGGCCGTCCTCTACCTGCCTGAGGCGCTGGAGGATCTCGAAAGGTTGCGGGATTTTCTCGCCGGGTCCGATGCGATCGTGGCCAATGAAACCGTCCTGCTGATCTGCGACGCCGTCACGGTTCTGGAAGCGCATCCGCTGATCGGGCGACCGGCCGGAAATTCGCGGCGTGAACTGGTTGTCTCCCGCGGCCGCACCGGCTACCTCGTGCTGTACCGTTACGACGAGAACGACGATCGGGTCCTGGTGTCCGCAATTCGCCATCAGCGGGAAGCCGGGTACGACCCGGAACGCCGCTGACGCCACATTCGACACCAACCCATGCCGAGCCCTTTCGAACAGCAGGTCACCTTTCTTTATGTGCGCGACACCGAAGTCAGCTGGCGCTTCTACGGCGAGACACTGGAGTTGCCGCTGGTGCTCGACCAGGGACTCGCGCGCATTTACCGGGTCGGTTCGGGCGACGCATTCCTCGGCATCTGCAAGGCCTCTGCCGTGCAGCAACCGCCGCTGCCGGATCGCGCGCCGCTGGGCCTGATCTTCACTTTCGTCACGCAGGACGTGGACGGATGGCATGCGCGTTTGCGTGCGAAGGGCGTGGTGTTCGAGAAGGCGCCGCAGCTGAACGAGACCTACCAGATCTACAACTGCTTCTTCCGCGACCCGGACGGTTACCTGCTGGAGATCCAGCGCTTTCTCAGTCCGGCGTGGCCGCGTCCCGAATCAGTCAATCGCCGGCCCGAACACCTGACGACCCGCAACAAACGTCCGCGCCACCGCGATGTGCCGGATCTGATCCAGCGGACAGGTCAGCGGATCCGCCTCGAGCACGACAAAGTCCGCCGCCATCCCAACCGCCAGCGGCCCGCGCGTGTCCTCGTCCCACGTCAGGTATTGCCCGGCAACGGTGGCAAGGCGCAGCGCTTCCTCGCGCGAGAGTCCGCTCGGACCCAGCGTCGCCTTGCCGTCGTTGTCCCAGCGCGCGATCGCCTCCCAGAGCGCGAACAGCATGTCGTGCGGCACGCCGTCGGTCGAAAGCGCGACGGGCACCCCGGCATCGAGCAGCGCACGCAGGGGCGTGCCGCGCGCGCCGAGCTTCTGCAGGTTGAAGCGGGTGCCCGCCATGTACATGAAGCCGGGCGTGACGGTGACGACCAGGCCGAGCGCCTTGATGCGGCGGATCTGGTCCGCGCTCGCCTCGGTGACGTGCACCGCGACCCAGCGCCGGTCCGCGATCGGAACCTGCGCGTTGATCTCCTCGAAGGCGCGCAGCACGCGCTCGAGTTCATAGCAGACCAGGGTACATACGCGGATGCCGCGTCTGCGCCGCCTCGAGGCCCAGCGCGACGAGTCGTTCGTGCGGCAGCGACTGGTAGAAATGCCCGGCCCACTGCTCGTAGGGATAGCCCCGGGCGATGATGCGCGCCGAGTCCGGATCGGCAACGTCCAGGCACAGGCCTTCCTCGCGCAGCAGGCCCGTGCTGCCCGCGTCGCTGCCGCGACCGGCCAGTCGCGGCGCCCAGTGCGTGAGCAGTTCGCCGACCTTGCGGTCGCCGAACGCGGCGCTCGGCACCGAGAGCGGCAGCTGCATGCGCAGCGTCAGTTCGCCGGCCGCCTCCAGCCTGCGGTAGGCGTCGATCACCTGCGGGGTCACGCCATGGCCTTCGAACGCCGCCGTGGTGCCGGCGGCGCTGCTTGCCTGTGCGGCGTAGCGCAGTCCGGCGTAGCGGTCTTCGTAGGTGAAGCGCGGCACGCACTGGAACAAGGTGTATTCGAGGATCGGCGCCCAGTTGCGCTCGAGGAACAGCACCCGTGGGTTCGCCGTTCGTGTCCTTGACGATCTCGACCTTGTGCGGCGCTTCGGTGTCGCGGGTGATGCCGGCAATCGCCAGCGCGCGCGAGTTGGCCACCGAGGGCAGCGGCAGCCGGCTCCACCAGCCCCAGGGCGAGCGGATGTAGACCGGATGATCGGGCGCCGCGCGGTCGAGGTCATGCCGGTCGGGGAAGCGTCGCCTCCGCCAGTTGTCCGGCCTCGAACACGTAGTCCTCGGGTGGCGCGCCCATCGGCAGGGTGACGATCCATTCGCCCGGCGGGGTGTGCGCGGCGGCCTTCGCGATTTCCGCGCAGATCTCCGCGACCGAGCGGCAGTGCGCGATCGCCACGCCGGCGAGGTCGCGCAGCCCCATGCGGTCCAGGTGCGGGTGCGCGTCGTAGAAACCCGGCACCACGGTGCGCCCGCCGAGATCGAGGACGCGCGTGTCCGGACCGCGCGTGGCGAGCAGCGCAGCGGCCGTGTCGGCGGCGACGATTGTGTCGCCGCAGATTGCGAGTGCTTCGACGGTCCGGCTGTGCGCATCCAGCGTATGGATGCGGCCGTTGGTGAGGATCAGGTCGGGTGCGGGCATGGACGCCATTGTAGGTTCAAGAGCAGGTTCAAGGCGGCGCTGGACGCAGGCGGGAGGCCACTCTAAGCTGCCGCGAGCGAAAAAAAGGGGTGAGGGTGGATACCAAGAAGATCAATCTGGCGCTGCAGGGCGGCGGGTCGCATGGCGCCTTCGGCTGGGGCGTGATGGATCGCCTCATCGAGGACGGTCGCCTCGACATCGAGGGCATTACGGCCACCAGCGCGGGCTCGGTGAACGCGGTGGTCTATGCCTGGGGACGCATGCAGGGGGACCGCGACGGCGCACGCGAGGCGCTGCAGGGTTTCTGGCACAAGGTGAGCGAGTCGGGATCGCTTGCTTCGCCGCTGCCGGGATTTGGCGCGGCAATGAAGACCGACTTCAATCCGGGCTACCTCTGGTTCGACGCGCTGACCCGCACGCTCTCGCCCTACCAGTTCAACCCCTTCGATTTCAACCCGCTGCGCAACGTGCTTGCGGCGAGCGTGGATTTCGATGCGCTCAAAGCCTGCAAGTGCGCCGAGCTGTTCCTCACGGCCACCAACGTGCGCAGCGGCCAGATCCGGGTGTTCCGCAACCACGAGGTGTCGCTGGACAGCGTGCTCGCCTCGGCCTGCCTGCCGGTGCTGTTCCGCGCGGTGGAGATCGACGGCGAGGCCTACTGGGACGGCGGCTTCATGGGCAACCCGGCACTGTTTCCGCTTTTTTATCACACGCAAAGCCGCGACGTGGTGATCGTGCACATCAATCCGATCGCACGCGAGGAACTTCCGGTAACAGCGCCCGAGATTCAGAACCGGGTGAACGAGATCACCTTCAACTCTTCGCTGCTGCGCGAGCTGCGCGTCGTGGCCTTCGTCACCCGGCTGATCGAGCAGGGCTGGCTGAAGGAGGAATACCAGGGCCGTCTGAAGCAGGTGCTGCTGCACGCGATCCGGGCCGATGACGCGCTCAGCCACCTGTCGGTGGCGAGCAAGTTCAACACCGAATGGTCGTTCCTCTGCACGCTGCGCGACCTCGGACGCGCAGCGGCGGATGCCTGGCTCGCGGAGAACTTCGATGCCATCGGCGTGCGCGCCTCGGTGGACGTGAACCGCGATTACCTTGACGCGGATGTGTTCGGGCCGGCGCCGGCAGTGAAGCCGGTCGCGCCGGAAAAAACCAGATAACGGAGACGCACAGTGATCAAACGCAAGCAGCGCATTCCCTTCCTCGACATTTCGACGCTTACTGGCGAGGAAGCCGACACCGCAGCCAAGAACCGCTTTGCCGGCCGCGACCTGAACCTCTTTCGCGTGCTGATGCACCACCCGAAACTCGCGCGGCGCTGGACCGTGTTTGCAGGCCACATCCTGCAGAAGCAGACCCTGAGCGTGCGCGAGCGGGAACTGCTGATCCTGCGCATCGGCTGGCTGAACCAGGCCGAGTACGAATGGGCCCAGCATGTCGAGATCGCCAAACGCGGTGGCGTGAGCGACGCCGAGATCGAGCAGGTGAAGCTCGGCCCGCGCGGGCACTGGAGCGCGCACGAGGCGGCGCTGCTGCAGGCGGCAGACGACCTGTTTCACAATTCCGTAGTCTCGGAGGATACCTGGACAGCGCTCGAAGCGAAGTACAACACCCAGCAGATGATGGATCTGGTGTTTACGATCGGCCAGTACAACCTTGTGTCCTGGGCGCTGAACAGTTTTGGCGTACCGCTGGATGATTTTCTTCCGGGGGCGGGGGATCGGGGTTAGCGTACGGTTGCGAACGCGTCTCGTTCGAATCGGCGGCACACAATCTGACAAGGTGTTCGGGCAAACCCGGCTGCTGCCGATCGAGCTTGGACTAGAATGACCAAGTCGCCACAAGTTTCTCCCAGGCAGGGGCCGGCGAACCCGTAGTTCACGGTCGCCAGTACTTTTCTCCACGGAGCGAAGGCCGCGATGTCCAGCCGTCGAAATCCCGCCACGATCACGCTGATGTATGCCGCGCTGGCGGCTCTGTGGATCGTGGTCTCAGCGAACTTGCTGAACTTTGCAACCGACGACCCGGTGCTGCAGACGCGGGTCGAACTGCTCAAAGGGCTCGCGTTCGTCGCGGTGACGAGCGGACTGCTCTACCTGATCCTGCGTACGCGCGCGCCCCTGCGTTCCGGGGAAAGCGCCAGCGTATCGATCGGGGAATCCCGCCGGCTGATGCCGCTGTTGTTTGTCATGGCCCTCAGCATCCCTCTGCTGGGCCTCGGTGTCTATGCCCTGCACGCGCGGCAGGACGAGCAGGATGCCTTTGCCGACCTTGCAGCCAAGGTCAGGCTCAAGTCCGAACAGATCGAAGCCTGGCTGGCCGAACGCAGGGCGGACAGTTCTGCGCTTGCAGCCAGCGACGGGTTCGTCGAACGGGTGGCGAAGTTCCGCGCCACGGGCGATGTGCATGAAGAGAGCGTGGTCAGGAATCGGCTGGAATCCCTCATGAAGTTCGTCGGACACGACGCGGTAACCGTGTTCGATCCGGAGGGGCGGCCGCTGCTCGCCTACGGCGAGTCCCTCGTCGTTCCGGAATCGGTGCGGACCATGTTCGCCGCAACACTGGCCACCGGCAGAGGTCCGGATGAGCCCCATGCTGCGCGATGCACAGGGGCGGTTGCACCTGAATTTCGTCGCGCCGCTCCATCTGATCAGGGCGGGCAGGCGCGAAGCGGTAGGTGTTATCGTGCTGCATGTCAGTCCGGCCCGCTTCCTGTTTCCCACCATTCAGGCCTGGCCAGCGGACAGCCGTAGCGGCGAGTTCCTGCTGGCCAGGCGGGAAGGCGAGTCGGCGGTGTACCTCAACGAGCCGCGCCATCGCAAGGACGCGGCGCTGAACCTGCAAGAACCGATGGACGCGGACGCGGCCTGCTGGCCATCGCGGCAATACGGACGGCGCAGCCGGGTACGTGCGCGGGGAGGATCATCGCGGCGTCCGGTACTCGCGGCGTGGCGACCGATCGCTGGTACGGACTGGTGGATCGATTGCCAAGGTCGACCGCACGAGGCCCTGACGGGCGCGCGCGCGACGGCGTTCTGGGTCGCCTCGTTGTCGCGTTCGCTCGTGTGATGGTCGCGGTTGCGCTGGCCTCGCTCTGGCGTACTCAGCGCCGCGCCGACGGTATCGCCAAACCGGGCCGAATCGGATCGGATGTTCAAGTTGTTCTTCGAACTGCCGTTCGTGGGCATGGCGATCACCTCGCCCGAAACCAAACTCTGGGTCAATTTCAATGACGAACTGTGCCGGATACTCGGTTACTCGCGCGAGGAACTTGGCCAGCTGAGCTGGGCGCAGATGACGCATCCCGGGGACGTAGACAAGGATGTCGCCGAGTTCGAGCGCGTGATGCGCGGCGCGTCCGAAGGCTATGCGATGGACAAACGCTTCGTGCGCAAGGACGGTGCAATCGCGTATGCGACGATCGACGTCAAATGCATACGCAAACCGGACGGGACGGTCGATTTCTTTGTGGCGACGATCCGGGATATCACCGAGCAGCGTCGTTCGCGGGAAAGGGTCGAGGTGCTGATGAGCATGTACGCGACCCTGAGCCGTTGCAACGAAGCCATCGTGCGCTGCAAGAACGAAGATGACCTGTTCACGCAGATCTGCGCTGCCGCTGTGGAACATGGCGGCATGAAACTCGCGTGGGTGGGAATGGTCGACGAACAACGGCAGGTCAGGCCGGTGGCGAGCGCCGGCGAGGGCCGGGACTATCTCGAAGGGATCGTGATTTCCCTTGCCGAAGGCGACCCGAGCGGCCGGGGGCCAACCGGCACCGCGATCCGCGAAAACCGTCCCTACTGGTGCCAGGACTTTGCCGCGGATCCGAACACGGCGGCCTGGCACGAGCGCGGGGCGCACTACGGGTGGGGCAGTTCCGCCGCCCTGCCCCTGCGCCGCAACGGCGTGGCGGTCGGCAGTTTCACGCTGTACTCCGAGCGCGTCGCAATGTTCGACGAGCCGACCCGGGAGCTGCTGACGGAAATGGCCGCCGACATCAGCTTCGCGCTCGACAATTTCGACCGCGAAGCGCGCCGCAGGAAGGCCGAGTCGACGCTGCTCGACCAGTATGACGAGTTGCGCCGCTGGTACCGGGCGATGCTCGGCAGGGAGGGGCGCAACCTGGAGTTGAAGCACGAGGTGAATGCGCTGTTGCGGCAGTCCGGGCAACCGCCGCGCTACGCCAGCGTGGATGGCGATTCGACCGCGGGCGAAGCCCCGGAGGGCGACAAAAAGTGAGTGACCAAAGCACGTCGGCGCAATTGCAGGCAGAGGTGGAAGAGCTGCGTGCGCGTCTGGAGCGCGCCGAAAGCGCGCGGTTTGAATCGCCCGACGAGGCGGCGCTGGCGCGCAAGGCGCTGCTCGGCGTGCTCGAGGACGAGCAACTGGCAAACGACGAGCGCAACGCGGCTCGCAAGCGGCTGGACGGGATCATGCACAGCATCGACCAGGTGGTCTGGTCGGTCGATGCGCATACGGATCAGGTTCTTTACCTCAACCGCGCGGCAGAGGTCGTCTACGGCCGTCCGGTGCACGCTTTTTTCGAAACGCCGCGGCTGTGCCTGGAGGCTGCGTTGCCCGAGGACCGTGCGATTCTCGAGGCGATGTATGCGCAGGCGCGCGCGCAGGGCCGCGCAAAAGCAGAATACCGGATCGTCCGTCCGGGCGGCGAGGTGCGCTGGGTTCGCGACAGCGCCACGCTGATGCGCGACGAAGCGGGCCGCCCGGTGCGCCTCGACGGCGTGGTCTCCGACATCACCGAGAGCAAGCAGGCGGCGCAGGCACTGGCCGAATCGGAGCAGCAGTTCCGCGGCATCGTCGAGCAGTCGATCGCCGGCCTGGCCATCGTGCAGGATGGGAAGCTCGTCTACGTGAACAGGCGCTGCGCCCAGATCCTGGGGTACGCGTCGGCCGATGAGGTTGTCGGTCTGGATCCGCTGTCTCTGATCCCCGAGTCCGACCGGGCGCGCGTCGCGCAGGGGTTGCGCGAGGAGTGGCGCGGCGCCGACAGCATCAAGGGTTCGACACCGGTGCTGCGCAAGGATGGGGTGCTGATCGAGATTGGCGCGCACGCCACGCGCTCGACCTATCATGGCCGTCCGGCGATCATCAGCCTGGTGCAGGACATCTCGGAGAAAGCGCGCGCCGATGCGCAGATCCAGCGGTACACCGAACAGCTGCAGTCGGCGTTCATGCGCACGGTCGAGGTCGCGATGAACCTCTCAGAATTGCGCGACCCGTATACGGCCGGCCACGAACGGCGGGTGGCGGAAATTGCCGTGGCGATCGGCGCCGAGATGGGTTTCGATGCGCAGCGCCAGGAAGGCTTGCGCGTCGCGGGTTACCTGCACGACGTGGGCAAGATTTCCATCCCCGCCGAACTCCTCTCCAAGCCGGGCAGGCTGAGCCCGGTCGAGTTTTCGCTGATCAAGGGGCATCCGGAGCAGGGCTTCGAGGTTCTGAAGAACGTCGAGTTTCCCTGGCCGGTGGCGCAGGTGGCGCTGCAGCACCATGAACGGGTCGACGGCAGCGGCTATCCGGCGGGCCTCAAAGGAGATGACATCCTCCTCGAGGCACGCATCATGGCCGTGGCCGACGTGATGGAGGCGATGTCCTCGCACCGGCCGTATCGCGCCGGCCTGGGTATCGAGAATACGCTTGCCGAAATCGAACGCGGGCGTGGCACGGCTTACGATGCCGGCGTCGCCGACGCCTGCCTGCGCTTGTTCCGCGAAAAACATTTCACCATCCCAGCCTGAACCGGAGACCCACTCGATGTCCGCGATTTCACCCGACGCCGGTACGCTGGCCAACCTAGACGTGCTGGAAGCGTTCATGGAGTTTCCCGCGCCGCTGGCCCTGCTCGATGCGGAGGGCAAGGCGGAACTGGTCAATGCCCGGTTCCTCGCATGCTTTTCGGACGGCGAACTGGATTCGGCCGCGCTGCAGGCGATGGCGCGCAACCCTGACGGGGCTTGGCGCGCCGTGCACCTCTTCGAGGGCGAAGAAAACAAGCGCGAAGTGCGCGCCCGCGCGGTTCGCACGACGCACAGGGTTCTCCTGATCGTCGAGGAAACCGAGGGCGCGGCGCACGGTACCCCGCTCGATGCGCTGCATGCGCGCATCGTGGAACTCGAAAGCATAGCCGCGACCGACCACCTGACCGGGGCGTGGAACCGCGCGCACCTCGATCGCGTGATCGAAACCGAACTTGAGCGCAGCCGCGCGAGCCGGCAGCCGCTGACCCTGATCCTGTTCGACATCGACCACTTCAAGCGCATCAACGACACCTTTGGCCATGCGACCGGCGACAGCGTGCTCGTGGAGCTGGTGCAACTGGTGCGCAGCCGCACCCGCGCCTCCGATCTGCTGTTTCGCTGGGGCGGCGAGGAATTCGTCGTCCTGGTCGCCGGTGCGGGTTACCGGCGGGCCGAAGCCATTGCGGAGGGCCTGCGCAAGGCCGTGGCGGAAAACGATTTCGAAGGCGCGGGCAAAGTGACCGTAAGCCTTGGGGTGGCCGAGCACATGGGCGCAGAGGACGCGCAGGCGTGGTTTCGCCGCCTGGATGCCGCGCTCTACGAAGCCAAGGAGGGCGGGCGCAACCGGGTGGTGGTGGCGCGCAGCGGAAATTCCGACGCCTGGGCGGCCGAAGGCGGAGGCTCGGCCCTGCACCTGATCTGGCAGGAAGGATACGAATGCGGTGATCCCACGATTGATGAGGAGCACCGCGAACTTTTCAGGTTGGCCAATCGGCTGATCGACGCGTCGGTGCAGCAGGATGCGCCGGACGGGATAGGAACCTCGCTGGACGCCCTGCTCACGCATGTGCAGCAGCACTTTGCCGACGAAGAGGCGATCCTCGAGCGCCTGAATTACGACCATCTCACAGAGCATCGCCGGGCCCACGCGGGGCTGCTCAAACGCGCGCGGGCGCTGAAGGCGCGTGTCGATGCCGGCAAGGCGCACCTCGGTGCAGTGGTCGAATTCCTCGCGCAGGACGTCGTCGCGCGTCACCTGATCGCGGCGGATCGCGCGTTCTTTCCGCTGTTTTCGAAGCCGCTCTAGATTTCGGTCCCCGGGGCTGCGGCCACGACCCGGTTGCGCCCGGCTTGCTTCGCTGCGTAAACCGCCTTGTCGGCACGTGCGACCAGGGCGGCGGTGTCCTCGCCATCGACCAGCTCCGCGACGCCAAAGCTCGCCGTGATGGCTTCCGGAAGCGGCGCAATGATTTCCGAGGTCAGCGCGGCCCGTATCCGCTCGGCCGTCGCCACGCCCTCGGCGAGCGTGGTATGCGGCATCAGCAGGACGAACTCCTCGCCTCCATAGCGCGTAAGGATGTCGGTCGGACGGATCTGTTCGCGCATCAGCGCCGCGAACCGTGCCAGCACCGTATCTCCTGCCGCATGGCCGTGACGGTCGTTCACCTGCTTGAACAGATCGAGGTCGGCCATGAAGGCGCACAGGGGCTGCCCGGTACGCCGTGCCCGGCTGAACTCCTCCACGAGTGCCTGTTCAAGGCGCCGGCGATTCCCGGCCCCTGTCAGCAGGTCGGTGAGCGAGGCCTCGACAACACGCGCCTCGCTTTGCCGCAACCGGATATTGGCCCGTCCCGTATCGCCTTGAGCGCGCACCGAGGTCTGAATCAATTCTAGGTAGGCGAGGTTGGCCCGCTCGAGTTCACCGACGTCGTGTTCGGCGAGCAGACGAATGCCGGAATCAAGTTTCCAGACGCGTCCGCGCAGCGTACGCGTACGTGCGTTTCGATCGCCCACGGTCAGCAATCCCTGATGCACGAGACCGGTCGCGCCGGCTGCGGCGGACGCGAGTGCGGCAAAAGCGGGCTGGATGAAGAACACCGACACCTTGGTGCCCACAGGATCCATGCCGTCGGGGACGATCCCCGATTCGGCGAGCAGTCGATGAAAACCGGCGTTCGCTTCGAGCAACGTGCCGGACGCGTCGAACAGGGCGGCCACCACCGCGTCCAGGGATTCGAGATCGTCCGCGAAACCCTTCAAGCAAGGCCCCGTTCGGCGACCAGTCGCTCGCCCGCGGCGAGCGCGGCGGCGGCATCGGTACTCCAGGCGTCGGCGCCGACCATGGCGGCAAGCCGCTCGAAGCGGTTGATCGCGAGGCCGCCGACCATGATCCGCGGGCGCGCATCGCCAAACGACTTTGTGAGGCGGGCGACGATGTCCTTCACCACCGGCAACTGCTGGGGAAAGGACACCGACAGTCCGAGCACGTCCGGTTGCCAGGTCCCGGCGTGGGCGACCAGCGAAGCCGTGGGGACGTTTGCGCCAAGCAGTTGTACGTCCCAGCCGCCGAGCTGGAATGCATCGGCGACCATCTGCAGCCCGACCGCATGGTTGTTGCCCTGCACGCAGGCGAGCAGCACCTTTCGGCCATTGAGCGGAGGCGTTTCCGCTTGCAGCAGCCCGCGCGTCATCGCCATGCTGGCAATTGACGTGGACAGGTGCTCCTGCGCCACTGTCACTTCGTTGCTCTGCCATTTCTGCCCGATCCGATACAGCGCCGGCTGCACGACGTGCATTTCGGCCTCGACCAGGCCGTTCCCGCGTTCCAGGGCTGCATCGAGTGTTTCGAGAGCGCCGCGGTGGTTCCCCTTCAGCAGGTGTGCCTCGAATGCAAAACACTCCGGCCAGGCGTCGGGAGCGTTGGGCTCGGGCGCAGTAGCGAGTGGCGTGGAGGCCTCGAACGCCGAGCGCGCGGCGCGCAATGCCGCTGCGACAATGCCTGCATCTGGCGGCGCCATCTGCGCCGTAAAGAACTCTGCGAGCCATTCGAGGGACAGCCCTACATGCTCGACGGGAATGTCGCGTGCGGCAAGTACGCTCGCCAGCCAGCGCAGGTAGTCGAGCATCGGCGCGAGCTCGCCGAACTCGAGCACCGGCTGGAGAAACTCCAGGTGATACCCGAGGTCTTCACGACACGCATCGCGACCCGCCTGGCCGAAGCGCGCGTAAATCGTGCCGGCCTCGGCATAAAAGCGCTGCGTGACGGCGTCGATCGCTGCCGGGCGCAGCGCGCGACAGCGGGCCAGTCCGGGAGCATCGAGTCGTTGAAGTTCGTTCTGCATGCGTGGCCTATTTGGCGAACACGTCAAACAGCCGGATTTCAGTGCTGCCCGGCACCAGCTTGAGCCCCTTCGGGATGGCGGCATGTGAAGCATGGTAGGTATGCCCCCGGTGCCATGTCTGGTAGCTCGCCTCGTCGGTCCAGTGCGTGACCAGCCAGATCTCCGAGGTGTCGTCGAGCGGGCTCATCACTTCCATGTGCAGGAACCCTGGTTCGCCGTCGACGAGGTGTGGCCGCGTGCGGAACGCTTCGCGCACTTCCGCTTCCATGCCGTTCCTGATCTTGAATCTGCTGAGTGCGACGAACATTGACTCGGCCGCCGGTTGCATTCGGAAAACCTCCCTGGAGAGGGCATTTCGACTGTAGCGCATTCTATTCGCAGTACACTCTTTGCATACGCCGCATATATGCAATTTGGTGTACGGACTGACTGACTTTTACAAAGGGCCGGATATGGCAGCGATCACGGGCATCGAATTCTCACCCTACATAGACGACGCGCGCACGCCGCGCGAGAGCGCGCCGGAAAAGTGCCTCGTCAGTTTTTTCGACCGCCCCGAAATCGAGTGCACCCTGATTGCATTTCTGCCCGAGCAGAATGCCATGACCGTGCAGGTGCGGGGTTCGAGTGCCAACGAACTGCTCGCCTTCGACGCGGTGCGCCTGGTGCGGTTTGTCGAGCCGGTCACGCTGCAGCGTTCGATGGAACACTTCCGCGCGCGTGGCATCGACGTGCGTGCCGTGCCTGAGCGCATGCCATTCAGCATCACGTTCCGGAATGCGCAGACATTTTCCGGGGAGTTGTTCGGCTACGGCGCGTCCACGGCGGGGCTCGGGCTGTATGTCTCGGAGGAGGACGGTGCCATCCTGCGCTACTTCTTCCCCCTGGCCGGGGTCGACAGCTTCGTGGTGGGGGACCCCATCGGCAAGATGCTGCTCGAGCGCGGACAGATCAACGCCGAAAGCCTGGGCAGGGCGCTGGAGGCGCAGCAGGTATTGCGCGCACAGAAACTCGGCGACATCCTTGCCGAACAGCGCGTCATCGACCCCGATACGCTGAACGGAGCGCTGCGCGAACAGGCGAAATATCCGATGCGCCGGATAGGCGAAGTCATGGTCGAAATGGGCATCATCACGCAGGCGCAGCTCGAGCTGGCACTGGAGGAACAGAAGCAACGTCGCGACAAGCCGCTGGGCGAGATTCTTATCGGCATGGGGGTGCTCGACAAGGATTCGGTGCGCCAGGCGCTGGCGCACAAGCTCGGCATCCCGCACATCGACCTCGCCGCGTTCCGCATCGACCCGGATGTGTTCAGGTCGGTGCCCGTGGACCTGGTCATGAAGGACAAGGTCGTCCCGCTGTACTTCCTGGAGAACGCGCTGGTGGTGGCAATGGCCAACCCGATGGATGCGCGCGCGATCCAGGCGATGGCATTCGCCACCGAGAAGAAGATCATCCCCGTGCTTGCTTCGCTGGACGACATCGAAACTGTCCTGCGCCGCGACCCCGGCAACAGCGTCGCCATCTGGGAGCACGAAAAGGCCGGCGAGAGCGTGGTCTGGGCGTCCGGCGAATCGCACGAGAGTGGCGAGCAGGCGAAGGCCGCGGCGGAGGAACTCACCGAGCGGCTCGATGCCGAAACCGCGCTCGACGCGCCCCGGTTCGAACTGGCCGAGGAGGGCGTCAGCGAGAACGACAGCACGCTCGTCAAGCTGGTCAACAAGATCATTCTGGACGCGCATCGGGCGTCTGCCTCGGACATCCACATCGATGCGCAGCCCGGGGACGAGAACGTGCGGGTACGGTTCCGCACTGATGGCGTGCTGCAGGATTACCTCCAGGTGCCCGGGCGATTCCGGCGTGCGCTGATTTCGCGCATCAAGATCATGGCGAACCTGGACATCTCCGAGCGACGCAAGCCGCAGGATGGCAAGATCAACTTCAGGCGCTTCGGTCCGGCTGCGATCGAACTGCGCGTGGCGACGATCCCGACGCACGGCGACCTCGAGAACGCGGTGCTGCGCATCCTCGCGGGCAGCCGGCCGCTGCCGCTGGAGCAGATGAACTTTTCGGCCGATGTGCTTGGCCAGGTTCGCGTGCTGGCGCAGAAACCCTACGGCCTGCTGCTGGTCTGCGGCCCGACCGGCTCGGGCAAGACCACGACCCTGCATTCGATCCTCGGATACATCAACACGCCGGAGCGCAAGATCTGGACCGCCGAAGATCCGGTCGAGATCACGCAGCCGGGGCTGTCGCAGGTACAGGTCAACGCCAAGCAGGGCTGGACCTTCGCCGCGGCGCTGCGCGCCTTCCTGCGCGCCGATCCCGACGTCATCATGGTGGGCGAGATGCGCGACGCCGAGACCGCGCACATGGGCATCGAGGCCTCGCTGACCGGGCACCTGGTCCTGTCGACGCTGCATACCAACAGCGCGCCCGAGGCGGTGACCCGCCTGCTCGACATGGGTCTGGATCCGTTCAACTTCGCCGACGCGCTGCTCGGCGTGCTGGCGCAACGGCTGGTGCGGCGCCTGTGCAGCACATGCCGGAAGCCGGAGATCGCTTCGGCCGATACGCTCGAAGCCATGGCACGGGAGTACTGTTTGAATACCGGGCTTGAGACCGCAGTCGTGCTTGAGCGCTGGCGCAGCGAAGCCGCGGGCGCAGGCGGGATCTCGCTGATGCGTGCGGACGGCTGTGCGGACTGCCACCAGACCGGCTATCGCAGCCGGCTGGGGCTGCACGAACTGCTGCTGGTCACGCCGGAAATCCGCCGCCTGATACGCACCCGTGCGCCTGTCTCGGAGCTGGTTGCCACGGCGCTGTCCGACGGCATGCGCACGCTGAAACAGGACGGCATCGCCAAGGTCCTGCAGGGCCATACCAGCATGGATCAGGTGCGCGCTGCCTGCGCCTGAGCCTGCCCGCTGCCGTGCCTGACACGGCGGGAGATCGCCGCTATCCGCCCTGGGCCTCGTCCTCGTCGAACGGCCACAGCAGGTGGGCGTCGAGCAGCAGGCGATAGCGCGACTCAGCGGCATCCAGGCTCGCGTTGCGCGCCGCAAGCGCCGATTCCGAGGCATAGCGCCGCGCTGCGAGGACTTCGGCTAGGCCGGATTCACCCAGCGCGTAGGCACGCGATACGAGCGAGGCGTTGCGCTCCAGTCCGCGGGCTGCGGCGCGGGCACGCTGCCAGCCTTCCCATGCGCCCAGCGCGTTGCGGTAGGCGGATTCGGTTTCGGCCGAGATGCGCCGCATGACGAGGGCTTCGTGCTGCGCGGCCGCCGCGGCCTGCGCGCTCGCCGCCGTTCCGGCTGCCGCGCGCGCTTCGCCCGGAAACGGGATCATGAGGAACACGCCGGTCACGGTTTCGGCGCCGGAGCGCTCCGACCCGTGCCGCACCCCGACGGTCGGATCGGGTGTGCGTTCGGACTGCGCGCGCGAGGCGAGCAGCACCCTGCGCTGTGCCTCACTGCGCGCGACCGCAAGTTCGTGGTTGTGCTCCAGGACACGCGCGCGCCAGTACGCGAGGTCGTGTCCCGGTGGCGCCGGCTCGGTGAGCACCGGCTGCGCCGGCACCTGGATTCCCGGAAACATCTGTGCAAGTTCGGCGCGTGCCGCAGCCTCGCGGCCGAGCGCCTGTGCGGCCTGCGCTTCGCTCTGCGCGAGCGTCGCCTCGACAAGGTTCAGTTCCATGCGCGGTGCGTCGCCGCTTGCGACGCGTTTCTTCACCACCCCGAGCTGGTCGCGCAGGAGGCCGGCCTGTGCGCCGGCCTCGCGCTCGGCGGCGCTGGCCCGCACCACGGCAAACCAGGCGCGCAGCAGGCTGCGCGAGGTTTCGTGCAGCGCGTCGCCCAGACCCAGCCGGGCCTGCTCGACGCCCTGTGCGCCGATCCGGGCATCGAGCTGCGCCTTGCCCGGCAGGCGCAGCGGCCGCTCGAGCGCGACGTCCCATTCGGCGTAATCGCGCACCGCGTCGCGGCGCTGCGCCGCGCCGATTCGCACGCCGAATTCGTACGGCCCTGCAGCGAGCCGATCGCGGTTTGCCTGCTCCACATCCACACCGGCCCGTGCGCCGAGCACCAGCGGATGGGCATGCAGCACGCGCAGTACCTGCGCGGTCGGTGGCAGGTCCGGATGGAGGTCCTCTGCGCCGGCAGGCCACGCGCACAGCATTGCCAGGCAGAGCAGGGTACGAAAGAGCGTATTCATGCAAACCTCCCCGAGTCGGCCACCGGTTCGATCCACCAGATCACGGCCGCGTGGGCGAGCACCTGGCGCAGGTGTGCGACCAGGCTGTCGGCATGCGCGCGCGACATCACCGTATCCAGGCGCACCGAGCGCAGCCGGCCGCGCACCTGCTCGGCCGTGGTGTGGAACGGCAGTCCCTCCATGTGGCCGTCGACCGGCCAGCTGGTGAATCCGAGCACCCAGTCCGGGTGCTCGAGCAGTTCGTCGATGAGCTGGTCCTCCAGTGCGGCGGGAAACACCAGCGTCAGGCGGCAGAGGGGTTCGCTCATGCGCGGGCTCCTTCGGGGGCGCCGTAGCGGCGGTAGAGGATGGGAAGCACGACCAGGGTCAGCAGGGTCGAGGTGAACAGGCCGCCGATCACCACGATGGCCAGCGGGCGCTGGATTTCCGATCCGGGGCCGCTCGCGAACAGCAGCGGCACCAGGCCGAAGGCCGCGATGCTCGCGGTCATCAGCACCGGACGCAGGCGCCGCTTCGCGCCCTCGACCACCACCTCGGAGAGGGCCATGCCCTGTGCGGCGAGCTGGTTGAAGGTGCTGACCAGCACGACCCCGTTCAATACCGCGATGCCGAGCAGGGCGATGAATCCGACCGAGGCGGGCACCGACATGTATTCGCCGGACAACCAGAGCGCGAAGACGCCGCCGATCATCGCAAACGGAACGTTGGCGAATACCAGAACGGCCTGACGCACGTTGCCGAAGGTCGCGAACAGCAGCAGGAAGATCAGCGCCAGCGCGACCGGCACCACGATCGAGAGCCTTGCCGCGGCACGCTGCTGGTTTTCGAACTGCCCGCCCCACACGGTGCGGTAGCCCTGCGGCAGCTTCACCGCCTGTGCCACCGCCGCACGCGCTTCTTCGACAAATCCCACCAGGTCGCGGCCGCGCACGTTGGCCTGCACGACGACATAGCGCAGCGCGTTTTCGCGATCGATCTTGACCGGGCCGTCGACGCGTTCGAGCCTGGCCACCTGCGCAAGCGGCACGCTGCGCCCGCCGTCCAGCGAGAGCAGCAGCGCGCCGAACAGGGCCGGCGAGTCGCGCACGGCGTCTTCGCCCCGCAGCAGGAGCGGGGTGCGCCGTCCGCCTTCGACCACCACGCCGAGCTGGCTGCCCTCGACCTGCGCACGCAGCGCTTCCTCGATGGCGTCGACCGTCAGGCCGAGGCGCCCGGCCGCGAGCCGGTCGATTGCCACCCGGTAATACTGCACCCCTTCGTTCTTCAGCGTGAACACGTCTTCGGCGCCGACGACCTTTTTCACCGCTTCGGCAGTCTGGGCCGCGAGGGAGTTCAGCGCCGCCAGGTCGGTACCGAAGATCTTGATCGCCACGTCGCCGCGCACGCCGACCAGCATTTCCGAAACGCGCATCTCGATCGGCTGCGAAAAGCTGTAGGCGATGCCGGGAAACGTTGCGAGCACCTCGCGCAGCCGGTCGGCAAGCCAGGCCTTGTCGGGTTTGCGCCAGCTTTCCTTCGGGTGCAGCACGAGGAACATGTCGGTCTGGTTGAAGCCCATCGGGTCGAGGCCGATCTCGTCGGCGCCGGTGCGCGCGACGATGCCGCTGACTTCCGGCACTTGCGCAAGAATTGCCTTCTCCAGCGCGAGGTCGGTCTGCGCGCTCTGTTCGAGGCTGATCGAGGGGAGTTTTTCGAGTTGCATGATGATGTCGCCCTCGTCCATCGTCGGCATGAAGGTCTTGCCGATCAGGGTGTAGACGAAGGCGGTGGCGGCAAGCGAAATCAGCGCAACGGCCACGACCGTCCCGGGCCGCGCCAGCGAGCGCTCGAGCAAAGGCACATACAGCCTGAGCGTCACGCGCGCGAGCCAGGGCTCGCCGTGCGTGCCGGGCTTGAGCAACCACGAGGCGAGCACCGGGATCACCGTGAGGGAAAGCAGCAGCGAGGCGCCGAGCGCGAACATGATCGCGAGCGCCACCGGCAGGAACAGCTTGCCCTCGAGCCCCTGAAGCGTGATCAGCGGCAGGAACACGATGATGATGATCGCGATCCCCGAGGCGACCGGAACGATCACCTCGCGCACCGCGCGGTAGATCACGTGCAGCACCGGCAGCCGCCCGCTTGCCCGGCCGAGTTGCGAGACGATGTTCTCCACCACCACCACCGCGGCATCGACCAGCATGCCGATGGCGATCGCGAGTCCGCCCAGGCTCATGAGGTTTGCCGACATGCCGGCCATGCCCATCAGGATGAATGTTGCCAGTGCCGACAGGGGCAGGGTCGCTGCGACCACGGCGGAGGCGCGCCAGTCGCCGAGGAACAGCATCAGCAGGATCAGGACCAGCACGATCGCTTCGGCCAACGCGCGCGATACGGTCCCGATGGCGCGGTCGACGAGACCGCCGCGGTTGTAGAACACGCGCGTTGTCACGCCGGCGGGCAGCGATTTCTGGACCTCGGCCAGCTTCGCGCGCACGCCTTCGACAACCGCCTGCGCGTTCGCGCCGCGCAATCCCAGCACCAGGCCCTGCACCGCCTCCTCTCGCCCGTCGGCCGTGACCGTGCCATAGCGTGTCAGCGCGCCGATGCGCACCGTCGCGACGTCACCCACGCGCACCGGCTGGGCGCCCGTTTGTGCACCCGCCTGGGCGCCGACGGCCACCACGATCGCGCGCACGTCCTCCAGCGTCCGGACTGCGCCCTCGGCACGCACCAGCAGGGTCTCCTCGCCTTCACGCAGTCGCCCGGCGCCGTCGTTGCGGTTGTTCGCGGCGAGCGCAGTCCTGAGTTCGCCGATGCCCATGCCGCGCGCAGCCAGGGCCAGGCGATCGGGCACGATTTCGTAGCTGCGCACCATGCCGCCGAGCACGTTCACGTCGGCCACGCCCGGAACCGTGCGCAGTGCGGGGCGGATCACCCAGTCGAGCAGGCTGCGCCGCTCGCTGAGCGACAGGTCTGCGCCCTCGACCACGAACATGAACATCTCGCCCAGCGGGGTGGTGATCGGCGCGAGTCCGCCCGAGATACCCGGTGGCAGGCCGCCCGCGGCGTTGTTGAATCGCTCGGCGACCTGCTGGCGCGCCCAGTAGATATCCGTGCCGTCCTCGAAATCGATGGTCACGTCGGCGATCGCATACTTGGACATCGAGCGCAGCATGCGCTGGCGCGGAATGCCGAGCACTTCCTGCTCGATCGGTGTGGTGATGCGCGCCTCGACCTCCTCCGGTGTCATCCCCGGAGCCTTGATGATGATTTTGACCTGGGTCGACGAGACATCCGGAAAGGCGTCGATCGGCAGTCCCTTCCAGGCGACAATGCCGCCGCCGATCAGCATGGCCCCGGCGACCAGTGTCAGCAGGCGCTGTGTGAGCGCGAATTCGATGAGCTTGCTGAGCATCACTCGGCCCCGATGCCCATCAGCGCCGCCTTCAGCGCCGCGATCCCGCGCACTGCGATCTGCTCGTCGCCCGCGAGCGCCCCACTGACCAGCGTTTCCTCGGCGCCTTCCGCCGACACGGATACCGGCTGGGCGCGAAAGCCCGCCGAGGTGCGCACGAACACGTGCGCCTGACGGCCGGTGCGCGACAGCGCCGCGGTCGGCACGGCGAACAGCCGGATGTTGGAGGACACTGCAATGCTCGCCTCGATGAGCTGGCCGGGCTGCAGCCGGCCCGGGCGATCGCCAACTTCGGCGCGCACGAGCACGGTCTGGCTGCCGGGAGAGACGACTCTTCCAACGGCAATCACCTTGCCCTGCGCCGGTGTCTCCATGCCGGACGACCGTGCGATCACGGCGGCGCCCGGTGCAATCGCAGCCGCCTGCGCGGCCGGGACCTGGATCTCGAGCCAGAGCGGGTCAAGGCGCGCAACCTTGAACAGCGGCGCGGACGCCTCGACCCGCTGTCCCGGTTGCACGAGTTGTTCGAGCACGAGGCCGTCAATCGGGGACCGGATCTCCAGGCTGCTGCCCGCGCCGTTCTTGTTCGTCTCGGCGTTCGCTCCGGCCAGTTGCAGCGCCTGCCTGGTTCCGGCGAGCTGCGCCTGCGCTTCGGCATCCTGGCTGCGCGTGGCGAGGGCTCGGCTTTCGGCGATGATGCCCTCGGCGAGGAGCGTCTCGTCGCGTGCCTGATTGCGTCGCGCCAGTTCGGCCTGGGCGCGCGCCTGCGCATGGGCGCGCTGCAACTCTGCCAGCTGCGGGCTCTGCAGCTGCGCCATGGCCTGGCCGCGCCGCACGCCTTGTTGCGTGCCGACTTCGATGCGCGCAACAAACCCGGCCAGCGGCGCACTCACGATATGAAGCTGCGACGCCGGGATGACGACCTGCGCTGGCAGCCCCGCGAGCGTGCCGCCGCTGCGCGGCACCAGGGGCGCAAGGGTGATGCCCATGTCCTTGACCTGCGCAGCAGTGAGCTTCAGCTCGGCCGGTGCCGGTCCGGCTGCAGGGGCCGGTTGCACAAATGAAAAGGTCGCGGCAAATGCCGCCAACAGCAGGGAAACGCTCCGCATGGCTACTCCGATAACGAGATGAACAGCAGCGTTGCGTCCCGGGGGAACGCAACGGTCCGGACTAGGACAGGCGGACCGGTGGCGGAGCCCGCGGTGCGGGCAGCAGGTGAGGCACCGGGCGCGACACACCGGGGATCGGCGCGTGCAGAGCGGTCGAAACAGGTTTCCGGGCGGCGGGACGCGCGTCCTGCATGGCGGCGAAGGCGACGGGCAGCTGCAGGCGCTCGTCGTCGCGTCGCGGGGTGGGTACACCAATGCCCGGGGACTCGTCTTCCTTGAGGTCGTTGAGCGTCGCCGCGGTGTCTGCATCGCGCAGCACCTGGCGGATCCCGTCCACATGGATCCCGGTGATGGCGCCGTGACCGTCGGGGTGGGCGTGCACCAGCGGCGCCAGGCCCTGCAGTACGAACAGGACCGCGACCAGCAGTTTCAGGGAGAGTTGCGCAAGCATCCCGCCATTATAGTCGGCAGGGATTCCGGGCCTTGACGCAGATCAACGGGCCCGGCGCCGCGCGGATTCAATCTTCGTCGATCAGCACAGAGAACCTGAATGGCGAGTCGGGCGGCCCGGCAACGATTTCGTTGCCGCCGGGCCGCAACTGCACGGACCCGATGATCCGGTTTCCGCCGATCTGCTGGCCGTTGACGATGGTGCCGTGGTAGCTGCCGCGATCGTAGAGCACCACGGCACTGCCTTCGATCTCGATGGAGAAATGCTCGCGCGAAACGTTGTACGGATCGGTGTCGGGCAGGCCGAGGTCGTTGGTGGACAGGCGCGAGCGGCCTTCGGCGGGTTCGCGACCGACGCGGAACGGAAAACGCCGCACGTGCATGCCTTCGAGCGAAACCGCCATCGCCGCAGTCTTCGTGAGCGGCATGATCTTGATGACGTGGGATCTGGGCGGCGCCGGCGCCAGCGAGTCGTCGGCGGAGGCCGGTTTGTTCATGACCCGCAGGCGCTCGAAGAATGCGCCGAGGTAGCGCAGGCCCTCGCCGGGATCCCGGAACATCAGCTTGACGAATTGCTCGCGCGAGACGATCGAGAGCGTCGCCTCTCCGACGGCGCGCGCGGTGAATGCCCGCGGACGCTCGTCCACCAGCGCCATCTCACCGACCAGGTCGCCCTTGCACAGCACGGCAATCCGCCGCGTTTTCTCGTCGGCGCTCTCGAGCAGTTCGACCTCGCCGGATTCGATCAGGTAGATGCATTCGCTCGGTTCGCCCTGGCGAAAGATCACATCTCCCGGTTTGTACGAATTCATCATGGTGGAACCCTTGCCGCGAGCAGAGTGGCCAGACTGCACATAGTGTACTGCGGGCGGGGCCTGCGGGTCAGCGCCAGTGGATGTAGGCGCGACGGCCGTCTTCGAGCGGAACGATCATCCCGTGGGGCGGGCGCAGCTCGAAGTCGCCGGCGGCGGGGGAGGGCAGGTTGATGCGCGACTGCTCGATCGGGGGGCCCGCCTCGTGCAGCCCGAACGCGCGCAGCGCGCGGCGATCCTGCGAGGGCAGCACCACTTCCACGATGCCGTCGCCGTCGATGTCGATCAGCGCCGACAGGCCAAGCTCGCGCGAACCGATGGCGTGGTTGCTCACCCCGCTGATGCGGCCCGTTTCGACGAATTTCCCATCCTCTAACCGGTAGACCACCAGGGTGCCCCCGATGTGCGGGGTCTGCACCACGAGCACTTCCAGCTTGCCATCGTTGTTCACGTCGGCCACGCCGACCGGATTCAGCCACCGGTGCCAGATGCCGATCGGTGCGGTTTCAGCGATGGGCACGAGTCTGCCGTCGCGGACACCCAGGGCCATCAGCGCCGATCCCGAGGCCTGGTGGCTGTGCACGACCAGGACCTCGTCGCGGCCGTCGCCATCGATGTCATGTACGCGCGGACGCAGGTCCTCGAAGACGGAGTCGTCCGGCAGGCTGTAGGTCAGTACGCGTCCATCGCGGGTGAATACGCGCAGCCCACCGGCCTCGATATCGTCGCCGAGCACGCCGTGCGCATAGCGGGTGGTCGGCTCGACGAACCAGGCCGAGACGATGTCGTGCCTGCCGCGGCCGATGTGCGTATCGGGCAGGGTGTCGTAGGGCAGGACGCTGCCGGACCCGGCCATTTCGCCGGCCGCCAGGATGGACATGCGCAACTGGGCCTGCGCCGGCAGGGCGGCCATGAAGCAGGCGGCGAACAGGACTGCCGCGCGGAACTGCGGCGCGGGAAATTTGAACGACGCTGCCTTCGGCGGGATCAATCTCTCGCCGGTCCTAGAGGCCGAGCATCTTTCCTATCGCCGCGACATATCTGCCCGCAACGATGGCGTCGACTTTTGCGGTCTCGGTACCCTCGTCGATGGCGGCATGGATGCTGTGCAGCGCGTCCCGTACCCATCCGTGGCCCGGGTCCGGGGTCTCCAGAACCGCCTTGAGCGCGGTGACCTCGTCCTTCAGGGTCTGGAATGCCGCCGATCCGTTCTGCACCTTCGACAGATCCTCTTCGAGGGCGTGCACGAGCTTTTTCGCTGCATCGATATCTATCATGGTGATCGCTGGTTCCTGGTTGAAAATGCCGCGGCTCTCCGCGCCTGCAGAGCGGATCTCAGGGCAAGTGGATGTTGCGCGAGCGGGCGTCCCCTCGTCTTGATCAGGATCAACCTGCACTCGTGTCCGCCTGCTAAGTTGTACTCAGTTTAACGAGGAATCATCATGCAGACACCGTTACAGATCACCGTGCGCGACATGGCGCACTCCGAGGCGCTCGATGCGCGGATCCACGAAAAAGCGGCCAAGCTCTCCGAGTTCCACCCCAATATCACCAGTTGCCGGGTTACGGTGGAGGAGGCCGGCAAGCAGCACCGCCAGGGACGCGAGTTCTGTGTCAATCTGGACGTTCGCGTGCCGGGCAAGGAACTCGTGGCTGGCAAGACGGATGCGGATGTCTACGTGGCGCTGCGCGAGGCCTTTGCGGCGATCAAGCGCCAGCTCGAGGACCACCTTCGGGTGCAGCGCGGTTTTGTGAAGACGCAACCGGCGGGGTCGCAGGAAGAAACCGAATAGGGTCCCGTTTTCCGGTTCTTCAGAGGCCCGTCGTTGCCCGGAGCCGCGCTTCCGCAGCGGGCAGTGCCGCCGCCAGATTGCGGGTGTCGATCGCTACCCAGTCTGCCCTTTCTTCTTCCGCCAGCGGCTCCCGCGCAGCGATCTGTCCCTCCAGGATCGCGGGGCCGGCGTCCGAGGCATCTGCGTCGCCCGCCTCGCGGTGCCGGACGCGCTCGCGCAGCACTGCGTCCGGCGCCTCGCATGCCGCGATCGCGAACGGAACGCCGGTCTCGTGTGCGAGCGCGCGAAACTGTGCCCGGTGGCGTGCGGCGAGAAACGTGGCGTCGATGATCACGGGATAACCTGCAGCGATCGCGTGGCGGGCGAGCAGGGCGAGGTGTTTGTAGGTGCGCTCCGTGTCCTCCGGCGAGTAGATCCCGGTCGCGAATCCCCCGGCCGTGCGCGCCTGCGGTGCCAGTCCGTGCAGGCGCTTTCTTTCGACGTCGGAGCGCAGGTGCACCGCCCGCAGTGATTCGCAGAGCCCTCGCGCAATCGTGGTCTTTCCCGAACCCGACAGGCCCTGCATCAGGATCAGGGCGCCGCGGCGGTCATGGGCGACGCGGCGCGCATACTCAAGGTAGCGCAGCACCGCCGCGTCGGTGCGTTGCACGGCTCCCTGATGCGCCCGGATGCAGGCGACCTTCGCGCGAACCAGTGCGCGGTAGACCAGGTGGAAACGCAGGACCGCCAGGCCAGCGTAGTCTCCGCCGGTTTCGAGGTACGCATTCAGGAAGCGGAACGCGAGTGGCGCCAGCCCATGCTCCTCGAGATCCATGACCAGAAACGCAATCTCGCTCATCACGTCGATCCAGCGCAGCGCCGGATTGAACTCGATGCCATCGAACGGGGTCGGAACACCGCCCTGCATCACGATGTTGCCCAGATGCAGGTCGCCGTGGCATTCGCGCACGAAGCCGTCGCGTCTGCGCGCTTCGAATTGCTGCGCAAGCGCCGCATGTTCACCGACTGTCCAGCGCTCGAGTTCTCGCAGCAGGTCCTCGGGGATGTCGCGGCCGGCGGTAGCGCGGATCTGCGCGAAGTTCTGCAGCGCCGCGGCCAGGATCTGCGCCGGCGTGGAAAATGGCGCGTCCGCAGCAGCAGGTTCCAGTCGCTGATGGAACTCGGCAAGCCGTACGGCCAGCGCCTCGATGCAGTCAGCCGATAGCCTGCCTTCGCGCGCCATCACGTCGAGCAACGCATCTTCAGGGAACCTGCGCATCCGGACCGCAAATTCGATTGGCGGGCCGTCGCCGCCGAGGACCGGTTCGGCCGCGCTTCCCGTGATCGGGATCACGTCGAGGTAGAGATCGGGCGCCGTGCGCTGGTTGAGGCGCAGTTCCTCCTCGCAGCAGCGATGCCTTGCCTCCAGCGTGGAAAAATCGAGAAACCCGAGATCGACGGGTTTCTTGATTTTCAGTGCGATTTCGCCGGCCAGCAGGACGCAGGAGATGTGGGTCTCGCGCAGGTCGACGCGCTCGGTTCCCGCCGCGTGGCGGGTCGGATCGCGCAGTGCCCGTATGAGTTGCGCGAACGGATCGGCCTCGCTGCCGTGCGTCATGGCCTGCCTCCAGTCCAGAGAAACCGGGCCGACCGCAGCGCAGGGACGCGCAGATGTGCGGCCATCCTGCGGATATCCTGAATCCGACCGACCGGAGGGGTCTTGACGGCAGTCAATCGCGCCGCAGATCGGGGGCGGAGGCCCTGCCGCGCGCAGGAGTTTTGACGCGGATCAATCGGGCCGGGGTCGACGCGGCGCAATCTGGGCACAAGCTGCGGCGCGTGCATTCGCCAGTGTGAAGCGCTGCTCGTTGCGTGCACAGGAGGACCTATGGCCACCACATCGAATCGCATCGTCGCGGCCGCGGCGGGTGCCGCCCGCAAATCCCGCCCGGTCCGCAAGCGGGCAGCCAGCCCGGGTGCGCGCAGTGTCGGAAGGCTGTGCGACCGCGCGCCGGTCACCGTCCCGGCATCGATCACGATCGTCAGCGCCGCCAAGCTGATGCGCGACCGGCACGTCGGCACCCTTATCGTGGTTGATCCGGGAAAGGCGCGCCGGCCGCGCGGTATCGTCACCGATCGGGATCTCGTCGTCGGCATCCTCGCCTTTGACCTCGACGGCACGGTTTTCACCGTCGGTGACGTGATGAGTCGTTCGCTCGCGACGTTGCGCGAGACCGACAGTGTCGAGGACGCGATCAGCCGGATGCGCAGAAGAGGGGTACGGCGCCTGCCGGTGGTGCGTGCCAACGGCGGGCTCGCGGGCATCGTAGCGCTCGACGATCTGCTCGAGCATCTCGCCGCCCAGCTGACCCGCGTGGTCGAAGCCATCGGTTACGAACGCCAGCGCGAAGTCAGGACGCGCAAGCGGGCTTTCTAGGCGTGCGCCGCCCGTTGCGCGGCGCACGCGGCGCCGAGCAGCCCGAGCCGGTGCGTGGTGACAATGTGGACCGGACACGCGCGCATCAGCGCTGCCTGCGTTCCCTTGGCGTTGAATGCGGCAAGGAATCCGCCGGCCGCAAGCTGGGGCAGGATCTTTGCGGCGATACCGCCTGCGATGTACACGCCGCCGTCCGCGCGCACCGCGAGCGCGTGGTCGCCCGCGACCGCACCATAGCAGGCGATGAACAGGTCGAGGGCGCGCAGGGCCGCCGGTTCGGCGTCCTCGAGCGCACGGCGGGAGATTTCCGCGGCGTCGAAGGCGTCGGTTCCGGCGACGATTTTCCTGCGCACAAAAGCGTAGATGCGTTCCAGGCCTGCGCCCGAGACCACATGCTCGGCACTGACGCGGCCGAACTCTGCCTGAAGAGACTGCAGCAGCGAGGTCTGTTCGGCATCCGCGGGCGCGAAGCCGGCGTGGCCGCCTTCGCCCGCGACGATCCCGTAGCCCGTCGCGATGGCTACGCGGTAGGCCACGCCCAGGCCGGTGCCCGCGCCGATCACGACCTGGGCACCTGTGGCACGCCGGACGCCCGCCTGCAGCGTTTCCAGATCGCCGGGCGCCAGCGCATCGATGCCGTGCGCGGCCGCTTCGAAATCGTTGAGCAGTTGCACCGGCGCACCGCCCAGGCTTGCGGAAACCGCACCGGCATCGATCGACCACGGCGTATTTGTCAGTCTGACGCGATTCCCCTCGACTGGTCCGGCTGCACCCAGACATGCGCCCACCACCGTGATTTTCCCGGCCGCAAGACCGGATGCCTCGCGGAAGCGCGTGAAGGCTGCATCGAAATCCGCAAAATCGGCACCCTCATACAGGGCCTCGAAAGCGGGTGTGTCCGGCCGCCTGCCGGCTTCGAACAGCGCAAACCGGGCCGTCGTGCCGCCTATGTCGCCTGCCAGAATGATGGATCTCGCCATGTGTTGTTTGTTTCACCTGATTTGCGGGCCCGACTTGCTATCCTATCGCTGGATGAGCAACGGCGGAGAAATCGTCGCCCGTGACCGGCAGGGAGTGTGCGGATGAGCAATCCACCGAGCGAGGGGAGGGTCAGAGAACCTGCGGCCGCTGTGGCAAGCGGAATCGTTGCGTCCGTCACTGCGTTCCTGCGGCTGCACCCGCCGTTCGACCGGATGGACGAAGCGGCGCTCGGCGCGCTCGCGGCCTCGGTCCGGGTCGTGTACCACGCGGAAGGCGAAGCCATCGTGTCTCCGGCGACAGGGGTGGCCGATACGTTCCATGTGATCCAGCGCGGCAGGGTGAGCATCGAGCAGTCCGACGCGAATGCCTACGCCGGCGCGGTCGACCTGGTGATTGGGCCGGGTGAGTGCTTTCCAATCGGCGCCTTGATGGGCGCGCGCGCGGCGACCAGCACTTATCGCGCGGCCGGCGACGTGTTCTGTTACGCGGTCAGCGGCGAGCGTTTTCGCGAACACCTGCG
The DNA here is from genome assembly GCA_963844255.1 of uncultured beta proteobacterium. Classification (GTDB taxonomy): domain Bacteria; phylum Pseudomonadota; class Gammaproteobacteria; order Burkholderiales; family SG8-39; genus SZAS-79. The sequence goes on from CAWJNP010000002.1 coordinate 37,918, forward strand.
CTCGAGCCCGCCGCTGTTGGAATTCTGCACGCGCCATCTGGCCGCGCTGCTCGGGCGCTCGCAGGGCATGCTGCGCGAACATGCGGGCCAGTTGTCCCTCGAGGAACAGGGCATGGCGACACCGCTCGGCGAATTGCTGCGGCGCGCGCCGGTAAGCTGCGCCGAAACGGCCACGATCGGCGAGGTTCTCGCGCGGATGCGCGATGACCGGATCGGCAGCATGGTCGTGGTCGACACCGCGCAACGTCCCCAAGGGATCTTCACCGAGCGCGATGCGCTGGTACGGGTGGCCGCAGCGCAACTCGATACGGCCACGGCAATCGCGTCCGTGATGACACCGGCGCCGCACACCCTGTCCATGACGGCGACTGCGGCCGAGGCGGCGCTGCTGATGGCACGCCACGGCGTGCGTCACGTGGTGGTGCTGGATGGGGGCCGGTTCGGCGGCATTGTGTCGGAGCGCGACCTGTTCGCGCTGCAGCGGGTGAGCCCGCGCCAGGTGAGTGCAAATGTGGGCGCCGCAAACAGTATCGACGAGGTCAGGCGCGCAGCAACCGATATCCGGCGACTCGCGCGCAACCTGCTTGCGCAGGGTGTCGGCGCCGAGCAGCTGACGCAGTTCACGGCCGAGCTCAACGATCGCGTGACCCGTCGCGTGATCGAGCTGGTGCTCGCGCGCCATGCCCTGGGCGGACAGGCGTTCTGCTGGATCGCGCTCGGCAGCGAAGGCCGCCTGGAGCAGACCTTCAGCACCGACCAGGACAATGGCATCATCTTCGACCTCCCGGAGGGCGAGTCGGCGCAGGTGCTGCGCGAGCGTTTGCTGCCGTTCGCCCGCGAGGTCAATGCGGCGCTGGCCGAGTGCGGCTTTCCGCTGTGCAAGGGCGACATCATGGCCGGCAACCCGCGCTGGTGCCTGAGCCTCGCCGAATGGCAGGCCGCTTTCTCGGATTGGATGCGCAATTCGTCCCCCGAGGCATTGATGAACGCCGCGATCTTCTTTGATTTCCGCGCGGTCTGGGGCGTGGAAGCGCTTGTCGACCGCCTGCGTGACTGGCTGCTCCCGGTCGCCCGGGCCAACACCCGCTTCCTCCACCAGATGGCGGCCAACGCGCTGCTGACGCGTCCCCCGCTGGGGCTGCTGCAGGACTTCTCGACTTCGGGTGAAGGGCGCGATGCGGGCACCCTCGACCTCAAGGCCCATGGCGCGCGCCTGTTCGTGGACGCGGCGCGCATTTATGCCCTGCAGAGCGGGGTTGCGGCCACGGGTACGGCAGCGCGCGTGCGCGCCTCGGGTGCCGCGCTGGGCGTCAGGCCGGAGGAGACCGCCGCCGTGCTGGACGCCTTCTTTTTCATCCAGCTGCTGCGCCTGCGGCATGACATGCACAAGGAGGGCGTCGAGGGGGGGGCGGTCACGCCGTCGGCCAACCGCGTCCGTCCCGACCGGCTGAACTCCCTCGAACGGCGTGTCCTCAAGGAGGCGCTGCAGAACGCGCGACGTGTACAGAAGCGCCTCGCGCTCGACTACCAGGCATGAGTTGGCTGGGGCACGTTCTCGGGCGACGTGACCTGCCACCGGCAATTGCGTTGCGCCTGGCCGCCTGGCGCAGTCTGCCGCAGCCCGATACGGGTGTACCACCACGCCGCTGGGTCGTGCTCGATACCGAGACCAGCGGTCTGGACACGGCGCGCGACGCGCTGATCTCGATCGGCGCGGTTGCGATGGAGGACGATTCGATCGTGGTGGCCCCTGCATTCGAAGCGATCCTGCGGCAGGCGAACCCGAGTTCGCATGAAAACATTGCGCTGCACGGTGTCGGCGCGGGGGCGCAATCGCAGGGTGAAGATCCGGTGGAGGCGCTGATCCGCTTCCTGGAGTTTGCCCGCAAGGACCCGCTGGTGGCCTGGCACGCGTCGTTCGACGCGGCGTTTCTGCGCCGCGCGCTGAAAAGGCACCTGGGCCCGGGCCTGGCAAACGAGTGGCTGGATGTCGCCCTGCTTGCTCCGCGCAAGCTGTCTGGACAGAAGATCGGCAGCCCCGGCCCTGGCGTGGCCGGACTCGATGACTGGCTCGCGCGTTTCGGCATCGATCCGGGTGCTCGCCACAATGCCTTGGCCGATGCCTATGCCACCGCACAGCTGTTTCAGATTGCGGCGCAGCGCGTGGCGCGGGACGGACAGCGCCGTCTGTGCGATTTTCTGGAGCTTGCGGGCGAGCAGGTCGCGATCCGGCAGCGGCAGGGCACCTGGTGACCTGGCCGTGCTGCGGCGCGGCAGATGGGAACGATTCGCGTAGAATCATCCGTTCCGCTTCCAGCCTCCGACCAGGCCAACCTCCATCAAGGAGCTGTAATGAACGCTTTCACCAACATGCGCCAACTTTTTGTCACCACCCTCGCTCTCGCAGGACTCTCGTTTGCAGTGCCTCACGGCGCGCTTGCACAGGGCGTGCTCAGGGTATCGGCAATCCCCGACGAGGCGCCGACCGAACTGCAGCGCAAGTTCAAGCCGCTGGGTGAATACCTGGCGAAGGAAATCGGCATGAAGGTCGAATTCACGCCGGTCACCGATTACGCGGCCGTGGTCGGAGTCGCTCGCCACGAAAAAGCTCGACCTCGCCTGGCTGGGTGGTTTCACTTTCGTGCAGGCCAAGATCCGCACCAACGGCACGGCGATTCCCATCGTGCAGCGCGCCGAGGACGAGAAATTCACCAGCCGCTACATCGTGCCCGCCGACAGCACGGCGAAGACCCTGGCCGACCTCAAGGGCAAGTCCTTCGCGTTCGGTTCGCCCTCGTCGACCTCGGGCCACCTGATGCCGCGCTTCTTCCTGCTGCAGGCCGGCATCAATCCCGACAAGGATTTCAAGAACGTCGCGTTTTCCGGCGCGCACGACGCGACGGTTGCGTTCGTCGCCGGCGGCAAGGCCGAGGCCGGCGTGCTCAACGCTTCGGTCTGGGACAAGCTGCATCGAGGCGAAGAATCCGAATGCGATGAAGGTGCGCGTACTCGCAACCACGCCGCCCTACTACGATTACAACTGGACGGTGCGCGGTGATCTCGACCCGGCGGTGATCAAGAAACTCACCGCCGCGTTCCTCAAGCTCGACCCGGCCAATCCGGCGCACAAGGCGATCCTCGAGCTGCAGCGCGCCTCGAAGTTCATCCCGACCAAGGCGTCCAACTACGACGGCATCGAGAACGCCGCACAAGTCGGCCGGCCTGATCAAGTAGCGGCGCGGGCAGGGCGCAGGCAGCCTCATGGGCTTCGAGCTCACGCAGGTCGGGCTCGTCCACCCCAACGGTCAGCGGGCGCTTGCGCGCCGTGTCTCTGGCGGCCGCGCGTGGGGAGCGTGTGGCCGTCATCGGCCCCTCGGGCGCGGGGAAGACCTCGCTCCTCAGGATCCTCGCGACCTCGGTGCGACCCACCGAGGGCCGCGTCTCGGTACTGCAGAGCAACCCCTGGCAGCTGGTCGGCGCCGAACTCAAGCGCCTGCGCGCGCGCGTCGGCGTGATCCACCAGGCGCCGCCGATCCCGCCGCGCCAGCGGGTCATCACCGCCGTGCTGGCAGGACGGCTGGGCCTGTGGCCCTGGTGGAAATCAGCGCTGTCGCTGCTCTATCCGGCCGACATCGCCGGCCCGCGCGCGCAGCTGGCGCGGCTCGACCTTGCCGACCGCCTGTTCGAGCGCTGCGACCGGCTCTCGGGCGGGCAGCTGCAGCGCGTCGGCGTCGCGCGGGTGCTCTACCAGTCGCCCGACCTGCTGCTGGCGGATGAGCCGGTGTCGGCCATGGATCCGGTGCTCGCCGACCTGACGGTGAAGGAGTTGCAGGGCGAGGCGAGCGCACGCGGCGTCACCCTGGTGGCCAGCCTGCATGCGGTCGACATCGCGTTGCGCTGGTTTCCGCGCGTGATCGGCCTGCGCGCAGGCGAGCTTGTCTTCGATCTGCCCTCGGATCAGGTCAGTGATCGCGTGCTGCGCGAGCTGTACGCTTCCGAAACCGGGATCCTGCCCACGCAGGATAACCAGCCGATGGCCGCGTTGCCTGCGACGGAGGCTGCATCACGCAGCCTCAAGGTCGTTGCGCCGCCGCGGGTGATCTGAGGCGGGTGCGTTGACCGCGTTGTCGACGCCTGCGGCATCTGCCGGGCAGCGCGACCCGGCTGCTCTGCAACGCGCCGGCTGGGCGCTGGCCGCAGTGCTGGTGCTCTGGCCCCTGCTGCAGGTGGCGCAGTTCCGGCCCGCGGAATTGTTCGATGCCCGCAACCTCGCGGTGATGGGCGGTTTCCTCGCACAGTTCTTCCCGCCCAACCTGACGGGCGAATTCCTGCAGATCGCGCTCAAGGCGACGATCGAAACCCTGGCCATGGCGACCGCCGGTACGGCGCTGGCCGTTCTGCTGGCCGTGCCGCTGGGCCTGGCGCTTACCTACAGCCTGTCGATTTCGCGCATCGGGCCCGGGCCCGGCCGCGGTCTCGGTGAAGCGCTGCGTGCAGGCGCGCGTATCCTGCTTCTGGTATTGCGCGGCATACCCGAAATCGTCTGGGCGCTGCTGCTGGTGCGTGCATTCGGGCTCGGGCCGGCGGCTGGTGTGCTTGCGATTGCGGTCACCTATGGCGGCATGCTCGGCAAGGTCTATTCGGAGATCCTCGAATCGGGCGATACCCGTCCGGCGCGCGCCCTGCTGGAAGCGGGCAGCGGCCGGCTGATGGCGTTCTTCTACGGCCTGTTGCCGGGGTCGGCGCAGGAGCTCGCTTCGTACACCGTGTATCGCTGGGAATGTGCGGTGCGCGCCTCGGTAATCATGGGTTTCGTCGGCGCAGGAGGGCTGGGCCAGCTCATGGATCAATCGATGAAGATGCTGAACGGCGGTGAGGTCTCGACGATCCTCATCATCTTCCTCCTTCTGGTGTTGCTCGCCGATGCGGTGAGTAACGCGATCCGCAGGCTGCTCGCATGAGTGCCGTGTCCACGGTGTCTTTGGCCGAACGGCGCCAGGCGCTGGGCTTCTGCGTCTATTGCTGGGTGAGCCTGGCGGCGCTGCTTGGACTGGTCTGGGCGAGCTTCGCCTACCTTTCGCTTGAGCCCGCACGCCTGTTCACGGCCGAATCCCGCGGCTACATGGTCGACTTCGTGCGCCGCTTCTTCCCTCCCGATCTGAGCGCGGCGTTTCTCGCCCGGATCGGCAAGGGTGCACTGGAGACGCTGGCGATCTCCGCGGTCGGAACGCTGCTTGCGGCAGCCGTGGGCATCCTGCTTGCGCTGCCTGCCTCGGGGCGCTTCGGTGCGGGCCCCAAGGCGCTGATACGTTTCTTACTGAATTTCCTGCGCTCCGTGCCCGAGCTGGTCTGGGCGGCGCTGATGGTGCTCGCCGCCGGCCTGGGTCCGTTTGCAGGGACGCTCGCGCTGGCCCTGCACACGACGGGCGTGCTGGGGCGCCTGTTCGCCGAGTCGCTCGAGAATGCGCCGCCCGAACCGGCACGCGCACTCGCGGAGGCCGGTGCGCCGGCGAGCCTGGCGTTTGTCTACGGAACCCTGCCGCAGGTGACGCCGCAGCTCGTGGCCTACAGCCTGTACCGCTGGGAGATGAACATCCGCATGGCCACCGTACTGGGTTTCGTCGGTGCCGGCGGCCTGGGGCAGATGCTGTATTACGAATTGTCCCTGCTGCACGAGGCCCAGGCGAGCACGGTGATCCTGGCCATGCTGGCACTCGTGGTCGTGGTCGACGCGATCAGCGCCTGGGTGCGACGCGGCCAGATCCGCGCCGGCGGGTAACGGCCGCCACCGCGCAGCGGATCAGAGCCGAGGCGCAGCCGATCAGAGCCGGGGCTTGGCGATGCTCGCGTAATCGCAAAGCACGTCGACCATCGCCGAGAAATCCTTCTTCGCATAGCTGCCGGCGCGCGCACCACTGAAGGCTTCGCGCGCCGCGGCGCCGACCGGCATCGGCACCTTGGCGTGATTGGCCGCCGACACGATCAGCGAAAGGTCCTTGTGCGCGAGGTCGATCGTGAAGCCGGGCTCGATGTCGCCCGCCAGCACTTTCGCCGGCCAGGCGATCTTCAGCTGGCCGTTGGTCGCGGTGGTGCCGTAGAGGACCTCGAGAGTCTTGGGCAGCGACAAGCCGAAGCGCTGCGAAAGCGCGAGCGCCTCGGCGTTCATCTGGCAGGAAACGATCGCGAGGTAGTTGTTGACCAGCTTGGTGCGCACACCGCTGCCGACGGGACCGCAATGGTGGATCGTGTTGCCCATGGCTTCGAACAGGGGCTTCAGCCGCGCGAAGTCGGCCTCCGAGGCGCCGACCATGAAGAGCGATTCGCCGCGGTCCGCGTGGCTCGCCAGGCGCCCGACGGGTGCGTCGACAAAGCGCATGCCGGCCTTTGCCGCACGCGCGGCCAGGCGGTCGGTGGTCTGCGGATCGACGGTGCTCATGTCCATCAGCAGGGTGCCGGGCTTCGCGTTTGCGATCACGCCGTCGGGCCCCAGCAGGATCTGCTCGACTTCGACACCGCTGGGCAGCATGGTGATCACGATATCCGATTGCTTCGCGACCTCGGCGACGCTGGCGGCCGCCTTCGCGCCCAGGCCCGCGAGTTCCGCGACGGGTGCCGCGACGATGTCGTAGACCACGAGGCCGTGGCCTTTCTTCTGAAGATTGGAGGCCATCGGCCGTCCCATGCGTCCCAGTCCGATGAAGCCAGTCGTTCCTGCGTTTGTCATTCGTCTTTCTCCTGGTTGAAATCTATTTTGCGCGCCAGCCGCCGTCGACGGTCATGGCCAGGCCGTTGATGTATCCCGCCTCTTCGGAGGCAAGGAAGCACACGGCGGCCGCGACGTCCTCGGCCGTGCCGCGCACGCCGGCCGGCACCAGCGCGCGGATCTGGTCTTCGTTCACCACCACGCCGCGCCCGCTCATGTCCGGCACGCCCGGTCCGAGGATGGCCTGCGAGTGCTTGCGCAGTTCGGTGGCGATCGGGCCGGGACAGACGCAGTTGACCGAGATCCCGCGCGCCGCGTAGGTCACGGCCATCTGCCGCGTCAGCCCGACCACGCCGTGCTTGGCCGCGACGTAGGCTGCGCCGCCGCCGGTGCCGTTGAGTCCGGCGACCGAGGCCATGTTGACGATGCGCCCGCGACCGCGCGGCAGCATCTCCTTCAAGGCGCGCTTGCAGCCGATGAACACGCTGGTCAGGTCGATGTCGATCACGCGTCGCCAGAGGGATTCGTCCATTTCGTCGACATCGAAATACCCGTCGAGCACGCCTGCGTTGTTGACCATGATTTCGAGCGGCCCCAGTCCGGTCACGGCGGCGGTGATGGCGGCGTCGAACTGTGCCGCATCGCTGACGTCCGCGCCGTAGCCGCGCGCCGTGCCGCCCGAGAGCACGATCTGGCGCGCCGTTTCTGCGGCTGTGGCGGGGTCGATGTCGATCGCGGCCACGGCGGCGCCTCCGGAGGCAAGGCGGAGCGCGATTGCGCGTCCAAGGCCGGATCCGGCACCGGTGACTGCGGCCATGCGGGTTTCGCTGTTCATATCCGTTCCTCCCTGGAAAACGCCTGCGACGATGGTAGTGTAGGCGACCGAGGAGAGAGGATGACATGGAAAAACTGTCTGGCAGAATCGTACTGGTGACCGGCGGTGCGCGCGGCATCGGACGGGCGATCGCGGAGCGCTTTGCGCGCGAGGGCGCAGCGGTGGTCATCGCCGACAACGACGAGGTCGGCGCGCAGGGTGCGGTCACGGAAATCCACGCGATGGGCGGACGGGCCGAAGCCCTCCACGTCGACATCGGCGAACCGGCGCAGAGCGCGGCGATGGTGGCGCGCGTGGTCGCGCGGCACGGGCGCCTGGACGTGATGGTCAACAATGCGGGCGTGATCCGCGTGCGGCCGGTGCTGGAACTCACGCCCGAAGACTGGGACTACGTCAACAACGTCAATGCGCGCGGCCTGTTCTTCGCGCTGCAGGCCGGTGCGCGGCAGATGATGCTGCAGTCGCAGGCGGCAGGACATCCGCGCGGCAAGATCATCAACATTGCATCGATCGCCGGGCGCATCGGGCGGCCGATGTTTGCGGCCTACGCCGCGAGCAAGGCCGCCGCAATCAGCATCACCCAGTCGGCTGCTGCCGCATTTGCGCCGGACCTGACGGTGAATGCGATCTGCCCCGGCGTGGTCGATACCGAGATGTGGCGCAAGATCGACCGCGAGTGGACGGCATCCGACGGTCGCCAGCAGGGCTCGGCCTGGGCCGACCGCATCCGCGGCATTCCGATGCGGCGCCCGGAGACGCCCGAGGACCTGGCCGGCATGGCGGTGTTTCTTGCCGGGCCGGATTCGGATTACATCACCGGCCAGTCCTATCATGTGGACGGTGGCCTGGTGATGAATTGAAAGTTGAACTTTCATTCTGCAAATCCGGCCAGGGACGAAGATTTTGAGCCGGCCGCGTTGTGTAATTGCACAACAAACGGTCGCACCCTGCGCGCTGCCGGAAGGCGCATTGCTGGAGGCCTACCGGGCCAGGGGCGCCTATGCAGATTGCTACACGGTCGACATCCCGGGCGACGTGAGCCACGCGCGATTTGTGGCGGCCTTCTACACCTCCGCGCCGTTCCGGCTGGAGCGACTGATCCTGAAATGGGCCGTGGACAGGGCGTCGACGGATGACGAGGCGGTGGCACTGGCTTCGGGTCGGCGCGACGACTTCGCCGCCTGGCGGGTGGAGGAGCGCAGCGTGAACCAGCTCCTGCTCTGCGACTATCGCGGAAGCACGCGTTCCTGGCTGATGGTGGCGCCGGTGGTTACGCAGGAGGGATCGGCGACGCGGCTGTATTTCGGTTCGGCCGTGGTTGCGTCGCGGAACGCGGGCGGTGAAAAGACCGCGACGGGCCGGATGTTTCGCGCGCTGCTCGGTTTCCACCGTATCTACTCTCGTGTGCTGCTCGCCGCGGCGAGGTCGCGGCTCGAGTCCGGCGCCGTTTAAACTGTCGACTCTTCGAATCAGGGAACCGAACGGCATGGGCGCACGATCGATGCAGAAGTACGCAGGAAGCTGCCATTGCGGTGCGGTGCGTTTCGAGATCGAGACCGATTTCCCCGAACTGACCACCTGCGATTGTTCGATCTGCAGCCGCAGGAACGCATTGATGGTGAAGGTCCACGAATCCCGCTTCCGCCTCCTTGCAGGAGAGGGCTCCCTCGCCGAATACCGCTTCCACACCGGTACTGCACGGCACTTCTTCTGCAAGGTCTGCGGCATCTACCCCTTCCACCGCAAGCGGGTCACGCCGGATAATTTCGGGATCAACGTACATTGCCTTGAGGGCTTCGATCCCGATGGCATTCCCGTGCGCCGCACGGTCGGTGCGGGGATGGCGTGAGCGGGCATGTCGTCCCGGGTCGCTGAGCGGGTTTCGTACGAAGCGGTTCATCGGAGATCAAACGAGTGGATATCGAACAGTTCATGCGCGGCTACAAGGCCGCATGGGAAGGGCGGGACGAGCAGGCGTTCTGCGCCCTGTTTGCGGCCGATGGCATCTACCGCAATACGCCTTTCGCCGAGCAGCGCGGCCACGCGCAGCTTGCGGCGTACTGGCAGCGAGTAAAGCTGCAGGAGGACATCACGGTGACTTACGAAGTGCTTGCTTCGTCCCCGGACAGCGGACTCGCGCACTGGCATGTGACCTACAAGGTTGCATCGGAAGAGCTGTTCAGGATCTGGGCGAACTCGGCGGCGACCAACGTGATTGCGCGCAAACCCGGCGATCCCCTGCCGCGGGTGGCTCTTGACGGCATGCTTCAGGCGCAGTTCGCAGACGGCTTGTGCACCGAATGCCGTCTCTGGTGGCACAGCGCGGCACTGCCCGCGCCGGGCGCCGAATCAAATGCAAAAGGACAACAATGAACGAAGCGGATTTCCATGGTGTGTTTCCCTATGTCGTTTCGCCGGTGCATGAATCCGGCGAGATCAATGCGCCGGTGCTGGCCAGGCTCTGCGAGGATTTCATCAAGGCGGGCGTGCACGGGCTGACCCCGCTGGGCTCGACCGGCGAGTTTGCCTATCTGTCGGCAGCGCAGCGTCGCCGCGTGGTCGAAGTCGTGATCGAGGCGACCGGCAAGCGCGTGCCGGTGGTTGCGGGCGTGGCGGCCACTACGATCGCCGATGCGGTCGCGCAGGCGCGCGAGTACGAGCGCATGGGCGCCAACGGCATCCTCGCGATACTGGAGGCCTACTTTCCGATATCCGACGAAGGCGTGTACGCGTATTTCAAGGCGATTGCCGAGGCCGTGTCCCTGCCGGTCGTGCTGTACACGAACCCGAACTTCCAGCGCTCCGACCTGAGCCTGCCGGTGATCGACCGCCTCTCCCGGATCCCGAACATCGGCTATATCAAGGACGCGTCCTTCAATACGGGGCGCCTGCTCGCGATCATCAACAAGGTCGAAGGGCGCATGAAGGTGTTTGCCGCCTCGGCGCATATTCCCACCTGCGTGATGCTGATCGGCGGGGTGGGCTGGATGGCCGGGCCTGCCTGCGTCGCGCCGCGCCAGAGCGTCGAACTGTACGAACTGTGCCGCCGTGGGGATTGGGCGGCGGCGATGGAACGCCAGCGGCCGCTGTGGAACCTGAACCAGGCCTTCGCCAAGTACAACCTTGCGGCCTGCATCAAGGGGGGGCTGGAACTGCAGGGCTACGCGGTCGGTGCGCCGCTGCCGCCCCAGGCACCGCTGACCCCCGAGGGCATCGAAGAGGTGCGGCGTGCGCTGACCGCGATCGGCGCGCTCTGACGTGTGGCCCAGGGTCATCACCTTCGACTGCTACGGGACGCTGGTGCGCTGGCCGGAGACCCTGCGCGCGGTATTCGATTCCCTGCTGCCCGCAGGCGGTGGGGCGGACTTCCACAAGGACTTCAGTGCGCTGCACGTCGAACTCAAGGACGCGGGGTATCGCCCCTACTCGGAAGTGCTGCAGCTGGCGTTGCAGGGCACAATGCGCAGGCACGGGCTCGGGGGTTTCGATGCCGCCTATGCGCGGCTGATGCATGCGATCCGCGCGATCCCGCCTTATCCGGATGTGCTGCCCGCGCTGCGTACCCTGAGTGGAAAGGTCCGTCTGGCGATCATTTCCAATACCGAAGACGCGCTGATCGCCGGGACCGTGCGCGGGCTTGAGGTTCCGTTCGAGGTCATCACCGCCGAGCAGGCCAGGGCGTTCAAACCGGACCATCGGCTGTTTGCGTTTGCGCATGCGCGCCTGGGTGTGCAGGCAGCGGACGTTCTTCACGTGGGTGCGGGACTCGCAACCGACATGGTGCCGGCCTTCGAGCTGGGTCTTGCGCGCATCTGGATCAACCGGCGCGGCGAAACCGCCGATCCCGCGAAGCCGCCCGATGTCGAACTCGGGGATCTGTCGGGCCTGGAAGCAGCGATCGCGGGACTGGCGACCAGTCGACGCTGAAAGGGCTATGCTCCGCCGGGTATCCGGGAGCTGACGGATCGAATGTCTTTCGTACAGGAGGATGTATGCGATTCAACGTGCTTGCACTCGGTGCCACCGCCGGCCTGTTCTGGGGCGCAGCGATATTGTTCGTCGCAATCGGCAACATGATCTGGCCGGCCTACGGGCAGATGTTCCTCGGCGTTCTTGCCTCGATCTATCCCGGCTACCATCCCACCCCGACCATCGGTTCGGTGATCACGGCGACCCTGTACGGCGTCGTCGACGCATCGATTGCCGGTGCGGCGTTCGGCTGGCTGTACAACCTGTTATCCCGTAACACGCGATAGAGTGGAGACTGCGATGCGCATCGGCATGCTGATTTTCAAGGACATGACCCAGCTGGATTTCACGGGTCCCTACGAGGTGTTTTCCCAGATGCCGGGCTGCGAGGTGAAGGTGATCGCCGCGGCGATGGATCCGGTCACGGCGCGGGGCGGGCTCAAGTTCCTGCCCGATAGCACCATTGCCGATGCGGCACCGCTCGACCTCGTCTTCGTGCCCGGCGGACCCGGGGTGGGCGCGCTGATGGAGGATCATTCGGTGCTCGAGTTCCTGCGCCGGCAGTCCGCGGGTGCGAAGTACGTTACCTCGGTGTGCACCGGTGCCCTGGTGCTTGGTGCTGCGGGCCTGCTCAAGGGATATCGCGCGACGACGCACTGGCTGTCGCTGGACTTGCTGCCGGTGTTCGGCGTGACACCTTCGACCGACCGCGTGGTCACCGACCGTAACAGGATTACCGGCGGTGGCGTGACTTCCGGCATCGATTTCGCACTCGTGGTGGCAGGCGAAGTCTGCGGGGCCGATGCGGCCAAGCAGATCCAGTTGCTGATCGAGTACAACCCCGCGCCGCCGTTTGCCTGTGGTCATCCCTCGACTGCCGACAAGGGGATCGTCGACAGCGTGCGCGATGCGCGCGCGCCGATGCAGGCCTCGCGCCTCGCGCAGGCGAAGCGGGCCGCGGCACTGTACTGCTGAGCGGTGAATATCCAGCTGTCCAGGCGCGCCGCGCTGTCGCTGTTCTGCGTGGTGATCCTGGCATGGGGCTTCAACTGGAGTGTCACCAAGGCCCTGGTGCAGAGCGTCCCGCCACTCTGGCTTTCGGCCATCCGTTCGGCAATCGCGCTGCTGGTGCTGTTGCCGATGATGCTTGCGACGCGCGACTTGCGCCTGCCGAAACGCGGCGATCTCGCCGTGGTGTTCAATATCGCGCTGCTGCACATGACCGCGTTCGCAGCGCTGATGGCCACCGGGCTGCAGACCGTGGCGGCAGGTCGTTCGATTGTTCTCGGATTCACGACGCCGCTCTGGGTCATACCCGGGGCGATGCTGTTCCTTGGAGAACGGCTCACGCGCCAGCGCGTGGCCGGCGTTGCGCTGGGTCTGGCCGGCCTCGGCCTGATGTTCAACCCCGCCGGGTTCGACTGGTCGGACACCCGCGTGTTGCGCGGGAACGGCATGTTGCTGCTGGCCGCATTCTGCTGGTCACTGAGCATCCTGCACATCCGAAAACACACCTGGATCTCGACGCCCTATCAGCTGGTTTTCTGGGAGGTGTTGATTGCGACGGTACTGCTCACGCTGCTTGCGGCCGGGTTCGAAGGTGCGCCGCACATCGCATGGAATTTGCGTGTCGTTCTTCTGTTCCTCTACGGCGGTGTGTTCGGCGTGGCGCTCGCCTACTGGGCAATGGCGATGGTGAATCGCAGCCTGCCCGCGGTCACGACCTCGCTCGGCGTGCTGGCCACGCCGGTGGTCGGCGTGCTGAGCGCCATCGTATTTCTGGGTGAGGCCTTCGACCTGATGCTGGCGGCCGCGATGCTGCTGATCCTGGGTGGCATTGCGCTGGGCACGCTGGGTGGTGCGGGCAGGCCCGTGGCGCGTTGATCACGCGCAGAAAAGTAACTTGGTGAGATACTTCTCAGGAAAATTTCGACCTCGACTCGCCGGCCCGATGCGCCACGCAGGCCTTTTTAGCGGCTACACTCGTGGCCTGCGCGGTGTTGCGTTTTGATGCCGCAGCGTGAACCAGATCCAACCCCGCACCGACAAGAATTCCAGTGGTAAGCCCGTCCATGCTTCGTGATTTCTCCCGGTTGCCCCTGGCCGAACTGCTCTCCGAGGCAGGCGAACTGCGCGATCGCGGCCACGGGCGGAAGATTTCCTACTCCAGGAAAGTGTTCATTCCGCTCACCAAGCTTTGCCGCGATGTGTGCCACTACTGCACGTTTGCCGAAAGACCGCACAAGGACCGCCCGCCGTATCTGAGTGTCGACGAAGTGCTCGCAATTGCCGAGCGCGGCCGCCAGGCCGGTTGCCGCGAGGCGCTGTTTACGCTTGGAGACAATCCCGAAGCGCGCTACGCCGTGGCACGGCAGGCGCTCGATGAAATGGGTTTCGCGAGCACGCTTGCCTATGTCGCGCACGCCGCGCAGGCGGTCATCGAGAATACCGGCCTCCTGCCGCACCTCAACCCCGGCGTGATGACGCGCGAGGAACTGGCGATGCTGCGGCCGGTCTCGGTGTCGATGGGCTTGATGCTGGAGAGTGCATCGGCGCGTTTGTGCGAACGAGGCCAGGTGCATTTCGGTTCGCCCGACAAGCATCCCGCGGTGCGGCTGAAGACGATTGCCGATGCGGGCGAACTGCGTATTCCGTTTACCACGGGCATCCTGATCGGCATCGGCGAGACGCGCCTGGAGCGCATCGAAGCCTTGCAGGCGATCGCCGGATTGCAGGCGCGCCACGGCCATATCCAGGAAGTGATCGTGCAGAACTTTCGCGCCAAAGCCGGTACCCGGCGCGCCGGCGCGCCGGAACCCGACCTCGACGATCTGCTCTGGACGATTGCGGTGGCGCGCATCATCCTCGGCCGGGACATGAATATCCAGGCGCCGCCCAATCTGACGCCCGGGATCTACGGCCGATTGATCGCAGCGGGCCTGAACGACTGGGGCGGGATCTCGCCGGTCACACCCGATCACGTCAACCCCGAAGCGCCCTGGCCGCAGATCGAGGCGCTCGCCGCTGCCACCGCGGCAGAGGGAAAGTTGCTGGTCGAACGGCTTGCGCTCTACCCCGGCTACGCGAGAGATTCCGCGCGCTGGCTTGACCCGAAGCTGGTTCCGCGGGTACTCGCCGCGATCGACAGCGAGGGACTCGCGCGCGATGAAACCTGGGCGCCGGGGCTCCCTCTTCCCGCGCGCGAGATCGAATCTCTTGGACGTGTTCCGTATCTTGCTGGAGTGGATCGCGATCTGGTGCGTGCCGTGGAAGACGCCCGTGCCGGCGTGCGTCTGGACGAAAAGCGGATTGCGCGCCTGTTCGAAGCCCGTGACCGCGATTTTCGATTCGTCTGCGAAGCAGCCGACGAGCTGCGGCGCGCAACCGCCGGCGATACCGTTCGCTATGTGGTGAACCGCAATATCAATTACACCAACATCTGCTATTTCCGCTGCGGCTTTTGCGCGTTCTCCAAGGGCAAGTCGCATGCGACGTTGCGCGGCGCGGCCTACGACCTGGGGCTGGATGAAATCGAGCGTCGCGTGGCGGAGGCCTGGGCGCGCGGGGCAAGCGAAGTCTGCATGCAGGGCGGCATCCACCCCGACTACAACGGCCGGACGTACCTGGAAATATGCCGCGCGGTGAAGCGCGCGGCGCCCGGGATGCATATCCACGCCTTTTCGCCGCTCGAGATTTCCCAGGGTGCGAAAACGCTGGGTCTGGGGGTGAGCGAGTTTCTTCTGCAGTTGCGTGAGGCAGGCCTGGACACGCTGCCAGGGACCGCCGCGGAGAGCCTCGACCCGGATGTGCGCGCCATCATCTGTCCGGACAAGATTTCAGCTGCCGAGTGGCTGGAAGTTGTGGAATGCGCGCATCGTATCGGTCTGCGGACCACGGCGACCATCATGTACGGGCATGTCGAAGGACCCAAGTCCTGGGCGCTCCACCTGCTGGCGATACGCGACTTGCAATCGCGAAGCGGCGGGTTCACCGAGTTCGTGCCGCTGCCGTTCGTGCCGATGGAGGCGCCGATCTTTCTCAAGGGAAAGGCCCGCCGCGGACCGACCTTGCGCGAAGCGGTACTGATGCACGCGGTCGCGCGTCTCGTATTGCATCCGGGAATACCGAATATTCAGACCTCATGGGTGAAAATGGGGGAGGCCGGCGCGCGCCTGTGCCTCGTGTCCGGCGCAAACGATCTGGGCGGCACGCTGATGAACGAAAGCATTTCGCGCGCCGCCGGCACGCAGCACGGGCAGGAGTTGCCGCCCGCGGCCATGCGGGCCCTGATCGGCGCGCTAGGCCGCGCGCCCGAACAACGCGATACGCTGTACCGGCCGGTGTCCGTGGATCGCCAACGCGTGGCGGAAGCCGCGCAGGCGCTCGCACCGATCGTGCTCACCCCGCCGGGCGATTCGCGTGCCCTGTCTCGCCAAACGATCCGATTCGGCTCGACGCAGGCAAGCGCGGCTTCGACAGTCTCGTAGGCGACGGATCAAAAGGGAGAAAGGCGTGCTCAGGATCGGTTACAAGGCCTCCGCAGAACAGTTCGGACCGTCGCAACTGCTCGAGTTTGCCTGCCTTGCCGAAGAGGTCGGGTTTGACTCGGTGTTCGTCAGCGACCATTTCCAGCCCTGGAAACATACCGGCGGACATGCGCCGTATTCGTTTGCATGGATGGGGGCGCTGGGTGCGCGGACTAGGCGCGTCGCAATCGGCACCAGTGTCGTCACGCCGACGTTTCGCTACCACCCTGCGATCGTGGCCCAGGCCATCGGGACGCTCGGCGCGATGTTTCCCGATCGTGTGATTCTCGGCGTAGGGACCGGCGAGTCCCTGAACGAGGTGCCGGCGACCGGCGTCCCCTGGCCGGCCTTCAAGGAGCGTTTCGGCCGCCTCAAGGAGGCCATCGGTTTGATCAACCGGCTGTGGCGCGAAGAGCGCGTGAGCTTCGAGGGGCAGTACTACCGCACCGAGAACGCGACCATCTACGATCGGCCGGAACATCCGGTGCCGATCTATATCGCAGCCGCGGGCCCCACCGCAGCCAAGCTCGCCGGAGAAGTTGCCGGCGGATTCATCTGCACCAGCGGCAAGGCGCCGGAGCTGTATCGCGAGACGTTGTTGCCCAAGGTCGCCGAAGGTCTTGCGGCGTCCGGCAGGGTAAACGACGCGATCGACCGGATGATCGAAGTGAAGGTCTCTTTCGACACCGATCCCGTGCGGGCGAAGGAAGACACCCGCCACTGGGCGGCGCTGGCGTTGTCGGCAGAGGAGAAAACCGGCGTCGAAGACCCCGTGGCGATGGAGAAACTTGCCGATGCCCTGCCGCTCGAGCGTGCCGCCAGCCGCTGGATCGTTTCGGTCGATCCGGATGAGCAGGTCGAGCGGATCCGGCCCTATGTCGAACTGGGATTCCGCCATCTGGTGTTTCATGCGCCGGGCCCGGACCAGGCGCGGTTCCTGCGTCTGTATTCTGAGCGCGTGGTGCCGAAACTCAGAGCAGCATTTGGCTGAAGGACCCATGTCGCGCCGCATGGTGCTCAGCACGCTCGGGGGTCTGCCGACAATTCGCGCAGGCGACGATCTCGCCGCATTGATTGCCGCCGCGCTGACTGGCGAGAAGATCATCGCCGAAGACGGAGACGTGCTCGTGCTCGCGCAGAAAATCGTGTCCAAGGCCGAAGGCCGGCGCGTGCGGTTGCGCGATGTCTTTCCGTCGCAACGGGCCGTGGAACTGGCGGTCGAGTGCGACAAGGATCCCCGTGTCGTTGAACTGATCCTGCGCGAGTCGGTGGCCGTGGTGCGTTGCCGGCCCGGCGTGATCATCGTCGAACATCGGTCCGGCCTGGTGATGGCCAACGCCGGCATAGACGCGTCGAACGTCGAAGCGGACCTCGACACCAACGAGACGGAGGAATCCGTGCTGCTACTGCCGGAAGACGCCGATCGCAGCGCCGTACAGTTGCGCGGGGCACTGGGATCGTTGCTCGGTTGCGATATCGGCATCGTGATCAACGACAGCTTTGGCCGCGCCTGGCGCAACGGAACGGTTGGCACTGCCATCGGCGTGGCAGGGCCGCCGGCGCTCTGGGACATGCGCGGCCTGCCGGATCGCAATGGCCGGGTGCTGCGTGCGACCGAGGTCGGCATCGCCGACGAACTGGCTGCTGCGGCGTCGTTGCTGATGGGGCAGGGGGACGAAGGCCTGCCCGTGGTACATGTCCGGGGGTTTCCGCACGCCTTTCGTGCAAGCAGCATGCGTGAACTGATACGGGATCGGAACATCGATCTCTTTCGCTGAGGTGGGAGCATTGAAATGATTGTTGCTCTGGCCGGTGGCGTCGGAGGTGCGCGCCTCGCCCGTGGCCTCGCGCAGGTCGCAGGCGCAGGGCTGTCGATCATCGTCAACACCGGGGATGACTTCGATCATCTGGGACTGCGCATCTGTCCGGATCTGGACACGGTGACGTATACCCTCGCGGGCATCGCGAATCCGGAAACCGGATGGGGCATCGCGGGCGAGACCTGGAACTTCATGGCGCAGAACGCCACACTCGGCGAGCCCGAATGGTTCCGGCTCGGCGATCGCGACCTTGCCACGCATGTATTGCGCACGCGCATGTTGCGTGAGGGACGCACGCTGACCGAGGTGACTGCGCACCTCGCCGGGCAATTCGGCATTTCGGCTGCCATCCTGCCGATGACCGATGCGAAGGTTAGTACCCGAGTCGAGACCGCCGGGGGATTGCTCGACTTCCAGGACTACTTCGTGCGCCGCCAGTGCAAGGTGCCGATCACCGGCTTGCGATTCGACGGCGCAGCCGAGGCGCAGGCAACGCGCGAAGTCGCGGCTGCGCTCGATGGTGCACAGTCGATCATCTTCTGCCCGTCCAATCCGTATGTCAGCATCGATCCGATCCTCGCGGTTGGCGGACTCCGGTCGCGACTGGAACGGCGTACCGTGCCTCGCATCGCCGTGTCCCCGATCATCGGCGGCAAGGCGGTCAAGGGGCCGGCGGCAAAGATGATGGCGGAATTGGGCTACGCGGTGTCCAGCCTGACCGTGGCGAAGAAGTATGTCGGCCTGATCGATGCAATGGTGATCGACCTCGAAGATGCCCATCATGCGCGCGACATCGAAACGCTCGGCCTCCAGGTATTGACGACCCGGACACTGATGCACAGTGCCGGGGACAGCCGGGTGCTGGCTGAGGAGACGATGCGGTTCGCGCAAGCGCTGGGCGCGCGATAGAGCCGATGCGACCGATCATCCTGATTCCCTGCAAGTCGCTCACCGAAGGCAAGAGTCGCCTCGCTCCCGTCCTGTCGGGAGAGGAACGCGCCGCGCTGTGCAAACGATTTCTGCTCGATACGCTGGCGCTGGCCTGCGCAGTGACACGGTCGGAGGACATCCGCGTGGTGAGTTCGGATTCCGACGCCGTGCGGCTCGCTGCAGATTTCGGCGTGTCCAGCCTGGACGATCCCGACGGCGATCTGAACGGTGCGCTGGTACGAGCGGTCGCGCGCACGGTCGTGGTTGATTCCCCGGAGGAACGTCGCGATGTGCTGGTACTTCCGATCGATCTTGTTTTTGCAACGCCGGCGCTGCTGCGCCGTGCGCTCGCTGCAACAGGAGACGTTGTCCTGACCCCCGATCGCGCGGGACGCGGCACGAACCTGTTGCGCGTGGCCGGCCGGACCGCGCGGGCGTTCCAGTTTCAGTTTGGCGAAAACAGCGTTTCACAGCACCTGGCTGAGGGACAGCGATTGGCGATGCAGGTGGAAGTGTTTCGCGACCTCGATCTGGGGTTCGACGTCGATACGCCGGCGGACTACGCGGCCTGGGTGGCCGCCGGATCTGCAGGCGATTCGCCAGGCGATTAGCTACGGCTGCCGCATCACCGATATACTTTGACGGCATTCATCGAGGGGAACATCGACCCCCGGAATTACGAGGAGCACTCCATGGCGCAATACATTCCCAGCCCCAGAGATTGGGTACGTGAGCAGGTAGAGCTGTACGAGCGCAGCGGTGGTACCGAAGGCACCACGCTCCTCGATACGGGACTGCCGGTCATCATTGTCACCAATACCGGCAACAAGACCGGTGCCGTGCGCAAGACGCCGCTGATGACCGTGGCCGACGGCGACAACTATGTGCTCGTGGGCTCGATGGGCGGGGCACCCAAGGATCCGGTGTGGGTGTACAACCTGCGTGCCAATCCGCTGGTCGAGATTCGTGACCGGACCGAAGTGCACGCGATGAAGACGCGCGAAGTCACCGATGCAGACGAAAGGGCGCGGCTCTGGAAGCTTGCGGTCGCGGCCTACCCGCCCTACGAGGACTACCAGAAAAAAACCACCCGACAGATACCGCTTTTTGTGGCGGAGCCGGTTCGCTAGTTTTTGTTGAAGGCTGAAAGGAAAAATCCATGAGCATTAGCCTCGGCTATCTCCTGCCAACGCGCGAACTTTGCATGGCCGGCGTGCACGAGACACGCAGCATCCTTGCACTCGGCGATCGCGCCGAGGCGCTTGGCCTCGACTCGGTCTGGATCGGCGACTCGCTGCTGGCCAAGCCAAGGCACGAACCGCTCTCGCTGCTGGCGGCGATTGCCGCGCGGACGAAGAAACTCAAGGTGGGAACGGCGGTGTTGTTGCCGGTGCTGCGCAATCCGGTGCTGCTGGCCCATCAGGCGGCGACCATCGACCAGATCAGCGAAGGCCGGCTGATCCTTGGCGTGGGCATTGGCGCCGACGTTCCGGCGATACGCGCGGAGTTCGAATCCGCGGGCGTTCCATTCGAAAAGCGCGTCGGCCGGCTGCTGGAAGGCATCCGCCTGTGTCGCGCGCTGTGGACAGGTGAACCCGTCGACTGGGAGGGGCGCTGGACCGTCAAACGAGGCGTGCTCGCGCCCAAGTCCTACACGCCGGGCGGGCCGCCGATCTGGGGTGGCGGCGGGACCCCGGGAATGATCGAGCGCACTGGAAAAAAGTTCGACGGCTGGTTTCCGGCAGGATCAGGCGGGCCTGCGTCCTGGGGCGAGGGCTGGACCCAGGTGAAGAATCATGCGCGGGAGGCCGGACGCGACCCTGCTGCTCTGGTCGGCGCGGCCTACCTGACTTTGTCGATCGATGACGACGAGTCCAGGGCGGGCGAGAAGCTCAACCAGTATCTGCAGACCTATTACAACCAGCCCGGCGAAACGATCCGCCGGCGCCAGTACTGCTTTGCCGGCTCGCGTTCCGGTGCGATCGCCTGGCTGCATGAATTCGTCGCCGCCGGCGCAACGCACCTGGCGCTGCGCTTCACCGGCGAACACGAACGGCACATGGAACTGGTTGCGCAGCTGCGCTCGGAGCTCCACTAGTACATCCCATCAAAAGGAGTTCAGGCCATGCAACTAGGCGCGCTGGTGCCGTTCGGGGATTTTGGTGGCGATCCCGAGTCCGTGCGCGACTATGCGCAGGGACTCGAAGCCGCCGGGTACGATTTTCTGGAAGCGCCGGATCATGTTCTTGGCGTAAACGTCGCCTCACGACCCGATTGGGAAGCCGGCCGCAATACTTCAAAGGATCTGTTTCACGACCCGTTTGTTCTGCTGAGCTACCTGGCTGGTGTCGCACCGAAGCTTGGCTTTTCCACTGGCGTGCTGATCGTCGCGCAACGGCAGACGGCTCTGGTGGCAAAACAGGCGGCGTGCCTCGACGTGCTGTGCAAGGGCCGCTTTCGGCTCGGCATCGGCGTCGGCTGGAACGAGGAGGAGTACGTCGCCCTGAACGAAAACTTCAAGAATCGCGGGCGCCGGTCAGAAGAACAGGTGCAGGTGATGCAGGCGCTCTGGAAACAAGAGCACGTCACCTTCGCCGGCCGATACCACACCATCAACGATGTCGGCATCAATCCGCGCCCCGCCTCGGGCCGCGTTCCGGTCTGGTACGGCGGTCATCATGAAAACACCCTGGCGCGCATCGCCAAGTGGGGTGACGGCTGGATGCCGAACGCCTTTGCGCCGGACCAGAGCGCGGTGGATGTCTTCGCCAGACTGCGCGAGATGATCGAGGCCGAAGGCCGCGACCCCGCGACGGTGGGGATCGAGGTCTGGACCTCCTGCGGTGCCGGCTCGGAAGCCGATTGGCGCAGAGGATGCCGCTTTCTGGAAAAAGCTCGGCGTCACCCACATCTGTCTGACGACCACGTTTCACAAGCGCCACCACCACCGCATCGCCGGCCGCACGCTCGCCGATCATCTTGCGGCGGCGAAGCGATTTCACGCCGCGATCGCTGATATTCTTTAGCGCGCAGGCGCGCCGGGTAGCTGGTTTCGAATGCGGTGCGCACCGGCACGCGAAAGGCATCATCCGTCAGCGCGGTCTATATTGCCAATACACATGTATTGACATATTTTCGGGAAGCCGCGTATTCTGCCGTAATGAAAACCGCGCAACTCCAGATTCGCGTAACACCGTCGGAGAAGGCCAGGATCGTGCGCGCCGCAAGGCAAGCCGGTCTGGGAATGTCGGCCTATGTGCTCGGAAAACTGCTGCCCGGCCGCGCCGCGGAGTGGCGCGGCCTATTGCAGGACATCCTGCGCTCGGACGAAAAGCGGCTCCCGCTCGCGGCATTGAGCCACTGGCTCGCGAATCTCGCCGCAGCAGAACTCGCCACCGTGCTCGAAGCCCCGCCACCCGCAGGACTGCCCGTGCAGCTTGCCAATACCGTTGCCGCGATGGTCGAGCACGTTTGCGCCGCCTCCGGCGCAAAACCGCCTGCGTGGACGCAAGAGATTGCGCCCCTGGCACAGCCGGTCTTCGGCAGCGGACTGACGAGCCTGCGCCTGCATCTGCTGACGAACTCCCCGGCGGCCTTCAGGCGGCGCAATCTTTTCGTGGATACCGTGGTCGGCGGACAGGTCTGAGATGCCGGGATTTTCGGCGAAGGAACTGCGCCACCTGTTCGGCGAACTCAACGACGAACTCGCCACAGGCGACTGCAAGGGCGAGCTCTACCTTGTGGGCGGCGCGGTCATGTGCCTTGCCCATGCGGCGCGGCCCTCCACCGAGGACGTGGACGCATTCTTTCGCCCGACGCGCGAGGTGCGCGAGGCGGCGGCGCGTGTTGCGGCGCGCTCAGGTGCTCCCGCCGATTGGCTCAACGACGCGGTGAAAGGCTACCTCAGCGAACGAGGCGAATACCGGCCCTGGCTGGAGTTGAGCCACCTTCGCGTCATGGTGGCGCAGCCGGCGTATCTCCTGGCGATGAAATGCCTGGCCTTCAGGATCGGCGCCGAATTCCACGACGAGGACGACGTGCGCTTCCTGCTGCGATTGCTGGACATCAAGAGCTACGCAATGGCTCTGGAGACGATCGCGCGTTACTACCCGAAGGAGCGGTTTCCGCAAAAGACCCTGTACGCGCTCGGCGAGCTGCTGCCCGAAGCTTGAAGGATAGATACGACGAAAAGCCCTGTCAGCGCACCTTGAAGACGAGCTTGCCGCGCAGGTGGCGCCCTTCGCTCACCTGATGGGCGGCGGCGGCATCCGCCAGCGCGTAGGTCGTGATTTCAGGAACGCGGACGGCGCCGCCGGTGACCAGCGCGACGATACGCTCGAGATGCGGGCGGTCGCGCCCGACCTTGGGGCGTAACGACGCGACGTCGGCACGCGGCGACACCGGCGCCGTGTTCCCCGAGGCGATGAACGCGGCGCGTCCGCCCGGCCGCAGCACGGCGAAAGCGCGCTTTGCCACCTCGCCGCCGACGGTATCGAATACCGCGTCGCAGCCGGACACGACGGTCGCGAAGTCCTGCGTGTTGTAGTCGATGATCTGGTCGGCGCCCAGGCTGCGTACGTAGTCGTGGTTCGCCGCGCTCGTTGTCGTGATCACGCGTGCGCCGATATGCTTGGCGAGCTGGATCGCAAAGCCGGCCACGCCGCCCGCGCCGCCCTGGATCAGTATCGTTTCACCGGACTTCAGCTGCAGCGTGTCTTCGATCGAGCAGAGTGCGGTGAGGCCGATCAGCGCCAGCGCCGCGCCGCTTCGTGCGTAAGCGTCGCCGGCTTTGCCGCCACGATCGCCGCCTTGATCGCGATTTTCTCCGCGTAGGCGGCTTCCTGGCCGACATCGCAGACGCCGAAAACCGCCGTGCCGATCGCGAAGTCCTTCGCCCCTTCACCCAGTGCACTGACAACGCCTGAGAAATCCCGCCCGGGAATGTATGGAAACGCGGTGGTCGGGGCATAGTGGCCGGCGCGCACCTTCCAGTCGGCGCCGTTGACCGAGGCTGCGTGGACGTCGACGATCACCTGGCCGGGCCCAGCAACGGGATCCGGGACGTCGCCATATTGCATCACCTCCGGTCCACCATTCTTCATGAAGTACGCTGCTTTCATTACCTTTCTCCGTTTGAATCCGCTTGCCTGATGGCAATCTCGTCGGTTCTGGTTATACAGTCAATTGCCCGCTGAAAGGGCGCGACCGATGACCATGCGCTGGATGTCGTTGGTGCCTTCGTAGATCGGCAGCACGCGTGCATCCCGGTAGTACTTCTCCACCGGATAGTCGTTGAGGTAGCCGTTGCCGCCGTGGATCTGGATCGCATCCGAACACACCCGCTCGACCATCTCGGTGGCGGCCAGCTTGGCCATTGAGGCCTCCTTGAGGCAGGGCCGTCCCGCATCCTTGAGTTCGGCCGCGTACAGCGTGAGCTGGCGCGCCGCCTCGAGCGCCGTGGCCATGTCTGCCAGACGAAAGGCAATCGCCTGGTGCTCGACGATGGGTTTGCTGAAGGTAATGCGTTCCTGCGCATAGGCGAGCGCCGCTTCATAGGCCGCACGCGCCACGCCGACCGCCTGCGCGGCCACGCCGATGCGACCGTTTTCCAGATACGCGAGCGCAATGCGGTAACCCTGGCCCGGCGCGCCGAGCATATTTTCCGCGGGAATTTCCATGTCCTCGAGCGCGATCTGGCAGGTGTCGGCGGCACGGTGGCCGAGCTTTTTCTCTTCTTTCGCGACCCGATAGCCCGGCGTGTTCGTGGGCGCGAGAAAACACGAGATGCCGCGTTTTCCCGCAGCCGGATCGGTGACCGCGACGATCAGCGCGACATCGGCGCTGCGCCCGGCGGTGATGAACTGCTTGGTGCCGTTCAGCACGTAGCGGTCGCCACGGCGCACCGCCCGCGTGAGCAGTGCAGAGGCATCCGACCCCGCCTGCGGCTCGGTCAGGAGGAACGCACTGCTCTGCACGCCTGAAGCCAGCGGCCGCAGGAAGCGCTCCTTCTGCTCCGGTGTGCCGTGATCGGCGATGGACGCGCAGTTGGGCGAGTTGTTCACGCACATCATGTTGCACAGGCCGCAGTCGCCGGCGGCGATTTCCTCGACGGCGAGCGCATACGACACGAAATCGGCGCCTGTCCCGCCCCACTCGGGCGAGATGCACATGCCCATCAGGCCCAGCCGGCCCATGGCGCGCAGGACATCGATGGGCACGGTGCAGTTGCGGTCCCATTCGGCTGCATGGGGAACGATTTCGCGTCTGGCGAAGGTGCGCGCGGCCTCACGGATGCGTTCCTGCTCTTCAGTGGGTAACATGGTGCCCTTCTCCCGTTCAATGCGGTCTGTGTGCGAGATCGATCCCGCATCCTTCCTCATGCGGCGCCGTCTGGCAACGGGCACGCTCCATGATCCGACTCTACAGCCTCGTGTTCCTGCTGCACGCCTATGTGGGCTGGCGGCTGCTATTGGACCTGCCCTTCGCTGAGCCCGGTTTCGCCCTGCTGCTGGTCTGGCTGATCTTTTCTGTGGCAGTGTTGCCGATGGGCCTGTTTGCGCGCCGGGTCCTGCGCCAGCCGCACGCGGATCGCCTCGTCTGGTCCGGGATGATCGCGATGGGTTCGTTCTCGTCACTGTTTGTGTTGACGGTTCTGCGCGATGCCGTGTTGCTGCTGGTGTCCGCGCTCGCGTGGATGTTGCGCTCGGGGACGTCGCTCTATCCGCTGCAGACCTGGAGCGCCGCGGCGGTGCCGTTGCTGGCTGTGCTGTTCACGCTGCTCGGCTTTGTGAACGCGCGACGCACGGCTGCCGTGCGCACCATCGAAGTCGCGATCGAAGATCTGCCCGCCGCGCTGCACGGATTCACGGTCGCGCAGATCAGCGACGTCCACATCGGGCCGACGATCAAGCGATCGACTGTCGAGCGCATCGTCGAATCCGTGAACCGGCTGGAAGCCGACCTGATCGCGGTGACCGGCGATCTCGTCGACGGCAGTGTTGCGCAGCTTTTCCCGCACACGGCGCCGCTCGCGCGCCTGACATCGCGCCATGGCACCTACTTCGTGACCGGCAACCACGAGTACTACGCCGGCGCAAACTCGTGGGTCGCGGAAGTCCGCCGGCTGGGGATGCGCGCGTTGATGAACGAGCACGTGGTGCTGGAACACGGGGATGCATCGGTCGTGGTCGCCGGGGTGACCGATTTCAACGCCCATCACTACGATGAAGCGCACCGCAGCGATCCGGCTGCCGCCGTGCTGGGCGCTCCCGCGGACGCGGGGCTGCGGCTGCTGCTCGCGCACCAGCCGCGCTCCGCGATCGCCGCGCAGGCCGCGGGCTATCACCTGCAGCTCTCCGGTCATACCCACGGCGGGCAATTCTGGCCGTGGAACCATTTCGTGCGCCTGCAGCAGCCCTTCACCGCCGGGCTGCGCCTGCATGGCGCGCTGCAGGTCTATGTCAGTCGCGGCACCGGTTACTGGGGCCCGCCCAAGCGGCTGCTCGCACCGTCGGAGATCACGCTTCTGCGGATGGTGCTCGCGCCGCGCGCCGGGCCCCGCGATATTTCCTCAGCGCGATCATGAACACGATCAGACCCAGGACCAGGAACACGGCCATGCCCAGTGCCAGGTGCATCGGCGTGTCCCAGATCAGCGGCGCGATCACCGCCGCGGTCAGGACGTTGACGCCCGTCGTCGTCACACTCTGGCAGCTCGAAGCCATGCCGCGCTTCTCCGGATACAGGTCCAGCGCGAGCAGCTGCATGCTGGGCATCGCCACGGCCATCCCGAGGTTGTAGAGGGGGTAGGCGAGGATCGCCCAGGGCACGCTCGGCGGCATGAACCAGGTAAGGGCAATGTTGAGCAGCACCGCGACGCACATGATCGCGTAACCCAGCGCGATGGTCCGGCGCGGGCTCAGGCGGCCCGCGAGGCGCCCCGAGATGAAGGCGCCGACCGCCATGCCGGCTACACCGGGCGCGAACAGCCATGCGAAGCCCTGCGGCGTCAGGCCGAGGTGCTGGATCAGGAACACCGGGGCCGACAATACGTAGAGGAACATGCCATTGAAGTTCAGCGCCAGCGAAGCCGAAAACCGCATGAACTCGCCGTTGGAGAACACGTTCACATACGAATGCCAGAGGTGAACCGGATGCAGGCTCTGACGCTTGTCCGGCGGCAGCGTCTCGGGCAGGCGCAGCAGTGTCGCGAACCAGAGGGCGGCACCGAACAGCCCCATGAACACGAAGATGCCCTGCCAGCCGAAGAAGGCGTGGATCCATCCGCCGATCACCGGCGCGATCGCAGGGGCGATCGCGAACATGATGCTGATCTGCGCCATCATGCGTTGCGCCGCCGGCCCGCTGAGCAGGTCGCGCACGATGGCACGGCTCACGACCATGCCCACACCGCAGGACAGTCCCTGCAACGCCCGGCCCAGCCACAGGTATTCGATGCGCGTCGCGGTGGCACAAAAGAGCGACGCCGCCACGTACACCGCGAGCCCGACAAGGATCACGCGGCGCCGCCCCAGTGCATCTGAAAGGGCGCCGTGCCAGAGCATCATGAAAGCAAACGGCAGCATGAAGGCCGTCAGGGTCTGCTGGACCTGCACCGGACCCACCGACAGCGAAGCGCCGATCGCAGGAAACGCAGGCAGGTAGGTGTCGATCGAGAACGGCCCGATCATGGCCAGCGCTGCGAGCAGCATCGACAGACTGCGCGGCACGGGGGCCGCAGGCGTGCTCACGAAGTGGGTTTCACTCGGCCTGGTGGGCCGTAAGGCTCTGGATGGTCCGGGACATGCGCACATTGTCCGTCGCCGGACGAGAGCAAGGCAAGTGCGGACAGCGCGACGCCCCGCCGCCGGCTTGACTTGGGAACGAGGCCCGGGAACACTGGCCCGCGCAATCAAAACCTTCACGCGCAATTGCGATCAGCCGGAGGAGAACCTGAATGCTTCACCCGTTTCACCACGCGCTTGCAACGCCTGACAAGGCGGCCTACATCATGGCGGGTTCCGGCGAAACGGTGACCTACCGCCAGCTTGAGGATCGCTCCAACCAGGGTGCGCAGCTGTTTCGCAGCCTCGGATTGAAGCGTGGCGATTCGATCGCCCTGATGATGGACAACAACCCGCGCTATTTCGAGATCTGCTTCGCCGCGCAGCGCTCGGGTTTGTTCTATACCGCGATGAGCTCGCGCCTGTCCGCGCAGGAGGCGGAGTACATCCTCGGCGACTGCAACGCGCAGGTGCTGATCGTCTCGGCCTCGCTCGCCGGGCAGGCGTCCGAGCTGCTCGGACGCAATCCGCGGATCCGGCATCGGTATGCGGTCGGCGGCGAACTTCCCGGGCACGTGCGCTGGGAGCCGGCACGCGACGCGCAACCGGTGGCGCGCATCGCAGACGAATCCGCGGGTCGGGACATGCTGTACTCCTCGGGCACCACCGGCCGACCCAAGGGCGTCAAGACCGAGCTGCTGGACGAGGCGATCGATGCGCCCAATACGCTGACGGGCGTTGCGCAAAAACTCTACGGCCTCGGCCCGGATTCGGTCTACCTTTCGCCCGCGCCGCTCTACCATGCGGCGCCGTTGCGCTTCAACATGACGATCATGCGCTTTGGCGGCACCTCGGTGATCATGGAGCATTTCGACGCCGAAGAGGCACTTCGCCTGATCGAAAAGCACAACGTGACGCACAGCCAGTGGGTGCCGACGATGTTCGTCCGGATGCTGAAGCTCGCACCCGAAGTCCACACACGTTACCGGCACGACACACTGCGCGTCGCAATCCACGCGGCGGCGCCCTGTCCGGTGCAGGTAAAGGAGCAGATGATCGACTGGTGGGGCCCCGTGCTGTACGAGTACTACGCGGGGACCGAGGGCAACGGTTTCGTCGCATGCACCTCGACCCAGTGGCTCGCGCATCGCGGCACGGTGGGACAGGCGCTGGTTGGAGAGGTGCGGATCCTGGACGACGAGGGAAGGCGCGTGCCGGTGGGAGAAACCGGCACCATCTACTTCGCCAACGCTCCGGCGTTCGAGTACCACAACGATCCCGCCAAGACCGCCGCCTCGAAGAGCGCCGAGGGCTGGACCACGCTCGGCGATGTCGGGCACGTGGATGCGGAAGGCTTTCTCTATCTCACCGACCGCAAGCACTACATGATCATCTCCGGCGGGGTGAACATCTACCCGCAGGAGATCGAGAACCTGCTGGTGACGCATCCAAAGGTCGCGGACGTCGCCGTGATCGGCGTGCCGAACGAGGAATTCGGCGAGGAGGTGAAGGCCGTGGTGCAGCCGGCCGACATGGACGCCGCCGGGCCGGCGCTCGCCGAGGAACTGATCGCCTGGTGCCGCGCGAACCTGTCGCACGTGAAATGCCCGCGCTCGGTGGACTTCGAGGCTGAACTCCCGCGCCACCCGACGGGCAAGCTCTACAAGCGGCTGCTGCGCGACCGTTACTGGCCGGCGCGCTGACGCAGGGGGCACGCGAGCACACCTGCAGGTAAACTAGCCCTGTCGAAACCCGGAGGGCTGCATGCGCAGGATGCTCATCGTCTGGCTGATCAACGCGCTCGCGCTGCTCGCCCTGCCCTATGTCGTGCCGGGCGTCCACATGGACAGCTTCATGACTGCGCTGTTGGCAGCGCTGGTTCTGGGCTTTTTGAATACCCTGATCCGGCCGGTGCTGATCCTGCTGACCCTGCCGGTCACGCTGATCACGCTGGGACTCTTCGTGTTCGTGATCAATGCGCTGCTGTTCTGGTTCGTGGCTTCATTCATCGAGGGGTTCCGGGTCGCCGGGTTCTGGTCGGCGCTGTTTGGCGCGATTGCCTACGCGGTCATATCCTGGTTGGCAAGTTCGCTGGTGCCTGGGCAGAACCGTGGCCAGGCGCGTGGCCAGATGCGCGTCGAAATACGGCGTGGCGGACCGCGGAACTGAACAGATGAAACGTATCGGCATACTCACAAGCGGTGGCGACGCACCCGGCATGAACGCCGCGATTCGCGCGGTGGCGCGCGCCGCGTTCGCGCGCGGCTGGGAGGTCTGCGGCGTTCGAAACGGCTATGCCGGATTGCTGGCCGACAGCATTTCCCCGCTGCAGGCGCGCGACGTGGGCGGCATCATCCATCGCGGCGGCACCGTGCTCGGCAGCGCCCGCTGCAAGCAGTTCCATGAGGAGACCGGTGTTGCGCTGGGCCTGCGCAATCTGGCGCGCAACGGCATCGACGCGCTCGTGGTGATCGGTGGAAACGGTTCCCAGACCGGCGCCAGCCGCCTTGCGAGCCATGGCTTTCCCGTCGTGGGCGTGGGCTCGACGATCGACAATGATCTGTCCGGCACCGACATGACGATCGGCGTCGACACCGCCGTGAACATCACGCTCGAGGCGATGGACCGCCTGCGTACCACCGGCGCCTCGCACCAGCGCGCCTTCCTTGTCGAGACGATGGGCCGCAACTGCGGCTACATCGCCCTGACGGCCGGTATTGCCGGGGGCGCCGAGGTGATTTCGATACCGGAGCGTCCGGTTGAACCGGCCGAGGCGGCCGAGCGGGTCGGCGCGGCCTACGGGCGAGGCAAGACCCATGCACTGGTGGTGGTCGCCGAGGGTGTGCGGGGCGGTGCGCAGGCGATGATGCAGTACTTCGCCGAGAACCGGGACAAGATCGGGTTTGAGCTGCGCGCGACAACCCTCGGACACGTGGTGCGCGGCGGCAACCCCACTGCGGCGGACCGCGTGCTGGCCACGCGCCTGGGCGCAGCCGCCATCGACGTGCTCGCAGACGGCCAGGACGGGGTGCTGGTCGGCCTGATCGACCACCGGATCGTCGCCACCCCGCTTGCGCGAGATCGCCGGACGCGACAAGCCCATCGATGCCAGCCTGCTGGAGCTCGCGCGCGTGCTTGCGCAATAGCCGCGCGCGAAGACTTTACGGCACGGACAGTGTATCGGTATCGATACAGAGACTGACCTATCAGCCGCTCCTGTACTGGAGATTTTCAAATGAATTTGAAAGAAATTGTCGCCGATTTCCGGGGGAACATTAATGACTGATCCAAAATCCACCGATGAGATGGATCGCAGAACCTGCGATGTGCTCGTCATCGGCTCGGGCGCCGGCGGGATGTCGGCGGCGGTGACGGCGCGCCACCATGGGCTGGAGGTGATCGTGGCGGAAAAGGCGCCGGTCTACGGTGGCACCACGGCGCTGTCGGGCGGCTGGCTGTGGATTCCGAACCATCCGATGCAGAAGGACATCGGCGTCACCGACAGCATGGAGGATGCGAGTACCTACCTGCTGCACGAAGCGGGCGAGCATTTCGACCCGGACCGCGTCAACGCATTCCTGACCCAGGGCCCGCGCATGGTTGAATTCTTCATGCGCGAGACCGCCGTGAAGTTCGACCCTTCCGCCACATTTTCCGACTACCACCCCGACGCGCCCGGTGGCAAACCGGGCGGCCGCTCGATGGTGGCGAGCGCCTTCGACGGACGCCTGCTCGGCAAGACGCTTGCGCTCCTGCGCCCGCCGCTGCCCGAGCTCACGGTGTTCGGCGTGATGATCGGCTCGGGCGTGGAGCTGGTGCACTTCATGCGCTGGTCGAAGTCGCTGGTGTCGGCTGCCTACGTGGCACGGCGGCTCGCGGGCCACGCGATGGCGACGCTGTTCCATGGCCGCGGGGTGCGCCTCACCAACGGCAATGCGCTGGCCGGACGCCTGTTGAAATCGGCGATCGACAACGGCGTGCAACTCATGGCCTCGACAACCGCCCGCGAACTGATCAAGGACAAGGGCGCCGTGCGCGGCGCGATCCTCGATACCGAAAACGGTCCGCTCACGATCGAGGCGCGGCGCGGCGTGGTGCTCGCCTGCGGCGGGTTTCCGCAGGACGACGCGCGACGCAAGCGCCTGTTTCCCCATCCCGAGCACGCCTCGCCGGCGCCCAAGGGCAATACGGGCGACGGACTGCGTCTGGCGCAGTCGGTGGGCGCAAAGCTCGACGAGTCCCTGCCGAACGCCGCGGCCTGGGTGCCGGTATCGCGGGTGCCGCGCGAGGATGGCAGCTTCGGCCTGTTCCCGCATTTCATCGACCGCGCCAAGCCCGGCGTGATCGCGGTGACGAGGCAGGGCACGCGTTTCGTGAACGAAGGTAATTCCTACCATGACTTCATCCAGGGATTGTTTGCGGCGAGCAACGCGCAGGCAGGCGCTGCGGACGAGGCACCGGAGGAGATCTGTGCCTGGCTGATCACCGATCACCGCGCGATCCGCGCCTATGGACTGGGGTTCGTGAAGCCGCGGCCGTTGCCGCTCGGCCCGCACCTTGCCTCGGGCTACCTGCTGTCGGGAAATACCTTCGCCCAGCTCGCGCAAAAGGCCGGTATCGACGTCGAGGCATTCGAGAAGCAAGTCGCGGAATACAACCGAAACGCGAGCGAAGGCAAAGACCCCGCCTTCGGCAAGGGCAGCACGGCGTACAACCGGTTCTACGGTGATACCGACATCACCCCCAACCCCTGTCTTGCACCGCTGCTCGAGCCGCCGTACTACGCGGTCAAGGTCGTCGTGGGCGACCTGGGAACCTACGCCGGCATTGCGGCGAACGGACACGCGCAGGTGCTCGATACCGACAACAAGGTCATCCCGGGGCTGTACGCCGCAGGCAACGACATGGCGAGCATCATGGGCGGCAACTACCCGGGCCCCGGCATCACCCTCGGCCCGGCGATGACCTTCGGCTGGATTGCCGGAAGGCACCTCGCCGGCGTGGTCTAGGCTTTCTTCAGGATCTGCTCGAGCACCGGCAAGAGGTGGGTGCGGAACGCGGCCGGATTCTCGCTCATCGGAAAATGACCGAGGCCCGGCATCAGCACATACTCTGCGCCGCGAATCCGGCGTGCCACGTCGGCCGCTTCGGCCGGTGGTGCGGAATAGTCGTACTCGCCTGACAGCAGATACAGGGGGCACGCACGGGTATCGATGCCGCCGAGCTTTTCGCGCATGTCGCCATCGAGCTTGTAGAAGTGCAGGTCCCCCTTGAACACGCCCGGCCCGCCCTGCATGTAGTGCCAGATCGTCTCCCAGCGCTCGGTGGAAGGGCTGTCCGGACCGACCAGTCCGGAAATGATTCCACCGGCGGTCTCTCCTCCAGAGGCATCGCTGCGATGCAGCCAGTCGAGGTCGTAATACGGATCGACGTGCGCCGACGACTGCAGGCCGATCAGCGCGCGAAAGCGCTGCGGATGAAGCATGCCCAGGTGCAGCACAATGCGCCCCCCGATCGAACAGCCGATTGCCACCGGGCGGTCGAGTTCAAGGGCGTCGCTCACCGCGAGGATCATCTCGACATAGGCGTCCGAGGTGAGCTGGTAGTCCGCCTGCTCCCAGCCGGCGGGCGGCGAGGACTTGCCATGCCAGGGCATGTCGAACACGACAACGCGGAAATTTCGCGTGATCTCGGCATCGTTCAGCAGTGCGCGAAACTGGCGGCCGTCGGCCCCCGCCGTATGCAGGCACAGGAGCGGCACGCCGGTGCCGGCCTCCTCGAAATAGACACGGTGTTCGCGTCCGCCAAGGACAAGCTGCATGTAGCGGCCGACGATGGGTTCGAGTTTCGCCTTCATTTCGGCAGCCTGCGCGGCGCTTCGAGCACGCCCTTGAAGTAGAACAGGTTGGCCATGAACGGCTGGAGGTTGCCCTCGATGCGCAGCAGCTTGCGGCGCAGCAGGGCCAGCACGTCGTTGCAGCCGGGCGCTGGCCGCGGTTGCCAGAAGTCCGCCCAGGCCTGCGCCGTTGCGCGGAATGAAAGGTCGGACGAGACCATCACGAACGGCCCGCGGGCGATGGATTCGATGCGTCCGCGGCGGACCTCGACGCGCCAGCAGATCGTTTCCGAGGCGCCGATCGACTCGAGCATGAAGACCGAATTGACCCAGCGCCCCTTGCGCTGCAGCCAGGGGTCGGCGTTGACGATGTCCTTGATGCCTGCAAGCACTCTGTCCTCCCTTTGTTCAGGACTCAGTCGCGTTTGAGCGTGGCGCCGTTCGCGAGCAGAAAGTCGGCATAGTGTTTGTCGCTGCCCTGGATGTGTTTCACCAGCCACTCGCGCAGGAATTTCCCGGCCTCGAAGTGCATGTCCTCGATCAGCTCGCTCGACTCGAACGCCTTCAGCCGCGCCGAGAACGCGCGGTGTTCCGCGATATGCGCCTCGAGGCCGGGGTAGTCGAACAGGCGCATCACGATCTCCTCGACCGTGAAGTGGATGCGGACGTAGTCGTTGAGCTGTTCCATGACGAAGTACACGGCGAGTTCGCGCTGACGCTCGTCGCCGGCGGATTCCAGCCGGTCGATGCATTCGAACAGCTGCATGTGCTGTGCGTCTATCTCTGGAATCCCGATCGAATACTCTTTCCGCCACTCCATGCCGAACCTCCTTTCTTCGGGCGTCAGCGTATCACCTTGCTGTTGCACAGGGGAGGGCGCGCGGGTTAGCCTTTCGCGATGTCGGCAGAGGCGGCGAAGCCGAAAAAGGCCAGGAAGACGAGGAAGCGGGAGGCCCCGGCCTCGCCGCGGCACCGCCACTCGGTCTACGTGATCGAACTCAGCCCCGAGGTGCTCAACGAGGCGAAGTTTCGCCGCGCGAACCCCGACTACGACGCCACCAAGCCCTGTGTCTATGTGGGCATGACGGGACTGTCCCCGGAACGGCGCTTCGAGAATCATCGCAGGGGGGTGAAATCGAACCGCTTTGCGCATCTCTACGGGCTGCGCCTCCTGCCGCGCCTGTACGCGGTCTACAACCCGATGCCCTATGACGCCGCGCGCGACATGGAGGTCGAACTCGCGATCGGCCTGCGCGAAGAGGGCTACGGGGTCTGGCAGGCATAATCGGCACTCAACCGTGATTGGAGGAGGGGGCGCAATGGGTGTGCATGAGGACCTGCCGCACGAGACGCGTCCGGGGTGGCGGTGATCAGCCCGAACCGCCCGGAATCGCGCAACGTGTTTGCGCCGGTCATGCCGAAGCTGCGATTGCGACAGATCTGCCTGGTGGCGGCAGACCTCGAGCCCGCAACAGGCCATCTCAAGGCGATCTTCGGACTGGAGGAATGCCATCGCGATCCGAACGTCGCGAAATACGGCCTGGAGAACGTCCTGCTGCCTGTCGGGACCGATTTCATCGAGATCGTCGCGCCGACGCGCGAAGGGACGGCCGCCGGACGTTTCCTCGCGCGGCACGGCGGACGCCATGGCTACATGATCATCATGGAGTGCGACGATCCCGCGCAACGGCAGGCGCATTGCGCGGCGCTCGGCGTGCGGGCCGCGCATGTGATCCGGCGGGAGGACTACCTGGGCGTCCAACTGCATCCGAAGGACACCGGCGGGGCGATGCTCGAATTCAATCGTACCGCGGGCGGCGAACTTGCGCGCGGCCCCTACGCGCCTGCGGGGGAGGATTGGCAGCGTGCGATCCGCACCGGTGTTGTGAGCCGGATGCTGTCCGCGGAAATCGAGTGCTCCGATCCGGCGGCGTTCTCGACGCACTGGAGCAGGATACTCGAGCGGGCTGTGCTGCAGCGTGACGACGGCACCCGGCGCATTTCGCTGGACGCGGGAGCGATCGATTTTCTGCAGGGTGCGGGACCCGACGCAGTGCTCGCCGGCATCGCGCTGCAGGTTGTCGATTGCGAGCACGTAATGCGCTCGGCAGGAGCGCGGGGCTGCGTGGGTGCCGACGGACACATCACCCTGTGCGGGGTGCGCTTCCGGCTGGAGCAATAGCGGGGCCGGGCGTGTCGACGCGGCCGCTTGCTGCGCTTCCCCGGCCTAGGGGTGTTTCTTCCTGCCCTTCTTTTTTCCGCCCGGACCGGAGTCCATGCCAAGTGTCGTCTCGAGGGCGTGGCAGAGGGTTTTCAGGACCTTGATGCGCGCATGGTATTTGTTGTTCGCCTCGACCAGGGTCCAGGGCGCGACGGAAGTTGACGTGCGGTCCACCATGTCGCAGACCGCCTGCTCGTAGGCGTCCCACTTCTTCCGGTTGCGCCAGTCCTCGTCGGTGATCTTGAAGCGCTTGAAGGCGACCTTCTCGCGCAGCTTGAAGCGCTTGAACTGCACGTCCTTGCCGATTGCAAGCCAGAACTTCACGACCACGAGGTTGTTTCGGACGAGCGCCTGCTCGAAGTCATTGATCTCGGTATAAGCCCGCATCCAGTCGGCTTCGGAACAAAAGCCTTCCACGCGCTCGACCAGCACACGGCCGTACCAGGAGCGATCGAAGATGGCGAAGCGGCCATGCCGCGGGATATGGCGCCAGAATCGCCAGAGGTAGGGTTGTGCTCTTTCTTCCTCGGAGGGCGCTGCGACGGAAATGTTCTGGTAGACGCGCGCATCGAGCGCCTGCGTGATGCGCCGGATCGCGCCGCCCTTGCCTGCGGCGTCGTTTCCTTCGAACACGGCGACCACGGATTTGCCGCGCATCCCGGGATGCCTGGACAGCAGGTTGAGGCGTCCCTGCCAGACGGCGAGTTCCTTCTGGTAATCCTCACGCGTGAGCGGCTGATCGAGCTCAAGCGCGCGCAGCACGTTCAGATTGTCGGCAGACTTGAGCAGGGGCGGGGTCTTGTCCGGCGCGCGTGCCCCGGGTTTTTCGTCCAGCCGCTCGCGCATCGCGGCAAGCAGGTGGCGGCCGACCGTGACCGCGCGGTAGCGCGGATCGGCGCCCGGCACCACGATCCAGGGTGCCTCACCCGTGGAGGTCTTGCGCAGGAACGGTTCGCAGACCTTGATGAACTTGTTGTACATCTTGAAGTAGTCCCACTCGATGTCAGTCACCCGCCAGCGTGTCTTTGGATCCTTCTCCAGTTGCTTCAGTCGTGTTTTCTGCTGGTCCTTGGAAAGGTGGAACCAGTACTTCAGCAGCAGTACACCCTCGTCGGCGAGCATCTTCTCCAGTCGCAGGATCTCGGAGATCTGCTGCGAGAACCCGGCCTCGCTGATTGTTCCGGTGACGCGATCCACGATCGGCTGGGTATGCCAGGCACCGAAGAACACACCGATTTTTCCCTTGGGCGGCAGGGCGCGCCAGTAGCGCCACAATGGCGGTCGTTCACGCTCCTCGTCCGAGGGCGCCGGGAACGCATGGGTAAGAATGTGTCGCGGGTCCATCCATTCGTTGAGCAGGTTGACCGTTTCGCCCTTGCCCGCGCCCTCGACCCCAGCGATGAGGATCAACACCGGAAACCGGCCGTTCTCCTTCAGGGCGTACTGTGCGTCAAGCAACGCCTGGCGGAGTTTGGGCTCCTCGCGGGCGTAGTCCGCCTTGTCGAAGCGATGGTTCAGGTTGGCGGAGTCGAACATTGGATGTCTCCCGTGGAGGTGGCGCCGGCACACGCCGGCACAGTAACACCTCCCTGCATGCATGGTCGCGCCGCGAAACGCCTGAAGTTCTGATCCGGATCAAACCGGGCGTACTTGCCCGCTAGCGATCTGTACCGCTGCCCAGCGGACCTTTTGTCAGCGTCCGCCGCGTATCCGCCGGACTTCGGCGGCGTAGGCAGCCTGGACTTCCGGGCCGAACACGCGATTGATGCTCTCGCCGACCTCGAGGGTTACCCGTTCGTGGTGCGCGACGGCCAGGTCCCAGAGCTTCGACTTTTTGTTGAGGGTCAGTCCGCCGAGGCTGCTTCCATGCTCGCGTTCGACCGCCTTCGGATCCACGCTCTGAAGCGCGGTGAGCACCGCGGCCTGCATCGCAGACATGAGCGCGATCTGATGTACGCGCAGATCGCTGC
Organism: uncultured beta proteobacterium; assembly: GCA_963844255.1. Taxonomy (GTDB): domain Bacteria; phylum Pseudomonadota; class Gammaproteobacteria; order Burkholderiales; family SG8-39; genus SZAS-79. The sequence continues at coordinate 75,511 of CAWJNP010000002.1, forward strand.
AGGCGTCGCCCAGCGCCTGTACCGGATCGGGTCCATCGGCCGTGCGAGTCGCGGGATCAAACAGAAACGCGATTGCCTTGGCCGGATTCGACAAGGTTTTCAGCGGATTGGTGTCGGAGCTCTCTTCGGTCCCGGTGCCGAGGCTCTTCTTTACTGCAGTACTCGCGAGCAGGAGCATCATGACACCTTCGATTGCCGCACGGACCGTCGCGCCGCTGTCGCGCAAAAAAGTCTCCGGGTCGTCAATCTCCAGGCGGTCGAGCCCGGCGCCTTCGAGAAATGCCTGCAGCAGGCGCTCGCCGTCGGCGCCACCGGTCGGTGCCGCGGTGCCTGCGGCCGGCACACCTGCATCGGCGCGCGGCCGATACTGGGTTGGTTCATCGGCCAGGCTGTCGGGTGGGGTCGGATCTGGCGCTGCGGTCGCCGAGGGACGATACAGCGTCATCTCCTCGGAAAGGTCCGCGCTGTCCGACAATTCGAAATCGATCTCGATATCCAGTTCTTCGGCCGGCGCGGCGACGCTCTGCGGAGCCGGGGCCGGCGTGCCGGGGCGACGCACGTAGGTCGCATCTTCCGAAAAATCCTCTTCCACATCCTCTGTGGCCGGGGGAGGCGGCGCTACGGGCGCGGGCGCAGCGGGCGGAGGCGCAGCGGGCCCCGGTCGGCGCACATAGGTCGCATCTTCCGAAAAATCCTCTTCCACGTCCTTTGCGACAGGGGGAGGCGGTGGGGCGGCAGGCGGCGTTGGTGCAGCCGCCGGACGCCGCACATAGGTCATCTCCTCCGAAAAATCCTCCTCCACATCTTCCGGCGGCGCGACGATCTTGCTTGCCCGGCCGAGCGGATTGGTCATTTCGGAAGCAGGCCGCACGAAGGTGACCTCGTCGTCAGTCGGTGGCTCTGCCGGCGCTGGCGGTATGTAAGTGGCATCGGCGTCCGCCCCGGCGCTGATCGGCAGGCTGGCTGCCGACGGCGCTGCCGCTGGCGCGCGTGGGCGCGACGGAGGCACGTAGGTCATGTCCTCGGAAAAGTCGTCCGGAATGGCCGAGATCGGCTGTGCTGGCGCCTCGGCGGGGGCCGGCGGGATATAGGTCATGTCCTCCGCAAATGCGGCGGCCGACGGCGCGACCGGCCTGGGTGGCGGCGGTGGAGGAGGTGGCGGGGGCGGCGGGGGTGGAGGTGCGGCCCGGCTCGGCACCGGCGGGATCAGGATTTCCAGCTTGTAGAGCCCGATCGTCAGGACGTCCCCGTCAGACAGTGCCACACGTTCCTCGTACATATGGCGCTTGCCATTCACCATGACGGGGTTGACCTTCGATACTACGGTCATCAAGTAAGTGCCCGCTTCGACATCCAGCTTTGCGTGCACACGTGAGACGTGCTTCTGGGTGTCCTCCAGGGTCAGCGAGCATTCCTTGTCTCGCCCGATGGTGATATGTGCCCCATCGAGGGTGCGGCTGGAGACCGGCTTGAGCTGGCCCCCGGCGCTGAGCGAGACATTGACTTTAATTGGCATGGCTTTTCTTGTTCACACTCAAGTGCACTTTCGGACTGATCGGCAGAGATCGCAGTGTAGCGCTACTGTGCGGAATTGCGCTTGTCTGCTGGCCGACCAGCAGCGCCGGCAATGCCTTGGCCCGGCGTGCTTCCGGCTAGGCCGGGATCAGGCTGAACCCGATGAGTTCTGCGGGGGAGGAGATCTGACCAAACCGGCTGCACAGGGCGATTTCTCCACTTCCCTCGAGCGGAGTCTTGGACATGCAGGTCTGTTCGCGTCCGCTCTCGGTAAAGCGCACGCAGGCGCCGTTCTGGCTGAGATTGACGAGGTGCGGGTGGCGGCCGTCCTCCCATACGATCTTGGCGTGCTTCCGGGATACATGGATTTCCGGGACGATGACGTGCACGTCCTTCCCGCGACCCATGAAGACCTCGCCGTCCGAGGCCGTGAAGCGTCGCTCGACTCCGCCGAACGTCAACACGATTGCAGCCGCCCCGGTCGTGCGCGTGGCGGACGATGTCGTCGGGCCGGGCCGGGGCCGGGGTCGGGATGGGGGCAGGTATCGGCGCCGATACCGCCGCAGGCTGAGGGGGCGTTGCCGCCGGGGAAGGTGCTGGTGGCCGCGCCGGCAATGGGGCCGCCTGCGTGGAGGTACGCATGCCCGCAGCGAGGGACACCACGCGATAGGCGGCCAGCCCGTCCATCAGTCCGCAATTCTCGAATCGCACCTCTTTGCTGCCGAGGCCGATTGCATCCTGCATCGCCTGATCGGCAAGTATCTCGCCAGGTTGCGCTTTCTCGAGCAACACTCCGGCCGCCGTGACCGAATCTCCGGACACCTTGCCGGCATACACCCTGACCGGTCCGAACGCCATGCCGATGCGGACGTTCACGAGGGTTCCGCTCGACGGATTCTGCGCCTTTCCGACCTTCTGCTGGATGGTGAGCGCGGCGTTCAATGCAGACTGCGCATCAGCAAAACTGCTGAGCATCGAGTCCCCCACGGTGTGGGTCACCACGCCCTTGTGTTCGATCACCGAATTGGTGATCAGCGATTTGATCTGCCCGATCTGTTGTGCTCCGAACCAGCCTTTCAGGGTGGTAACCGGTGCGCTCTCCAGCCGGAGTTCCTCGGTGGAAATCTCGACAAACAACAATCCTTGCGCGTTACTCAATCGTGCCATGTCATGCGTCCAGGCTGAGGGCGCTTCTGGGCACTGCGACGCAGGCCAGGCAGCTGCCTTTTTCTATATCAAAGTCGGGATTTCCACCCAGGTAGTCGACCTGGCCGTCTCTGATTGCGGTGACGCAGGTTCCACAGCTCCCCGCGCGGCAACCCGAATCGATGCGGATTCCATTCGCTTCAGCCAGTTCGAGCAGCGAGCCCGAAGCGTCCGACCACTTGACGGTCTTGCCGGAGCGGACGAAGCTGACCTCCACGCTCGCGGCTTCGGCGGCGCCGACGGGCTCGGCCTTGCTGACTTTCTTCACTGACGCGGGACCGAAGGCTTCGAAGTGGATCTTGTCCTGTGGCACACCCCAATCGGAGAGCCCCTTGGTCAGCGATTCCATCATCGGCGGCGGACCGCAGATGTAGAAGTCGAAGTTGTTGACCTCGAGCACGCGTTTGAACAGGTCCACGCTCACGCGTTCCTTGAACTGAAAATGCTCACCGACCGTCTCGTCGGGCATCGGGTCGGAGTAGCAGGCCACGATGTGAACGTTGGCATGCTGCGCGGCGATTTCAGCGAGATAGTCCTTCAATATGTGCTCGCGGCCGTTGCGCACGCCGTAGAAAAACCAGACGTCACGCTTGACCGGTGCCGAGATCAGGTAATTGAGCATGCTCAGGGCGGGGGTAACGCCGATCCCGCCACCGACCAGCACGACCGGCGAACGGCTTTCCACATCGAGATGGAAGTGGCCGCTGGGCGCCTTGACGTCGAGGATGTCACCGACCTGCAGGCGGTCGTGAAAGTGGCTCGAAACGAGACCGGGCGGCGCGTCCGGAACATTCGGGGGGGGCGGTATGCGCTTGATCGTCACACGGTAGTAATCGGTGTGATCCGGGCTGTCGGAGAGCGAGTAGCAGCGCGTGATCTCCCTCGGCTGGCCGGGGACCTGAACCCGGAACGTCAGGTACTGCCCTGGCAGGTATGCGGGCAGGGGACGGCCATCGTGTGGCGCGAGGTAGAACGAACAGCAGGATTCCGCTTCCAGGACCTTGCCCTCGACGCGGAACTTGCGGAATCCCGACCAGGCAGCCTGCGTCTTGTCGGCCGCGACTTTTGCCAGTGGGGTCGCAATCATTTCGAGCCGCGCCTGCAGCACAGCCCGCTCGTCATTGTGCAGACGTACCATCTGCGCCTGGCGCCGGTAGGCACCCTGTACCAGAAAGCCGAGGTAAGCCAGGGTCAGGATGCTCGCCAGCAGGGCGATCGAGTGAATCACGGTGGCCATTGCAGCGTTTTCGTCCTCAGAACTTGCGACGCAGCTCGAACCGCACGCCGGCCAGGTTCTTGGTATTGGCGCGGTCCGCCACCATGGCGTCTACGCGGAAGAGCCAGGCCTTGTCGATCGGCCGCTGGTAACGCACGCCCAGACCGACTTCGCGCCCGACGAGCGTGCGGCTGGCCGGGTCCTTGCGGGGCTGCGTGGTGGCCAGCTCGAACACCAGCTGCTGGTCCAGCGAGAACAAGTACTGCATTCCCAGGGCGCCACCGTAGGTGTTGTTGCCGGTGTCGTTGAGCTTGGGGTATCCGGTCAATCCGTCGGTTTCGAAGTTGATCCCCGTGTTCTTGAGAATTCCGCCCGCGTCCACGGCACGCGCCACGGACTGGGGATTGCCGGCACCGACGAACACGTTGAGGTAGGGAACCAGGGTCGAAGGCTTGCTCGTGACAAACGAGTTTTCGATCAGGAGCAGCGTGCCGTTCGCGGTAGGCAGCGTGGGCGCGCTGGGCTTCTGGCCGAACGTGTGGATCAGCCGCACGCTGTTTGAGAGCCAGCCGCCGTAGCGTCGCGTAAACGCCACACCCAGGTTGTTGTAGTGCTGGTCAGACAGTTCGTTGCGCGGATCGGTGTACGCGTAGCCGACTTCCCAGAAACCCTGGTTCGCTTCGATGAATGCAGTCGCGCCATAGACCTTCACGTGGTTCTTTGCCAGTGCACCGAAGCGATCGCGCACGCCGCCCGCATTGACGTCGTTCTGCCCGGTGAAGAAGGTGATGTCCATGTTCGAGATGCCAAGCGCGGCGCTGTTCTTGCCGGGCAGCGACGCCGCCACCCCGGTGATTGCATCCTCCAGCCAGACGCCGTTCTGGAACAGCAGCGGCATCTTGCCGGCGGCGAACGCCAGATCGAACTTCTGGCTCTTGCCTGTCCATCCCGCCATCATCGCCGCGAGATCGCCCTCGAAAAACAGCGCGTCGGCCTTCATGTCGAGCCTGGCCGTGCAGTCGCGCGTGCGACCGCTCTGGAACTCGCAGCGCGTGAATTCGGTGCCGTTGTCGAGCGGACGAAAGAAAGCGTGCACGCGCTCGGTCGCGGTGAACCGATAGTCGACATCCAGGTTCAGCCGCGTGGCCAGCACGCTGGTGCGCGCTGCGCCGTTGACGTTGCGCGCCACCGCCGTGCGCCAGTCGCCATAGATGGAAAAGGCGTTCGACGTCGGATTCTTCGCGCCCATTCCGGTGCCGGATTTCTGCAGCGGTCCGCTCTGGTAGATCGGGCGGCCGAGTTCCAGCATCGGGCGCGGGTTCTGCACCTCGAACTTTCCGCCGTAGATCTTGAGCTGGTCGTCGTCGCTGTACGGCTTCGATTCGTAGACCGGATCCGGCCCGAACGCATCGGCCTTGTGTCTGGTCGCCGCTGCCTCGGGCGACATCCCGGGTTTGCCGCCCGAATCCGCGGCAAAAGCCACGGGCGCCGCCATGCCCTGCACGAGGGCAGCGGCGAAACACAGGCCGCGCCAGCTGGACACCGGACCGGCAGATGAACGAGGGGTCGTGGAAAGGGCACTCATTTTTTCACCTCGAACTCGATGCTGTAGGGATGGATGTCGAGCATCCATTCGTTCATCGACCGTTCCATGTCATTGGTGGCGCCGACGAAGCGCATGAAGTAGATCGGCTCCGCGCGGCTGCGCATGCGCACGGCGAGGCGGTACGTGCCCGGCGCGGTGACCAATGCTGCCGGCACCGTGTAGCTCGCCACCTTGTTGCCCAGGGGCGGGATCGAGCGCTGTTCCATCCGGACGAAAGGCGGGTGATTCATCACCGATACGGGCTGGGAGGGCGGACGCAGGAACGGCAACTGGTCGACGTCGAAGTTCACCGGGAGGTACATCTCGCGTTCGGTTCCCTTGACGTTGGTCGTGAGGAACTTGGTCTGCAGATTGAACAGCTGGTCGTCGTGGGCGATCTTGCCTGCGCGCACATCGAGCGAGTGCAGGTCGGCCATGTCGCCGTTGGAGTCCAGATACCCGCTTTCCCACAGCCGCTTGCCGTCGGGGCCGATGAGGGCGACGTTCAGCCAGATCTCGGGCTGTGCGCCCAGCGAACCCGAGGGCAGGTTGTGCCCCGGATCGGTATTCGTGATCTTGTAGGAAAACTTGAGCGGCTCTCCGGCCTGCAGTCCGGAAACGAAGTAGGGGCCGTCGATGCGCGAGCCGTTTTCCATGACCTGCTTGCGCTGCGCCTTCTTCTTTTCGATCGCCTCGATGTTTTCCTGCACGACTTCCCAGGCGCTTGCCCGGTCGGCCGCATCGGACCATGCCTTCGGAAAGTTCACCTTGAGCTTGCCGGATTTCACCGCGGTCTCGAACTCCTCGCTGCCCCACTTGGCGCGGTAGTCGAACTTGAGCCAGTCTTCCATGCCCCATTTTTCCGCGTTCTCATTGTGCGGAAACACCCCGGGATGGGCGATCGGATAGCCAGGACCGTAAAACGCGTGGTTGGCGTGCTTGCGCCCGGTGTTCACGGTCAGGCGGCCGATTTTTGCAGCGGCGCCGGTCTCGTAACCGTCGTGCTTGCCCGGGGTCTTTCCCATGTGGCAATCCTGGCAGGTGATCCCCTGTTCCCTCGCCGGCGAGGAACGATACTGATCCCAGACCACTTCCAGCTTGATGCCGACGTTGACAGCCACCTGGTGGCAGGAGACGCAGAATTCGGAGGTGGAGATCTGCTCGAACTTGATCGCGCTGTTGTGGATCTTGGTGCCGCGAGCGGATCCGCTCGTCGCAACGCGGTACTTCCCGGGATTCTTGACCGCCTCGGCGACGCCGTCGCCGTCGAACGGCCCGTAGACCGGTTCATGGATCGAGCCGGGCTCGATGCGCCGCTCGCCGTTGACCTTGGAGTATTCCTCGTTCACGCGGTGGCAACTGATGCAGGTCACCCCCTCGCGCGACACCTGGCTGCGCTTCCACAGCGGCATTGCGCGGTCTTCGCCCTGGGCAGTACCGACGCTCATGTGGCAGCGCACGCAGAAGGACCCGATGGTGGGCGCGAGTTCGTTGATCTTCTGTTCGAACTTGTGGAACATCGGCGAGATGCCGGCGTAGGCGTGATTGGAACTGCGCCATTCGTCATAGATCTGGGCGTGGCAGGCCTTGCATTTGCCGGCGCTGGGGTACTGGTCCTCTGCCATCACCTTCGCATGCGGATCCTCGCCAGCCACCGGGGAAGCGGCGGCGGGGGCGGCTCCCCGGCGGGCGCGAGCGGGCGTTGGAGCAGCGGCCGGGGCTTCGGTCGGGGCAGCGGCCGGGGCTTCCGTCGGAGCAGCGGCGGGAGTCTCCACAGGCGGCGGGGCACCACGCGCCCGGCGCTGTGCTTCGGCGTCTCCGGGCTGCGCGATGATCAGACAGAGGAACAATCCCAAGGCGTGCGTCAGCACGCTGTGCGAGCCTCCGCGCAAGCGCGGTCCCGCTTGTTTGAGCGCGGTCATTTCGGTGCTGCCCCCTTTTGTCTGAAGCCCAGGTTGAAACGGTGCGGAAGATGGTACGAGTGACAGACCTGGCACGCGGAGTTTACCTGACCCTCTTTGTGGCACTCAATGCAGGTCTCTTTGCGGATACCGGAAAAACCGCTTTCGTAGTTTGCCGGTGCGGATGCCTTGGCGGTGAAGTACTTCGCGTACTTGGAATCCTTGTCAAGCGCATGACAGGTTGTGCAGCCCGCATCCGGATCGACCAGCCCCAGATGCGGCGCATGCATGTAGCGCGTCAGCGGACGCGCCGCCGACCCTGCGTAGCCCCAGGCGGCGCCTTTTCGATCGGCAGACACCGAGCGCAGCGCCGCCGAATGGCATTTTCCGCAGGCTCCGGGCCCGGTCTTGCTGTCGAGAAAATCGTTCATGGCCTCCTTGGCCAGCGCGCGCTTGGCGCTGTCCTTGTTCAGCAGGCCGGAGCGCAGCGTTTCTATCCACTCTTTCAATACGGGATCCGCGTGTCCGGCGGCCCGGTAGAACAGGGCCGGATTGCCTTCGCTGTTCTCGCCGGCCGACCATCCGGGCCCGTCCGGCTTGCCGACGCTCGCAAGATCGCGCCCTGCCGACCACGCTGCCCCGGCCTCGCGCGCGACCTGGGGGCTCATCCCGGCGTAGAGTGCATCCGCGGGCGCCTTGCGATCGGGATCGGGCGGCGGCACCAGGCCGGCGAGCGCTTCGCTGCCGGAGCGCGCCATCGTGCCCCATAGCTTGGAAAGCGCCTGCTTCGTTTCCTCTTCGTCGCCGTCCTTTTCCACGCCGAGCAGGATCGAGGCCGCCGCCGTGATGCGCCCCGGCTCGAACAGCACCAGTTCACGTCCCTTGATCTGCGCCTCATGGCATCCGGCACAGATCTGCGCGTAAGTCTTCGGTTTGACTTCGCGCGTGGCATTTTCGACCGAGTGGCACGCGGTGCACTTGGTTTTCGCTTCCGCCGCGAACTTGGCGTCGCGGTCCGGACCCTTGGTCCGCTTCGGGTCGACGAAGTAGTCCTTGACGTGCTTTGCGTGGTCGAAATAGATCGTCCCGGCCTGCGCGTAGGGATACCGGGCCGGGAAGGGCGGATGGCCGGAGACGAAGCTGTCGAACGACTTCTGATGGCAGTTGGCGCAGGCAAAGTCGGGTATCTGGGCGATCTTCGCGCCGGCGCCGCGATGCTCGCTGTGGCAGCTGATGCACGAGACGGCACCCAGGTCGGGCCGCTTCGGATGCGCAGTGTTGTGCGCAAGTTTCACGGGCCCGGCGAAATCATGGCAATCGACACAGCGTTCGCTGGGGTCGTTGGTACGAAACGCCGACAACAGCCAGCTCCCGGCGTCCTTCGCGTGGCTGGTGTGGCAGGCGGCACACCCCTGATCGCGCGTAAACCCGGCGTGGACGCTGGTCAGGTTGCCCGCGTCAATCGCTGCCGGGGCGACGAACGAGGCCTGACGCGGGTCGATTCCGATGATAAGGATGACAAGCAGCGCAAGGACGGCGATGACCGAGACGTGCGCGCGCATGGAGCGCACATTTCGCAGCGGGGCACACGGCGGGCGACGATGGGCACAGGATCCGTCCGGGAGCGGCCCTTCCGTGCAGCTTCCCCCGGCGCGTTTCGGCCTGCGGCACTCCCAGCGGTCGCCGATTTTTGCGGGTGCGCACTCCGACTCCCCGCCGCAGTGGCCATCGATTCCCGGCCCCTGCCAGCAGATCTTCTTCCACATGCCGCCACGGCCGCAGCGATAGGGCTGGTTCGGCCTCTCGTAGGCGCTGACTTTGTGTCCGAAACGGCTGCGGTCGATCATTTCGGGATCAGCGTGCGTAGATGTTGACGACCAGCAGGTGCCATGAGGCCAGCAGGATCACCAGCACCGCCGCGGGCACATGAATGAACAGCCAGAGCTTGAGCACGCTTTGCATTGCGTAGTGACCGTCGACGCGGCTCTTGCGCAATGCGATTTCCTCGATCTGCACAAGGTATTCGCGCTCGCGGTCGCTCAGGTAGCGACGCAGTGCCGTGATGCGGCTGCGGATCCAGCTGCTGCTGCGACCGCTTCCCACGATGTGGCCGAGGAGAAAGCGCGGCCGCCAGAAGAACCATTCGAGTGACTCGGTGTAGTAGCGGCCGAGCGTGTCCGACCCCAGTTCGCGGACGGCCTTCAGCACCAGCGCCTCGACTTCTTCACGCAGCGTTGCCAGTTCGTTCGGGATCCGCTCATAGATGTACTCGCCTTCAAGGTCGGCGATCCTGGGAGGGAGCAGGCGCTGGAGGATGTAGCCCGCGATACCGGAGAGCGTGACGAAATAGAATGCAAGTGCGAGCACCTGCTCATAGCGTCCGCCAGGCCAGAGTCCGCCGGTATGCTGAAAATAAAGAGGAATGCTGACCGCGCCGAGGACCAGGTGCGCCAGCATCCATTCGCGCACCGTGCCCAGGGGAAGCACCAGAAGCCGCTTGCGGACCTTGAAAAATCCGAGCGAAAGAACGACCGCATACAGCGCGTAACCCGTGACGATGGACGCCTTCCCCAGGCTTCTCTCGGCGTGCCAGGCCAGCGCGGTCACCAGCAGCCAGGCGACGAGCGCGACCCCCCAGAATATGCCAAGCGTGCGCCAGGCGCGGCGCATTTCCCCGCGATGTGCTGCCGCGGGATCGATGCCGGCGAGGATGCGGATTTCGCGCATGTCTGCTGCTCAGGCCCCGACCTGCACGGCCTGGCGGATAAGCGACTGAATATCGACCCGCTTCAGCGCGTCATGTGCGCAGGCGCGCTCGCACGACGGACCGCTCGGGAGCGAAGAGCACAAGTCGCACTTGGTGGCCTTCATGATCGACTCCCGCGAGATCGGGTCGAGCACCGGCTGGCCGGTCTTCTCGCGGATCGGCACCAGCCTGATGTTGTCGTAGGGGCAGGCGCTGGCGCAGGTGCCGCAACCGATGCAGGTCAGGTCGTTGATCAGGACCACGCCGCCGTCCACGGAACGGTGTATCGCACCGGTCGGGCAGCCGATCATGCAGACCGGATCGACACACTGCATGCACGCGTTCGCCACCATCCAGTTGCCGAGTTCCTGTCCGTGGCGGATGAACTTCGGATTGCCGTCATGCGTGTCGGCACAGGCACGGACGCAGTCGTCGCAGCGCACGCACTTGTCGAGGTCGATCAGCATGGTCTTGGTGCCGTTGATGAAGCGCTGCTCCACGGCCCACTCGAGAAATGCATCCTCCGCAATCGGCCGCGAGGCTGCGTCGATCAGCCGGCTGTTGCGGGGAGCGAGCTTCGGGAACACCAGTTCAGCAAGGACCGAGTAGGGGATCCGGAGTACATGCAGGTAGCCCAACGCCGTCAGACTGGTTTCGTACGGGCTGTCGCTACCGGATTTCCACGCCTCGGTCAGCTCGTCCAGACCGAAGTGGTCGCCTTCGCGAAGATAGGTCAGGGTCCGCGCACCATGGCCGAGGCCGATCGATACCCGCCCGAATCCCCCGATCACCAGCAGCAGGCCGTCGGGGTAGTCGCCTTCCTGGGCGACCGGCGGCTCGGTTCCCGGCGCTGGCCGCTCCCCGCGCTTGCCACTGTTGAATCCGACGTTCCATTCGAACGACCCGTACGTCTCGAACAGGGTGCGATCGGCAATTTTCTGCAGGGCGGCCGCATCGATTCCGGCCAGGAGCGGGTGCTCTGCGAGGTGCGTTTTAAGCTGGTTCTCGCGATACCCCTGTTCGATCCTGTCCCGCCACGTGTCATCGCGGTTCTTGATGTCGCGCAACGCCTGCCAGCGCATCTCAACCACCTGGCAGGTCGTTTCCGCGTACACGGTCGCGGAGCGCTGCACGCGGCCAAGGGCCGCGACCTCGCCAAACAGCGTCCCTGGCGGGAGCACGGCGGTCTTGAACTGGGAAGCCAGCGCGGGTATGCGTGCCGGATCCGCGAGCGGATCAATGCCTGGCCCGAACAGTCCGGCGGGGTCGCGAACGTTGCGCAGCGAGTCGCGTTTTTCGCCTGCGCCCTTGACCCGCGCTGCTGCCGATCTGTATTGGCTGGTATCGCGCACCTCCGGGATCAGGGAGTGCGTCAGCATGCTGCGCAGTACGCTGAATGCGCTGCGCTTGCGGTCCGCCGCGCGGCCCAGAACCTGGCGTGGCAGGCCCGGCGGAAGGGCGACGCGCATCGCGCCGGACAGCACCAGAAACGCCGAATTGCCGTAGTCGCCTTCGCGCACCACGATATCGCCAGGCTCATAGACCGCGATCCGGCAGTCGTTTTGCAGGATCCCGCGCAGCGGTGCCGCGGCGGGAAAGCGGCTCGCGTCGATCGAGGCGAATTCCGGCCGCTCCAGCAACGCGTCGACCACGTTGGTGGACATTGCCGGGTCGAACGGCGCGTCCCAGCGGCGCGGACGCTCCATCAATTGCGCATCACTCATCGGCAGGCCTCAACAATGCGTCGATCGTGACCGCCTTCCGGAACAGACCGGCACAGCCGGTTGGTCAGTCACCCGCCTACTTGTAGGTGTTCTTGGCGGGCAGCTGCGACTTCACCTTGGCCGAAAGATCCTTGCCCTTGAGGGCGTCTGCGAGCTTGCGTGCCGAGTCCGCGCTGGGCTTGTCCAGCACGGCTTTCGCTTCCGGAAGGTCGGCGACAGCCTGCAAGGCCGCGCGCGCATCTGCCTCCCGCTTTTTCTGCAAGGCAGCGTACTTGGGAGAACTGGACTTGCCGGCAGCCTCTGATGCGGATACGAGTTTCGCAGCCTGTCCAACGATGAACAGGCGCGAGAGTTCGGCCGGCGTCATTTCCGCATTGAGGTCTATTTTCGGGGGGTAGTAGCGATGCCGTACCGACCCCTGCGAATAGCGCACAAGTTCGAATTCCGGCTCACCGGGATGGCCCGCCTCCAGCATCTTGGCCAGGACATCGCCCTTCACCTTCGACTGGGCAAGCCCGTGGCAGCCCATGCAGTTCGCCGCGATGTCGTAGGTCATGAACGACCAGATCATGCCGGCCTTGGTCGCTGCAGCGAGCCGCTTTGCCTTGTTCGCCGGCGTCTCCTTGCTGGCGTCCGCGACGCCTTCGCCGTAGAAATTGTGTACGTCACGGAATTCGGACGACGCCCCGTGGCAGCTCTCGCATGAGGGGCCGGAGGCCACTTTTGGCTTGGCGGATTCCGAGTCCTTGGTCTCGGTGTAGTGGCACATCACGCAGGTGCTGTTCTGCCGCATGCTCGCGCCACCACCTGCCGCGGCCAGGATCTTGGCAGCGGACTCCTTCTTGTGCACTTCGTTGTATGACTTGAAATGCGTTGTTTTTTTCCAGACTTCGACTTCGGCCTCATGGCATTCCTGGCACTTGCGGAACCCCTCGCTGAAGGGAGCGGCCGCAGCGTTGCCGGAGATGAACCCCAGGAAAACAGCGCTGAGCAATAAGGCATGTTTGAGCATGGAAATCTCTTGTCTGTTGATTGAATCGAATGCGCCAAGGTCGCGATTGTTCAACTACCGTGCGCAAAGGTCAATACACCAAATTGACGATAGTGAAACCAATTCACGCAAACCGTGTCGAAGTGCCTCGGATTCGCGCTGGTGCTCATACCAAGCTGCGGACTGTAGCGTAAAATGTGCCGGTCGTTCAGATAGATCGCGGATTTTTCAATCGTTGTCCAATAGCTGTCCAAAGGCTGACTTCGCCTCGCCCAAGTGAAACCCCGTCACAAAAAACTGGCGCTCATCGCCGCCGGCCTGTCCGTAGTCGGAATTGCCGCCGCGCTCGTGCTCAATGCGTTCCAGAGCAACCTGGTCTTTTTCTTCAGCCCGTCCCAGGTGATTGCCAAGGAGGCGCCGCTGGAGCGCTCGTTTCGAATTGGCGGCATGGTCGAAACCGGCAGCCTCAAGCGTCAGAGCGACGGTCTCACCGTGAAATTCAATGTGACGGATACGGCAAAAACCATACCGGTGGTCTTTACGGGCATCCTTCCCGACCTGTTCAAGGAGGGCAAGGGCGTCGTGGCGCAGGGCAAGCTCGGGCCGGACGGGGTATTCCATGCGACCGACGTGCTCGCCAAGCACGACGAGAACTACATGCCGCCCGAAGCGGGTCATGCGATCGAGCAGGCGCAGAAGGCGCAGAAGAGCGTTTCCCAATAGGTTTCCGTCCACAAGGCAATGACACGTGATACCTGAAATCGGACATTTTTCGCTCATCCTCGCGCTGACCCTGGCGCTCGCGCAGGGCGTTCTACCCATTCTCGGCGCCGCGCGCAGGGATCACGCTTGGATGGCGGTGGCGCGGCCGGCGGCCCAGGGGCAGTTTCTCTTCGTTGCCATTGCATTCGTCTGCCTTGCCTGGTCGTTCGCAAGCAACGACTTCTCCGTTCTGAACGTGGCGACCAACTCGAACTCCCAGTTGCCGCTCCAGTACCGCATCGCCGCCACCTGGGGCTCGCATGAAGGATCGATGCTGTTGTGGGTGCTGATGCTGGGCATCTGGACGGCTGCCGTCACGCTCTACAGCCGGCATCTTCCTGAGGAGATGGTCGCGCGCGTGGTCGGGGTCATGGGACTGGTGAGCTCGGGGTTTCTGCTGTTCCTGCTGCTGACGTCCAATCCCTTCGCGCGCCTTCTGCCGGCGGCCGAGGACGGCCGTGACCTCAATCCTCTGCTGCAGGATCCGGGCATGGTGATCCATCCGCCCATGCTCTACATGGGCTATGTCGGTTTCTCGGTGGCGTTCGCCTTCGCGATTGCCGCGCTTCTGGGCGGTCGGCTGGATGCGACCTGGGCGCGCTGGTCGCGGCCGTGGACCATACTCGCGTGGTGCTTTCTGACCCTGGGTATCGCCCTGGGCAGCGGCTGGGCGTACTACGAACTGGGCTGGGGCGGGTGGTGGTTCTGGGATCCGGTCGAGAACGCGTCCTTCATGCCCTGGCTGGTCGGTACTGCACTGCTGCACTCCCTGGCGGTGACCGAGAAGCGCGGCGGATTTCGCAGCTGGACGGTCCTTCTGGCGATCTCTGCGTTCAGCCTGAGCCTGCTCGGCACCTTCCTGGTCCGGTCCGGCGTGCTGACCTCGGTGCACGCCTTTGCCACGGATCCCAGGCGGGGGATATTCATCCTCGGCTTTCTGGTCCTTGTGATCGGAGGCTCACTTCTGCTGTTTGCCTGGCGGGCTCCCAAGGTCGGCCTTGGCGGCTCTTTCGAGCCGGTATCGCGCGAATCGATGCTACTGACGAACAACGTGTTCCTGGTGGTGGCGGCCGGTTCGGTGCTGCTGGGTACGCTGTATCCCTTGTTTCTGGATGCATTGAATCTCGGCAAGATTTCAGTCGGGCCGCCGTACTTTGAGGCGGTTTTCGTGCCGCTGATGACGCCCGCCCTGTTTCTGATGGGCGTGGGGCCGATCGCGCGCTGGAAGCAGGCCGACCCTGCGGAACTCGCCCGGCGCCTGCGCTGGGCGCTGGCAGTCAGCGTGGTTTCGGCGCTGCTCGTCCCGCTGGCACTCGCCGATTGGAGTTTTGCGCGCTGGAGTCCGATGGTGAGCTTCGGGCTGGCGCTCGCGTTCTGGATTGCGGCGGCGAGCTTCGTGAACCTGCGCGAGCGGCTTGCCAGGATGCCCGGCGGGCTGGGCGCGAAGTTGTCGTCGCAATCGAGCGGCTACTACGGGATGCTGCTCGCGCACTGCGGCGTGGCCGTGTTCATCATCGGTGTCACCCTGGTCAAGGGCTACGAGGTCGAGCGCGATGTGCGCATGGATATCGGCGACACCGTCACGGTGGGCGGTTATGTCTTCCGCTTCGACGGCGCGCAAAGCGCCAAGGGGCCGAATTACCGCGCCTCGCGCGGGACGGTCACTGTCAGCCGCGACGGCAAGCAGGTTGTGGTGCTCAAGCCCGAGAAGCGTGCCTATAACGTGAGCAACATGCCGATGACCGAGGCCGACATCGATACCGGCCTGTTCGGCGACCTGTATGTGTCGCTGGGGGAGCCCGTGGATGCAGGTGCCTGGAGCGTGCGCATCTACTACAAGCCCTTCGTCACCTGGATCTGGGGCGGCTGCGCGATCATGGCGCTGGGCGGGTTACTGGCGCTGGCGGACCGGCGCTACCGGATGGTGGTGCGCCGACAGGAGCCGGTCACCGAAGGCCCGATTACCGTGCGGGTCAAGGGACCGGTCAAGGGTCGGCGCGGGGCGCTCGAGACGTGAACCGCTTTCTGCTTCCGTTGGGTCTGTTTGCAGTTCTGGTTGTGTTCCTCGGCATCGGGCTGACGCTCAATCCGCGCGAAGTGCCTTCGCCCCTGATCGACAAGCCTGTGCCGGCCTTCAAGCTCGCTCAGCTTGCGCAACCCGGTCTTGAGTTCTCGCAAAAGGACATGCTCGGCCAGGTGTGGCTGCTGAATGTCTGGGCTTCGTGGTGCGTGTCCTGCCGTGAGGAACACCCGATACTGGTCGAATTGTCGCGCAAGCGTGAGGTGCCGCTGATCGGCCTCAACTACAAGGACAAGTCGCCGGAAGCCAAGGCCTGGTTGAAGCAGTTCGGCGACCCGTATGTGCTGAGCGTCACCGACCTTGATGGTCGCGTCGGGATCGATTTCGGCGTCTACGGCGTCCCGGAGACGTTCGTGATCGATCGTGCCGGCGTCATCCGCTACAAGCAGATCGGACCGGTGACGCCTGAAGCGCTCGAGAAGAAAATTCTTCCCCTGGTCAGGCAGCTGCAGAAGTCATGAGGCGCGTTCTGGTTGTCTTGTTGTCGCTGCTTGCCTTCGCTCAGGGTGCGTGGGGGAAGGAGGCGGTTCCCACAAACATGGACCCCTTGCAGCAGAAGCGCGCGGTGGAGCTGGAGGCCAATCTACGTTGCCTGGTATGCCAGAACCAGACCATCGCCGACTCGAATGCCGAACTCGCGCAGGATCTGCGCCGCCAGGTACGCGAGCAGATCGCTGCGGGCAGGACCGACACCGAGATCGTCGGGTACATGGTGCAGCGCTACGGCGATTTCGTGCTCTACAACCCGCCGGTCAAGATGACGACGATCCTTCTTTGGTTCGGGCCGTTTCTGCTGCTGGTAATCGGTGTGTTCGCGCTATGGCGCTATGTGCGCATGCGCAACCGGCGTGCCGAACCGGCACCGCTCAGTGAAGAAGAGCACCAGCGGGCAGGTTCCCTGCTTGGTGAGACCCATTCGAAAGGCGGGCACCCATGACCGGGTTTGTAGTCATTGCCGTCGGCATGACGGTTTTTGCCCTGTTCTGGGTACTGTTGCCCCTGCTGCGCAGCCGCGCACCGGGAAGTGGTCTGGCGATGCGGGAGTCCAACCTCGCGATCCTGCGCGATCAGCTCGGGGAACTCGAGCGCGATCTGGCCAGTGGCGTCATATCAGCCGAGCAGCACGCGAGGGCGCGCGCGGAACTCGAGCGCCGCGCGATCGACGAAGGCGACGCCGAGGGAGCGCGAGCCGTGTCGAACGGAGGGTCGTCCAAGCTCACCGCGATCGTCGTGGGTGTCCTTGTCCCCGCATGCGCGGTGTCACTCTACCTGTGGGTGGGTGAGCCTGCAGGCCTGCGCCCGGCGGCCGAAGTTGCAGAAAAGCAGGTGACGCCCCAGCAGATCGACGACATGGTCGCGGGGCTCGCGGCGAAACTCGAGAAGAATCCGGACGACGCCAAGGGATGGGCGATGCTCGCGCGGTCGTATTACGTCATGCAGCGCATGCCCGAGGCAGTGAAGGCGTACGCCAAGGCGACCGAGAAGATCACCGATGACGCAGGGCTGTACGCGGACTATGCCGACGCGATGGCAATGAGCATGGGGCGCAAGATCGAAGGCCCGGCGTATGAACTCGTGGAGACGGCGCTGAAGATCGATCCCAATCAGCCGAAGGCGCTGGCGATGGCGGGAACTGCGGCGTTCTACCGCAAGGATTTTCCTGGCGCGCTGAAGCATTGGGAAAAGCTGCTGCCAATGCTGCCGCCGGATTCGGAAATGGCGAAGTCTCTTGTCGAAGGCATTGCCGAGGCGCGGCAACTGGGTGGGATCAAAGGGCCGGCGGTGGCAGTGGTTGCAGGGGCCAAGCCCGCGGAGAGTTCGGCACCGAAACCCGTGGCCCAGGCGGCAGGCGCCAGCGTGAGCGGGAAGGTCACGCTGAGCCCTTCTTTGAAAGACAAGGTTTCGCCGGACGACACCCTGTTCATCCTCGCGCGCGCGGTGAACGGTCCGCGGATTCCGCTGGCGGTGCTGCGCAAGCGGGTGGCCGACCTGCCGGTGGAATTTACGCTCGACGATGCACTGGCCATGCGGCCGGAGCTCAAGATTTCAGGGTTCGGCGAGGTGATCGTCAGCGCGCGGATCTCGAAATCGGGGAATGCGATTTCGCAGAGTGGGGATTTGCAGGGGGCGAGTGGGGCGGTGAAGGTGGGGGTGCGGGGAGTGGCGATTGTGATTGACCGCGCGATGCCGTAGGGTGGCGAATATCTGCACCTAGGAATTTCGCACAATTTGCAATATTTAACTCCTACTGAAACAGGTGCAGCCTAACGTAACAGGAAGTTCACCGAGTATCGAATATATTCTGGAGCGGTGCCTGATTCTTCATGGCAGTTAGGCGGTTATCCGGGGCGTGACGCTTTTGGGACCCCAATTTTAGGTGCTCCAACATGCAACGAGATCGCCCGCGCATGGTTTCTTACGTCTCCCAATGGACCTAGCCGGTTACCAGCAAATTGCTAGAGTGCTACGGCATTCGTCTAGATCTTGATTACGAGGATTCAGGCTCTGCATTGAGGCTACCAACCCATTTCCCTTATAGGTAGGCGCACCATTTGCTAAGTGCTCGGGCAACATACAAAGAATCGACGTGCGAAGAAAGATTGCATGAGCGTAGCCGATGAAGAGAGTGGCGATCGTACAATCCAACTACATCCCATGGAAGGGCTATTTTGACATGATCGCCGCCGTGGATGAGTTCATCCTGTACGACGACATGCAATACACGCGCCGCGACTGGCGCAACCGCAATCAGATTAAGACGCCACAGGGCGTGCAGTGGCTGACGGTGCCGGTGCTCGTCAAGGGAAAGTATCGCCAGACAATTCGCGAAACCGAGATTGATCGAATTGACTGGGCAGCTGCGCATTGGAAGTCGCTGGCGCAAAACTATCGCCGCGCACCACATTTCTTTGAAATAATGGAATGGCTGGAGCCCCTCTATACCGCATGGTCATACACCCATATTTCACAACTGAACCGTAGGTTTATTGAGGGCATCTGCAATTACCTAGGAATCAAGACGGCCATTACAAATTCTTGGGACTACACCTTGCTCAAAGGTAAGACCGAACGCCTCGCTGACCTTTGTGTGCAGGCTGGGGGTACTGAGTACTTCTCAGGTCCGGCCGCCAAGGACTATCTCGACGAAAAGGTCTTTGCGGACATGGGGATTAAGCTTACTTGGTTCGACTACGCAGGCTACCCAGAGTATCCCCAGCTTTGGGGTGAGTTCACTCACGGCGTCACTATCCTCGATCTTTTGTTCAATTGCGGCAAGGACGCTCCTAATTTTATGAGGCATGTTGCATGAAGCTGTCGATTGTTGCGACCCTCTACCAATCCGCACCTTATATCAACGAGTTCTATGAAAGGGCGACTGCTGCTGCACGTCAACTCGCAGACGAAGATTACGAAATTATTCTCGTAAATGACGGCTCACCAGACAACAGCATTGACTTAGCCATTAATCTCACTGAAGAAGACGCGCATGTGATCGTTGTCGACTTGTCACGCAACTTCGGTCACCACAAAGCCATGCTTGCCGGCCTCGCCCAGTCGCGGGGCGAGCGTATCTTCCTGATCGACAGCGATCTGGAGGAGGAGCCGGAATGGCTGGCGGACTTCGCGTTGACCATGGCGGCCGAGGCCGCAGACGTGGTTTACGGCGTGCAGGAGACCCGCAAGGGCAACTGGTTCGAGCGCTGGAGCGGCGAGCTCTATTACACGGTGTTCAACTATCTGGCCGACATCGACCACCCGCGCAACATCGTCACCGCGCGTTTGATGTCGCGCCGGTATGTGAACGCACTGCTGCAATTCCGCGAACGAGAAATGGTGATCTCCTGTCTGTGGGTCATCACCGGCTTCAAGCAATGCGCGCGGTCAGTGAAAAAGCACATGGGTAGTCCCACCACCTACAGTTTAGCTAAGAAGATCGAGCACGCTACCAACTCCATCGCGTCCTTCAGCGAAGTGCCGCTTCGACTGATCTTCTACATCGGCCTAATCATTTTTACAGGTGCCCTGCTATACGCTGGCTACCTCGTATTCCTAAAGCTGATATTGGCTACTCCCATGGAGGGCTGGACTTCGGTGATGGTTTCCATCTGGCTACTCGGGGGCATGACCATCTCGTTCGTGGGCCTGATCGGAATCTACCTCTCCAAGGTTTTTTCCGAGACCAAGCAGAGGCCTTCGACTATCGTTAGGGAAATCCATGGCCAATCTATCTTCAAGCATTGACCACAACTACGAAGAGTTCTACGCCAATCGCGCGGGTCTCCGGGTCTATCCGACGGAGTTCGTTGTACGCACCTTTCTGGCTAACTACCCAAGCCTGAGTTTTCGCAAACCGGTTGCCGGGGAGCGTGTGCTCGACGTCGCCTTTGGCGATGGACGCAACACCGTTTTCCTCTGCGACCAGGGCTACGCGGTGAGCGGCATCGAAATCACCGAGGGCATCGTCCGACAGACTGGGGAGCGCCTAGCCAAACTGGGTCACCAGGCTGACCTGCGCGTGGGTCGTAACAGCAATATGCCTTTCGACAACGGCTATTTCGACTACGTACTGGCCTGCCACTGCTGCTACTACTGCGACGAGGGGGAAACCTTCGCCGACAATATCAAGGAATACGCCCGTGTGATGAAGTCAGGGTCTTGGTTGATAGCATCGGTGGCAAGCCGCGAATCCTACATCTTCAAGGACGCCATTGCCCTTGAAGATGGCTCGCTACGTATTCAGGCTGACCCTTATGGCAACCGAGACGGCTATCGACTTCATGCGTTCTCCAGTAAGGACCAGATCGAAGCTTACCTGACGCCCTGGTTCGAGGCGTTTTCCTTTGGCTTTGCGAACAACGATTACTACGGAGTCTCCGAACGCCTATTCTGGATTGCTTGTCAGAAAAGAGGGAACTCATGACTAGCCACTCTTCTTACTGCTGCATAGAACCTACTTGTGCCCGTACGCCCCTGATACATGGGCCAGATGGGCTGGCATGCCCCAACGGCCACCTATTTGCATTTGTCGCCTGCACGGATGTCCCAGTATTCACCGACGAGCTCGAGGGCGCCAACGAGTATTCGCAGGAGAGAGCCGCTGAAGTACACGACAATGCGCTGCGCTGGGTATTTAAAACATTCCAGAGCGACGAGGAAGGTCTGCGCGAGCGCCTAATCGCACGCATCGGCCTGAAGAAGGGCGAGCGTATGCTGGTCACTGGCGCGGGTGCTGGCAACGATCTGCCCTTCTTGGTGAGTGCCCTCTCCGGCAAGGGAGATATCTACGCTCAGGACATTGCGAAGGAAATGCTGCTTGCTGGTGTGTCACGCTACAGGACAGAACTGGAAGGCTCGGGTGTGGGGCTCCACTTTTCAGTGAGCGACGCTACCAATCTGCCCTTTGCCGACAGATTCTTCGACGCGGCCTACCATTTTGGTGGTATCAACCTGTTCCCAGATATTGCCAAGGGTATCGCGGAGATGAACCGTGTGGTCAAGCCCGGTGGCAATATTGTCATTGGCGACGAAGGCTTGGCGCCCTGGCTGGTGAGCACCGAACTTGGTCGCATGCTGGTCACTAACAATGCTCTCTATGCGCGTAGCGCGCCGCTGTCGGCCCTGCCAGTGACGGCTCGTGCGGTCAAGCTGAGCTGGGAGTTAAGTAACTGTTTTTACGTAATCGAGTTCCAAGCCAGCACAGAGCCGTTGCCCGTCGACATCGATGTACCACATCTGGGTAATCGCGGCGGCACTATCCGTAGCCGCTACTTCGGCCGCCTGGAGGGCGTGGATCCAGCACTACGCGACCGCATCTACCAAGAGGCGGAGCGGCGCGGCATGAGCCGTGTCGCTTTTCTCGAATCTGCGCTTCGCGCATCGCTGGGCAAGGATTGAGTTCAATATGACAACGCTCAATTCGTTTGTAGCCCGAAAGCAGGCGTTTCCTTGGAGCAAGAAGGGGCGGATCTTCGAGCCAGGTGGAGACGATTTCTCGCACGGTTCGCACCCTTGCGCAATTCATATCGAAAGCGATCGCTTCGTAATTGCGTTCACTCGCAGGGACGAGCGCCAGCGCTCCCATATCTTCCTTTCCAACGCTATCGTCTCAGACGGCCGCGTCGAACTGCTGGGCTCACCGAAGCTGGCCCTGTGGCCGGGCGATCCCTGTCACTTTGACTGCGACGGCGTCATTAGCGTTTGCTTCGTTAAGCAAGGTGGCACAATCTACCTCTACTACGTGGGCTGGCAGAATCTGCCCGAAGGACTGTGGATCTGCGACACCGGTAGGGTGACGCTGGACGTGGGCGAATTCACTCTTACACGTGAATATCTGGGCCCGGTGCTCGGTAGAGACAAGAGCAACCCGCTGTTCGCTGCCGCGACTGCTTTCCACATCACGGGTGGCCTCTGGCAGACTTGGTACAACTCCGGCATCCGCTGGGAGAAAACCAATGGGGGCTGGAAGCACTACTACGGGATCCACTATGCCCATTCACACAACGGCGTCGACTGGGTCTGTCATCCTGGGATGTGTCTACCATTTGCCGATGAGTACGAATACGCTTTCGGTCGGCCCACTGTGATTCACCGGGAAGATACGTATTTCATGTGGTATGCACACCGTGCGACCAAGACGGTCGACACCTACCGCATCGGTTTCGCCTCGTCGGTGGACGGCCAGCACTGGCAACGCAATGACCCGCTCTCGGGCATTGATGTCTCTCCCACTGGTTGGGACAGCGAGATGAACTGCTACCCCTGTGTGTTCGAGCACCGGGGCCGAATTTACATGCTCTACAACGGAAATGGCTATGGCAAGACCGGTTTTGGTCTGGCCGTGATGGAAGAAATGACATGAAGAAAATTCTGTTGGCGGGCAACGCGATCACGGCCGAAATCCTGTGCTCCTACCTCTGCCAGGACGTGCGTTACGAGATTGCAGGCTTCACCGTCGACGATGAGTTGGTTGCGCAGGGAAGTCTTAACGACTATCGGACGGTGGGTTTGTCGGAGGTGTTAGACGTCTTCGCACCCGACACTCATCGCGTGATCATGGCGATCGGCTATAGCGACCTGAATCGCACACGCGAGACCATGTTTGGCCGTCTTAAGGCATTGGGCTACGTCGTTGAGACCTACATCCACCCCGATGCCCGGGTCTACACCGATAACCCCATGGGTGAAGGCAGCGTGGTGCTGCCTGGCGCAGTCATCGAGCCGCACGCGCGAGTGGGCGCCAACACCATGGTATGGAGCAACGTGACCCTTGCGCATCACAGCAGCGTAGACGACCACTGCTGGGTGGCCGCGGGTTCCGTGGTCTCGGGACAGGCCAAGGTGCTGCGCAATACATTTCTGGGCGTGAACTGCACCGTGGTTAATGCCATCACGGTGGGAGAGTTCAACGTTGTTGGTGCGGGCGCTCTGATCTCACGCGATACCAAGCCATATTCAGTTCACCTGGCTCGCTCGGCCGAGCCCTTGCGCTATACGTCGGAAGACTACGTTAAACACTTTGGAATTTGATATGAATGAAAAGCTCGTAGAACTTCTCGCCGAAATCTTCGGACTGCGCATGACCGAAATCCTGCCAGACTTGCAGAAGTCTGAGGTGGGCACTTGGGATTCCCTAAAACAGATGGACCTAGTGATGTCCTTGGAGCGTGAGTACGACATTGCTCTTGAGATATCCGACATCCTTCGCATGACTTCAGTCGCCGGGATCGTGGCCGTGCTCAAGGACAAGGGCGTGGATCTTGGAAGTTAGGGGTGCCGTCGCACTGGTGACCGGTGGAGCGCAAGGCCTCGGACTGGCGATTGCACGTCGATTAGCGGCCGAAGGTGCCACCGTTGTGGTGGCTGACCGCAATGTTGAAGCGCTCGCGACCCTGCCGCAGGAGCTAGAGGGTTTGGCCATCGACGTAACCGATCCCATGCAGGTCAATCCCGCAGTGGCTGACATCGTCGAGCGCCTCGGTCGCCTCGACATACTTGTCAACAACGCAGGCGTGATATTTAGCGAGCCTTTTGTCAACATTATGAATCCGGCCGGAATCATGCACGACTATGGTCGCTTCCGTGCTTCGCTCACTTTCAATCTCGACTCCGTGTTCATTGTCACTGCCGCCGTGGTGGAGCACATGGTCATACGCCGAATCAAGGGTGTTGTTGTCAACATCAGTTCTATCAGCGCCCGTGGTAACGAAGGGCAGACCGCCTACTCTGCGGCCAAGGCGGGCGTCAATGCCATGACCGTTACCTGGTCCAAAGAGTTGGGGCGCTGGGGCATACGCGCCAACGCGGTGGCGCCCGGCTTCATCGACACTGATTCTACCCGCCGCGCCTTGAACGAGACCGTGCTCAATCACGTCCAAGGCAACACGCCGCTGCGCAGACTCGGTCGGGCCGACGAGGTCGCGCAAGCGGTGATTGCCTTGGTCGAGAACGACTTCATCAACGGCGCGATTCTCGAAGTCAATGGCGGATTAACAATCTGACGTGGTTAGGCTTTCTCCCGCGCAATACCCTGCGGCCAACGCGCTCTACTTAGACCACGGTGCGTACTTTCCTTTAATAGCAGCGGTACTGAGCGGCGTGCAAGACGGCGTGATACACGCAGACCGAGAGGAGAATCCGATACAGGTCTACGTGGAACACGCCTTCGGCTTTGCACAAGTATTCGGCGAGCCGGTGCCAGCGTTCGAGCAAGCTCTGCAGCGTTACCTGTTGGTCGACAAGGCATTCTCCTGTGAGAAAGTGCGGCTCTACACCCCCCACTACCCCGGATTCCTGCAGGGCAGCAAATGCGCCGGTTTGCTTTCGGTGCGCCAGCACTTTCAAGTGGACATCGCCCTTACTAGAGCGGCTGTCCATCCGACAGGGGAGTCAGAGAAGGGCTTGACCTTGGTGTACGCCGACGTTAGCTGTGTGAATATGATCCAGGACGCCTTTGGCGTGGTGAACCGGTTCTGGCGCACGCCGAATGATTTCACGGAGCACTCGAACGCCGTGGTGGCCCTTGTGGGGGGGCAGGCGGCCGCTCTGTGCTACGGTGCCGCCGTGGCCGGCGGCAGGGCCGAGATCGACGTGTTTACGCTGCCGGCCTACCGGAATCTAGGTCTGGCCAAGGCGGTGGTTCGCCTATTCAACCAGCGTTGCCTCGCACAGAATGTGCTGCCGCTTTGGGACTGCTTCACCAACAATACCGCCTCGATGGCGTTGTGCAAGTCGGCCGGTTTCATCCCACTGGGCGAACCCTATCCCTTCTTCACCATCAACCGATAGACCTTCTGGCTGCCATGTCTGCGACCTTGCAACACCACAACCTGGCCCACTTGCTTGACGAAGTACTGGCCAGACATTCCACACAGCCCGCACTTCGGTATGCCGAGGGTGACCACACCTTCCGCAAACTGGGCGGGTGGATAGATTCTCTGGCTGCACTGCTGCTTTCAAGGGGACTGAGGCGAGGCGACGTTATTGCCATTGGCCATGACAAGCAAGCACTCTCCTACGCGCTCATGCTGGCCGCGATTCGCCTGGGAGTGGTTTACGTCAACATTGACGTGGCCTCGCCGATTGCGCGCACCAGCCGCATCCTGCAGGTCAGCGCCCCCTCGCTGCTGTTCTACGACAACCCGGCCTATCAGGCCGACATGACCGATCTGGCCAAAGCCCAAGGCTGTGATCTGCTGTTGCTCGACCTCTCTGGTCTTCCAACCGTCAGTGAGGTCGACCGGGAACGCCAGCGCCAGTGTTCGCGGCTGGTGGACGGCGCGACCATTGCCTACATCATGTTCACATCGGGCTCCACCGGCGTGCCCAAAGGCGTGGCCGTGACACACCAGAACGTGTTGCATCTCATCGCTTGGGGCGTCGAGCGCTTCGGCATCACCGAGCGAGACAACTTCGCGAACCTTAGCCCGATGTATTTCGACAATTCGGTATTCGATTTCTACGTCGGCCTTTTCTGCGGCGCCTCGCTTAGCCCCATCCGACGCAGCCTGCTCACGAAACCTTACGAGTTGGTGCCTTACGTGAGTGCGCGGGGCTGCACGATCTGGTTCTCGGTGCCATCGGCTCTCATGTACCTCATGGCCATGAAGGCCATCGCGCCGGGCACCCTGACCCACTTGCGTGTAATCGTCTTCGGCGGTGAGGGTTACCCCAAGGTGGAGTTGAAGAAGCTCTACGACCGCTTCTCTGGACAAGCCTTGCTAGTCAACGTGTACGGTCCCACGGAATGTACCTGCATCTGCAGCGGTCACACGCTGAACGCGGACGATTTCCAGGATCTCGAAGGCCTTCCAACGCTGGGGCACCTCAACCCCAACTTTGATTACCGTATCCTGGACGAAAGGGGTCGCGACGCCGCAGAGGGTGAGTTGTGCCTGATCGGCCCCAACGTGGCAGCCGGCTACTTCAACGATTTGGAACGCACGGCCGCGGCTTTCCACACCATCACCGACGCCAACCGATTCATGAAGCGCATGTACCGCACCGGCGATCTTGTGATGGAGGTGTGCGGAAAGCTCCACTTCGTAGGCCGCAAGGACAACCAGATCAAGCACATGGGTTACCGTATCGAACTCGAGGAAATAGAGAATGCCCTGGTAGGGCTGCCGCAGGTGGACCAAGCGGCCGTAATCTACCAGCGTAGCCAGGCAGCCTATGGCAAGTTGGTGGCATACGTCGCGTGCAACTTAGAAGTAGACGATAAGACGCTGCTGCAGGCTCTGAGAAAACTGTTGCCTGACTACATGGTGCCGGCCAGGCTCGTCGTGATGCCTGAGCTGCCGAAGAACGCTAACGGCAAGGTGGATCGGCAGCACCTGCGCGCGCTGCTTGACTAGTAGCGCGATGAACCGAGACACGTTCACTGCGATGCTGGGCCAAGTGTTTCGCTATGGCGTCGTCGGTGTGCTCAACAACCTGCTGGGCTACCTGATCTACCTTGTGGTCACTTGGTTTTGGCTTGATCCGAAGATTGCGGTGACGGTGATGTACCCAATCGGCGCGGTGACCGCCTATTTCGGGCACGCCAGGTATTCGTTTGCCTACAGCGGGCGTACCTCGCACGGAATCGTTCGGTATGTTATCGCCCACCTGATCGGCTATGGAGCCAACATTGGCATGCTATATCTGTTCTCCGACCGGCTGGGCTATCCACATCAACTAGTGCAGGCGGTTGCTATCGTTGCGGTGGCAGGTATCCTCTACATGCTGTTCCGTTGTTTCGTGTTTCCCAGGCGGCCTTAGCGGTCGTGAGCCTTTCATGATCTTGTGTCCATCCTGCGGTGCGAAGAGCAGCCATCTCGAAAACGGTTGCCTTCAGTGTGGCTTCGTGCCCGCTCGGGTCAACGGCTTTCTGACCTGGGCGCCCGAACTGGCGAAACACAGCGATGGATTCCCTGAGGAGGCTTTCGAAGGCTTGGTTCGTGTGGAGGCCGGCAACTTCTGGTTCCGCGCCCGCAACGCGATTGTGCTGTGGGCGCTGCGCAAGTACTTCCCCGGGTTCCAGTCGCTTCTAGAAGTGGGCTGCGGCACTGGTTTCGTGCTCTTTGGCATTAAGCAGGCATTTCCCAACGCACGGATAGTCGGTGGCGAAATCTATACCAACGGCCTCATGTTTTCCGCCATGCGCGTGCCTGGCATTGAGCTGCTTCAGATGGATGCGCGCAAACTGCCGTATGAAGCCGAGTTCGATGTGGTTACAGCCTTCGATGTCATCGAGCACATCCTTGAAGACGAACTGGTGCTGCGGAATTTGCATCGCGCTATTAAGCCAGGGGGTGGTTGCGTGATCACGGTGCCGCAGCACCAATGGCTCTGGAGCCCGGTCGACGTGGCTGCCTGCCACCAGCGACGGTATAGTGCCCGCGAGTTGCATACCAAAGTGGAAGCGGCGGGCTTTCGCATTGTGCGCAGTACATCCTTCGTCACTCTGCTGCTGCCATTGATGCTGGCTTCTCGGCTCGCAGTGCGTCGCACAGGCCAAGTGAGTGACCGCGAAGGATTGGTTCTCAATCCTGTTCTTGACCGGGTGTTGGCTATCATAATGCAAATTGAACACCTGCTGATCAGGCGCGGCGTGTCATTGCCGTTTGGCGGCTCAAGGCTGTTGGTTTGCACTCGGAACGAGCCGACATGAACCTAGGGTGCATATGTGCGATCGGTTTTTGCCTAAAGTCTCCGGCCGCGAATCGTGTATTTTTTGGCCTCTGTTGATTGCCTTGATATGTTGTAAAGGCCGGTAGCAGCGTCGGCGCAGCGCTTTGGAGATTGCATGAAAAAGACGAATGAACGCATCCCATTCAACTGGCCTCACATGACAGGCAAGGAGCTTTCCTATATTGCCGAGGCCCATATTAATGGCAGTCTGGCTGGCGATGGGCCTTTTACTAAACGCTGTCAGGGCTGGTTGGAGGAGTATTCGGGATGTGACAAGGCATTGCTTACCCACTCGTGTACTGCTGCGCTCGAGATGGCTGCATTGTTGCTGGATATTCAACCAGGGGACGAGATCATCATGCCGTCGTACACCTTTGTATCAACGGCGAATGCTTTTGTTCTGCGCGGTGGCGTACCAGTATTTGTTGATATTCGTGAAGACACGCTGAATCTGGACGAGATGTTGATTGAGCCGTCAATCACACCGCGCACTCGTGTAATCGTGCCAGTGCATTACGCCGGCGTCGCGTGTGAAATGGATACCATCGTTGCTATCGCGAAACAGCACAATTTGCAAGTGGTAGAAGACGCCGCGCAGGGGGTCATGTCCAGCTACAAGGGCCGCGCCCTTGGAGGCATCGGCGACCTTGGAGCCTACAGTTTTCATGAAACGAAGAATGTGATTTCCGGCGAGGGTGGTGCTTTGCTGGTCAATGATCCGGAGATGGTTTTGCGCGCAGAAATCATCTGGGAAAAGGGTACAGATCGGAGCCGCTTCTTTAGGGGTGAGGTTGATAAGTACACCTGGCAGGACGTGGGCTCGTCGTTCTTGCCAGGTGAGCTGATCGCTGCATTCCTATGGGCGCAGCTTGAGGACGCCAATCGAATAACGAAAGAGAGACTGGCAAGCTGGCAACGTTATCATGAGCTTCTTGCGCCGCTTGAGGACAGGGGTGTCTTGCGCAGGCCGATCGTCCCCGCGGCTTGCAAGCACAACGCGCATATGTACTACGTGTTGTTGGCCCCAGAAGTTGATAGACAGATGGTTTTGGATCGGTTCCGACGCAATGACATTTCGTCTGTTTTTCACTACGTGCCTCTTCACTCGTCGCCAGCAGGGAAACGCTACGGTAGATCTTCGGGAACGCTGGACGTTACGAACGAACAGTCCGCCCGCTTGATACGTTTACCACTTTGGGTGGGCATTACTGAACAACAGCAAGGTAGAGTTGTTGATGTGCTGAACGCAATTGCCAATTAGCGAGGGGTGCTTGGAACTGCTCCCGGTTGACTTGACTCAACCTCAATGCGCGTAACACACTCTATTTTCTCTATACCAAGAGAAAAGCGAGAGATGATTCAATCGGCAGCCCTTTCCCAACACGGCCTCCTAAGCGTATTTATCGACTGCTCCTCGATAGAAAACGCTCTGATTTGTGCCTTTTTCCCGAAGATCTCCGTGCGGCGCGCGAGTTTCGCGTCATTCATCAGCGTTGCGCCACCTTCACCTGAAATCACGTTCCTATTTTCGTGAAGGATCAACGTCCCCAGATGCTCGATGCCGCCCAGCGCCCGCCCCATGTAACTTGACATCATTGCCTGGACGGCATCTCCCACGGTCTTGAGCCCGTGCCGGCATGCAATTTCCAATTAGCAATCCATTCGCACGCCGCCGCGCAGTGCATTCTTGGCTGCTGTCTGGATTTCGAGCCACTGGTGGCGACGTTTGGCGAACGGACTGTCTCCCGCGAGAATGCCATTTGCAAGCGTTTCGGCGATATAGGACAGCTCCTTGCACGTCGGGTTGTGCTCATTGAATCGGATGTTCTTCCCGCTTTCCTAGTTCCCGGCAGAATTCAAACGAGTACGCGGGTCGCCCGGAAAGTCGCGTACAAGGTTCAAGGATACTTCCGATGACGAGCAGCCGCTGCCGCAGGAAAGTTTACTGTACTGTATTGCCATCGCCATTGTCTGGCGGTGTTGTCGGCAAAGTGGAGGAGTAGTGGCAAAAAGGAAATCGCGCTCGTCCGGTGTTTCTGCGTCGCAAGCCGTAGCACCCTTTGAATTTCATCATCCGGGCTGGATGCTTGCTGGCGCCATGATCCTTGTGGTGGCCTGGTCTGTCGCGCAAATGAAACCGGTCATGGACACCGACCTCTGGTTCCACATGGCCTATGGGCGTCAGATGCTGGAAAATCGCTCTCTGATCTTGGACCACACGGCCTTCAGTTGGACCGCCACCGACGGCAGCTTGATCTACTGCGCCTGGCTCATGCAACTCCTGCTATACGGCCTCTACTCGATCGGAGGTCTGCCACTGCTGTTTGTGTTCAGTTACCTGGTATTCGGCGCTTTTCTGTTGCTGCTGCTACTGCATGCGCGCAGCCTTGGCGTAGTACGCCATCCCCTTACCTCGTTCGCGGCACTGCTTGCACTCCTGATGTTCGCGCCAAACGCGATTATCAAGCCCAACATCGTGTCGTTCCTGTTCATGGCGGTCACGGCCTGGACCTGGTTGCGTATCAGGCGCGGCGATGCACGGGCATGGCGTTGGTGCTATTTGCTTCCGCTGGTAATGCTCGTCTGGGTCAACAGCCACGGAGGGTACCTGGTTGGTCTGGGTTTCCTAGGCATCATGGGAGTGGGCGAAGTTCTAAACGGCCGACTCTCCCCTGCGCTCGCCTTGCCTCAACGCACGCGCAAGCACCTTTGGATAGCGCTTGGGCTATGCGGTCTCGCGTTCCTGGCGACGCCCTATGGCTGGCACTATCCTTTTCAGTTCTTGACCTTCGTTCCAGACAAGGAGGCAATCAAGACAGTTCGCGAATACGACTCCATCTTTGCCCGAGACCAGCTCCCAAAGCATTACATCGACTATGCCGTGATCGGCTTCGTCCTGTTCGTGGGGCTGCTGATTCCCGCCGTGTACCGTAGGCAGGTCGACTGGGCGCTGATCCTCGTCAATCTGGTGTTCGCTGCCCTGTACGTCGCTTTTGTCCGGTTGACGATTTTCTGGGCGCCGATTCTTGCGTTGACGATAGTTTCGCTGATTGGTGCGCGGCCGGCGTGGGTCTTCCCACGTACGGCCGGAATGGCTCGAACGCTCGGCGTCGTCATTTTGCTGAGTGGCGCGATGCTTGGTGGGCGCATGGCCTGGTCGAGCCTTGTCGCGCCCGACATGGGCAGCTGGCTTGGATTCGGCAACGCCTACTGGAACCCCGAAGAGGAGGCCGAGTACATCGGCGAGCACTTCCGCGACGCGCGCATCTGCAACGACTACAACTCCGGCGCGTACCTTCTCTGGAAGCTGGGTCCGAGGACGAAGGTGTACATCGATGCCCGGGCGTTCCCCTACTTTTCATGGTTTGCCGAATACCGGGCGCTGGAGACGACCGTCGGAATCGACGCTCTGCTGAAGAAGTACCCCTGTGACGTTGCGCTGATCGAACTCGCGCTGGGCAAGTCCATTGCCTGGTTCAAGCAATCTCCGCAGTGGGTACCGGCATTTTACGGAGCCAGTTCTGCCGTGTTCGTCAAGAAAGGCACGCCGCTGCCTGGAGGGGGCATCCAGTCGGGGCGCGAAATCGGCGATGTTCGCAATCTGGTTCAAGGCCTGCTTGTGCTCGCCTTCGCGCTGGATTCGCGGGACATCGCGGGTGCGGAGCGGGTGGTTGCCGGCATGAGAGAGCGCTTTACCTACACCGCGCAGCAGCGCCAGCTCGTCGGCAATGCGGGTGCAGTTCTCGACGGGGTCCGGGCCTATCTGAACCACGATTACGAGACCGCGATCAAGAACCTGAAGGTGGCGGTTGGCACCTTCTCCGGGTCCCCATCGGACATGCTTTCCGAGAGCGCGACGCATCTGATGTCCCGCGCCTGGGCCGACAACGACATCCGGCAGGCGCTCGAGCTGTCCGCACTTGCAATGCAATACGCGCCCAACGATCCGATCCCGCGATACAACGCGGGCGTGCTCAAATGGTGGTTGCGAGGCGAAGTGGGCGGGGTTGCCAATGCGGCCGGAGCAACTTCGTGGCGGCAGGATCTCGAGGCATTCTTGAAACTCCTCCCGAACCGCAAGGACGTTCATCCGCGTGCGATAGAGGTCGTGCAGGCGATTCTTCAGGGTAAGGCGGAGGGTCGTCCACCACTCGTCGTCCCGGATGCGCCGAAGTTACCGGCAGGGTCGAGGTAGGTCGAGGTTCGAGGAACTCAGCCGCGCGGTGTGTCCATCACCGCGGAGCGCCGGTTGAGAGCGCTCGTTTGGCCCTGCGATGTCGCCCCACCAGCGTCGCAACTTCCAATGCAATCGCAATCGCGGCAAGTCCGTACGAGCCCCACACATAGAGACCGTAGCCTCCCATGGCGACGAACGCAGAAAGACTTCCCCAGTTCATGTCCGCGCCTCGCCCTGTGATTTCGCCCAATCGGTATGCCGCTCGCGTTCAAGAATCACGGACCGCGCTCTGAGCAGCGTGGCCCCTATCGAGTACATCCAGAACGCAAGGGCCACGATCAGCATGCCAAGAAGCATGGTTTTCGCCATGCTCGGGCTTCGGGTCAGGCTAACCGAGGCGCCCTGATGAAGCGTATTCCACCATTGGACCGAGAAATAGATGATCGGGACGTTGACCACGCCCACCAGCGCCACCAGTGCGCCCGCCTTGTCCGCTCTGCGAGGGTCGTCAATGGCCGCCTGCAGGGACATGAATCCGAGATACAGGAACAGCAAGATAAGTTCGGAAGTGAGGCGCGCATCCCAGACCCACCAGGCCCCCCAGGTCGGTTTGCCCCAGAGCGCGCCTGTCCAGAGCGCAACAAACGTCATCATTGCGCCGGTCGGAGCGATCGCGGAGGCCATCATGGAGGACAAGCGGGTGTTGAATGCAAGCCCGAACCCCGCCCAGAACGCCATCACGACATAGAGGAACATCGACATCCATGCTGCTGCAACGTGGATGTAGATGATCCGATAGGCTTCCCCCTGCTGCGCATCAGTCGGTGCGACAAAAAAGGCTATGTACAGACCAACCACGGCAAGCAATGCTGCGACCGTGAAGAACCAGGGCACGAGCTTGCCCGCAAGCGGGTAGAACGCCGCCGGCGACGAAAATCTGAACCAGTGAATCCTCTCGCTCAATTTGCTTTCGAACCTTGGTGTTTGTGCAAACTACTCGAGCGAGATTTTAATCGCGACTGCCGCTGCCCATGGGCCAAATAGTGCCGCAGGCAGGAGATATGCGCCCAGCAACGACAGATTCGGACCCGCGCCAAGTCCGGAGCTGACTGCATCTACGGCGCCCGCCCCGAAGATGAGCACCGGAATGCACAGAGGCAGCACGATGAGAGGCATCAAGGCCCCGCTGCCACGTAAACCCAGCGTCAGTGCAGCGGCGACCGCGCCGAGCACGCTGAGCACCGGCGTGCCGAGCAGCAGCGATACCACGAGCATCAGCACGGCGTCTCCCTCAAGACCGAACTGGAGCCCGAGCAGCGGCGCGATGAGCACGAGTGGCAGGCCGGAGACCATCCAGTGGGCGAACACCTTTGCGCCGACCAGTGCGCCGAGCGGCTGCGGCGCAAGGACCAACTGCTCAAGCGTGCCGTCGGCATAGTCGGCTGCAAACAGACGGGGCAGAGCAAGCAGCGACGCCAGCAACGCCGCCACCCAGACGATTCCTGAAGCAATCGTGCGCAGCAGCGCGGTCTCCGGGCCGATCCCGAGCGGAAACAGGCTGACCACGATGACAAAGAAAATCAACGTATTCGCCGCATCGGATTTGCTGCGTAACACAAGCAGCAGATCGCGCGCTATCACGCAACGCATGGCCGAAAACATGGTTTGAGTCACCGGCCTACTGCCCCAGCTGGATGCTCTGCATCCCCGGTGCAACGATCGGGACATCCTGGTGTGTCGTCAGCAGCGCGAGGCCGCCTCGTGCAAGGTGGTCTTCCAGCAGGGAGCTCATAGCGGTAATGCCTGCACTGTCCAGCGCCGCAAACGGCTCATCCAGCACCCACAGGGGCCGGGCGCGACTGAGTTTCAGACGAGCAAGCGCAAGCCGGCGCCTTTGCCCCTGTGAAAGAACCTTGCAGGGCAGGTGCTTGACGGCGCTCAGTCCGAACCCCTCCAAGGCGTCATGTACTGCGGCATCGGAAGACTCCAGGCCGACGAGTCGGGCCGAGAGGCGCAAGTTTTCTATCGCATCGAATTCATCCTTGACCCCATTGAGGTGGCCCACGTACGAGAGACTTGCCTTGTAGTCGTCGGCGGCTTCGCGCATCGGGGTACCGTTCCAGGCGATTTTGCCTGTTGCAGGAGGCAGCAAGCCGCAGATAATGCGAAGCAGGCTCGTTTTTCCACTCCCATTCTGGCCGCGCACCTGCAGCAAGCTTCCGTTCTGCAGATCAAAAGCAATATCGCGAAACAAACTGCGATCGCCACGAACGCATTCAAGGTTGTGAACTCGCAGTGTCGATCTGACGTGCGCCTCGTTCAGTTTGCTCACAAAATCCGCCTCATTCCGTCAGGTGCATGCCCGTTTGTGACCGAGGCGGACTGTACAGGAATCTGCCTTTCGACTCCGAAGTGGCGCAGATTGCGGGAACATCTTGAATTTATATAACTTTCGGGCGATGTTGCGAAAATGCAACAAATCGTCGAACGGTCCGACCACTAACCCTAGAGAATCTTGTAGACATGCGGCAATGAGGATACCCTCCAAACAAGTAATCGGCCTTCCTATTTCGCTTAAAGAAGAACTGATAACATCAAGAAATAATTAAGTTTTCAGAATATTTACGGCTGCGACGATTCGGAGCCGTCGCTTGTGTCGCTCTCGAAGTGTTGTTCGAGGCGACGCATTTTGCATGTATGTAATTGACGGACAAGGGGTGATGCTAAAATCCGGGTCCAGTTTTGGGGGGCGCAAAATGCGCGGTAAACGGCTAGAACAATGGGCACTGACGTGCCAATTTCCACCGCCACTGTCGACACTGGTCGTGGCGTGCGCGATGGCTATTGCGATGCCGAGCGCGTTCGCGCAGCTTGCACAAGTCCGGCCGGATGCGGGGCAGATACTGGAGCAGCAGCGCAATCGCGTACCGCCTGCGCCGTTCTCCGACCGTGACATCCTTCCGCAGGAAGAACAGCAACCGCGCCCCGCATTGCGTGGTAACACGTCGATGAAAGTCAGCGTCACGAAATTCCGCATTACAGGCAACCGAATTTATTCCGAAGAAGAACTGCTGACCTCGGTTAAAGATCAGGTCGGCAAGGATTTGGATTTCGACGGGCTGAACGACGCCGCACTGGCCGTACGCGCGTATTACCGTACGCGCGGTTACTTCCTCGCGCAGGCTTACCTGCCGGCACAGCAGATTCGAAACGGTGTTGTAGAAATCGCGATTCTCGAAGGGCGCGTGGGTAACGTTTCACTGAAGATGGACGGCACAGCACCTCTGCGGCCGGAGTTTGCGCAGGGGATCCTGGACAACCACCTCAAGACCGGGGACGTAATCACGGAGACCGGGCTTGAGCGGCCGCTGCTCCTGCTGAGCGACCTGCCGAACGTCGTTGTGAGCTCGGAGATCGGGCCGAGCACGAAGGCGATCGGTTCGGCCGATCTGCGCGTCAACATCAAGGAAGGTGAGGGCAAGATTTCGGGTTACGCGGATCTCGACAACGGCGGCAACCGCTATACCGGTGAATGGCGGACAGGCGTGAACGTGAACGCGAACAACCTCAGTGGTTTCGGCGATCAGCTGTCACTGCGCGCTACGCTGACGAACGAACGAATGAGTTTTGTACGCGCTGCCGTAACAGGGCCGGTTGGGTACAACGGTACCCGCGCGGGCATCAGCTATGCGGAGTTCGACTACAAGCTCGAAAAGGATTTCGCGAGCCTCAAGGCGCATGGAGATGGGGCAGTTCTGAGCGTTTACGGATTGCACCCGTTCATTCGCACGCGAAACGCCAACCTAATCGGTCAGGTATCTTACGAGCACAAGATCCTGAGGGATCGAATCGACACGACGAACAGTCTCGAAGATCGCACAATCAACACCGTGAAACTCGCGCTGGTGGGCGACCTGCGTGACCGGGTATTCGGAGGCGCACTGAACTCGTATTCGATCGCGTACACCGAAGGCACCCTCAACATCAATCCGCCGACGGTGCTGGCAGCCGACCAGGCGGCGGCGACCGGGTTGACTACCCAGGGCAAGTTTGCCAAGGTGAACTTCGACGTGCGGCGCCTGCAACTCATTACGCAGGACGTCAACCTGCTGTTTGCTGTGAGCGGGCAGTTGGCCGACAAAAATCTTTCCTCCGCTGAGAAAATGTCGCTCGGTGGAGCGAACGGCGTACGCGCCTATCCGTCTGGCCAGGCGGCCGGCGACCAAGGTTTTATCTTCAGCACCGAATTGCGTTACATCGTGCCGAAATACCAGTTGCTGGGGGGCGATCTTTCGGTGTCGGGTTTCTATGATGCAGGCCGTGTCAAGGTGAATACCAATCCTTTGAGAGCCGCTACGACGCCAAATTTCCTGGGAATTTCGGGCTATGGGTTTGGACTGTCGCTGGGAAAGGACAACGATTTCCTGCTGAGAACCACTATGGCGTGGCGCGGCGAAAACGATACGCCCGACGCGGACAACGTTCGGCGCAGCGCACGCGTCTGGTTCCAGGGAATCAAGTGGTTTTGAACACGATTTGAAATCGTCACATGACAAAGTTTTGCAATTTGAGTGCGTGACAAAAGTCGCGCATTTCTCGGCATCCTCTGAGACATACTGACCCTTTGGTGCATGCATTGGATGCCCGCGAGCCGTATTTGGGAGCGTATTAATGAGTAAAACCAGCCACTCCACCAGTCGCTCGACCTTGCTTGCGTTCCGCAGAAGGGGCGCATATCCGGCGCTCCTCGCGGCGTTCCTGAGCGTCGCGACCCCGGCTTTCGCGCAGGTGCTGCCAACCGGCGGCCAGGTCGCCGCCGGCACGGCCACGATCAGTTCGCCAAACGCTCAGACGCTGCAGGTCAATCAGACATCTCAGAACGCAATTCTCAACTGGCAGAGTTTTTCCATTGGTGCAGGAAACTCCGTTGTATTCCAGCAACCGGGTGCGTCTTCGATCGCCCTCAACCGCGTGCTTGGCAGCAGTGCCTCGGAGATCTTCGGGCGACTGACGTCCAACGGGCAATTGTTCCTCGTTAACCCGAACGGTGTCTTGTTTGGCCGTGGGTCGCAGGTCGATGTCGGCGGAATCGTCGCGTCCACGCTGAACATTTCCGATTCCAGCTTCCTGTCCGGCAAGTATGTCTTCACTAATGGCGGCAGCGCAGGTGGCGTCACAAACGAGGGCACTATCACCACGCTGTCCGGCTATAGCGCCCTGATTGGGCCGCAGGTCGCCAATAACGGCGTGATCAACGCGCGCTTGGGCACGGCCGCGTTGGCTGCCGGTGATGGCGTTACGCTGGACATGATCGGCGATGGGCTGATCAATCTGCGTGTCGATCTCGCGGCTGTGAACGCCTCGGCAATCAACAGGGGAACGATAGCTGTTGATGGTGGCAACGTGCTGATGACGGCGCGGTCCGCAAATGCACTGCTGGATACCGTGATCAGCAACGACGGTGTGATTCGCGCAAATGCGGTGACAGAACGCGGCGGTTCCATCTTTCTGGATGGTGGTTCGACGGGTGTCACGAGCGTAACCGGAAGCCTGGAGGCTTCGGGGTTGGGCGCAGGGCAAAAGGGTGGTTCGGTCACGGTACTGGGGGACAAGGTCGGGCTGTTCGGCAATGCGTCAATCAATGCGTCGGGTGACACGGGCGGCGGGACGGTACTGATCGGTGGGAACTTCCAGGGCAAGGGGCCGGAAGCGAACGCGAAGGCAACCTTTGTCGGCTCAGGCGCGTCGGTAAGCGCAAACGCACTTGGCAACGGCGATGGCGGGAAGGTTATTGTTTGGTCCGACAACTCAACTCGTGCTTATGGCGCATTCTCCGCTCGTGGTGGTGTGCAAGGGGGTAACGGCGGGTTGGTGGAAACGTCCGGCCATTGGCTCGACATTGCCGGCATTCGCGTAGATACCAGCGCACCTCTTGGTGTTCGCGGCACGTGGCTGCTGGATCCTGTGGATGTAACGATTACGGCCGGAGGCACTTCAGGAAACGGCACGTTTACTACCGGTACCTGGACCACAACCGGGAACGTGTCGACGGTTGCGGATGCGGATATCAACGCCAACCTGAATACCACGGATGTAACCATCACCACGGCGCCTGCCGCCGGCGGGAACGGAAGCATTACGGTTGACGATGGTGTGGCGGTTAGCAGCGCCGGGGCGGGTGGAAACACCAGAACCTTCACACTAACCGCCGACGGAACGACGGGCTCGATCGCAGTCAACGGTAACGCGTCGTTCAGCGGCACTACCGGAAACATACTGAACGTCACGATGACCGCCGGTACCGGAATCGCGTTGAACGGTACATCTTCGATCAGTACCTTTGGCGGTAATGTCACTGCAACCACGACCACGGGAAATATCACTCAAGCGGCCGGAAGCACAGTGAATGCAGGTGCGGGGGACATCACGCTGACTGCGACTGCAGGCACCATTGATGGCGCGGGTACGTTCGGGACGAGCGGCCTGTTGACGACGAGTTCGGTGGGCGGGACGACGCTGGGCAACGCGAACACGGTGGGCAGCTTCAACGCGACGAACACGGGCAGCGGGAACGTGAGCCTGACGAACACGGCGGGCACGCTGACGGTGACGGGGATCAGCCAGGCGGGAACGGGCACCACGACGGTGAGTAACACCGGGGCGCTGACGACCACCGGCTTGGTGACCACGACAGGAGCGGGCGCGGTTGCACTGACGGGCAGCGGCAACGTGACCATTGGCGCCACGGGGATCACCACCTCGGTGGGGCCGGCCAATGTTACGTTGACCTCGACGACGGGTGACCTGGCGGTGAACGGCAACGTGAACGCCAATACGGCTCAAGTGTCGCTGTCAGCGACAAGTGGAGCGATCACCCAGGGAGCGGGAACGATCACGGCCGGATCGCTCGGTGTTGCGGCGACGTCTGCGCCGACGCTGACGACCAGCGGGGTATCGACGATAGCGGCGAACATCACCGGAGCGAGCAATCCGTTCGGCTTCACGCAGGGCAGTTCGTTTGATGTCGGGACGGTTGGCCCGATCGTCGGGGTGACGACCAACAACGGCAACGTTACGTTGACGGCAGGCGCAGGTAACGTGTCGATGTCGCAGAACGTGACTGCGGGGACAGGGGCGGTGAACCTGACTGCCACGGCAGGCACCATCACGCAGACGGGTGCGGCGAAGATAAGCGGCGCGCTGCTGACGACGAGTTCGGTGGGTGGCACGACGCTGACGAACGCGAACACGGTGACCAGCTTCAATGGCACGAACACGGGCAGCGGCAATGTGAGCCTGACGAACACGGCGGGCACGCTGACGGTGACGGGCGTGAGCCAGGCCGGTGGCGGGAACGTGACGATCGCGAACACGGGGAACCTGACGACGACGGGTAACGTGACGACGGCGGCCAACGGGAACATCGGGCTGCAGGCGACCTCGGGCACGCTGACCACGGGTAACGTGACGGCGGGTGGCTCGGGGACGGTGGGTCTGACGACGGTGACGGCGGGTAACGTGGTAGCCAACGGTGC
This sequence comes from uncultured beta proteobacterium, assembly GCA_963844255.1. Classification (GTDB taxonomy): domain Bacteria; phylum Pseudomonadota; class Gammaproteobacteria; order Burkholderiales; family SG8-39; genus SZAS-79. The sequence goes on from CAWJNP010000002.1 coordinate 115,120, forward strand.
GGTGAGCAGCACCTCGGGCAACCTCACGGTGAACTCGGTGGGCACGATCGGTGGGACGGGAACGTTCGGGACGAGCGGTGAACTGATCACTAGTTCGGTGGGCGGGACGACGCTGGGCAACGCGAACACGGTGGGCAGCTTCAACGCGACGAACACGGGCAGCGGGAACGTGAGCCTGACGAACACGGCGGGCACGCTGACGGTGACGGGCGTGAGCCAGGCCGGTGGCGGGAACGTGACGATCGCGAACACGGGGAACCTGACGACGACGGGTAACGTGACGACGGCGGCCAACGGGAACATCGGGCTGCAGGCGACCTCGGGCACGCTGACCACGGGTAACGTGACGGCGGGTGGCTCGGGGACGGTGGGTCTGACGACGGTGACGGCGGGTAACGTGGTAGCCAACGGTGCGGTGAGCAGCACCTCGGGCAACCTCACGGTGAACTCGGTGGGCACGATCGGTGGGACGGGAACGTTCGGGACGAGCGGTGAACTGATCACTAGTTCGGTGGGCGGGACGACGCTGGGCAACGCGAACACGGTGGGCAGCTTCAACGCGACGAACACGGGCAGCGGGAACGTGAGCCTGACGAACACGGCGGGCACGCTGACGGTGACGGGCGTGAGCCAGGCCGGTGGCGGGAACGTGACGATCGCGAACACGGGGAACCTGACGACGACGGGTAACGTGACGACGGCGGCCAACGGGAACATCGGGCTGCAGGCGACCTCGGGCACGCTGACCACGGGTAACGTGACGGCGGGTGGCTCGGGGACGGTGGGTCTGACGACGGTGACGGCGGGTAACGTGGTAGCCAACGGTGCGGTGAGCAGCACCTCGGGCAACCTCACGGTGAACTCGGTGGGCACGATCGGTGGGACGGGAACGTTCGGGACGAGCGGTGAACTGATCACTAGTTCGGTGGGCGGGACGACGCTGGGCAACGCGAACACGGTGGGCAGCTTCAACGCGACGAACACGGGCAGCGGGAACGTGAGCCTGACGAACACGGCGGGCACGCTGACGGTGACGGGGATCAGCCAGGCGGGAACGGGCACCACGACGGTGAGTAACACCGGGGCGCTGACGACCACCGGCTTGGTGACCACGACAGGAGCGGGCGCGGTTGCACTGACGGGCAGCGGCAACGTGACCATTGGCGCCACGGGGATCACCACCTCGGTGGGGCCGGCCAATGTTACGTTGACCTCGACGACGGGTGACCTGGCGGTGAACGGCAACGTGAACGCCAATACGGCTCAAGTGTCGCTGTCAGCGACAAGTGGAGCGATCACCCAGGGAGCGGGAACGATCACGGCCGGATCGCTCGGTGTTGCGGCGACGTCTGCGCCGACGCTGACGACCAGCGGGGTATCGACGATAGCGGCGAACATCACCGGAGCGAGCAATCCGTTCGGCTTCACGCAGGGCAGTTCGTTTGATGTCGGGACGGTTGGCCCGATCGTCGGGGTGACGACCAACAACGGCAACGTTACGTTGACGGCAGGCGCAGGTAACGTGTCGATGTCGCAGAACGTGACTGCGGGGACAGGGGCGGTGAACCTGACTGCCACGGCAGGCACCATCACGCAGACGGGTGCGGCGAAGATAAGCGGCGCGCTGCTGACGACGAGTTCGGTGGGTGGCACGACGCTGACGAACGCGAACACGGTGACCAGCTTCAATGGCACGAACACGGGCAGCGGCAATGTGAGCCTGACGAACACGGCGGGCACGCTGACGGTGACGGGCGTGAGCCAGGCCGGTGGCGGGAACGTGACGATCGCGAACACGGGGAACCTGACGACGACGGGTAACGTGACGACGGCGGCCAACGGGAACATCGGGCTGCAGGCGACCTCGGGCACGCTGACCACGGGTAACGTGACGGCGGGTGGCTCGGGGACGGTGGGTCTGACGACGGTGACGGCGGGTAACGTGGTAGCCAACGGTGCGGTGAGCAGCACCTCGGGCAACCTCACGGTGAACTCGGTGGGCACGATCGGTGGGACGGGAACGTTCGGGACGAGCGGTGAACTGATCACTAGTTCGGTGGGCGGGACGACGCTGGGCAACGCGAACACGGTGGGCAGCTTCAACGCGACGAACACGGGCAGCGGGAACGTGAGCCTGACGAACACGGCGGGCACGCTGACGGTGACGGGCGTGAGCCAGGCCGGTGGCGGGAACGTGACGATCGCGAACACGGGGAACCTGACGACGACGGGTAACGTGACGACGGCGGCCAACGGGAACATCGGGCTGCAGGCGACCTCGGGCACGCTGACCACGGGTAACGTGACGGCGGGCGGCTCGGGGACGGTGGGTCTGACGACGGTGACGGCGGGTAACGTGGTAGCCAACGGTGCGGTGAGCAGCACCTCGGGCAACCTCACGGTGAACTCGGTGGGCACGATCGGTGGGACGGGAACGTTCGGGACGAGCGGTGAACTGATCACTAGTTCGGTGGGCGGGACGACGCTGGGCAACGCGAACACGGTGGGCAGCTTCAACGCGACGAACACGGGCAGCGGGAACGTGAGCCTGACGAACACGGCGGGCACGCTGACGGTGACGGGCGTGAGCCAGGCCGGTGGCGGGAACGTGACGATCGCGAACACGGGGAACCTGACGACGACGGGTAACGTGACGACGGCGGCCAACGGGAACATCGGGCTGCAGGCGACCTCGGGCACGCTGACCACGGGTAACGTGACGGCGGGCGGCTCGGGGACGGTGGGTCTGACGACGGTGACGGCGGGTAACGTGGTAGCCAACGGTGCGGTGAGCAGCACCTCGGGCAACCTCACGGTGAACTCGGTGGGCACGATCGGTGGGACGGGAACGTTCGGGACGAGCGGTGAACTGATCACTAGTTCGGTGGGCGGGACGACGCTGGGCAACGCGAACACGGTGGGCAGCTTCAACGCGACGAACACGGGCAGCGGGAACGTGAGCCTGACGAACACGGCGGGCACGCTGACGGTGACGGGCGTGAGCCAGGCCGGTGGCGGGAACGTGACGATCGCGAACACGGGGAACCTGACGACGACGGGTAACGTGACGACGGCGGCCAACGGGAACATCGGGCTGCAGGCGACCTCGGGCACGCTGACCACGGGTAACGTGACGGCGGGCGGCTCGGGGACGGTGGGTCTGACGACGGTGACGGCGGGTAACGTGGTAGCCAACGGTGCGGTGAGCAGCACCTCGGGCAACCTCACGGTGAACTCGGTGGGCACGATCGGTGGGACGGGAACGTTCGGGACGAGCGGTGAACTGATCACTAGTTCGGTGGGCGGGACGACGCTGGGCAACGCGAACACGGTGGGCAGCTTCAACGCGACGAACACGGGCAGCGGGAACGTGAGCCTGACGAACACGGCGGGCACGCTGACGGTGACGGGGATCAGCCAGGCGGGAACGGGCACCACGACGGTGAGTAACACCGGGGCGCTGACGACCACCGGCTTGGTGACCACGACAGGAGCGGGCGCGGTTGCACTGACGGGCAGCGGCAACGTGACCATTGGCGCCACGGGGATCACCACCTCGGTGGGGCCGGCCAATGTTACGTTGACCTCGACGACGGGTGACCTGGCGGTGAACGGCAACGTGAACGCCAATACGGCTCAAGTGTCGCTGTCAGCGACAAGTGGAGCGATCACCCAGGGAGCGGGAACGATCACGGCCGGATCGCTCGGTGTTGCGGCGACGTCTGCGCCGACGCTGACGACCAGCGGGGTATCGACGATAGCGGCGAACATCACCGGAGCGAGCAATCCGTTCGGCTTCACGCAGGGCAGTTCGTTTGATGTCGGGACGGTTGGCCCGATCGTCGGGGTGACGACCAACAACGGCAACGTTACGTTGACGGCAGGCGCAGGTAACGTGTCGATGTCGCAGAACGTGACTGCGGGGACAGGGGCGGTGAACCTGACTGCCACGGCAGGCACCATCACGCAGACGGGTGCGGCGAAGATAAGCGGCGCGCTGCTGACGACGAGTTCGGTGGGTGGCACGACGCTGACGAACGCGAACACGGTGACCAGCTTCAATGGCACGAACACGGGCAGCGGCAATGTGAGCCTGACGAACACGGCGGGCACGCTGACGGTGACGGGCGTGAGCCAGGCCGGTGGCGGGAACGTGACGATCGCGAACACGGGGAACCTGACGACGACGGGTAACGTGACGACGGCGGCCAACGGGAACATCGGGCTGCAGGCGACCTCGGGCACGCTGACCACGGGTAACGTGACGGCGGGTGGCTCGGGGACGGTGGGTCTGACGACGGTGACGGCGGGTAACGTGGTAGCCAACGGTGCGGTGAGCAGCACCTCGGGCAACCTCACGGTGAACTCGGTGGGCACGATCGGTGGGACGGGAACGTTCGGGACGAGCGGTGAACTGATCACTAGTTCGGTGGGCGGGACGACGCTGGGCAACGCGAACACGGTGGGCAGCTTCAACGCGACGAACACGGGCAGCGGGAACGTGAGCCTGACGAACACGGCGGGCACGCTGACGGTGACGGGCGTGAGCCAGGCCGGTGGCGGGAACGTGACGATCGCGAACACGGGGAACCTGACGACGACGGGTAACGTGACGACGGCGGCCAACGGGAACATCGGGCTGCAGGCGACCTCGGGCACGCTGACCACGGGTAACGTGACGGCGGGCGGCTCGGGGACGGTGGGTCTGACGACGGTGACGGCGGGTAACGTGGTAGCCAACGGTGCGGTGAGCAGCACCTCGGGCAACCTCACGGTGAACTCGGTGGGCACGATCGGTGGGACGGGAACGTTCGGGACGAGCGGTGAACTGATCACTAGTTCGGTGGGCGGGACGACGCTGGGCAACGCGAACACGGTGGGCAGCTTCAACGCGACGAACACGGGCAGCGGGAACGTGAGCCTGACGAACACGGCGGGCACGCTGACGGTGACGGGCGTGAGCCAGGCCGGTGGCGGGAACGTGACGATCGCGAACACGGGGAACCTGACGACGACGGGTAACGTGACGACGGCGGCCAACGGGAACATCGGGCTGCAGGCGACCTCGGGCACGCTGACCACGGGTAACGTGACGGCGGGTGGCTCGGGGACGGTGGGTCTGACGACGGTGACGGCGGGTAACGTGGTAGCCAACGGTGCGGTGAGCAGCACCTCGGGCAACCTCACGGTGAACTCGGTGGGCACGATCGGTGGGACGGGAACGTTCGGGACGAGCGGTGAACTGATCACTAGTTCGGTGGGCGGGACGACGCTGGGCAACGCGAACACGGTGGGCAGCTTCAACGCGACGAACACGGGCAGCGGGAACGTGAGCCTGACGAACACGGCGGGCACGCTGACGGTGACGGGGATCAGCCAGGCGGGAACGGGCACCACGACGGTGAGTAACACCGGGGCGCTGACGACCACCGGCTTGGTGACCACGACAGGAGCGGGCGCGGTTGCACTGACGGGCAGCGGCAACGTGACCATTGGCGCCACGGGGATCACCACCTCGGTGGGGCCGGCCAATGTTACGTTGACCTCGACGACGGGTGACCTGGCGGTGAACGGCAACGTGAACGCCAATACGGCTCAAGTGTCGCTGTCAGCGACAAGTGGAGCGATCACCCAGGGAGCGGGAACGATCACGGCCGGATCGCTCGGTGTTGCGGCGACGTCTGCGCCGACGCTGACGACCAGCGGGGTATCGACGATAGCGGCGAACATCACCGGAGCGAGCAATCCGTTCGGCTTCACGCAGGGCAGTTCGTTTGATGTCGGGACGGTTGGCCCGATCGTCGGGGTGACGACCAACAACGGCAACGTTACGTTGACGGCAGGCGCAGGTAACGTGTCGATGTCGCAGAACGTGACTGCGGGGACAGGGGCGGTGAACCTGACTGCCACGGCAGGCACCATCACGCAGACGGGTGCGGCGAAG
>CAWJNP010000003.1:0-313707 GCA_963844255.1 uncultured beta proteobacterium
GTCATTCAGACCGGTCGCGTGGTTGCGGAAGGAACCGGAGAAACATTGCTAAAACGCCGACATCGTTCAGAGGGCGTTTCTGGGTTTGTAATTTTCAGAGAAAGCCTTTGATCATGCAGAATGTTTACGGCTGGTCGGGAAAGATCCTTTACATCGATGTGACCACCGCGACCACGCGCGTGACATCGACCCTCGACCATATCGCCTTTATCGGCGGACGGGGCATCAATCTTCAGCGAGGTGTCGAACTGGGTCGCGATCCAGGTGCCGAGCGCGGTGATATCGTCGGTGCCCTTGAGGTGGCCGACCAGATTGCCGAAGGTGCGGCGCTTGCCGCGCAGCACGCCGGCGACCCATGCCGGCTTGGTGGCGAAATCGACCAGCTTCGACAGCGACCATTCCGGCGGCACCGTCATGCCGTTCTTGATGTCGGCATGGCGCTGCCCGATCACCTGCAGATCGACGGTCAGCACCAGCGCGCTGCATTTCGCGGCGATGGCGCGCTCGATCAGCGCCTTGATGAAGCCGCGGTCCTTCATGACGTAGAGCTGGAACCAGAACGGCTTGTCGACGCTGGCGGCGACGTCCTCGATCGAGCAGATCGACATCGTGCTCAGCGTGTAGGGAATGCCGGCGGCCTGCGCGGCGCGGCAGGCATGAATTTCGCCGTCGCCATGCTGCATGCCGGTCAGGCCGACCGGCGCCAGGATCAGCGGCAGCGCGGCGGGCTCGCCGAGGATGGTCGTGGAGAGGTCGCGCTTCGACACATCGACCAGGATGCGCTGGCGGAACTTGATCGACTGCGAGGTCGTCGACATTGGCGCGCAGCGTGTCCTCGGAATAGGAGCCGCGATCGGCGTAATCGAAAAACGCCTTCGGCACTTTGCGCATGTGGACCTGGCGCAGATCCTCGATGCAGGTGATGTGTTTCATAGACGTTCCCGGCCCTTCTTGTATTTGTCGCTTTGAGTGTTCATCTAGCATGGTTGGGCGCTCGGCAAAATCGCCTCCGCACACAGCCGGCCACCGAGGAGGGCATCCATGACCAAGCCACCGGTGACGCCAAAACGACGCCGAAGCGCGCCGAAAAGCGGCAGCTGGATCGAGGCCCTGGAGGAGGGGCTGGAGGAGACCTTTCCGGGTTCGGACCCGGTCAATGTCACCCAGCCGCCGCCCTCGAAGGCCGACCACCACGTCAAGCGGCGCGACTAGCGGTTCCGCGCGACGGTTCCGCGTTGCGACAGATAGTTGCTGTGCTTAACAAAGTGTTAGGCGTAATCGCCGGTGCCCGGCGCCGGTAACGATTCATCATATTTTTTGAAGCCATTTTAGCGGCCGAAGGCATTATAACCCCCCTGCACGCCATGACAGGCGGGCGTTCGAGGCTTCTCGCCGGGTGGCTCGAGAAGCCTGGACGAAGCTGGGGGTAACATGAGCCGCAAATATTTCGGGACGGACGGGATTCGGGGCCGTGCCAATGGTCTGATCACGCCGGAGCTGGCGCTCAAGGTCGGGCAGGCCGCCGGACTGGTGTTTCAGCGCGGCGAGCATCGCCATCGCGTCGTGATCGGCAAGGACACGCGGCTGTCCGGCTACATGATCGAATACGCGCATGGTCGCCGGCTTCACCTCGGTCGGCATGGATGTGCTGCTGCTCGGCCCGATGCCGACGCCGGCGGTGGCGATGCTGACCAAGTCGATGCGCGCCGATCTCGGCGTGATGATTTCGGCTTCGCACAATCTGTTCGAGGACAACGGCATCAAGCTGTTCGGCCCGCAGGGCTTCAAGCTGTCCGACGACGTCGAAAAGCAGATCGAGCAGCTGCTCGACGAGCCGACTCGACAAGCAGCTGGCGCAGAGCGCCAGTCTCGGCCGCGCCCGCCGCATCGACGGCGTGCATGACCGCTACATCGAATTCGCCAAGCGCACGCTGCCGCGCGATCTCAGCCTCGACGGCCTGCGCGTGGTGATCGATTGCGCCAATGGCGCGGCCTACAAGGTGGTGCCGGAAGCGCTGTGGGAACTCGGCGCCGACGTCATTTCGATCGGCGTCGAACCGGATGGCTTCAACATCAACAAGGAATGCGGCTCGACCGCGCCGGAAGCGCTGAGCCGCAAGGTGCGCGAGATGCGCGCCGACATCGGCATCGCGCTCGACGGCGACGCCGACCGGGTCATCCTGGTCGACGAGCGCGGACATGTCGTCGACGGCGACCAGCTGCTCGCGGTGATCGCGCAAAGCTGGAAGGAAGACGGCCGGCTGTCCAAGCCCGGCATCGTCGCCACCGTGATGTCCAATCTCGGGCTGGAGCGCTTCCTCGACGGCCTCGGCATCGAGCTGATGCGCACGCCGGTCGGCGACCGCTATGTGCTCGAGCAGATGCTGAGCCGCGGCTACAATGTCGGCGGCGAGCCGTCCGGCCATATCATCCTGTCGGACTACGCCACCACCGGCGACGGCTTCGTCGCCGCATTGCAGGTGCTGGCGGTGGTGCAGAAGCTTCGCCGCCCGGTATCGGAGGTCTGCCACCGCTTCGACCCGCTGCCGCAGATCCTGAAGAACGTGCGCTATCGCAGCGGCAAGCCGCTCGACGACGCCGAGGTCAAATCCGCGATCGTCGACGGCGAGAAACGGCTCAACGGCCACGGCCGGCTGCTGGTCCGTTCCTCCGGCACCGAGCCCGTGATCCGGGTGATGGGCGAGGGCGACGACCGCATCCTGGTCGAGGAAGTGGTCGATCACATCGTCTCGGCGCTCGGGCAGGCCGCCGCGGCCTGATCGCATCCCAGCCATTATCTATTGGTGCTGGTCGACGCGGCGACGCCGTCGTAGGAGGAGCTATTGCGCTCCGAATCCCGGATTTTGGTCTTGAACAAGCCCGTCATCGTCAGTGAGGAGGCGCTGGTCGCACCGGTGGTGGTGCCCGATCTCACGGCGTCCGCGGCCGCAAAGTCCGCTGCCGCGACCGGGCCGGCCTATGTCGTGCTGGCGGGCATCAGCTTTTCGCATTTCCTCAACGACACCATGCAGTCGCTGATCGCGTCGGTCTATCCGATCCTGAAGGAGAGCTACGCGCTCGACTTCGCGCAGATCGGCATGATCACGCTGGCGTTCCAGTTCACCGCCTCGCTGCTGCAGCCGGTGGTCGGATATTTCACCGACAAGAAGGCGCAGCCGTTCTCGCTCGCCATCGGCATGGGATTTACGTTTTTCGGCTTGTTGTTGCTCAGCGCCGCACAGCAATATCCGGTGATCCTGGTCGCGGCGGCGCTGGTCGGACTGGGCTCTGCGGTGTTCCATCCGGAGTCCGCGCCGGATCGCCCGGCTTGCTTCCGGCGGGCGCTACGGCTTCGCGCAATCGGTGTTTCAGCTCGGCGGCAGTTTCGGGACCTCGATGGGCCCGCTGCTCGCGGCATTGATCGTGGTGCCGTTCGGCCAGCCCAGCATCGCCTGGTTTTCATCGATCGCGTTTCTCGCCATCGTCATCCTGTGGCGGATCGGAATCTGGTACAAGCCGCAGATCGCGGCGAGGAAGGCGGCGCCGCCGGCGCCCCATCCGGACGCGCCGAGTTCGACCCGGGTCAAGGTTGCGCTGGTATTGCTGGTGGCGCTGCTGTTTTCCAAGCAGCTCTACGTCGCCAGCCTGTCGAGCTATTACATCTTCTATCTGATCGAAAGGTTCGCGGTCTCGACCCAGGCCGCGCAGCTCTATCTGTTCCTCTTCCTGGCGGCGAACGCGGCCGGGGCCTTCTTCGGCGGATCGCTCGGCGATCGCTTCGGCCGCAAATACGTCATCTGGTTCTCGATCCTCGGCGCGCTGCCGTTCACGCTGGCGCTGCCCTATGCCGGGCTGCTCGCCAGCGCGGTGCTGACGGTGTTCATCGGTTTCATCATTTCCTCGGCGACCTCGTCGATCATCGTCTTCGCGCAGGAACTGATGCCGCACCGGTTCGGCATGATCTCCGGGGTGTTCTTCGGATTTGCGTTCGGAATCGGCGGGCTCGGCGCCGCGGTGCTCGGCAAGGTCGCCGACCATACCGGCATCGCCTTCGTCTATCAGATCTGCGCGTTCCTGCCGGCGATCGGTCTGCTCGCGGTGTTCCTGCCGAAAATGCCGAGAGCAGCGCGCTGACGCGCGGGATCTCCCGGGCTTTATCAATAATTTGGTAACGATTGTGACGACGGCCGGCGCCCTTGCCGGCAGGAGGATTCTGCGCGCAAAAAAAATCTGAAGAAAAGATTCAGCTTCGCTCTTTCGGTTCCGGCGCGCGGCAAAATATTGAATTTTCGAATGATCTTGCCGCCGCACCGTTCACGCCCCGGCGGTCGCACGCAACAGTTTATCAACCTTAATTATTAGGGTTAAGTGCCGCTTAAGTATTTTGGAGCATCGTTCGTCCGTGAGTTTTTGATGTGAGGCCTCCGCTGTCTGCCTCACCGGACAAAAGGACGAAGCCAATGCGTAGCGTTAAGTTTCTCGTTGCCGCCGGAGCGGCATCAATGTTGTCGTCGATGGCTTACGCCGCCGATATGGCCATCGCGCCGCCCCCGATGTACTCGCCGGCCCCGGTGGTCGAGGATTTCGGCGGCTGGTATCTGCGCGGCGACATCGGTTTCAGCAATCAGCGGGTCAAGCGCCTGAACAATGTGCTCGACGCGGCCGCCACCTCGTCGGTCCAGAACAACAGCTTCGACACTGCGGGCATCTTCGGCCTCGGCGTCGGCTACAAGGTCAACAACTGGTTCCGCGCCGACGTCACCGGCGAGTATCGCGGCAATTCGCAGTTCTTCGGAACGGATCACCTTACTTACCCGGGTCCTGCGTTCGGCGTCGACACCTATCACGCCACCAAGAACGAGTGGGTCGTGCTTGCCAACGCTTATGTCGATCTCGGTACCTGGTGGTGCATGACGCCGTTCATCGGCGCCGGCGTCGGCGGCGCGCGGGTTTCGATCAACAACTTCACCGACATCAATACGCCCACTGGCGGGCGTAGCCTTCGGCGACAACGTGTCGAAATGGAATCTGGCCTGGGCTGTGCACGCCGGTGTCGCCTACAAGGTCACGCCGAACTTCACGGTCGAACTCGCCTATCGCTATCTCGATATGGGCGATGGCCTGACCGGCGATCTGCGTACCTTCGACGGCGTCAACAACATCGTCAACCCGACGACCTTCAAGAACATCACCTCGCATGACCTCAAGCTCGGCGTGCGCTGGGACCTCAGCAGCCCGCCGGTCTATGCGCCGCCGCTGATGCGCAAGGGCTGATCGCTTCCGATCGCCTGATGCTTCTTAATGCTGCTTAACGGCGCGGGATATTCCCGCGCCGTTTTGCTTTGCCCGGATCGAGTCCGCGCCGCGCAGGCGCAACATTGATTTTCGATTTCGTGCGAGTTCGCGGCGATAACGCGCGCGCGACAACGATTGGTTAAGGTTAACGGGCGATGATCGGTGCCAAGTCAGAGTGTTGATGGAGCGTTGCAATGCGTAGATTTTGGACGGCGGCGATATTGTTGGGGGCGACCTCCGGCGCGCAAGCGGCCGACCTGCCGTTTCTTCGTGGCTCCTTCACCGAAGGGTTGAGCACCATCAGAGTCTTCTGGCAGGGCTATTATGTCGGCGGCCAGGCAGATTGGGGATCGATCAATTCACGGGTGCCGGCCGCCATCAACAGCGACATGCAGTCGACCTTCCTTCCGCCGGTCGGCGTTGCCTACAATTGGCAGTCGCTGGGACGGGCGCACAGTCTCAATAACGGGTATGGGGCGTTCGCCGGGTACAACTCGCAATGGGAAGACGTCGTTGTCGGCATCGAGGCAAATTACATCCATGGCGGGTTCCGCGCCGCCTCCAATTCGACGGGCAACACCTATAATCCCGATCTGTCCATCGCTTCGACCACCTATTCGAATGCGGTCATCAAGATGTCGGACTTCGGCTCGGTGCGCCTGCGCGCCGGCTATATCATGGGAAGCTTCCTGCCTTATGCCTATCTGGGCGCCGGGCTAGGCAGTCAAACCGTTGAACGCAGCGTCTCGGCGTCCCCGGCGCCGCAGCTTCCGGCGTGGACCACTGATACCAAGACGAAACTCGTCTATGGGTACTCCGCCGGTCTTGGCGTCGATGTCATGCTGGTGGGCGGGCTGTTTACGCGCGTCGAATACGAATATCAGCGCGTCACATCGAATATCGAATCCAACATCAATACCGTCCGGCTAGGCCTCGGCTACAAGTTCTGAAAGCGCGGGGCAGGTGTGCCCCGGCTTGACAGCCACTGATGTGGCTGGTCGGATGACGGCTCCTGTCGGAGGAGTCGGCCAGGTGATGAAAATCTACGGCGACACCAATTCGGGCAATTGCCTGAAGGTGAAATGGGTCTGTGATCATCTGGCGCTGCCTTATGACTGGGTCAGCGTCGATACGCTCAAGGGCGAGACGCGCACCACGGAATTTCTCAAGATCAACGGCGCGGGCCAGGTGCCGACCGTCGTGTTCGACGACGGCCGCGTGCTGGCGCAGTCCAACGCCATCATCCGCTATCTCGCCCGCGGCAGCGATCTCATTCCCGCTGACGACTTCGCCGCGGCGAAGATGGACGAGTGGCTGTTCTGGGAACAATACAGCCACGAGCCCTATGTCGCGGTGTGCCGTTTCGAGATGGTCTATCTTGGCAAGGTGGCCTCGGACCTCGACCCCGACAAGATCAAGCGCGGCTATTTCGCGCTGGCGCGGATGGAACAGCAGCTCGCCGCGACGCCATTCCTGATCGGCGACGCCCCCTCGCTGGCCGATGTCTCGCTGCTGGCCTATACGCGCGTGGCGCACGAAGGCGGCTTCCACCTCGACGGTTACGCCGCCGTGCGGCGCTGGATCGGCGCGGCCGAACGGTTTCTCGGGCTGCCGCCGGCGCATTGAGAGTTATCCGTCATGGCTGCGACTCCCGAGGTCACCATCCGGCGCGCCCGCCGCGACGATGTCGGCGCCATCGTGGCGATGCTGGCGGACGATCCGCTCGGCAGCGCCCGCGAACGGATCGAGGTCCCGCTGCCGCCGGGCTATTTCGAGGCGTTCGAGCGCCTCGACCGCGATCCCAACATCCAGCTCGTGGTGGCGCAGGACGGCGAGGGCGCCGTGATCGGCTGCCTGCAGCTGTGTATCCTGCCGGGACTGAGCTCGCAGGGCGCCTGGCGCGGCCTGATCGAGGACGTCCGCGTCGCCGCCCATTGCCGCAGCCGCGGCATCGGCGAGCAGCTGGTGCAGTGGGCGATGGCCGAAGCCCGCGCCAGGGGTTGCAAGCTGGTCGAGCTGTTCACGCACAACAGCCGGGTCGACGCGCAGCGGTTTTACGCGCGGCTGGGATTTCAACCGAGCCATGTCGGCATGACGCTGCGATTTTGATGCGGCGATTTCGCGGGAGATCCGGATAACCCTTGCGCTCATTGCGAAACGGGTTTTGCCGTTCGATCCGGTTAACGCACGATAAACCAGCCAGCCCATCGTAATGTTTTTCCCGCAACGATCCGTGGCACGGTGTTGTATCCCGTCGGGCTTAGGACAGCTGGGGGAGCGCGCATGAAGAATTATTCGATTATTCGGGTCGGCAACGAGTATGTCGTGAAGGCCGACGACAAGAGCATTCTGAAAACCACCAGCAAGCGCATGGCGGCCCGGTTCATCACCGAGGCGACGGCGTTGCTGGATTCGCAGCCGGCGCGGCCATCGTCGCCGGAGGACGGCGCCGAACGATCAATCAGCTGTGATCCTTCCAAAGTTCCTTGACGGTTTCGGGCGATTCCCCTAATCACCGCGGCGGGACACCTCCCCCCAACGGGAGGCTAGCTATCTGGAAGGATAGATCATGACTGCTGCGAAGCCCGCATTGCGGCCGAACGTGCCGCATTTTTCTTCCGGCCCCTGCGCCAAGCGCCCCGGCTGGAACCCCCAAAACCTCAAGGACGCCGCCCTCGGCCGTTCGCATCGCGCGAAGATCGGCAAGGCCAAGCTCAAGCTCGCGATCGAACTGACGCGCGAAGTGCTTGAAGTGCCGGCCGATTACCGGATCGGCATCGTGCCGGCGTCCGATACCGGCGCGGTCGAAATGGCGCTGTGGTCGCTGCTCGGCGCGCGGCCCGTCGACCACGATCGCCTGGGAATCCTTCGGCGAAGGCTGGGTCAGCGACATCGTCAAGGAACTGAAGCTCAAGGACGTCACCAAGCTGCATGCCGGCTATGGCGAACTGCCCGATCTTTCCAAGGTCGATCCCGCGTCCGACGTCGTCTTCACCTGGAACGGCACCACCTCCGGCGTGCGCGTGCCGAATGCCGACTGGATCACGGCCGACCGCGAAGGCCTCACCATCTGCGACGCCACCTCGGCGGCGTTCGCGCAGACGCTCGACTGGGCCAAGCTCGATGTCGTGACCTTCTCCTGGCAGAAGGCGCTGGGCGGCGAGGCCGCGCACGGCATGCTGGTGCTGTCGCCGCGCGCGGTGGCGCGGCTCGAGAGCTACACGCCGGCCTGGCCGCTGCCGAAGATCTTCCGCCTGACCAAGGGCGGCAAGCTCAACGAAGGCATCTTCGAGGGCGAGACCATCAACACGCCGTCGATGCTGTGCGTCGAGGATTATCTCGACGCGCTGAACTGGGCGAAGTCGGTCGGCGGCCTTGACGGCGCTGATGGCGCGCGCCGACGCCAACGCCAAGGTGCTCGCCGACTGGAGGCGAAGACGCCGTGGATCGACTTCCTCGCGAAGGACCCGGCGATCCGCTCGAACACCTCGGTGTGCCTGAAGGTGGTCGATCCTGCGATCACGGCGCTGACGCCGGACGCGCAGGCGGATTTCGCCAAGAAGCTGGTCGCGCCTGGTCGAGAAGGAAGGCGTCGGCTACGACTTCGCGCATTATCGCGATGCGCCGCCGGGCCTGCGGATCTGGTGCGGCGCCACGGTCGAAGCCAGCGACGTCGCGCTGCTGACGCAGTGGATCGACTGGGCGTTCGCCGAGATGAAGTCGTCGCTCGCCAAGGCCGCGTGAGTATCTTCACCCTCCCCTGAGGGGAGGGTCGACGCATCGTCAGGTGCGGCGGGGTGGGGTGATCGCTCCCATAACCGGCGCACACTGGAATTCACATCGCAGTTTCACCTCACCCCGGCGCTTCGCGCCGACCTGCCCGTTCAGGGGAGGATGCAGGATCACATCCCATGACAAAACCCAGAGTTCTCATTTCCGACGCGCTGTCGCCCGCCGCCGTGCAGATCTTCAAGGATCGCGGCATCGACGTCGACTTCCAGCCCAATCTCGGCAAGGACAAGGACAAGCTCGCCGAGATCATCGGCAACTACGACGGCCTCGCGATCCGCTCGGCGACCAAGGTCACCGCCAAGATCATCGAGAAGGCGACGAGGCTGAAGGTGATCGGCCGCGCCGGCATCGGCGTCGACAACGTCGATATTCCGGCTGCGACGGCCAAGGGCATCATCGTGATGAACACGCCGTTCGGCAATTCGATCACCACGGCCGAGCACGCCATCACGCTGATGCTGGCGCTGGCGCGCGAAATTCCGCAGGCCGACGCCTCGACCCAGGCCGGCAAGTGGGAGAAGAACCGCTTCATGGGCGTCGAGATCACCGGCAAGACGCTCGGCGTGATCGGCTGCGGCAATATCGGCTCGATCGTCGCCGACCGCGCGCTCGGCCTGCGCATGAAGGTGATCGCGTTCGATCCGTTCCTGTCGCCGGAGCGCGCCAGGGATATCGGCGTCGAGAAGGTCGAGCTCGACGAACTGTTCAAGCGCGCCGATTTCATCACGCTGCACACGCCGCTGACCGACAAGACCAGGAACATCATCGACGCGGCGGCGCTCGCGAAGATGAAGAAGGGCGTGCGCATCATCAATTGCGCGCGCGGCGGGCTGGTCGACGAGCAGGCGCTGGTCGATGCGCTGAATTCCAAGCAGGTCGCCGGCGCCGCCTTCGACGTGTTCGTCGAGGAGCCGGCCACCAAGAACGTGCTGTTCGGCCATCCCAACGTGATCTGCACGCCGCATCTCGGCGCCGCCACCACCGAGGCGCAGGAGAACGTCGCGCTGCAGGTCGCCGAGCAGATGTCGGACTATCTGCTGAGCGGCGCGATCTCCAACGCGGTCAACTTCCCCTCGATCACCGCGGAGGAAGCGCCGAAGCTGAAGCCGTTCATCGAGCTCGCCGAGAAGCTCGGCTCGTTCGCCGGCCAGCTGACCGAGACCGGCATCGCGAAAGTCGCAGATCACCTATGAGGGCCAGGTCGCCGAAATGAAGATCAAGGCGCTGACCTCGGCGGCGCTGTCGGGCCTGCTGCGGCCGATGCTGGGCGACATCAACGTGGTGTCGGCGCCGGTGATCGCCAAGGAGCGCGGCATGGTGGTCGACGAGATCGTGCGCGCGGCGCAGAGCGATTACGAAAGCCTGATCACGGTCACGGTCACCACCGAGCGGCAGGAGCGTTCGGTGTCGGGCACCGTCTATGCCGACGGCAAGCCGCGGCTGGTCGACATCAAGGGCATCCGGGTCGACGCCGAATTCGGCAAGTCGATGATCTACATCACCAATGAAGACAAGCCCGGCTTCATCGGCAAGTTCGCCGGCCTGCTCGGCGACGCCAAGCTCAACATCGCGACCTTCCATCTCGGCCGCACCAAGCAGGGCGGCGACGCCATCGCGCTGGTCGAGGTCGACGGCACGGTGCCGGCCGACGTGCTCGCCAAGGTGCAGGCGCTGCCGCAGGTCAAGCAGGCCAAGGCGCTGGTGTTTTAACCAGGACGCAAGCGAGATGCGGACCCCGATCGCTGGATCGGGGTCCGCTGACGCGTCGGAGATCGCTTTTTCGCGGACGATCTAATTGACGCGTATCTTGGACGGATAGAACCGGTCCCTGGCCGCCGCCGCGTTGGGCATCGGTTGGATCCTGTCTCGCCCGAGACGCTGCGGCAGATGCGGCGCGGTCCGGGTCGGGACCGGCGCGACCTTGGTGCCGACGGCTACACCGGGAACGACCAGCCTCGGCGCCTTCGGGTTCGACCGCGGCAGGCCGTCCGGATTGGCGTTGCCCGGCGTCCCCGAGAAGCCGCCGCCGCCGGCGCCGGTGCATTTGACATTCACCATTTTCCAACCGGTTGACAGACCGATCGGGTTGCTCAGATCCTCGGCCATCGCTTGAACTGCCGTGGACTTGTCGACCGTGAAGGTCTTGCTGAAGGTCGCCTCGTACTTGCCTGGACCAACGAACTTCGACAATGTTTCGACGAACTGGCTCTGCATCGGCTGGTTGCCGACCTTGGTCCACAGCTTGAACTTGACGCCTCCGGCCTTGGAGGTTTCAAGCCGCACCTTGGCTTCAGTCATCTGGCATTTGGTGGCGGGATTCGGCTTGGTCGGGTAACCCGCCGTGGTCATGAAGCGCAGGTGGATGGCCTTGACGCCAAAGCTCGGCTCCTTGGCCGCGACGTCATCGGCCCTGCCGTGCTTGCCTTCGCATTTCACCGGCACGGAGACGTTGGCGTGGGACTTGTGTGGCGCGCCGCCCAGTCCGTCCGAAGGAAGGCCCTTGCTCTCTGTCAGGAACGAGGCGATCAGCTCGACGCCGACGCCGCCGAAGATGTTGTGGCTTTCACGAATGCCCTTTCCTTCGCCGAGTTTGGAATTGCATCCGGCAATAATCGTCTGCTTTTCCGCCGCCGTCAGATAGTCGGTCGAGCCTTCATAGAAGGTCGAGAAGTTGACCTCATCGGCGTGCTGTTTGTCAGGGGAAACGTTGACAAAATACTGGCCATTGGGATGGCCGAGCTGGCGAACCCTGTAGTTTACGATCCGATATGGGGGCATTCCGACGTGGACGGTGACGGGCAAGTTGATGGTGCTTCCCTCGATCTTGGTCCAGGACGTTCCGTTTTCGGAAACGACCTTGAGGACGGTGGCACTGAAGCCGTTGCCGTGGATCTGGGCATTGGCACCGGCGGCGTGCGCGGCGATGCTCATCGGACCCAACATGATCACTGAAACGGCGCTGCTCCTGATCAGTCGCCGGATGAGGGTTTTGGCAGTTGTAGACATGATGCTCTCCATAAGGGTTTGATTTTCAACGAGTTACGGTCGCAGCGGCCTTGGGCGGCGGTTTCGGTGCGGATCACTTCGCTGCTTACGAATTGGTAGTGGCTGGACCGAAATGAGTTTCATGATATGATTTCAAGGATATGCTGAACGAAATTCATCTCGGGAATGCCGATCTCAATCTGCTTCCGGTCTTCGAGGCCGTGCTGGCGGAGCGGCATGTTGGCAAGGCGGCGCTGCGGCTTCACCTGACGCCGTCCGCGGTCAGCCACGGCCTGAACCGGCTGCGCTTCCTGCTCAACGACCCCCTGTTTCTGCGCACCCCGAAGGGCGTGGCGCCGACCGCGCGCGCCCTCGAACTGGCCGAGCCGATCGCCGATATTCTGGCGCGCGTCCGCCGGGTCGTGACGTCCGCCGAACCGTTCGATCCCGCCCGTTCCGAGCGGCGCTTCACGATCGGCGCGCCGGACGGGACGGTGCTGCTGCCGCCGCTGCTGCGGGAGATCCAGCGCAACGCGCCGGGCATCGATATCAGCATGCGCACGGTGCTGCGTGACAGCGCGATCACCGAACTTGACGCGCGCCTGGCTGACGTCGTGATCGTTCCGCTGGATGAAGTACCCGCGCGCTTCGTCCACAAGATGATCTCCGAAGAGGATTTCGTGATCGTATCGCGCGCCGGGCATCCCTTCGCCGAAGCGCCGACGCTGGACCGCTACTGCGCCATGAAACACATCGTGGTGTCGATGACCGGCGACCCGCACACCAATGTCGACAATGTCCTTGCCCGCGAGGGCCGGTCGCGCCGTATCGCGCTGACCGTGCCGAACTTCATGCTGGCATTTGCCTTGATCGCGGAAAGCGATCTGATCGCCGCGCTGCCGAAGAGCCTGCTGGCGATGCATGGGGTGCGCTTCGGCTTGATCGGCACACCGCTGCCTTTTCCGACGCGGCGATTCCAGATCCGGGCGATCGTCCCCAAGGTTGCGATGATGGATGCCGGGGTGGAATGGCTGTTCGGCTTGTTGGGACGCGAGACCTGATCCGCCGCGCCGCCGCCTTGGCCGCGCCTTATCGTTACCTCAATCGAACCCGTTGCTTGATCGCGACGTCTCATTACAGGTGGTGATGCGTCTTTTGCGCGTCCGGCACCGCCGGGGCGGACGATTCATTGCGCGCTTCGGGAAGATTTGCGGGAGGGAAATTCATGCCAACGATTGCCAACATTCTCGTGACGACCAGCCTGGTCGCGGTTGCGGCCCTGGCCGCCATGCCGGTGCGGGCGGCCGATATCGATGTCACCTCGTCGGTCGACGCCGTCACGGTCTATCCCGACGGCGCCAGCGTCACGCGCCTGATCACGCTCGACCTGCCGTCCGGCGACAACACTCTGGTGGCGAAGGATTTTCCGCTGGCGCTGGATCCGTCCTCGCTGCGGGTCGAGGGTGAGGCGGGGACCAGGTTCACCATCGGCGCCATCGACACCAGGCCGCCGCGGGCGGCGCCGCCGGTCAATCTGCCGGAACTCGACAAGCGTATCGAGGCGCTCAAGGACGAGCGCGCCAATCTCGCAGGTGCGATCCATGCGGCCACCGCGCGCCGCAAATTTGCCGAGCGTTTTGCCGAAGCCTCTCCCGCCGGGCTGGGAGAAAAGGGCGAGGCGCGTCCGATCGCCGAATGGCGCGCGGCCTTTGCCGCGGTCGCGGAAGAGGTCGCCAGCGCCGGTAGCGCGATACGCGACGCCGAACGCAAGCAGCGTGACATCGACCGCGAGATCGCGCGGCTGGAATCCGATCGTGCGATCAAGCCGCCGAGCAAGCTCGAGGTCCGAATCGATCTCGCCGCCGCCACCGCGGCGAAGACGACGCTGCGGGTGACCTACGCCGTGCGCGGCGCGCGCTGGGCGCCGCTCTACGACGCCCGGCTCGACACCGGCGCGAAGGACCGCAAGCCCGCACTCGAACTGGTGCGCCGCGCCGAGATCACGCAGCGCACGGGCGAGGACTGGTCGAATGTCGCGCTGGCGGTCTCGACGGTCCGAACCGCGCGCGGCGGCAGCGCGCCCGAGCTGAATTCGCTGATCGTGCAGTATCCGCAGCCCGCCGCGTCCGCTGGCCGCGGGCGGCGCCTCGGACGCCGTGAGGTCCCGTGCAATGCCGGCGCCGATGGCGCTGCGAATTGGCCGCCAAGCGCGCCGACGAGCAGGAGGCGGCGGTGGAAGTCGGCGGCTTCCAGGTGACGTTCCGGATTCCCGGTCGCGTCAGCCTTGGCGCCAGCGAGGGCGCCAAGAGCCTGCGCGTATCCACCGCGACCATTGCGCCTGACCTCGCGGTGCGTTCGGCGCCGGTCAGGGATCCCACGGCGTTTCTCGAAGCCGGCTTCGCGCAAAACGAGGACGCGCCGCTGCTGCCGGGCCGGGTCTCGATCTATCGCGACGGCGTGTTCGTCGGCCGCGGTCAGATGGCGAGCGCGGCCAAGGGCGAGACCGGTGCGGCTCGGTTTCGGCGCCGACGACAAGGTCAAGATCGAGCGCACCGTGGTCAAGCGCAACGAGGGATCGGCGGGCCTGATCGTGACGACGTCGAAGACCGACGAACGCACCTTCAAGACCACGGTGCGCAACGGCCATGATTTCCCGATCAGGATTGCGATCGAGGACCAGTTGCCGGTCAGCGAGAACGAGGAAATCCAGGTCGAGATGCTGCCGTCGACGACCCCGCCGACCGCGACCAATCTGCGCGACCGGCGCGGCGTGCTCGAATGGGCATTCGAGGCGAAGCCCGGCGAGGTCAGGGACATCGCGCTTCGCCTGGCGCGTGCGCTGGCCCAAGGACAAGGGCGTCGTGATGATGCCGGGCGGATAAGACGGCGGCTTCGGCTAGCTGTTCGGGCCGCGGTCCATGCTGACAGGCTGCCAGCGTCGAAGCGAGGTGTTCTGCAGCACCGACGGATTGACGCAGCTTACCGGCCACATGCCCTGCAGCACCAGTGACAATTCGTAGCCGACGCGGCGCTTGCGCGCCTCGTCGAAGCGCGCCGACGCCGAGGCGACGTGCGCGGTCAGGGTGACGTTTTCCATCGACAGCATCGGGTTGTTGTGGGACGGCGGTTCCTTCTCCAGCACGTCGAGGGCGGCGTGGGCGATCCAGCCCTCCTGCAGCGCCTTGATCAGCGGCTTCCTCGTCCACGGTGGCGCCGCGGCCGGTGTTGATGAAGACGGCGGTCGGCTTCATCTGCCGGAAGTGCTTCTCGCCGAGCATGTGATGCACCTCCGGCCGCGCCGGGGCATGCATCGAGACGAAGTCCGATTGCGACAGCACTTCCGACAGCGTCGCCGGGATCACGCCGTGGTCGGACATCAGCGTTTCCTGGATGAACGGGTCGTAGGCCATCATGCGCAGGCCGAACGGCGCGGCGCGCTTGGCGACCGCGCGCGCCACGCGGCCGAAGGAGATGAAGCCGAGCGTCTGGCCCATCAGCCGCGGGATCTTCAACAGCGCCGGGCGGCCCTCCGACCAGCGGCCCTCGCGCACCATCTTGTCCTGCTCGACCAGCCGGCGAAAGCCGGCCAGCAGCAGCATCATGGCGTGGTCGGCGACTTCCTCGATGAAGGTGTCGGGAATGTTGGTGACGGGAATGCCGCGCGCGGTGGCGGCCTTGACGTCGACGCTGTCGACGCCGACGCTGCCGAGCGTGATCACCTTGCAGTTTTCGAGCGCGTCGATGACCGCTTTGGTGATCGGCATGCCCTTGGCGTAGATGGCGTCGGCGGTCCTGGCGGCGGCGATGAATTCCGCCTCGTTGGCCGGCGCCTCGATGATTTCGGCGCCGATCGGATCGAGCGCCTCCTTCTCATAGTCGTAGCCGCCACCGGCGACCGTGAAACTCGCGCCTTTCGGCGTCACCACCCTGAATTTCGGCATTTCCTGCTCCCGATTTGACGTTCGGTGTTGGTTATGACCGCGATAAGGCGTCGCGGCCTTCGTTTCCCCAGCGTCCTGGTCAGCTCTCCGCACAATCCCGGCTGCCTGAAGACGAAGGCGGCAGTGCATCCGGTGATTTCACGGGGGGCTTCGTAAGGAGACGCTAAAGGGTCTCACTATATCGTGCGGAAATCAATTGCGCCAATCGCATCGCCACACGCCCTCCGGAGATATCCCCGTGAAGCTGACCAATCTGACGATCACCCCCAAACTCGGCATTC
The DNA here is from genome assembly GCA_963844255.1 of uncultured beta proteobacterium. GTDB lineage: Bacteria > Pseudomonadota > Gammaproteobacteria > Burkholderiales > SG8-39 > SZAS-79. Next base: position 16,295 of record CAWJNP010000003.1, read on the forward strand.
TGGTGGGGGTGACCCTGCTCGGCCTGTGCGCCGCCGGCGTTCTCGCCGGCTATCTGATGCAGCGCGAGATGCTGAACGCGCGCATCGAGCAGACCAAGGCGATCGTCGAAATGGGCCGCAACATGGCGGTCGGGCTGCAGAAGCAGGTCGAGGCCGGCCAGCTGACCAAGGAAGCCGCGATTGCCGAATTCGCCCGCCGCGGCAATTCGATGACCTACGACAAGGGCGCCGGCTATCTGTTCGGCTACACGATGGATGGCGTCGACGCTGATGTCGCCCAACCCCAAGCAGCATCGGCACCAACCGTATCGACGTCGAGACCAACGGCAGGAAGCTGGCGCGCGAACTGCGCGACGGCGTGGCCGCCAAGGGGGAGGTCATTCTCACCTACGAATATCAGAAGCCCGGTGAGAAGGAAATCATCCGCAAGATTTCGTATGCCGTGGCCATCCCCGGCATGGAACATGTTTGTCGGCACCGGCGCCTATCTCGACGATCTCGACGCCAAGCTGAGGCCGATCATGTGGATGCTCGGCCTCGCCATTCTCGGCATCGGCGTGGTCGCGGGCGGCATCGCCTGGATGATCGGCCGCAGCATCAGCCGTCCGCTCGGTCAGCTCGGCGCCCGCATGCAGGCGCTGGCCGATGGCTCGCTGGACGGCGAGATCCCCGGCATCGGCCGCGGCGACGAGATCGGCGCGATGGCGGCGACCGTCCAGATCTTCAAGGATAACGCCGTGCGCATCCGCGGGCTGGAGACAGGCCGAGGCGGAGACCCAGGAGCGTGCGGCGGCGGAGCGCCGTGCGGCGATGGAAAACATCGCCAGCGATTTCGAACGCAGCGTCAACGGCATCGTCCGCTCGGTGTCGACCGCGGCGGCCGGCATGCAGACCACGGCGCAGTCGATGACTGCCACCGCCAGCGACGCCAGCGCACGCGCGGCAACGGTCGGAGCGGCCTCGCGAAAATGCCTCGAACAACGTCGGGACGGTCGCGGCCGCCGCGGAAGAGCTCTCCAGCTCGGTGGTCGAAATTTCCCGCCAGGTGGCGCGCTCCAGCGAGATCGCCAGCAAGGCGGTCGGCGATGCCGAGCGCACCAACGCCACCGTCGGCGCGCTGTCGACCGGCGCCGAGAAGATCGGCGAAGTGGTCAAACTGATCCACTCGATCGCCGCCCAGACCAATCTGCTGGCGCTCAACGCCACCATCGAGGCGGCGCGCGCCGGCGAATCCGGCCGCGGCTTTGCCGTCGTCGCCTCCGAGGTCAAGGCGCTGGCCAACCAGACCGCAAAGGCCACCGAGGAAATCTCGGCCCAGGTCGCCGCCATGCAGGCATCGACCAGCGATGCGGTCGCCTCGATCGGCGGTATCACCGAGACCATCGCCCAGATGAGCGAGATCACCGTCAGCCTGTCCGACCGCGATCGAACAGCAGGGCGACGCCACCCGCGAAATCGCCCGCAACATCCAGTCGGTGGCGGCCGGATCGAGCGAGATCAGCGCCCATATCGGCGGCGTCACGTCGGCGGCGACGGCCACCGGCAAGGCCGCCACGGATGTGCTGTCGAATGCCCGTGAACTCGACAATCAGTCGGGCATGCTGCGCAGCGCGGTCGATGGCTTCCTGACCAAGGTCCGCGCGGCGTAAACCCGCGCTGACGCCTTCACCTCACGCGTGATGCCCGGCCTCGTGCCGGGCATCCGCGACGATCGCTGCTCCCCGACACCTGACGCCCCCGACGGCCTTGCGCGCATGGTCGCAGGTGACGTCATCGATGGCCGGCTAGCCTGCGGCCGACGCCTGCCGCGAGGCGATCACCACGCCGGCCAGCACCAGCACATAGCCGACCAGATGAAACAGCCGCGGCTGCTCGCCGAGCAGCAGGATCGCCATCGCCGAGCCGAATACCGGCACCAGATGCAGGAACGGCGCAGCGCGGTTCGGCCCGATCAGCGCGATGCCGCGGTTGAAGAACAGGTACGCCAGCGTCGGAGGGAAAGATCACGACATAGGTCAGCGTCGCCATCGTCAGCGCAGTCGGACTTCAGCGTGACGCCGGTCGAATATTCCCAGATCGAGAACGGCAGCAGCAGCAGCGCGCCGCAGCCGATGGTGAAGGAAATCAGCGACAGCTGGTGGATCCGCGGCCGCCGCGTCATCAGCGCCGAATACAGCCCGAAACTCAGCACCGCGCAGGCGAACATCACGTCGCCCCGGTTGAACTGAATGTTGACGAGCGCGACGAGATCGCCGCGCAGCATGATGGTCAGCACGCCCGCGAGCGAGATCGTGATGCCGGCGAATTGCGCGCAGGGTCAGCCGCACCCCGAACAGCAGCAGCGACCACAGCGCCACGAACAGCGGCCCCGACGACTGGATCAGCAGCGCGTTCAGCGCCTCGGTATATTGCAGCGCCCAGTAGGAAATCGCATTGTTGAAGGCAAAACCGGTGGCCGACAGCCCCAGCATCAGGGGCAGACGCGCGCGCAGCGCCGGCCAGTCCCGCGTCAGGTGCGGCCAGGCGAACGGCAGCAGCATCAGGAAGGCGCCGATCCAGCGGACGCAGGACAGCGTCATCGGCGGCACATGGCCCGGCGACATAGCGCGCGAGCACGATATTGCCGGCCCAGAACAGCGAGGTCAGGCTCAGAAGCAGATAGGGCTGGTTGTTGAGCCACCCGACCGGACCGGGGGCAGGCGGCGCTGGCGCGGGAATGGTCATGCTCGAGGCGCAGTTGTGCCGGATTTCACGCCGCGCGACAAGTCCCGCCTCCGCAATGCTACAATGCCGGAATCAGAGCGGAGCGAGGCGCGGCCATGGGCGTGGACTTGTTGAATATCGAGGGTCTGAAGGAGCTGGAGCACGCAGGGGCCGGTGGTGATGGTGAACCTGATGCGGTTTCACGAGCGCTCGCTCGACGGCGACGGCTCCGGCTGGGACGCCTACCTGCGCTACAGCGCGCTCACCGTGCCGATGATCAAGGCGCGCGGCGGCACGTTGCTGTGGACCGGCGACGCCAAGGCGGTCGCGCTCGGGCAGCAAGCACGGCAATCAATGGGACTATCTGGCGCTGGTGTATTATCCCGACGGTCGCCGCGTTCATCGACATGATGACCTCGCCTGACTACGAAAGCCGCTGCGACCCGCACCGCCGCAACGGCTGCGCCGAACACGTCGATCATTGCGACGAAGGAAGCCTACAGCAAGTTCAAGATGTAGGGCGGGCAAAGGCGCCAAGCGCCGTGCCGACCGACGAACCTGCTCTTACGCCCGTTCGATGAAGGGTGGGCATGCGGTGCTTTGCCCACCCCTGTAATCCAGCGCGCGGTCGACCCAGCCTTTCGGACCGTCCCGGGTCCTGCGTCAGCGGGACCCGCGCATGTTGCAAACGCTTTCTTAAAACCGTCGCACCAGATCCGGCGTGATCTCGCGCGATGCTGCGGATGCCGAGCAGCGCCAGATCGCGGTGGATCTCCTCCTTGAGCAGGGTGAGCGCGCGCTGCACCGCCGGCTTCGCCGCCGGCGACGGCAGCATAGAGCAAGGGCCGGCCGACGAAGACGAACTTGGCGCCGAGCGCCAGCGCCTTGATCACGTCGGTGCCGCGCCGGATGCCGCCGTCGAGCATCACGGTCATGCCGCCGGCTTCGGCGGCGATCTCGGGCAGCGTGCGCAGCGCCGACACCGTGTAGTCGAGCTGGCGGCCGGCATGGTTGGAGACCATCACGCCGTCGACGCCGCTCTCGCGCGCGATCCGCGCATCCGCCGGCGAGATCAGGCCCTTGACGACAAGCTTGCCCTTCCAGCGCTTGCGGATCAGTTCGACATGCTTCCAGGCGAGCTGGTCGCGGTGGCCGATGTTGCGCATCAGGTTCTTGGCCAGCACCGGCGGTCCGCGCTGCGCGTCCATGTTCTCGAAATGCGGCATGCCGTGATTCATCAGCGTGCGCGCCCAGGTGCCGAGCAGCCAGTGCGGGTGGCTGACGGTGTCCCAGGCGACGCGCGGCGTGATCGCCAGCGGGACCTGAAAGCCGTTGCGGATATTGTTCTCGCGGTTGGGCGGCACCGGCACATCGGCCGTCACGACAAACGTGTCGTAGCCGGCGGCGGCGACCCGGTCGACCAGCGGCTCGATGCGCGACGGCTCGCCTGCGAGGTAGGCCTGATACCAGGCATCGGGATTTTCGCGGCGCACATCCTCCAGCGTGATCAGCGACGAGGCGCTCAGGATCATCGGCAGGTTCATCGCGGCTGCCGCGCGCGTCAGCACGATGTCGCCGCGATAGGCGCACATCGCTGCCGAGCCCATCGGCGGAATGCCGAACGGCGCCGCATAGGTCTTGCCGAACAGCGTGGTGGTCTGCTCGCGGCCGGAGACGTCGTTCAGCACCCGCGGCACGAAGCCGTATTCCTCGAAGGCCCGGCGGTTGTCGCGCACCGAGGCGTCGGTCTCCGCGCCGCCCGAGATGTAACCGTAGAGGAATTTCGGCAACCGGCGCCGGGCGGTCGCTTCGAAATCGTCGAGCGAAAGATAGCGCCGCAGGCTGCGCGGCACCGCGCTCTGCGCGCGGTTCACGGTCGGCGGCGGGCGGGTCGGGTTCGCGGTCTTATCGTGCACGTCGCGCGATCCCTCTGCTGGCGTCCCCGCGGGATTTCCCGGAGGTCTGATGCGATGCCTTAATCATGGAATTTCGGCCTGTCTATCTGAATTGATTTGTATAGTCTGGAATAGAACAGGTCGCGGTCCGTGTCGCAATCGCCGCGCCGGGAAGGTGTTGATGACCGTTCCCACAGAATCGATCGGCTTTGTCCCAAGGCTGGTGTTCGATGCCGGAATCGCGCTGGCCGCAGGAAAGGTTACGGGCCGCTGATGGCAGCCGACAGGGACGATGAGGAAAGCCTGCGCGCCGCGGCGCTGGAGAGCGCCGAGAGCATCCTGCTGGCCCGGCAACGCACGGAGCGGGAACTCATCGAGTCGAAGCGGGCGCTGGAGCGCAAGACCGAAGAGTTGACCGAGGTGAACCGGCAGCTTCGCGAAAACGAGGCGCGATACCGCACTGCACTCGCGGCCGGACGCATGGGCACATGGGAAACCGATCTGGTGACCAGGACGCGGCTCTGGACCCAGGAGGGAATGGCCCTGTTCGGCATCGATCTTCCCGACGGCCGCGGACATGTCGGCGGCGAGCGGGACGAGTATCGGACCGCGCTGCACCCCGATGACCGCCATCTGGTGCAGAAATTCCACGAACTGGCGGACCAGCAGGATTCGTTCACGTCGGAGTACCGGGTGGTGTGGCCCGATGGAACGATGCTCTGGCTCAGGGGGCGCGGCCAGGTTGTGGCCCGGGCGCCCGACGGCAAGGCCGAACGGATGGTGAGCATCGTCACCGACGTCACCGAGCGCAAGGCGGCCGAGGACCATGTCCAGTTTCTGATGCACGAGATTTCGCATCGCTCGAAGAACCTGCTGACCGTGATCCAGTCGATCGCCCGCCGGACCGCGCGAACCTCCGAGACCATCAAGGAGTTTGAAAGACGGTTCGAACTGCGCCTGCAGGGGCTGGCGGCTTCGCACGACGTTCTCGTCAGCAGGAATTGGCAAGGAGCCCCGCTTTCCGAACTGGTGCGCCGGCAACTGGCTCCCTTTGCCGAAATACAAAGCTCGCGTTTCGAGATTTCCGGGCCGGATGTTGTGCTGACCGCGGAAGCCGCGCAGGCGATCGGCCTAGCACTCCACGAACTGGCGACCAACGCGATCAAATACGGCGCGCTGTCGCGGCCGGCGGGCAGGGTCGGAATATCCTGGGCATTCGCCGCCGATGCGGATGCGGCCCCGCAGCTGTTGCTGGACTGGATCGAGCAAGGCGGCCCGCCTGCGTCACCGCCCACCCGAAAAGGCTTTGGTCATGTCGTCATCGGCGAAATGGTCGAACGTTCCCTCGACGGCAAGGTAACCATGGATTTCGCGGCTCGCGGGTTGAGCTGGCGCGTCTCGATCCCTGCGGGCAATCTCGTCAGCGACCCGCAGCCGTAAGCGGGCGCCGGGCGCGCTACCGTCGGGCGGGCCGCCCGCCAAACTTCCGGCTCGCATTCTGCGCCGACTCGCTGACATCCCTGAGCATGCGGCGGGTGTCGGACATCCAGGACGCGGAACGCTTGTCGAAGCTCTCGATCAGTTCGCGAAGCGAGATCACGGTAGGCAACAGCTCGCCGCCATATTTGTCGCTGCCGAGATTGGCGATGAAGCGATCGGTGCTGACGAGGCCGCGATCGACGCCTGCCAATACCTGATCGGCGGAGTCGACGATGGCGGTGATGCGATCGCCGTTGCCGGCCAGCGTCGCCGTAAATGTCTCGAAATTCAGCAGCGTATCCTTCACCGCCACTTCATTCTCCGTGATGATCTTGTCGACGTTGCGCAGCGCCACCCTGATCTTCTCCTGCACGTCCAGCAGCGCGTCCGGATCGGCGGTCAGCACCGGAACTCCGTCCGTGTCCAGCGGGACCGGCGGACCGTCGATCGCGCCGCCGGTCAGCGATATCGCCGCCACGCCGGTCAATCCCTGAAACTCAAGTCCCACCTCGGTGTCCTTGCGAACCGGAGCGGTGCTCGTCGATCCTGGCCAGCGCGACCACCCGGCGCGGGTTGTCCAGCGTCAGCGAGACCACTTCGCCGACCCGGACGCCGTCGAAATTGACGCTGCCGCCCTTGCGCAGGCCGGATGCGGAACCTTCGAAAATGACCCGCAGCGGTACCTGTCCCTGGAGGCCAGCGAGCTTCCTGGCGCCGAGAAACGCGCCGAACGACCCGGCGATCAACACCAGGGCCACCGATCCGATCATCAGGCTGCTCGCCCGCGATTTCATGTTCCACAATCCAGCTGAAGCAGGCCCAAGAGATAGCGCAATTGCCGCCGTTCGTCACCGCTTTCCGGGACTGGGCGGCAGAGCCGGCTTCAGCGCTTCAACCCGCCGGCGCGGGCTTGCGCGACGCCACGAATACGCCGGTCAGCACCAGCGCGAAGCCGATCAGGTGGAACAACTGCGGGTGCTCGCCGAGAAAGACGATGGCCATCGCGGCTCCGAACACCGGGACTTACATGGAAGAACGGCGCCGCGCGGTTGGCGCCGATCAGCTGCACGCCGCGATTGAAGCAGAGATACGCCAGCGTCGAGGGAAACACCGCGACGTAGAACAGCGTCAGCAGGTTCGCGGTGTCGATCTGCATCACCGGCCGCGTCGAGCAGTTCCCAGATCAACAGCGGGATCAGGCACGGCCGCGCCGCAGCCGAAGGTAAAGCCGACGAACGACAGGCCGTGAATCTGCGGACGCTTCAGCGACAGCACCGAATACAGCCCGAAGATCGCCAGCGCCGGCGATGAAGATGATGTCGCCGCTGTTGAACTCGATGTTCGTCAGCGTGGTGAGGTCGCCGTGCAGCAGGATCACCAGCACGCCGGCCATCGACAGCGCGATGTCCGCCGGCCTGCGCCAGCGTCAGCCGGACGCCGAGCAGCAGCAGCGACCATACCGCGACGAACAGCGGCCCGGCCGACTGCAGCAACAGCGTGTTCAGCGCCTGGGTGTGCTCGAGCGCCCAGTATTGCATGGTGTTGAAGGCGCCGATCCCGGTGATGGACAGCACGACCATGATGCCGAGGCGGCCGCGGATCGCGCCCCAGTCGCGCACCAGATGCTTCCAGGCGAACGGCAGGATGATGAGAAACGCCAGCGACCAGCGCAGGAACGACAGCGTCACCGGGGCAATATGCCCGGCGGCGAGCCGGCCGACGATGGCGTTGCCGGCCCAGCACAGCGCGGTGAGGCTGAGCAGCAGATAGGGCTGGTTGGCGAGCCAGTTGAGGGGCGAGGCGGCGCCCGAAGCGCGGTCGGAAGCAGACATTCTCTGGGCTCGGTTCATGGCGCCGGACCCCGCCCGGCGCGGAGCCGGGCCGGAATGGTGGCCCGGCATGCCTCACAGACACGGATTTCGGCCGACTTCAATGGCGCGCGATGCATCTCGACCATGCGCCGGGCAGGTCATGGCAGGTCCACCGGAATGCCGGGGAATTCTGCGGCGACGCCTGGCCTCAATTTTTTTCCGCCGGCTCTTGAACTCGACTTGCGCTTTTCTAAGTCGATTGGCGTCCCGAAACGAAAGGAGTCGAGGAGGACGACATGACCAATGCAGACCGCAGCTTTGATGAAACGGTGTACGACCTGAACACCATCCTGCATCCCGGTTCGGTTTTCGATCATCCCCGGGATGTGCTGTCCGACGCCACGCTGTCGCGGGCCGAAAAGCGGGCCATTCTGGCCTCCTGGGCATCCGACGCCGCGGCGGTGACGTCATGCCCCTCGTTGCGCGCGATTCCCGGAACCAGGCGGGCGGTTTCGATCGATGAAATTCTCGAGGCGTTGTCCAGCCTCGACCATCCGCCGAGGAATCCGCCGGGAGGAAAGCCCGCCCGGCTGAAATCCGCCGAGCGGACATCGCTCGCGGCCTGACCGGTCGCGAACGCGCATCAACCGGCGGCGCGATGGGCCCCGTCGCATGGCGGAGCAGCGCCGCCGGATCGCGTCCTCGGCGCGATTTAGACCGTCAGCGCATGCGCGACGGCGCCGGCAGCGAGCGCGGCGTCATTGGGATCGATTTCGATCTGCAATCCGCGCTGTCCGCCATTGACGAACACGGTCAGGTGGCTGAGCGCCGCCAGTTCGATCGCCACCGGTACGCGCTTCTTCTGCCCGAACGGACTGATGCCGCCGACATGATAGCCGGTCAGCCGCTCGGCATCGGCCGGGCGCATCATGTTCGCCGCCTTGCCGTCGAATGCCGAAGCCAGCTTCTTCATGCTGACTTCGCAATCCGACGGCACGATCACGCAGACCGGCTTGCCGTCGACCTCGGCCATCAGGGTTTTCAGCATGCGGTCCGGTTCGACGCCAAGCGCCTCGGCGGCCTGCAGACCGATATTGTCGGCGCCGGAATCGTAGACGTAAGTGTGCAGCTTGAAGGCGCAGCCGAACTTTCTGCAGCGCAAGGGTCGCGGGCGTGGTCTTCGACATCTGCCATGGCTCCCTCGTCGCGTATCGCCGGAGTTCTGATAGCAAATTCCCGGGCTGGCCGTCACGGCCGTCAGGATCATTTTCACCCGGACGCCTCGATATCGCCGGGCCAGCGCCCCCTCCGACGCCGTCGATCGCGATGGCCAATTGACTCACGTCAATGTCCGGCCCTGACAGCCCGATATCATTCATGTGCATTCTCGAAAGGATCGCATCATGAGCAATGTTGGATCGGTCGATCGGATCGTACGGATCGTCGCGGGGCTGGTGCTGATCGCATTCGCGATCCCCATCGGCTTCCCGCAAACCGGCTGGAACTGGGTCGGCTGGATCGGCGTGGTGCCGCTCGCGACCGCCGTCTTTGGTTTTTGCCCGGCCTATGCGCTGTTCGGAATGTCCACCTGTTCCCCCAAACAGCAGAGCTGACCGGGCGTATTCAGGCTCCGTCTCCGCGGCCGGGTTGAATTATCCAAGCGGCGCGGCCGCCGCATGAGGCGGCCGTGGCCAACGGCGTGCGGTAGCTGCAGCGATGGCTGCGGCGTCGTGGCGTTTTTTGTGTTGCTTTAGCCAGGCAAACACTCCGCCGGCCATGGCCTTGCCTTGGCGCTGCCACAAATTTTCAGGGGATATCAATGGGTTGGAGAGCTTCCAACCCCCTCTTGAGCCCCCCTTCTTGCTTGCGTCGATAGCCCGCTTCCTTTATCCGATTGTCTGCCTCGCATGCGAGCGGCCCCGGCCGTGATTTTGGGCTGGGCGCATGATCCGGAACAGCGGGGACCCTTTTTCCGAACCGGTCATTCTCGTTGGAAGCTATTGCAGAGGGAAATCTTGCGAAATGGCCAATGTGGTGGTGGTCGGCGCCCAGTGGGGCGACGAGGGCAAGGGCAAGATCGTCGACTGGCTGTCGAGCAGGCCGACGTCGTCGTGCGCTTCCAGGGCGGCCACAATGCCGGCCATACGCTCGTCATCGACGGCGTCGACCTACAAGCTGTCGCTGCTGCCCTCGGGCGTCGTGCGGCCGGGCAAGCTGTCGGTCATCGGCAACGGCGTGGTGGTCGATCCCTGGCACTTGCTCGAGGAGATCGCCAGGCTGCGCGGCCAGGGCGTCGCCGATCACGCCCGAGAACCTGCGCATCGCCGACAACGCCACGCTGATCCTGCCGCTGCACCGCGAGCTCGACCAGCTCCGCGAGACCTCCAACGCGGCGACCGAAGATCGGCACCACCAGGCGCGGCATCGGCCCGGCCTATGAGGACAAGGTCGGCCGCCGCGCCATCCGCGTCATGGATCTGGCCGACCCTGCGACACTCTGCCGCACAAGATCGAGCGCCTGCTGGCGCATCACAACGCGCTGCGCCGCGGCCTCGGCATCGCCGAGATCGACGGCGGCGAGCTGCTGCGCAGCTGACCGCGATCGCGCCGCAAGCTGCTGCCCTACGCCGACACGGTCTGGGCCCTGCTCGACGCAGAAGCGCCGCGCCGGCAAGCGCATCCTGTTCGAGGGCGCGCAGGGCGCGCTGCTCGACGTCGACCACGGCACCTATCCCTTCGTGACCTCGTCCAACACCGTGGCGGCGCAGGCCGCGACCGGCTCCGGCCTCGGCCCGTCCGCCGTCGGCTATGTGCTGGGCATCGCCAAGGCCTATACGACGCGCGTCGGCGAGGGCCCGTTCCCGACCGAGCTGGACGACGAGATCGGCCAGCATGATCGGCGAGCGCGGCCAGCGAGTTCGGCATCGTCACCGGCCGCAAGCGCCGCTGCGGCTGGTTCGACGCGTGCTGGTGCGCCAGACCGTGCAGACCTGCGGCATCGACGGCATCGCGCTGACCAAGCTCGACATTCTCGACGGCTTCGACGAGATCAAGGTCTGCACCGGCTACACGCTCGACGGCGAGGAGATCGACCATCTGCCGGCCGGCCAGAGCGCGCAGGCCCGGGTCGAGCCGATCTACGAGACCATCGAGGGCTGGAAGGAGCCGACCGCCAACGCCCGCTCCTGGGCCGATCTGCCGGCGCAGGCGATCAAATATGTCCGCCGGATCGAGGAACTGATCGGTTGCCCGATCGCCTTGCTTTCCACCAGCCCGGAGCGCGACGATACTATTCTGGTCCAGAACCCGTTCGAGGCTTAACGAGATATTACCGGAAGGCCTGCAATGTTGAGACGATATGGCTGATTACTACCCGCTGATCGCCCGCGCCATTGCCGGACTGGACCCCAGTGCTCCCGGCGAGAGCCGCCGTGCGTTGTATGAGCGGGCGCGCGCCGCGCTGATCGCGCAGTTGCGCAGCGTGCAGCCCCCCCTGAGCGAATCCGAAATCACCCGCGAGCGGCTGTCGCTGGAAGAGGCCGTGCGCAAGGTCGAATCCGAAGCCGCGCAGCGGGCCCGCGATGCCTCGCGCGGCGGCGCCCGCGCCGGCGATTCATTCCGCGCCACCACCCGGCCCGCGGCGCGGCCGGGCGAACCGGCGCCGCCGCCGGATACGCCGCCCGCGGCTGCGCCGCCGCGTCCGCGCGCCCCGGCTCCGCCTGCACCGCCGCCGGCGCGCAACGAACGTCCGCCGCTCGGCCAGGACGACCGTTCGCCGCGCAATCTTCGTCCGGAGGCTCCTCCGCCTTCGCCGCGTCCGCAGCCGCCGCAGGTCCCGATGCAGGATCCGCAGCTGCCGCCGACCCGCGAACGCACCGGCGCGCCGCGCCGCGGTTCCGACAACAATGTGCCGCAGGCCGATGCGCGGCTTCCGCGACATCGCCGCCGACGCCGACGATCTCGGCCGCGCCGCCGCGCAGGCCACCCGCTCGGCGCGCAAGACCTACGCCAACGTGCCGTCGCCCTCGCCGGAATTCGACCGGCTCGAACCGAGCATGGAGAACCGCGGCGCCGAATTCCGACGCGCCGCCCTATTCGTATGACGAATCCGTCGAGGAGGCCGAGCGCTACGCCGCCGCGGCGCAGCCGCCGCAGCGACCGCGGCTGACGCAGGATCGCGAAAGCGAGGCGAAGAAGCGCGTCCGCTCGGGCGCGGTGTTTCCGTTCAAGAGCGCGATCGCGATCGGCGTGGTGCTCATCCTGGTCGGCGCCGGCATCCTGTGGGGCAAGTCGGTGGTGACGGCGGTCAGCGGCCTGTTCAAGTCGTCATCGACGGTGGTGGAAGCGCCGAAGGATCCGGGGACGCCGGCGACCAAGCCGAAGATTCCCGATCGCGTCGGCCAGCCGTCGTCGACCGACCAGCTCGCCCCGGTGGCGCAGCGCGTGGTGCTGTATGACGAGGATCCCTCCGATCCCAAGGGCAAGCAATATGTCGGCTCGGTGATCTGGCGCACCGAACAGATCAAGGCCTCCGCCGGCCAGAAGGCCGATATCGCCGTGCGCGCCGACATCGAGATCCCCGACCGCAAGTTCAAGATGACGATGTCGTTCCGCCGCAACACCGACACCTCGCTGCCGGCCAGCCACACCGCGGAGCTGACCTTCATCCTGCCGCAGGATTTCACCGGCGGCGGCGTCGGCAACGTGCCGGGCATCCTGATGAAATCCAACGAGCAGGCGCGCGGCACGCCGCTGTCGGCGCTCGCGGTCAAGGTCACCGACGGCTTCTTCCTGGTCGGCCTGTCGAACGTCGAGTCCGAGCGCTCGCGCAACCTGCAGCTCCTGAAGGAGCGTTCCTGGTTCGACGTCCCGCTGGTCTACGTCAACCAGCGCCGCGCCATCATCGCCATCGAAAAGGGCGCGCCGGGCGAGCGCGCCTTCAACGAGGCGTTCGCGGCGTGGGGCGAGTAGCCCCGCGTTTGACGTAGAGAAGCGTTCCTCGTCGTCCCTGCGAACGCAGTCACCCATACGCCGTGCGGCCTGTTGCGTAGCCTGGATGGCGCCAACGGTCGGCGCAGACGCCGGCCGCTGGCGCAATCCGGGAGAGCGGATCAGGACGGCCCGAATTTCGCAAACGCTCCATCCGGACCTTCTGTTGCCGCAGGTGGCCGCCTCGCCACAACTCGTCATCCTCCGCGAAGGCGGAGGACCCAGTACGCCGCGGCCTATCGATTCCATCACTGCCGTCTCCGGGATACTGGATCACCCGCCTTCGCGGGTGATGACAATCGAGGCTGCGTCAACAAACGTGACTTGACGTTCCCGCGGCGTGGATAGCGCCCGGGCTTTGCGTCGAGTGCCGCCCTCGAAAGAAGAGGGCGCAGGGAAGACCGGGTGCGCGCTGCACCCGCGGTCCCGTGTGCCATTGGTAGTGGGTAGAAACGCACACGAGCATACAGGTTCAGCGGAGGCAATCCGGCCTTCCCTGCGCAGTGGCTTTACGGCTTACTCCGCGCTCGCCCCGGTGACCGGGCTTTGTTGCCACCGTCGCCCGCGCTCCGTAGCTGCGAACTTGACACCAGCGTCGGGGTGCCAGGCCCACACGGCTTCACCGTCCGCTCGAGTCACGCTCGTCAGTCGCAACTCTTGCGTCCACCGCATCCCACCGCGCGTTCGTGACGATCGCGATACGCCCCTCTCATCGGGTGAGACAGGCGAATTGCTAAAGCTGATTTGCCCGACGTGTTAAGCGAAATATTTTTGATTCCGGCGCTTGACTTGTGATTTCTGAAAATCAGAAGTGATTTGCCCGTCGGGTGCTTGTGTCGACCATCAATCCACATCTTCGCTGCTCACGAGATGAAGGTGCCCGGCGCGAAACACGGTTCTGTCGAGAGACCGAATTGGAACACGCAAATCGGCATCGACATGCCGTCGAGGTAAATTCATGAAACTGACGCGCAACACCTGCACTGAAGGACGTGCCGTGCGTGCGCTCAATCACGAAATCAACAAATAGTATATTCTTCCTTTGTTCCTCTCGGGCGCGATTGCGCGCAAACCTGTTCTGAACGCGTACGAAACTGCTATGCTGTCCAAAAGCCACGAAAGCATCTCATGAAACGCTATCTGATCTTCGCCGCCATCGGCCCCTTCCTCGGCGGCTTCCTGCTGCTGTTCGCGACCACCTACACGTCGGGCTACTGGAGCCAGACCAGCCTCGGCGAGGTCGCCAAGCTTTTCCTGGTGTTCGGCAAGACGCTGCAGTTCGCCTATCTGTTCGGCATCGTGCCGGCGCTGATGATGGCCGCGATCGACGATATTCTGCTCCACGTCAAAAGGATCGGCTGGGTGGTGCGGATGCTGATCGTCGGCGCGCTGGCCTTTGCCGCGTCGGAATTGATCTATGGCGGCCAGAGATCCGATACAGGCGTCGTCCAGTTCATTCTCTACGGCCTGCCGGGCCTGGTCCCCGCGATGGTGGCGTCCTGGCTGGCGCATCGATACGCCGAGCCGCCACCGGAGCCCGCCGCGCAAAACGGGGCAGGCGCCGGCTGAAAGCGCGACCGTGTGACGCAACTTGTCGCGTGCCGGCGCGTTACCATCTGATGCCCATGTCGAACGAAGAAATCATATCCCCCGGCCGCCGGCGTGGCCGCAGCTCCGGCGCCGCCTTTCGGCGGCGCGGCAGCCGCGTGGCCCGGTGATCGACCAGGAGGGGCGCGAAATCCCCGTGGACGGGCTGGGGCCGCAGGGCGGCGGCTTTCAGTTCGAGTTCGGCACCGCCGGCGCCAATCCGTTCGCCGATCTGACCCGCGAGCAGCGGATGGCGCGGCTCGATGCGCTGGCGAAACTGCTCGACGTCGCCTTCATCGTGCCCGGCACCAACATCCGCTACGGCATCGACGGCCTGATCGGATTGATCCCGGTGGTCGGCGACATCATCACGACAGCGATCTCGCTGTGGCTGGTGCGCGAGGCGCGCGCGCTCGGCGCGCCGTGGCACCTCACGGCGCGGATGCTCGGCAATGTCGCGCTCGATGGCGTGGTCGGACTGGTGCCGCTCGCGGGCGACGCCTTCGACGTCATGTTCCGCGCCAACGTCCGCAACGTGCGGATGCTGCAGCGCTGGATGGACAAGCAGCCGCGCTAATTCCGGGAAGATGCGTCGATGGGACCGTCACCTCTCCGCAACGGAGAGGTGCAGGGTCGGCTGTCACCAGGATGAAGTTACGCGGCGTCTGCGTTGGCGTCGTCGCTGGCGGGCGCGGGCTCGGGCGCGCGCGGGCGGCGCTCAAGCGGGAAATCCTGGCTCTCATAGAGCGTGCGGATGCCGCTCTGGTCGAAGCGGGCCTCCTCGACCTGCAGATAGGCGCCGTTCAGCGAATCCGCCGGCAATTCCTCGATCGCGAAGCGAACCGCTTCGGCCGCGGTGCCAAATCGCCGATAGGCAAAGCCTGCCCGCTTCTTCTTGCGGATCGCGGCGGGGAATAGTTCGGCGGCGGTGTTGTAACTGAAGGCAGCCATGGTCAGTGACCTCTAATCTTTTTTCGTGAGGACGCGATGCAGACATCGCGAACGGGTCGTGCGGGCGGACTCAAGGGGGCGCGCGCCGGCACACGTCATTTCAGGACAGTCTTTAATATAAG
This sequence comes from uncultured beta proteobacterium, assembly GCA_963844255.1. Lineage (GTDB taxonomy): Bacteria > Pseudomonadota > Gammaproteobacteria > Burkholderiales > SG8-39 > SZAS-79. Next base: position 31,832 of record CAWJNP010000003.1, read on the forward strand.
CTCGTTTGCCAGAAATGCGACTCCTGACGGGCCGGATGATGAATCAGGGCACCGCGATACCTCAACTCAGCCGGACTTGAAATAAATCGTGTTATTTCAATGGCTTGTGAGGATCAAAGCTTGCCGAGCAGGAGCAGGACGAGCAGCACCACCAGAATGACGCCGCCAATTCCCATTCCGGAATGGCCCATGCCGTAGCCATAGCCGCCGAACCGGCCGCTGAAGCCACCCAACAGGTAAATGATCACGAGAATGATGAGTATCGTTCCGAGCGACATGGCACTCTCCCCGAAGCGGCCGGCGAATGGAATTCGCCGCCCCACTTCCCACAGCAAAGCACATCCGGGGCAATGGTTCCATCACCGGGAACCTGGCCCGGGAGAAACGCTTGCGGGGCGCATTCGTCATTCCGGTGAAATGCGAAGCATCGGACCCGGAATCTGGATCCCCGGTGCCCAATTGCGCACCTGAGTCGGGTTCAAAAAGCAGCCAATGAAATGGAGCCTTTTGGAGAAGCTCGTCATGCCGGGACAAGCCCGCCATGACGAGAACGGAATTCATTTTCAAGCAAAGTGCCTGAAAAGGCTGGCCGCATTTTCGGTCAGACTCTCAGGTCTGGCGCCGGCGCAGCATCCCGGAATGACGGCCTTGAACGGCGACGCGTTATTGCTTCGCTTGCTCGATCGGCACCACCTTCAGCGGCGAGGCGTAGGGTTCGACGCGCAGCGACTCGCTGGCGATCAGCCCGACCTGGCGCAGCGGCGCCTGTTCGAGGTCGCCGCTCGGCGCCTTGCGCACCGCATATTGCCACACACTCATCGAGCCCTTCGCCACCAGCATCCTGGCGATGCCGCCGGCATTGTTGCCCTCAAGCCCGGCCATTTCGTCGGCGGTCAGCCCGATCACGATTTCATCCTTCGCGGTGATGACCTTGAACAGGGAAACCTGGTCGGCGGCAAAGGCGGGCTGAATCACAATGCACTCCATGATGAGGCCGGCGAGGCCAATTCCAAGCAACAGGCGGGACGACGTCGGCGACATCTCAAAACTCTCTCTGGGTTTGTGCGCAAGGCCAGTGACGCGAAACGAAACAAAAACCCGCGCGACCACCTCTTGGTCGCACGGGGCGAGAAACAAGTTCGAAAGGAATCGGCCTTTTGTCTCGTTGCCGGCATCGTCGTCGAAAGCGGCACCAGCCAAGGCGCTCGCCTGAAACCTACTCGCCGCGCTGGGCAATTTCACGCACGCCTGAGGGTGTCAATCCGTAGCGGCGGCGGAAGGTGCGATTGAAGTAGGACAAATCGCTGAAGCCGCAGTCGAAAGCGATGGAACTGATGGTGCGTTCGAGACAGCGCCAGTCTGTCAGCATGGCATAGGCACGCGAAAGGCGCCGGTCGAGCACGAAATCGGAGAAGGTGGTAGCTTCGCCCTCGAACAGCTTGCGCACATAGCGCGGCGTGATGCCTTGCTTCGTCGCGATCAGATCGATCGAAAGATCGCCGCTGCCGATATTCGCGGCAATATCGGCCTTGATCGCGACGAGACGAGCCGCGCGTACGCCGCGGACGGCTGCGATTTCCGCAGCATCGCCCGTCGCGCCGATGGCCAACGCGGCAAGATCATGAATGTGCGTCGACGCGGCCCGGCGCAGTTGTGGTGTCGCGAGCTCCCGCTCATCGTTCAGCGAATTGGCATAGCCTTTCAGCAATCGCAGCGCAGCGCCGTCCGCGAGAATGGGCTGGAGCAAGGCACGATCCAGATCGGCGACGTGTGACGCGACCAACGCGCGGCTCAAGCGCAGATTGATCACGCGGGTCGGTGTGTGGCCGATGAACGTGGCCGGCGCGCCATTGGCGGTCAAGGCCACCTGGCCTGCGCCAATTTCGACCGTGCGGCCGTATTGTTCCAGCGTGCCAGATCCGTTTTGCATGGCGACGAGGACAAGATCATCGTTGTCGATCAGCTCAGGCGTATGACGGTTGCGCATGGGCGAAAGCGATCCTGACGCCATGCCGAATCCGGAAAAGGCGCGTAGCAGCAGTTCGGCCTGCAACGGGCCGCCCTGCAGCGGCTCCATATCGATTCGCAGGATTGTGCGGCCAAAAATCTCCCGGAATGCCTCGACGCGATCGGAATGGGGGAACGCATCGGTCGACAGCCGCAGTGTCGTCAATTCATCCGTAGCTGAGGCCATTGCTCCCCGCGCGCTCACATCGCCATACCCGTGTGTCGCTGTTCGGCAACAACCGGTTCAAAAACAACAGGATTTCCGCATGGTCCCGGAATGGGTTCCGCATGGTCCAAGATGCGGTCGGTGGTGCCCGCTATTGATCGCTCCAGCGGCATGATCGAGCCGGAGGAAGGGATATCTCATGAACCAGATGGCGGCGGCAATTTTGACCATGGCATGCATCGTCACGCCAATTCAGGCCGCCAATGCAGCTGACGTGGCACAGCCCACTTACAAGGTCGGGTCGGCGGCGATTGCGAACTGGACCGGCATTTATGCCGGTTTTCACGCTGGCTGGGGACGGACTTCGAGTGATCCCGGCGTCGCCAGTCTCAGCACCACCGGCTACGCCTCGCCGGTCTTTGAAACCCCGAACCTCGATATCAAGGGCAACGGTCCGCTGTTTGGCGGTCAGCTTGGTTTCAATTGGCAGATCAACCCGAGTTGGGTCATCGGCATTGAGGGTGACATCACTGGCACTGGCCTAAAGAATTCGGCTACTGGAACTCCAAATTGTTTGACACCGTTCTGCACTCCCAGCATTCCGGTTACTGGTGCAAACCAGCAGATCGGGCGGGATTTCAACTGGCTGGCTTCGCTGCGCGGACGCCTCGGTTACAGCTGGGCCACCAGCATGGTGTACTTCACCGGCGGCGCGGCATGGGCCAACATCAACTACAGAGCGGACTCAGCCGATGCCGTATTCCTCTGCTTCGGAGGCGGCGGCGGAGGCCAAGGCTGTTCTTATCCGGCTGCCTTGGATAGCACGAAGCTGGGCTGGGCGCTCGGCGCCGGTTACGAGACGATGATCTCGGCAAATTGGAGCTTTCGGGCCGAGTATCTGTTCTACCGCTTCGGCGGGACTACGGTGTCGGTTAATGGCGCTCCGGCGGCGGCCTGCTCCGTCGCAAGCTGTAGTGCTACGTACAGCTTCTCGGACACTGACATTCACACCGCGCGCGTTGGCGTGAATTACAGGTTCTGATCGACGAACCGTTGAATGGCAATGGCCCCTGGACCGTTGGTTCGGGGGCCATTGCCTGCATTTGGTTCAGATGTTTGCGGCCTCTTCCCGACACGAACCGGTATGGCCTCAGATCCACGTCCGGTAAGGTATGCTCGAAATCGTCACCGGAGCTATTTCGGCTGCAGCTTCAGCGCCGCCGAATTGATGCAGTAGCGCAGCCCGGTCGGGCCGGGGCCGTCCTCGAAGACGTGGCCGAGATGGCCGTTGCACTTCGAGCACAACACTTCGGTGCGGACCATGCCGTGGCTGACGTCGCGCTCCTCGTCGACATGGTCCGCCGCCGCGGGCGCGGTAAAGCTCGGCCAGCCGCAGCCGGAATCGAACTTGGCGTCGGATTCGAACAGCGTCTGCCCGCAGCCGGCGCAGGTATAGGTGCCCGCCTGCTTGCTCACGGTCGTACTGGCCGGAGAACGGCCGCTCGGTCGCCTTCTCGCGCAGCACCGCATACTGCATCGGCGTCAGTTCCTGGCGCCACTCGGCCTCGCTTTTCTCGATCTTGCCGGTCACGGTCTTGGTGTCGGACATAAACTCTCCTTTTTGAAACGCCGCCGTTAGTTGGTGACCTTGGAGTTGCTCACCAGCGTCGGCTTCTCGATGTAGTTCTCCGCAAAGATCTTCTTCAGGTTCTCGACCTTCGGAATGTCGTTATAGGCAATATAGGGCTGGTTCGGGTGCAGCGTCAGGTAGTCCTGGTGATAGGCCTCCGCCGGATAGAACGCCTCCAGCGGCCCGATCTTGGTCACGATCGGCTTGCGGTAGACCTTGGCGGCGTTGAGCTGGGCGATATAGGCCTCCGCCACCTTCTTCTGCTCGTCGGAGGTGGTGAAGATCGCCGAGCGATATTGCGTGCCGGAATCCGGGCCCTGGCGGTTCAACTGGGTCGGGTCGTGCACCACGGAAAAGAAGATCTGCAGGATCTTGCCGTAGCTGATCTTCTTCGGGTCGTATTTGATCTCGACGGCTTCGGCGTGGCCGGTCGTGCCGGTGCCGATCATGCTGTAGGTCGCGGTCGCCTTGCTGCCGCCGGAATAGCCGGACACGGCGTTGAGGACGCCCGCCGTATGCTGGAACACGCCCTGCACGCCCCAGAAGCAGCCGCCGGCGAGAACGGCGGTCTGGACGCCGCCGGACGCCTGAACGTCGGCCGTCGGGGCGGGGATGATCACAGGGTCTTCGGCGGCGCGGGAGGGCGCGATCGACAACGCCGAGATCGCCAGCGCGCCAAGGGCGGCGGCGCAGAGCGAAAGGCGGCTGAAGGGGCTGCGGGACATGGTGTTTCCTCTGGGGTCAGCGGGAGCAGTTTAGTGCGGAAGCCGCGGATCGCAATCACCCGGCTCCGCCCGATGTCCCAAGATACGGAGCGGGGTGGCGGTTGTTACGGCGTTTTCGCACACGAGTTCGTGAATAAAAGCCCGTGTGTTCATGGCGTTACGTTACCGAAGCGGCGGCGGCACCGGCCTGTCTTGTTGACGAAAGCGGCGCGTGGCGATGCTCTTCACTCCTCTCCCTCTCCGCCGCTTCGCGGGGCAGGGGAGAAGCATGCGCCCACCTAAATCACCACGCTCAGCCGCTTCGCTGCGCGCGTGATGCCGGTGTAGAGCCAGCGCGCGCGGCTTTCCCCGAACGCAAAGCTCTCGTCGAACAGCACCACGTCGTCCCATTGCGAGCCCTGCGACTTGTGCACGGTCAGCACATAGCCGTAGTCGAACTCGTCATAGGGCTTGCGCTGCTCCCACGGGATGGTGCTCGATGCCGCCGCCGAAGCAGTCGCCGCGCACCGAGACCTTTGTCACCTTGTGCGCCGAAGTCCTCGTCCGGCGACAGCCGCATGGTGATGATCTGCGGATTTCGACGCCGCGCGCGACTTCACCCGCCACAGCCCGCCGTTGAACAGGCCCTTCTTGCGGTTGTTGCGCAGGCACACCAGCTTGTCGCCGGCCACCGGCAAGGGATCCTCGATGTTCTGCTTCTGGCGCACCCGCATGTTGTAGGCGCGCCGCGTGTTGTTGCGGCCGACCAGCACCTGGTCGGCCTGCATCACGCGGTCGGGATCGAGTTCGTCGCGCGACACCACCTGCGCTTTCGCCGTAGCGGCCGATGTCGAGGTCGCGGCCCTCGCGCACGTCCATCGACATCCGGACGATCGGATCGTCCTGCGGCCTGGCGATGCACCTCGGTCAGCATCACGTCGGGCTCGCAGTCGGTGAAGAAGCCGCCGCCCTGGATCGGCGGCAGTTGCGCGGGATCGCCGAGCACCAGCAGCGGCATTCGAACGACATCAGGTCGCGGCCGAGTTCGGCGTCCACCATCGAGCATTCGTCGATCACGATCAGCTTGGCCTTGGAGGCCGGCGCGTCGTCCCACAGTTCGAAGCTCGGCTGCTCGACGCCGGATTTCGCGCGCGCGGTAGATCAGCGAGTGGATGGTGGAGGCGTTGTCGCAGCCCTTGTTGCGCATCACCAGCGCCGCCTTGCCGGTGAAGGCCGCGAACTTCACCTCGCCGTCGACGCCCTCGGCGATGTGCCGCGCCAGCGTGGTCTTGCCGGTGCCGGCATAGCCGAACAGGCGGAACACCGGCGGCGTGCCGTTCTTGCCGGGCTTGGCCTTGAGCCAGTCGGCGACGGCCTTCAGCGCGGCGTCCTGATGGGGCGTGAAAGTGGTCATGGGGTCTCGAATGGGGAGCGGCCGCGCGGCCGATCGGCCGCGACTCAACTGATCCGCAAGCTAACCATTCAAGCTGCCGGCGCAAGCCGCCCGGCGGCCGGCGCTATTGCCAGCCCGGAACGCCCTTCATGTCCGGCAGCTGGTGGGCGATGCCCTTGTGGCAGTCGATGCAGGTCTTCTCGCCGCTGACCAGGAAGCGCTGGTGCGCGATCTGCGGCGCGCGGCGCTCTGCCGGGTGAAGTCCATCGAACTCGTAGCTGTGGCAGTTGCGGCATTCCAGCGAGTCGTTGGCCTTGAGCCGCGCCCATTCGTGCTGCGCCAGTTCGAGCCGCGTGCTCGCTGGAACTTCTCGCGGGTGTCGATGGTGCCGAAGATCTTGCCCCAGACTTCCTTGGAGGCCTGCATCTTGCGCGCGATCTTGTCGGTCCAGTCGTGCGGCACGTGGCAGTCCGGGCAGGTGGCGCGCACGCCGGAGCGGTTGGTGAAGTGGATGGTGGTCTTCAGTTCCGCGAACACGTTGTCGCGCATCTCGTGGCAGCCGGTGCAGAACGCCTCGGTGTTGGTCAGCTTCCAGCGCGGTGTTGAAGCCGCCCCAGAAGATCACGCCGGCGACGAAGCCGCCGAGCGTCAGGAAGCCGAGGCTGAATACGCGCTCGGCCGGCGCAGCACGTCCACAATCGACGACGAAGTTCCAGATCGCGCCAGCAGCGATCGGCGCGGCGCTTCGACCGCGCTCATCGGCGTCCTCCGGCGCGGCCGACGACCAGGCTGTCGATGTCGACGAAGTCGTTGCCGACCAGCGGCTTCACCTCGTTCTGCGGCACGTGGCACTGGGTGCAGAAGTAGCGGCGCGGCGACACCTCGGCGAGGAACTGGCCGTCGCGGTCCATGAAGTGGGTGATCGACTGACCATCGGCGCCTGCGACTCGCCGGTGCGGGCGCGGGCGTGACAGGTCAGGCATTTGTTGCCGTTCATGTCGACCTGGTAGCCCTCGATCGAGTGCGGAATGACCGGCGGCTGCTCGGGATAGTTGCGCGCCTCGCTTCGCTGAGTCGTCGTCATCGGCGTGGCATCGGCGGCGGCCGGCCGCCTCCTCGGTCGAGCGGCGTCGGGCCGCGCAGGCCCGAATCGAGCCGGCCTGCGCCAGCAGCGAACTGCGATCCGGCCAGCGACGGCGACGACCAGCAGGACGATGCCGGGTCTTCGCGATCATGCGCCTCACACCCGCTCGATGCGCACGGCGCATTTCTTGAAATCGGTCTGCTTGCGAGATCGGGTCGGTGGCGTCCAGCGTCACCTTGTTGATGAGCTGCGCTGGCGTCGAACCAGGGCACGAAGACCAGGCCGCGCGGCGTCTTGTTGCGGCCGCGGGTCTCGACGCCGGGTGCGCATCTCGCCGCGGCGCGACTGCACCTTGACCTCGTCGCCGCGCCGCAGCCGCAGCGCCGGCGGCGTCGTCGGGGTGCATGAAGCACACCGCGCTTCGGGAACGCCTTGTAGCAGTTCGGGCACGCGCCGCGTCATGAGCCGGAGTGCCAGTGCTCCAGCACGCGGCCGGTGGACAGCCAGAAGTCGGATATTCCTCGTCGGGCGACTTCGGCCGCCGGCTCGTAGGGCAGCGCGAAGATCGCGCGCCTTGCCGTCCGGGTTGCCGTAGAACTGCACGCCCTCGCCCGGCCTTGACGTAGGGGTCGGAGCCCTCGCGGTAGCGCCACAGGGTTTCCTTGCCGTCGACCACCGGCCAGCGCAGGCCGCGCACCTGGTGGTAGGTGTCGAACGGCGCCAGGTCGTGGCCATGGCCGCGGCCGAACTCGGCGTATTCCTCGAACAGGCCCTTCTGCAGGTAGAAGCCGAAGGCCTTCGGCTTCGTCGTTGGCGTAGCCGGCTTCGATGTCGGTCAGCGGGAACTTGTCGACCTGGCCGTTGCCGAACAGCACGTCGAACAGCGTCTTGCCGCGGTACTCGGGCTTCTTGGCGATCAGCTCGTCCGGCCAGACCTCCTCGATCTTGAAGCGCTTGGAGAACTCCATCAGCTGCCACAGGTCGGAGCGCGACTCGCCCGGCGCGGTCGACCAGCTGGTGCCAGAACTGGGTGCGGCGCTCGGCGTTGCCGTAGGCGCCTTCCTTCTCCACCCACATCGCGGTCGGCAGGATCAGGTCGGCGGCCAGCGCGGTGACCGTCGGATAGGCGTCGGAGACGACGATGAAGTTGTCCGGATTGCGGTAGCCCGGGTAGGTCTCCTCGTTGATGTTGGGCGCCGGCCTGCATGTTGTTGTTGACCTGCACCCAGTAGGCGTTGAGCTTGCCGTCCTTCAGCATGCGGTTCTGCAGCACCGCGTGGTAGCCGAGCTTGTCGGGAATGGTGCCCTCGGGCAGCTTCCAGATCTTCTCGGCGATGCTCGCGGTGCTCGGGGTTGGTCACCACCATGTCGGCCGGCAGGCGGTGCGCGAAGGTGCCGACCTCGCGCGCGGTGCCGCAGGCCGAGGGCTGGCCGGTCAGCGAGAACGGGCTGTTGCCCGGCTCGGAGATCTTGCCGGTCAGCAGGTGGATGTTGTAGACCAGGTTGTTGGCCCAGACGCCGCGGGTGTGCTGGTTGAAGCCCATGGTCCAGAAGCGACATGACCTTGATCTTCGGGTCGGCATAGAGCTCGGCCAGCGCCTCGCAGGCGGTTCGCCCGGCACGCCGGACAGCTTCGGCGACCTTCTCCAGCGTGTAGTCGGCGACGAACTTCGCGAACTCCTCGAAGCTCGATCGGCTGGCAGTCGCCGGCGCTTGGCGGCGTTCTTGGCCGCCTTCTCGCAGCGGATGCTCGGGGCGCAGGCCGTAGCCGATGTCGGTCGGCGCCGCGCTTGAAGTTGCGTGTGCTCGTCGACGAAGTCCTTGTTGACCCGGCCGGTCTGGATGATGTGGTTGGCGATGTAGTTGAGGATCGCCAGATCGGTCTGCGGCTTGAAGATGATGCGCGATGTCGGCCAGGTCGAAGCTGCGGTGCTCGAAGGTCGACAGCACCGCGACCTTGACGTGCGGCTGCCGTCAGGCGGCGGTCGGTCACGCCGCGTCCACAGGATCGGGTGCATCTCGGCCATGTTCGAGCCCCACAGCACGAAGGCATCGGCGTGCTTCGATGTCGTCGTAGCAGCCCATCGGCTCGTCGATGCCGAAGGTGCGCATGAAGCCGACCACCGCCGAGGCCATGCAGTGGCGCGCGTTGGGGTCGATGTTGTTGGAGCGGAAGCCGGCCTTGCATCAGCTTGGCGGCGGCATAGCCTTCCCAGATCGTCCACTGGCCGGAGCCGAACATGCCGACCGCCGGTCGGGGCCCTTGCTCCTTCAGCGCCGCCTTGCACTTCTCCGCCATGACGTCGAAGGCCTCGTCCCAGCGACACCGGCGTCGAACTCGCCGTCCTTGTCGTACTTGCCGTCCTTCTTGCGCAGCAGCGGCTGTGGTCAGGCGGTCCTCGCCGTACATGATCTTGGACAGGAAGTAGCCCTTGACGCAGTTGAGGCCGCGGTTGACCTCGGCTTGCATGTCGCCCTGGGTGGCGACCACGCGGCCGTCCTTGACGCCGACCATGACGCCGCAGCCGGTGCCGCAGAAGCGGCACGGCGCCTTGTCCCACTTCAGTTCGCTGGCGGCGCGGTCGGTGACGAGGTTGGCGGCGACCGCCGTGACCGGCATGCCGCCCGCCAGCGCCGCCATCGCGGCGGCCTCCAGTTTCAGGACCTGGCGGCGGTCGAGCTTCGGTGCGGTCATGGCAGTTCCTTCCCAACGTGGCATTTGTTCGAGCACGACCCGATCCGGGCGCGCGGCTAGCCAGCGTCGATGGCGTGAAAGACGAGCGAGGCGGTGTAGACGTCGGGCAACAGCGCGATGGTGTTGAGCGTCGATCCGAGCGCGCCGGCATCGGCCGCATCGACCACGACGACCAGCTTGCCCTTGGGATCGCGGCCGTAGATCTCGCATCCGGCCAGCGCCACGATGGCGGCCTCGACCTCGACGAGGCGCTCCGGCCGCGCCTGGACCAGGATGCTGGCGATCTCGCCGCCGGGCGGCGCGACCACCTGATCCGCCTTGAGCAGACGGCCCGTGATGAGGGCACGACGATCGATCGCGCTGTGAGGTCTGGCCACGTGAGTTTCCTTGAAAGGGCTGAGGTCAGCGCGGCGGGAGGGCCGGGGGGACCGGCCATCATCTGGTAGACCCATACGGCGAGCCCGTAGCCGCCGACGGTCGCGACCGCCGCGGCCGGCATCAGCACGGCGGTGAGAAACAGAAAGGCGAAGATTTCCATGCGCCGACGGCGCGGCCGTCCACCCGTGTCGTCGCCAGTGGCCGACATGCTGCGTCTCGCTCTTGAATGTGATGATCAGCGGCATCAGGGCCGCACCCTTTGGACCAGTGTCGCCCGCTTGCCGAATCGCGCCTTGATCTGGATCAATTCCAGCGCGGTTCGCGCTGCATTCGGCCGCGACCTAATGTCTCCCGGGCTCTTCCGCCCTGCGGAATTGGCATGGTGGTGGACTCGGCTCCTGCGGCCATTACAATACCGTCAACAACAAGCCGGCCGCGGAGGAACGCCATGAAGTTCGGCATCTTTTACGAGCTGCAACTGCCCCGACCATGGCAGGCCGGCGACGAACTCAGGCTCTACCAGGACGCGCTGACGCAGCTGGAGACCGCCGACCGGCTCGGCTACGACCATGCCTGGGTGGTGGAGCATCATTTCCTGGAGGAATATTCGCATTCGCCGTCGCCGGAATCGTTTCTCGCCGCCGCCTCCCAGCGCACCAAGAACATCCGGCTCGGCCACGGCATCTTCCAGCTCACCACCAATCATCCCGCGCGCGTCGCCGAGCGCGTCGCGGTGCTCGATCTGCTCAGCAACGGCCGCTGCGAATTCGGCATGGGCGAGAGCGCCTCGATCACCGAACTGACGCCGTTCGGCCGCGACATGGAGACCAAGAAGGAAGTGTTCGAGGAGGCCGTGCAGCGCCATCTTCCCGATGTTCAAGGACGGCGGCAGCGAGCATCACGGCAAGTATTTCGATATTCCGCTGCGCAACGTGGTGCCGAAGCCGGTGCAGAAGCCGCATCCGCCGCTGTGGATGGCGTGCTCGCAATTGCCGACCATCGAGCGCGCCGGCCAGAACGGCTTCGGCGCGCTCGGCTTCCAGTTCGTCAGCGCCGACGCCGCGCACGCCTGGGTGCACGCCTACTACAACGCGATCACCAAGCGGCTGAAGAAGCTCGCCGATTACGAGATCAATCCGAACATGGCGCTGGTGTCGTTCTTCATGTGCGCCAAGACCGACGAGGAGGCGCGCGCGCGCGCCGACGGCGCGACCTTCTTCCAGTTCGCGCTGCGCTTCTACGGCGCCTCGCAGAACCGGCAGCGTCCCGACCCCGGCACCGTCAACATGTGGGACGAATACAACAAGTGGAAGCGCGAAAATCCGGAAGCCCAGGAGGCGGCGCTGCGCGGCGGCCTGATCGGCTCGCCGGAAACCATCCGCAAGAAGCTGCGGCGGTTCCGCGCCTCGCATATCGACCAGGTGATCCTGCTCAACCAGGCCGGCAAGAACAGCCACGAGCACATCTGCGAATCGCTCGAACTGTTCGCCAAAGAAGTGATGCCGGAATTCCGCGAACGATCCCGAGCATGAGGCCTGGAAGGCCGGCGTGATGAGCGGCGCGATCCAGCTCGAGGAGATCGACACCGAGGCGTTCAAGGATCGCTACGGCAAGCTGGCGGTGAGCGTCGCCAAGCCGGCGGCGGCGGCGAGCTAGTCAGCTTCGGATTTCGGAACCGAAACCAGGACCGCGATCCATCGCGTACTTGCAAACTGCTCGCAGATGACGGCAAGGACGACGGTGAGCGGGACGGCAACGAGCGCTCCGGCAATTCCCCAGACCCATGTCCAGAATGTCACGGCCAGAAGAATAGCCACCGGGGACAGGGATAACCCGCGACCCTGGAGCATCGGATAAACGAAATTGCTGATCGTGATCTGGATGATCGCCAGGCCGGCGAAGATGGCCGCCGGCATTGTCCACGTCTGAAATTGCATCAACGCGTATAGGCTCGGCGGGACAATTCCAACGAGATTTCCGACCACCGGAATGTAGTTCAAGAGAAAGTTCAGGACGCCCCAGACGATCGCCAGATCCAGTCCGAGCATGACCGTCCACAGACCGCACGCGACACCGGTCAGGAAGCTCGTCAGCGTCGTAATCCCGAGATAGAGGCGAACCTTTGCAGCGATCTCGCCGGTGACGTCGGCTATCCTGCTTGCGGTGCTGGAATCGAACTCACGATCCATCTTTTCGGTCATGGCCTCGACTTCGGGCAGGCCGAGAACGACCAGGATGGCGACGAAGCCAAGATAGATCAGGATCGTGTAGACATTGGAGAGGAAATCCTGACCGAACCCGATAAGACGATTGTATCCCTGCTGTCCTCCTAACGTTATTCCCCATTTGTCGGCCCATTGGCTGACGGATTGATATCCAGTCTCCAGCTGATCCCAATTTTGCGCGAAGGCGCGAACGATCTGGGCAGCCGAAAAATACACGGCGGTCACAAAGCCGGCGAGAATCACGAGCAACACCAGGGCGGTCGCAAGCTGGCTCATTCGCGGCGGCATCATTCGATCCAGCAGCAGTTTGACCGGCCATATCGCGACAATCAGCAGAACAGCAACCGCAAGCGGCATCGTGACCGAGTAGCTCGCTCGAAGCCCGGCCGCGACCATCAGCGTTGTGATAACGGCAAGCATGGCGTTGCGAGCCGTCTGCCTGGCGGGCATTTCCACATCCCCCAGCAAAAGGTTCAATGCGATTCCAGGAACCGCTCACGAGGACAATGAAGGTCGCTGCCTTGAGTTCCAAGCTTGGATGCCGTGCGGCGATTATGCGTTGTCTCGTCCCATCGCCGTCGAAGGGATTGTTTGACACCCTGGTCCACGCAAGTTTGTTGCAGGATGAGCTGGAATGGAAAGCCGCAAAGCACCGATCGGAAAACAATGGCTGGCGCAGAATTTGCGAGACGTCTTGGCAGTGGGCTCAATGCGATAAAGGACGTATGGCGCCGGTCTCTCGATGACCGCCTGGCCAGGACCGCGTCGAGCGTCGCGTTCTATGTCGTGCTCGCCAGCATTCCGGGCATTGCAGCCGTCGTGTCGGTCTATGCCTTGATTTCCAATCCCGGCGAAGTCACTGCCGTTTCGTCCATATTTAACGAGATGCTGCCACCCGGCGTGGCAAACATGCTCAATGATCAGATCGGCAGGATCGTCGCTTCGCGTTCGTCCGGCGCGACGTCGGTGCTCAGCTCGCTTGGGTGGTTTTGCGTCCTGATCTGGAGCGCAGATCGTGGAATGAATGGCATCGTCGATGCACTCAATACGATCTACGAAAGAGGCGAGGAACGCGGGTTTTTACATCGTGCCGCGCTGATACTCTTGCTCACCGTAGGCGCGGTCCTGCTGCTGGCGGTTACGATGTTCGGGCTGTTTCTTCTGCCAGCCGGGATTGCGCTCATTGGACTTGACGACCATACGAGCCTGATGCTGGGCCTTCTGCGATTGCCCGCATTGTTCCTGCTGTTCGGCGCCGGGCTTGCGACGCTTTATCGGTATGGGCCGAGCCGATGCGAAGTTGATTGGCGCTACAACTTACTCGGCAGTGCTGTCGGAGCAGCGCTTTGGATCGGGTTTTCGCTGGCCTTTGCCTGGTACGTGCCGAGATTTGGGAACTTCAACGAGTTGTACGGCTCGCTTGGCGTGCTGATCGCTTTCATGTTCTGGCTCTGGCTGTCGGCAATTGCGGTCTTGATCGGCGCCGAATTCGATGCGACCGCGATTCGCGGGCGAAAAACCGGTCCGTCGTAGCCGTGTCACGGTCACCCCCGTTCGTTCCGCGCTCGCTGAGGACGGCTCGCTGGCTTGAACCATACGCCCCGGACGGCGTTGGTCCTGTCCGTAACGGGTTCCGGCACCGGCCGCACGCAGTGCCCGACCCCGCAAGCTCTTACGTTGCAGTCTCAAAATGCCAGGCAGGATAGATCATGTTTTTCGGTGACTGGAGCGATCTGTGGCGCGTGATTGCTGTTGGCACGCTCGCTTATGCCGCCCTCGTCCTGTTTCTGCGGATTTCCGGCAAACGGACCCTGACCAAGCTGAATGCATTCGATCTGGTCATTACGGTCGCGCTCGGGTCCACATTGTCGGCGGTGCTGCTCAACAAGTCGATCAGTCTGGCCGAAGGCGTGACGGCTTTTGGACTTCTCATTTCGCTGCAGTTTGCCATCACGTGGCTCTCCGTACGCTCCCGCGGCGTCGAGCAGATCGTCAAGTCCGAACCGACGCTGCTTCTGCGCCATGGTGAATTCCTGGACCGGGCGCTGCGGAAGCAACGGATCACGCGTCACGAGGTGATGTCGGCGATCCGCACCAGTGGGAAGAGCGACGTGCAGGAGATCTCCGCGGTCATTCTGGAGACCGACGGATCGATGAGTGTCGTTGCGAAAGCCAAGGGAAGTCCAACTGCGTTGGCCGATGTGAGTACGGTTTCCGGCTGATCGTTTTGGGTGGAGCACGACAGGTTGCAATTGTGTCCGGCACCAATGGCCGACGAGGCGCGTTCTACCAGATCGTTGCGCCGGCAGTGGCTTGCCGGAAACCATGACCTGAATGGAACCAACTGGGAACATGAATGTTGGCTCGCTGATGGCAATCCACCAAGCGCTGCTTGGTTCTGCATCATCCCAGGGTGCCTCGTTATATCTGTGATCAAGCACGTCACGCTCGATGTGCGCCACATGGGCGAGGGGGCGCAGCATCGGCCATCGCCCGGATATTTGAAGCCACATTGATTGGAGTTCGTGGGTGCGAAATCTCGGGACGTTCACTGCAAGGCTCTGCCTTACGTTCTTGATCCCTGCGATCACAGGCGTACTTCTGTCGTTCTCCCCGCCTGTCAAAGCCGACGTACCTGCGCCTCCGCCGCTAGTCGATAACGGCGAGGGCAATGTTTCGAAACCTGTGCTTGTCGAACCGGCGGCCGACGACAACGCGATTGCCGATCGCATCAAGCGCATCCTGCTGTCGACCGACTGGTTCCAGGCGCCCAGCGTCACGGCGCGCGACGGCGTCGTCTTTCTCGACGGAAGGACGAAGACGCAGGAGCGCAAGCGGTGGGCCGAAGCGCTGGCTGAAAATACCCAGGGTACCGTGGCCGTCGTCAATCGGATCGCGATCGAGAACGACATCGGTTCGACATTCGGTCAGGCTGGGGATGAATTCGAACGACTGTATCAGCAGGCCGCCCAGGCCTGGCCGTGGGCGGTGTTCGCAATCGCGATTATCCTGGTTACGTGGCTGCTCGCCCGAGTGGCGGCTGTCGTCGTCCGGTATTTCCTGGCCAAGCGTATTGCCTCGTCCCTGCTTGCTCGCCGTTGTCGTCCAGGCGTTCTCGATCCCGATTTTTCTGTTGGGCATCTACTTCGTGCTTCAGGTCGCCGGCTTAACGCGACTTGCGGTGACTGTTCTGGGCGGCACCGGCCTTCTCGGCATCGTGGTCGGCTTTGCCTTTCGCGACATCGCCGAGAATTTCCTCGCCAGCATGCTTCTCAGCATAAGAAATCCATTCCGCACCGGTGAACTGATCGAGGTCGACGGGAACGTCGGTGTCGTCATGAATCTGAACGTACGAAGCACCGTGCTTCGAACGCTCGACGGCAATTACGTGCAAATCCCCAATGCCCTGGTCTACAAGAGCACCATCAAGAATTACAGCAGCTCCGAAAACCGGCGCGCCGACTTTGCGGTAGGAATCGGCTACGATTCGCCGACGACAAAGGCGCAAACGCTCATCGCCAATGTACTCAAGCGACATCCGGCCGTTCTCGAGAATCCCGAACCGCTTGTGCTTGTCGAGGAACTCGGCGAGGCGACGGTCAATCTCCGCATCTATTACTGGTTTGCGAGCGCGGTCTATTCGCCTGCGAAAATCAACTCCGCGCTCTTGCGGCTGTCCAAGGACGCGCTCGCTGAAGGGCGGCATCGAGTTGCCCGATCCGGCGCGCGAGGTGGTATTTCCAAGAGGCGTCCCGGTGTTCCGGGCGAATGCCGGCGAGTCCAGCGCGGCCCCTGAGAACCTCCGGAAGGTCGGGCCCGGAGGAGGAGGGCAGCATGCCGGCCACGATGGGCGAGGGCGAGTTGCGCAATGAGGCAAGCGAGGCAAGCTTTCAGTCCGATGGTATGTCGCCGGAAGCCGAAACCAACCTGCTGAAGGGCTAGCAGAATTCGAACTCAATCGGCTCGCGCGGTGATACCGTCGCCGGCGAGGATCAAGAACCGAAGAGGATCAATTCTGCAGCGCGGCCAGCAACTCGTCGGGCCGCTCGGCCATCATCATGTGGCCGGCGCCGGGCAGCACCACGGTGCGCGAATTCGGCATTGCCGCGGCCAGCGCCTTGCCGGCCCTCGCGGGCGTCATCATGTCGCGCTCGCCGAGAATGAACGTCGCCGGGACCTTGATCTGCGCGGCGGCGGCGAGCGCGCCCTGATAGGCGTTGCAGGCCGAGAGATCGTTGAACAGCACGCCGGGCCGGCATTGCTTCGAGCACCCGCTGCGCGCCGGTGTGCATCCACAGTCCCGGCGCGAGGCTGCCGCCGAGCTCGGCCTGATAGCCGAGGCCCCAGATCGAGACCATGTCGACGGCGTCATGGTCGTTGGCTTCGGCGGCCTTGAGCAGATCGGGCCCGACGGTCATGGTCGCCGCCGTGCCGATCAGGCTCAGCGCCGACACTTTTGCGGGATGCCGCGCCGCGGTCTCCAGCGCGATCAGCGATCCCATGGAATGACCGACCAGCCTCGCCGTTGTCACGCCGGCCGCATCGAGCAGTGCCGCGGTCCAGTCGGCCATGTCGGCGATGGTCGGCAGCGGCGCGCCGGCCGAGCGGCCGTGGCCCGGCAGGTCCGGCGCCAGCACGCCAAAGCCGTGATGCGCGAACCAGCGCTGAGTGCAGCGCCCAGGTGGTGTGATCGAAGCCGGCGCCGTGCAGCAGCACGATGGCGGGCAGCGACTTGTCGAATTCCCGGCCGCCGGTGGCGACGAAAGTATCAATGCCGTTGACGGACAGTTGCATGGCTCAAGCCTTCTGCGAGATACGGAGCGCCTGGCCGAGGTCGTCGATGATGTCGGCTGACGGATTCGATGCCGACCGACAGCCGCACCAGTTCCTCGCCGATCCCCGCGGCCTTGAGCTGGACGGCATCCATCTGCTGATGGGTGGTGCTGGCGGGATGAATGACCAGCGTCTTGGCGTCGCCGACATTGGCGAGATGGCTGATCATCCGCAGCGATTCGATGAACTTCCTGCCGGCGGCCCGGCCGCCCTTGATGCCGAAGCTGACGATCGATCCCGCGCCGCGCGGCAGCAACTGTTTTGCCAGTTCATGGTCGGGATGATGTTGCAGCGAAGGATGCAGCACCCATTCGACCGCCTTGTTCGCGGTCGAGGAATTCCAGCACCGTATGGGTATTGGCGATGTGGCGGTCCATGCGGACGCCGAGCGTCTCGACGCCCTGCAGGAGCTGAAAGGCATTGGTCGGCGACAGGCAGGCGCCGAAGTCGCGCAGGCCTTCGGTGCGCGCCCGCATGATGAAGGCGGCCTGGCCGAATTGCTCGTCGAAGACGATGCCGTGATAGCCGGCATAGGGCTCGGTCAGCATCGGAAACTTGCCGGAGGCGCGCCAGTCGAACCGGCCGCCGTCGACGATCACGCCGCCGATGGCGATGCCGTGGCCGCCGATCCATTTGGTCGCCGAGTTCATGACGAGGTCGGCGCCAAGCTCGATCGGCCGGCTCAGATACGGCGTCGCAAAGGTGTTGTCGATCAGGAGCGGGATCCTGGCGTCATGCGCGATATCGGCGACCCTCGGGATATCCAGCACTTCGAGGCCGGGATTGCCGATGGTCTCGCCGATCACGAGGCGCGTGTTGGGCCGGATCGCGGCGCGGAAATCCTCCAGCGCGCGCGGGTTGACGAAACTCGTGGTGATGCCGAAGCGCGGCAGCGTATGCGCGAGCAGATTGATGGTGCCGCCATAGAGCGAGGAGGAGGCGACGATATGGTCGCCGGCATTGAGCAGCGTCGCGATCGCCAGATGCAGGGCGGCCATGCCGCTCGCGGTGCAGATCGCGCCGACGCCGCCTTCCAGCGCGGCCAGCCGCTCTTCCAGCACCGCCGTCGTGGGGTTCGAAATCCTCGTATAGATGTGACCGGCGCGTTCGAGGTTGAACAGCGCCGCGGCGTGCTCGGAATCCTGGAACACATAGGACGTGGTCTGGTAGATCGGGACCGCGCGCGCGCCGGTGACCGGATCCGGATGCTGTCCGGCATGCAGGCTCAGGGTCTCGAAGGCGGGCGGCTTGGGTGCGGGCATGGCGATCTCGGCAACAGTGCGGTCCGGCCTGATGTTTCAGGCTGCCTCCCATGTGCCATAAAAGCGCGTCGGGTGTTAGCCCATTCCATGCCGCGGCGGCCGGAGTCGGCCTCCGGCCCCGCCGCAGGAGATGCATGAATTTGACGGCAATCCGAAGCGCTCGATCCCGTTAGTCGAGGATCGCGCTGAGGGTCGCGGGGCTATCGATGATGACGGTGCTGCCGCGCACCCCCGACCACATTCCCAGGACGGTCTGTTGACCGGTTTGCAACAGCGGCACATTGACGACCAGCGTGGTCGGAACGCGGCCGGAACTCGCCGGCTTCTGCTCGCTATAGGTGAAGACGGCCTGTACCGGCGAAATGGCGCCGTTCACGGATACCCCGAACGTGCCGCCGGGGTAGTTGCTGCCCTCGGCGTACGGGTTCGGCACGTTCAGGATCAGGAGCGCCGAACTGCCGACACCTTCGGGAAGCGTAATGCTGAGGCCGGGTATCGGCACGAAGGTGCCGGAGTTTGTCGACTGCGTACCACTCGATTGCGCATACAAGGCCATGATCGCTCTCCCGTTGCTTAATACAAGGTAACAACAAAGGGTTGCGTTGAGCAATATTGAAGTTCGACCAAATCGACCGAAGTGACTGCGCGGTCCTGGACTCCGGCGCCGATATCCGGCGTCGCATCATGAGGCCTCGCCGGCATTGCTGCTCTGGGTCGAACTAGCGGGCTCTGGCGCGTTTGCGGGCGGGATGCCCGCCCCTATACTCGGCCAACCGAATTTAGGCCCGGTCACGCGGGGAGACGCAAGCTCGCCATCCGCGTCGCCCAAAGCAGCGCTCTGACCTGATGAAACGTATCGCGATCATTGCCTTTTACGGCGTCGGCGCGCTCGCGATCCTGTATCTCGCGCTGTTTGCCTACGCGTCATTTACCGGGAACGGGCTGCAGCCCGGCGATCCCATTCATATTTTTCGGAAGCCCGACGCGCCAAGCTATTCGTGACTGTCTCGCGTCGCTGAGGCGACGCGCGGCGTTCTTCACGCTGCGCGGCCTCCGATGCAATGAGTTACCTAACCCGCTGCCGCCATCCGCGCGAAGTCGCCCGATCCCGCCGGCGTGATCGGCAATGCCGCCGTCGGCATATTCGTTCAGCTTGTTGCGCAGGGTGCGGATCGAGATGCCGAGGATGTTGGCCGCATGGGTGCGGTTGCCGAGGCAGTGCTTCAGCGTGTCGAGGATCAGGTCGCGCTCGACATCGGCGACGGTGTGGCCGACCAGCGCGCGGGTGACCTGCTTCGGCGGCGACGGCGGCGTGCGCCACCGCCGGCGCGGTCCTGGCGAGGTCCAGGCGGCTCGCCGTCCGGGCGTCAGGATGGCGTCGACGCCGATCTCGTCGCCCTGCGCCAGCAGCACCGCGCGGTGCATGGTGTTTTCCAGCTCGCGCACGTTGCCGTGCCAGCGGTTGGCCGAGCAGCAGCCCGCGCGCGCCTCGGCCGAGATCGGCCGCAGCGGCACGCCGTTGGCGTCGGCGTATTTCTTGGCGAAATGATCGGCCAGGTCGAGGATGTCGCCGGCCGCTCGCGCAGCGGCGGGCAGGCGCAGGTTCACGACGTTGAGCCGGAACAGCAGGTCCTCGCGGAACGTGCCCTCGCGCACGGCGTCGGCCGAGGTTGCGGTTCGAGGTCGCGATGATGCGGATGTCGACCGGCACCGGCTTGGTGCCGCCGACGCGGTCGATCACGCGCTCCTGGATGGCGCGCAGCAGCTTGGCCTGCAGCCGCACGTCCATCTCGGAGATTTCGTCGAGCAGCAGGGTGCCGCCGGTGGCCTCCTCGAACTTGCCGATGCGGCGCGCGACGGCGCCGGTGAAGGCGCCCTTCTCGTGGCCGAACAGTTCGGATTCCAGCAGGTTGTCGGGGATCGCGGCGCAGTTGACGGATGAACGGCTTGCTTGGCGCGGTTGCGAACTGGTGTGGAGGTAGCGCGCCATCACCTCCTTGCCGGTGCCGCTTTCGCCGGTGATCAGGACGGAGGCGTCGGAGCCGCGCGATCTGCTGCGGCCAGCTTGATCACGCTGCGCCATCGCCTCGTCGCGGAGATCAGGTCGCGCGAGTCGTCGGCGACGGCCGCCAGCACCGCGGCGATCAGTTCCGGATCGGGCGGCAGCGGGATGTATTCCTTGGCGCCGGCGTGGATCGCCGCGACCGCGGCGCGGGCGTCGTTGGAGATGCCGCAGGCGACGATCGGCACGTGGATGCGCTCGGCCTCCAGCCGCCGCGACCAGGTCGCGCGATGTCGAGCGCGACGTCGACCATCAGCAGGTCGGCGCCCTTGCCGCCGCGCAGCACGCGCCATCGCCTGTTCGATGGCTCTCGGCATGGGTGACCTCGGCGCCATGGCCATCGCGATCTTGGCGGCCGTCGTGAGCTGGCCCTTGAGAGCCGCCAACGATGAGAAGCCGCATGGCTCAGTCTCCTGTTCGTCTGTACGCGCGTCACGGCGCGCGTCGCCGCGCCTGCAGTCGCGTTCGGCCTTGATGATTTCCGTCATGGTCACGCCGAGCTGGTCCTCGACCAGCGACGACCTCGCCGCGCGCCACCAGCCGGTTGTTGACGAAGATGTCGATGGCCTCGCCGACGCTGCGGTCGAGCTCGAGCACGGTGCCGGGCCCGAGCTTCAGCAGCTCGCCGACCTCCATCTTGGAGCGGCCGAGCACGGCCGAGACCTGTGACCGGCACGTCGAACACCGCCTCCAGGTCGGCGGCGCTGCGCGAAGCCTGTTCGTCCTCGAGATAGGCCAGCGTCGTCGATCGGCGGCGCGTCCGCGGCGTTGAGATCGGGCAGCGGAACCTGTGCGTCGGTGTCACTCATGGCTCAGTCCTCGTGGCCGGACGTTCCGGCCTGGTCGCGGGACGCCGATGATAGCGCCCGACGAGTTCGCTCGATCTTGGCTTCGATCGCGGCGCGCTCCAGGACGACGCCGCCGTCGGCCCATTCGATCCGGCAGTCGCCGGTCGCGATGTCCGGCTCGGCCAGGATCACGCAGCCGGCCTTCGAAGCCGCTCTGCTGCGGCCAGCCGCTCGATCCGCTCGCGCGCGGCCTCGTAGAGCGCATCGTTGACGCGGACCACGAGATGCGGCGTCGCCACCAGATGCGAGAAGCAGTCGCTGACCAGCGCCATGATCTCGCCGAGCGGCTCGCGCGGCGATCAGTTCGCTGCACAGCTTGCGCGCCACCGCCACCGCGACGTCGACCGCTTCGGTCTCCATCCGGCGCTTCGATGCCGGAGAAGCGCGTCGCGATGCCCTTGATGCCGATGCCGATCTCCTCGAGCGCCAGCGCGGCGCGGCGGTCGCTTTCCGCCTTGGCCTCGCGCTGCCCGGCGTCGAAGCCGTCGCGATAGGCGCTGTGCCTCGGCGGCGGCGATCTTCTGCGCGATCTCCGGCGGCGTGGCCGGCCGCTCGCGCGTCTTGTCGGGCGCTGCGAAGTCCATGTCGAACAGGAATTTTGCGGGTGCGGCCATCAGTACACCAGCTCGTCGTCGGCGCGGTTCTTGGACAGCATGATTTCGCCCTTGGCGGCCAGGTCCTTGGCCAGGTTGACCAGCAGCGCCTGCGCCTCGTCGACGTCGCGCAGCCGCACCGGGCCCATGCGCTGCCATGTCGTCCTGCAGCATCTTGGCGGCGCGCGTCGACATGTTGCCGAGGAAGAAGTCGCGCACGTCCTCGTTGGCGCCCTTCAGCGCGATGCCGAGCTTGTCCTTGTCGACGTGGCGCATCAGCGTCTGCAGCCGAGCCGGCATCGAGCTTGACCAGATCGTCGAAGGTGAACATCAGCGCCTTGATGCGCTCGGCGGCCTCGCGGTTCGCCTCTTCCAGCGCGGTGAGGAAGCGGGTTTCGGTCTGGCGGTCGAAGTTGTTGAAGATTTCGGCCATCATCTCGTGGGCGTCGCGGCGGCGGGTCTGCGACAGGTTCGACATGAATTCGGTGCGCAGCGTCTGCTCGACGCGCTCGAGCACTTCCTTCTGCACCGCCTCCATCCGCAGCATGCGGCTGACCACGTCGAGCGCGAGGTCCTCGGGCAGGATTGCGCAGCACGCGGGCGGCGTGTTCCGGCTTCGGATCTTCGACAGCACCACGGCGATGGTCTGCGGATATTCGTTCTTCAGGTAGTTGGCGAGCACCTCTTCCTGGACGTTGGCGAGCTTCTCCCACATGTTGCGGCCGGCGGGGCCGCGGATTTCGTCCATGATGCCGGCGACGCGATCGGCGGGCAGGATATTGCTGCAGCAGCCGCTCGGTGGCGTCGAAGGTGCCCATCAGCGGCGCCGGACGCCGACAGCTCGCGCGACGAATTCGAGCATCAGGTCCTCGACCACGTCGGCCTCGACGGTGCCGAGCGTCGACATGGCGATCGACAGTTCGCGCACCTCGTCGTCGTCGAGCAGCGACCAGATCTTGCCGCCATACTGTTCGCCGAGCGCCAGCATCAGGATCGCGGCGCGCTTCGGGCCGCTCAGCTTCGGTCGCCTGCGGTCGATTGGCCTGACGGCTCGCCAGCGTCGGCGATGACGCTGGCGATGTCGTTGGCGTTGTGTGGTTTGCGGTCACGGCCATGTCAGGTCTCGCGGGCTTCGTGCAGCCACTGGCGAAGGATGGCGACGGTCTCGTTCGGATTTCGCTCGGCCAGTTCGCCGACCTTCTGCACCGACTGGGCGTGGACCTGGCCCTGGACCTGGGCGACGTCGATCAGCGGCCGCGGCGCGCGCTGGCTGCCGGCGATCGAGGCGCTGGCCGTCGGGCGCTGTCGCCGGCCTGCGGCGGTGCCGTCGGTCAGCGCCGGCCAGCGCGCCGTCGACTGGCCAGGCCGGGGACGACTTCGGACGCCAGGATGCGCTTGACCAGCGGCCGGACCACCATCAACAGCACGATCAGGCCGAGCAGCATCATCACGCCGAGCTCGATGACGCACATGACGTCGTCCTTGGTGAACTGCAGCATGCCGAGCAGGCCGGCGGCTTCGGCGACCGGCGATGATCGGCGGCGCTTCGGCGAAGCGCAGGTTGACGACCTCGACCTGGTCGCCGCGCTTCTGGTCGAAGCCGATCGCGGTGCGCACCAGCGTGGCGATGCGGTCGAGCTCTTCCTTGCGGCGCGGCTGGTAGACCATCTCGCCTTGTCGTTCTTGGTGTAGGTGCCGTCGACCAGCACCGCGACCGAGATGCGGTTGACGCGGCCGCCCTCGATCACCTCGGTCTTGGTGGTGCGGGAGATCTCGTAGTTGACGATCTCCTCGTTCTTCTTGCTCTGGTCGCGCTGGCGGCCGCTGCGCCGCCCTGGCTCTGCTGCGCGCCGGGCAGTTCGTTGCCGACGGTGACCTGGCCGCCGTTGCTCGGCGGTCGCGCGAGGATTCCTCGCGGGTCTGGCTCGAGCGCAGCACGCGGCCTTCGGGATCGAACTTGTCGGAGGTCTGGGTGATCGCGGTTGAAGTCGAAATCGGCCGAGACCTGGACGCGGGCGCGGCCCGGGCCGACGACGGAGGAGACGATCTCCTCGACCTGCGTTGCGCATCCGCTTCTCGAAGCCGGCTGGCGCTCGTCGCCGACGGCGCCATCGGCGTCTCGCTGGCGGCGCCGTCGGCCAGCAGCCGGCCGCCCTCGTCGACGATCGAGACCCGCTCCGGCTTCAGCCCGTTGACGGCGGAGGCGACGAGATGGCGGATGGCGCGGACCTGCGCGGCTCGAGCGCGCCGCGCACGCTTGAGCACGATCGAGGCCGACGGCTCCGGCGTTCGCGCGAGAACAGCGGCCGCTCGGGCAGCACGAGATGGACGCGGGCCGCCTGGACGCGGTCGATGGCGCGGATGGTGCGGGCGAGCTCGCCCTCGAGCGCGCGCAGATGATTGATGTTCTGGACGAAGCTGGTGGCGCCGAGCGCGTCGGACTTGTCGAAGATCTCGTAGCCGACGCCGCCGCCCTTGGGCAGGCCGCCCTCGGCGAGCTTCATGCGCAGCCGGGTGACCTTGTCCTTGGGCACCATGATGATCGGCGCCGTCGTTGCGCAGCTCGTACGGGATCGCCTGGCGCTCGAGATCCTTGATGATGCCGGAGGAGTCCTCGGTCGAGAGGTCGGTGAACAGCGGCGGTCATCTGCGGCGTCGTGACGCGCATGATGACGAAGGCGAAGAAGCCGATCAGCGCGGCGTCACCGCGACCATCGCCATCAGGCGCGACGCGCCCAGACCTTTCAGGAAAGCTAACCAGACTCTGCAAAACCGCATCCGCCCCTAGAATTCGGCCCCCGGGAGCCGACTGGGCAATTATTGCCTATGGGATGGTTTCGATATGGTTAACGAAGGTTAAGAGCCGTGGCGAAAGTTCAACATGAAAAAAATCGGCTTCGCGAAACGAAGCCGGTTTTCATCAAATACTCACGGTTCGGAGCGGCTTTACTGGCGGTATTGCTGGATTCGGGTGGTGCGCAGCCCGGCCAGGCCGTGCTGGTCGATGGAAAACTGCCAGGACAGGAATTCGTCGACCGTCAGCGTGTAGCGGCTGCAGGCCTCCTCGAGGGAGAGCAGGCCGCCGCGAACCGCGGCAACGACTTCGGCCTTGCGGCGGATAACCCACCGTTTGGTCCCGGGCGCTGGCAGATCCGCAATCGTCAACGGACTGCCGTCAGGCCCGATGACGTATTTTACCCTCGGGCGATGGGGTTCTGTCATGGCGTACTCACAAACTCTCAACCACTGAACTCACAATCAGCAACCTACGCGTTCCGGCTTAAAATTTGCCTAAGCCCAAGGCTTCAATACGAATCTCCTTGGAAATGACCGAAGCTCGGCCCGGCGTCTGGGGAGACGCCGGGCCGGAAGATGCAGGGTGGAGCTGGCAATAGCTGGCGTCAGGGAATGCCGCTAGCCTGCGGCGGCCGGCCGGATCACGCGCCTGATCTGATCGGTCGTGTAGTTTTGCCCGCCGATCGAGAGCAGCGGCGGGTTGGAGGTGAGATCGACCGAATCGACGACGCCCTGGATTTCCGTGGCGACGGCGACCTCCTTGCCGGCCGAATCCTTGGCCGTTGCGGTCATCTTGTAGGCGCCGGCCGGCCACTGGGTGCCGTCATTGCCCTTGCCGTCCCACACGAAGCTGGCATTGCCCTGGCCAGCGTGATAGTTGCCGGAATAGACCGTCTGTCCGGTCGAATTGGTGATCGTGAGCGTGGTGGTGGCGTCCTTCGCGGCTTTCAGATTCCAGGTCGCCGAGCCGTTGAACTGCTGCGGTGCTGCCGTCGACGGCGACGGTGTTGCCGACATAGATCAGGGCCTGCGTCGCCTGCGCGCTCTTCTGGAGCGCGACCAGCGTCTTCAATTGATCGTTCGACTTGAGCTGCTGCTCGACGCCGGCGAACTGCACCAGCTGCTGGGTGAACTGGTTGGTATCGAGCGGATCGAGCGGGTTCTGGTTCTGCAGCTGCGTCGTCAGCAGCGTCAGAAAGGTCTGGAAATTATCCGCGAGCCCCGTCGACGATTTGGTGGCGGCGGTCTTGTCGGTGCTCGCCGTCGCCGTCGCCGATACGACCGGTGTCGGCAGTGTTGCGTCGATTGCCATGATGATCTCCTAGATCCTGATGTCGACGCCGCTGCTGGAACCGAGCATGCGGCCGTAGGTTCGTCCCGCGGTGACTGCGGGAATGCTGTCGTCTTCGCTGACCGTCAGGCGATGCGCATGGCGGCCTGATCCGTCGTCGTTGTTCTGACCGGACGAAGACTGGTCGCGCAGGCTGAACTGCAGACCGCTATCGCCGGTCTGGAAGCCCGGCATCGTCCAGCGCGCGCTGCAGCTGCGGCGCGTCCTGGCGCAGCATCGACAGCGTCTCCGGCTTCTCGACCATCAGATGCGAGGTGACGTGGCCGTGGCGGTCGACCTCGATGCGGACATCGATGCGGCCGAGGTCGGCCGGATCGAGCCGGATCTCGAAACGGCTGTTGCCGCTGCGCGCCCTGGCTGCGATCTCGATCGCCAGCCCGCTCAGCGGCACGGCGTCGTTCGTGGCCGCCGTGGCGGTCAAGGCCGCCGCGGAAGCGGTGGCAGCGACGGAATGCAGGTGCGGCTGGACCGTGCCCGCCGCCGGCAGGGATGGACCGGCCGAGTCGGCCGGCGCCTGTCCCGCCGGGGTGAACTCCGGATGGGTGGGGGCCGCAAGGGTCGCCGATGTCGAGGCGGAGCCGTCCGCTTTCGCCGCATTGACGGCGCCGTGCCCGGCTTTCGCCTGGCCGGCGACAGCGGCTTGCGCCGCGGCATTGCCGGCGGGCGACCCGGTCGATGTCGCCGTCGCGGAGGGATCGGCCGTGCCCGGCGCGGCGCCGGAATCGTCCGTTGCAGCGGTGCCGGTCTGGGCCGTCGGCGCCTTGAGGCCCGCCGCGGCTTTCGGCGCGGCGGTTGCAGCGGCGGCGGCAGCCGATGCTGGATCGGTTGCCGAGCCTGCGCCGGCTTGTGTCGCCGGCTTGCCGGCGGATGCAACGATAACCGCTGTGGTCGCGGCCTCCGCATCGGCCTCGGCGGCGTCGGCATTCGAGTCGGCAGAGCCCTTTGTCGCGTTGGGATCGGCTTTTTCCTGGCCCGATGCCGCGACCGCGGAAGCGATGGCGGCGGCTGCGATCGCAAGCGGCGCCGTGGCGGTGCCGGACGCGGGCGCAGCGGCCGGAGCGCCTGTCGAGGCGGCTGCGTTCGCAACCGGTACGGCGACCGGGTCCGGCGTCGTCGCGTCAGGTTTGTCCTGCTGCGCCGTGGCCGCCGGATCGGTCGCGGAATCCGCCGATGGCCGCTCGGAAGCCTGCTTTTCGGTTGATTTCGCGGGCGTGGCTTTCGAAGTGTCGGGCTTCGCCGGGGAACGCGGACGCGCATCGGCGTTTGCGTCGGCCGCGGCGTCGGCGCGGCGCCTGGCCGAGGCGTCGCGATCGTTTGAATCGTTTCTGGCCGTCCGGTCGGCCGCGGCTGCGTCGCGCGACCGCCGGCTTTCCGCCGCGGTCGCCGCGGCGTCGTCGGCACGGCGGCGGGAGGCGCTCTGGGCGTCGGCCCGCGCGTTATTGTCGGCGGGAGCGCCGTTATCGACCAGCGCTGCGAAACTGTCGTTTGCGGGCGAGGGGTCCGATCGGCCTGACCGCGGCGTCGTCGCGCCCTGGGAAGATGTGCTGGGTACTGGATCTGTCGTCACGCTGAACACGGGCGGCCTCTCGCAGATGAATCTGGATAGAGATCAGCAAGGACCGGGCCACCCCAAGGCTCAAAAATTATATAGCTTGTTCAGATACTTAGACCTGCATCGGGGAAACTACGGGGTCGCCGCGACAGCTCCCTTTTCTGCCCGGCGGCAAGATTTGCCGTTGCCGGGGAGCAAAACGGCTCCGCGTGATTGCCTCACGGGAATACGGCCTATATTAAAGAGCAGCCTTTCAGAGGCGCCGAAAAACCTGAGCCGGTTCCCCGGCACCGCTTCAAGGCCTTCTGATTGCAAGCTTTTTCCTGATCGCGAAGCACTGCCAACCGCGATCGCATCGATGACCGGAGCCAATGCTCAACAGTCTGGACCTGCAAGGCCGTCCCCAGGACACCCGGATCGTCGTCGCCATGTCGGGCGGCGTCGACTCGTCGGTGACGGCTGCGCTGCTGAAGTCCGAGGGCTATGACGTCGTCGGCATCACGCTGCAGCTCTACGATCATGGCGCGGCCACCCATCGCAAGGGCGCCTGCTGCGCCGGCCAGGACATTCACGACGCCCGCAATGTCGCCGAGCGGATCGGCATTCCGCATTACGTGCTCGACTACGAGAGCCGCTTCCGCGAATCGGTGATCGACAATTTCGCCGACAGCTACGCGCTCGGGCGAAACGCCGGTGCCCTGCATCGAGTGCAACCGCTCGATCAAGTTCCGCGATCTGCTGTCGACCGCGCGCGAACTCGGCGCCGCGGCGCTCGCCACCGGCCATTACGTCGCCTCGCGCCGCCTTGCCGACGGATCGCGCGCGCTGGTGTGCGCCGCCGACGCCGATCGCGACCAGAGCTATTTCCTGTTCGCGACCACGCGCGAGCAGCTCGATTTTCTGCGCTTTCCGCTCGGCGACATGACCAAGCCGCAGGCGCGCGAGCTGGCGCGGCGCTTCGGTCTCGACGGTCGCCGACAAGCAGGACAGCCAGGACATCTGCTTCGTGCCGACCGGGCGCTATACCGACATCATCGACCGGCTGAAGCCCGATGCGCGTCGAGCCCGGCGATATCGTCGACCTCGACGGCCGCGTGCATCGGCCGGCATCAGGGCATCATTCACTTCACCGTCGGCCAGCGCCGCGGACTGGGCATCGCGTCCAGCGCGCCGCTCTATGTGGTGCGGCTCGACGCCGCCAGCCGCCGCGTCGTGGTCGGGCCGCGCGAGGCGCTGCGGATGGACCGCATCCGGCTGCGCGACGTCAACTGGATCGGCGACGGCGCGCTCGATCGCCGCGGTCGGCGAGCGGTCTCGAGATGTTCGTGCGGGTGCGATCGACCCGGCGCGCCACAGCCGGCATGGCTGCGCGCGACCGATGACGGCTACGAAGTCGAACTGGTCGCCGGCGAGGAGGGCGTCTCGCCGGGCCAGGCCTGCGTGTTCTACGATGCGCCTTCGGGGCAGGCGCGCGTGCTCGGCGGCGGCTTCATCAAGAGCGCAACGGCGAAGGCCGCGCCGCGCGAAGCCTTGGCGCCGGCGCCGCTGGTCGAGGCCATGCGCGGATAAGCGCTTTCAGGTAGACGGTTTTCAGGGCTGGGCATGGCTGCAGATATCGACCGCGCGGGGGTCGCAAAGGCTTACGGGCGCTGGGCGCCGGTCTACGATCTGGTCTTCGGCAAGGTGTTCGATCACGGCCGGCAGTCGACCATCGCCGAAGCCGACAGGATCGGCGGACGAATTCTCGATGTCGGCGTCGGCACCGGATTGTCGCTGTCGGATTATTCGCCGCACCACCAGATTGTGCGGCGTCGATATTTCCGAGCCGATGCTGCGCAAGGCGCAGAGCCGCGTGCGCGCGCTCGGTCTGCACAATGTCGAGACGCTCGCGGTGATGGACGCCAAGAACCTGGCGTTCGCGGATGCGTTCTTCGACGCGGTGGTCGCGCAATATGTCATCACCGCGGTGCCCGATCCCGAAGCGACGCTGGATGATTTCATCCGCGTGCTGAAGCCCGGCGGCGAACTCATCCTGGTCAATCACATCGGCGCCGAGAGCGGCCCGCGCCGCGTCTTCGAGCTGGCGTTCGCGCCGCTGGCGCGCCGGCTCGGCTGGCGGCCGGAATTTCCGTGGGCCGGCTGACGAACTGGGCCGCCGGTCACGGCGGCGTCACCCTGACCGAACGCCGGCCGATGCCGCCGATGGGACATTTCTCGCTGATCCGCTACCGCAAATCCTGAAGTTCCCGCCCTCGGCAGCGAGGAGGGATGCGGCACTTTGACGGGGAACATCCGCGCGCGCGGACCGTTTTCCCGTCATGCGAATGAACATCTCACTTCTTCTCTCCTGCGTCCTGATGGCGGCATCCGGCGCCGTGAGCGCGCAGGCCCCGCCGGGACCGGCAACGCCGCCGGCGCAAACCGCGCCGCCGCCCGCCGTCCGCGCCACCAATTGCGCACCGATGCCGTCGCAGCAGGGAACGCTTGCGCCCGGCGCGACGACAGGCCACGCGCGCCGAGCCGCTCGGCGACAAACTGGCGCGATCTGACGGCGTGCTGTGTCCGCCCGCCGGCGTCGACCCGGAAATCCGCGCCCCGACCCCCGATGTCGGCACCATGCGGGTGATTCCGCCGCCCGGCAGCCCCGGCGGCGATCCGACAGTACGGCCGAAATAGCGACGCTTTGCAGGCACTTGGGCGGGGTTACGGCTTTGCTTGACATGCCCCTGACCGGCTTCTTATATGCCGCGCGTTCGCGACCGCGGCATACATGCCGCGCCGGTGAACCGTGGCGAGGTAGCTCAGCTGGTTAGAGCACGGGAATCATAATCCTGGGGTCGGGGGTTCGAGTCCCTCTCTCGCTACCAATAGCTGTGGGAGTACCAACTCCCGAAAATCTTCAACGAATTCAACGGACGCGTCGCCCGCTTCCGCAGCGCGCGCTACCTCAGTTGAAGACGCCATTGGCAACATGACGATAGCAGCGCAAAATCCGCGTATTGCATCGTGCCCAACGCGATCAGGTTCTCGTCAATCGCAGCGGCTTCGAGCGAGAGGAACTCCTGTTCGCGAAACGACGGTTCACGACGCACGGCGATACATTCGCGACATCGAGCTTCTGCAACCTCTCGCCCCGGAAAGCCCGCGTCAGGCGTAAACGACCAACATCCTGCCGCGCCCTTCGTGTCGGCGCGAAGAGGAACGGCTAAGCCAACGAAGCGGTAGGCGCTCGATTCCCGATTTGGTGTACTGGGATCGATCCAATTGTTCGCTCGCGAACTTTTCGTTTTGATGTGAAACGTGGCGGGCTCGCCGCATTGTCAAGCCTCGCGCCATTCAGCGCAACGACAGCAAGAAATTGAGCGGCGATGAAGCCCGCGAAAGCGATCATTTCCAATGTCGTCTCCCGTTCAACCTCACGGGAATAAATTCCGGTTCAGGTGTCTTCGCCTGCATCGGCGGCGTCAGGTGCTTCATTGCGCCGCGAACTTTCGACTGGGGCGGCCCAGGAATTTCAATCCTTTTCGGGATACACGAACGTCATGTCGTGGATCTTCTCGTCTGGAAGAACGCTTGCGTTTTGATGATCGGAACTGGTTTCAAGGACACCCACGCTGAGGCTGGGAGCGACTGTTCTGTTCGCTTCCGCTTCCGTAGCTGGAAAGAGAGCGAGTTTTGCCCCTAACCCAACAATGAGAACTGCTACAACAGCGATGGCTTGGAATGCGCGCATTGAAGCCTCCATTTTGCTCCGGTGTATGGCTGAGACCCTCTAGACTGCGGTTGCGTTGCAATAGTCAGACTTTGCGACCTGGTAAGCCGACACCGAGCGCTACCTGATGAGCAAACTCGGAAGGCTTGCGTGGAATTCCCGTCGAAGCTATTTTTTATTTTTTGATGGACCGGGAATATTTTGACCAATTTCAAAGTCAAAGAGAAAAGCGGTCATTGTGGCCAACGACGATCAAAATACCAGGTTTGATGCCGTCGTAACTCCTCATCTGGAGGAGGCATATTCACTGGCACGTTGGCTGACACAAAGCCGTGCCGACGCGGATGACGTCTTGCAGGAAGCATGTATTCGGGCCCTGCGCGCGATTGAACAGCAGAAAGGCGAAGGCTCGCGCGCGTGGGTGTTGGCGATAGTCCGCAACACGGCATATACATGGCTAAACAAGAAGAGCGCGTCGATGCTCGTTGGTATCGACGACCTAGCCGAAAAAGAGCGAATAGAAGTTGAATTGGGAAAGGAGCGATCCGAGGCTACGATCGATCCGGAGTCCGAGATGATTGCACGCGCCGATGCGAAGCAACTCGAGGCACTCATTGCTGCACTGCCCATGGCGTTTCGGGAGACCTTGGTTTTGCGCGATCTGCAGGGATTGGGATATCGCGAGATTTCTGAGGTGATTGGCGCTCCCGTGGGAACCGTGATGTCGCGGTTGGCGCGAGCCCGCCGGCGCTTAATTGCTGCGATCAAGGAAGGCAATTCGTGATGGGGTCATCGACCGCGCCTCCGCCGGACAGTGAGAGTGGGCTGCTCGTTCACGCCTATCTTGACGGCGAACTCGATGCGGTCGGCCATCTGGCGGTAGAGCGAATGATAGACGCCGACCCCGCTGCAGCGGAAACGATGAACAATATAAGCGCTCTGCAGAAGAGCCTGCGCAGGGAATTCCCACCTGAGCCGATTCCACCTTATTTGAAGTCCCGCATCAATGCGGCGGTGGGCACGAGCAAGCGGCCAATTCGTCCGACCTGGATGTTGATGGCAGCGTCTGTCGTGGCTGCCATGGCATTTTCAAGCGGCTTTACTCTGCTCCTGCTTCGCACTCCCCCGACCAATATCGTCATGGCCGAGCTGGTCGATAGTCATTTGCGGGCACTTGCGGCGCCGCAACCGATCGATATCGTGTCTTCTGACAGACACACCGTAAAGCCATGGTTCACCGGAAAAATTCCGCAATCGCCAAAGGTTGTGGACCTGACCGGAGAAGGCTTCTCCCTCGTCGGGGGGCGCATTGATGTTTTCGCTCGGACTCCGGTTCCGACGCTGGTCTATAGCAGGCGCCGGCACTTGATCAGCCTTACCGCGGTTTCGTCGTCCGATGGCCCGCCCGGCTCTTACTCGGCTCGTCCCGTAAATGGTTTCAATATTATCAGCTGGAGCGTCGGAGAGACGACCTATTGGGCTCTCTCCGATTTGAATGTAACTGAGCTGAGTGCGTTCGCTAACCTGTTCCAACAAGCCTCTTAGCGGCATCGACCTCGATGCCGAGGTGCGTACCATGGGTTTGATTTGGTATGCCGGGGGCAAGCCGGACAGTCCTCAGGTTGCCCGTCCGACGCCGATTGCCGTCCCGCTTAATCGTCTGCCGCAATATCGTTCCTGCGCGTCCGCGCTTTTCCGCAGGCAGTGCTGATCCTGACCAGGAACTCCAGGAACAGTTCTGTATTTTTGCTCCCGATTAATTCCGTCAGCATCTGGTTGTGCGCTTCCGCGTGCCGGTCGAGTTCGTCGAGCAAGGCCGCTCCCTTGCGTGTGAGCCTGAGGGTCTGAACCCGGCGGTCTTTGGCGGAGGAACGTCGACTCACCAGTCCCCGCCTGATGAGGTCCTGCAAAGCGGGCGTGATGCTCGATTTTTCGCGCCCGCTCGCTCGGCCCAGTTCGGCCTGCGTCAGGCCCGGGTTCTCATGAATGAGGGTCAGCATTGCATAGCGACGCGGCTTCAGGTCGCTGTCGCCCACCCTGTCTGAAAAGGCGAGGAACGACGCCTCCTGAGCCAGGCGCAAATTGAAGCCAAGCGCATTTTTCAGCCGTCCAAGGCGGACGGTTGGCTCGGCTTCGTCGGTCTTTCGTGTTTTTCCACTCGGCTTCATGTCTCCCGCCTATCCGGCCTCATGAAGCGACGGAAGTCCAGGTGAAAATTGGTTTCCTGAATATCGTTCGATATCGAACGAGCTTGACTAAAGTCCTGGACGATGGGCTTAATCCCCCGGGCACATCGTGAGCATCAACAGGTGGCCCGAAACGGCCTGGGGAGGAACGCATGAAATCTTGGCATGGCGCAAAGCCGTTGCTCGCTGCAGTCTTGTCGGTCCCGCTGCTCATGTCCGCAGCGCTGGCGCAAAATGCCGAGGACTTCTACAAAGGCAAGACGCTTCGCGTGATGAGCACCACCGGTGCCGGCGGCACCATGGACCTTTATCTGCTGCTGTTTATGAAGCACGCCAAGAAGCACCTCCCGGCGGATACCAATCTCGTGCTCGAGCATCGGACGGGCGGTGGCGGCGCAGTTGGCGCCAACCATCTGTTCAACGCGGCGCCGAAGGACGGCACCTATTTCGGCATGCCGGTACCGGCGCTGGTCTCGACAACCTACGCCACGCCGGATGCAATCCGTTACGAGGCGACCAAATTCCAGGCGATCGGACGGCTCGTCGATCTTCCCCGCGTATTTGTGGCTCGCGCCGACAGCGGGCTCAAGACCATCGAGGATGCGGCCAAGGTCCAGAAAGATATCCCGCACGCGATCATGACGGTGGGCGCCTCGTTCGATCAGTTCATGACCGCAGCCAACGAAGGACTCGGCACCAAGTTTCGCCGGGTCGCCGGCTATTCCGGCGGCGGTCCGGCCTTCCTCGCCCTGGAGCAGGGTGAGGTGCAGGCGACAACCGCGGAGCCGGCCAATCTGCTTGCGAACAAGTGGCATCTGGTGAAGGAGGGAAAGGTCAACGTGCTTGCCGTGCTCGCCCTTGAGCCGGTCGAGGGACTGGAGAACGTGCCGAACCTTCTCGACCTCGTGAAGAAGGACAATCCCAAGCACGGTATCGTTCAGGCAGTGGCGCAGTCCGCGGGAATCGGCCTCGGTCTGATCGCGCCTCCGGACGTGCCCAAGGACCGCATCGAATACCTGCGCAAGGTATTCACCGCGACCATGACCGATAAGGAGCTTCTCGCCGAAGCCAAGGAACGCAAGATACCGATCGCCTATCGCGATGGCCCCTGGCTCGACAAGATCATCGCCAATTCAAGCAACGTCTCGCCCGAGGTAAAGGCATGGTTCAAGGGCCTCCTCGCGCAGAAATAGCCGGGCATTAGCAGCCGCAACGGCAAGAGGGCTCGGTGGCGCCGGGCCTTCTTTTGATTGCCGCCACATCAAGGTTGCAAATATGGACGCCAACTTCTTCGGTGCCATGCTCAGCGCCGCGCATCTGCTGATTCAGCCGCAGACTCTATTTTTTCTCTTCGTCGGCGTCGCCATTGGAACGGTGATCTCGGTTATTCCGGGCGTTGGCGGGTTGATGGGCATCGCCTTGCTGCTGCCCTTTACGTTCAGCATGGCGCCGAACGAAGCCATGGTGTTCCTGCTCGGCGCGCTGGCGGTGATGTCGACCGCCGACAGTATTCCGGCGATCCTTTTCGGCGTGCCGGGAACCCCGACTTCAATGGCGACGGTGCTGGACGGCTACCCCATGGCAAAACGCGGCGAAGCCGGACGCGCGATGGGGGCAGCGTTCACGGCGTCGGTCGTTGGCGGCATAATCGGCGCCCTGATACTCATCGTCATCATTCCGGTATCGGCGCCGCTGTTGATGGGAACGACGTCGGCAGAACTGCTGGCCTTTTGCGTTTTGGGACTGGCGATGGTCGGGGCACTGGCCGGCGGATCGATGGCCAAGGGCGTGGGGGCCGCGATCATCGGCGTTTTGATCGGGTTCATCGGCCAGGATGCCAACACAGCGACGCTGCGCTGGACCTTCGGCGCGGTTTATCTGTGGGACGGCCTGCATTTGATCATCATCGCGCTTGGCATCTATGCGATTCCGGAACTGGCCGACCTGGCCATTCTCAGAAAGACGATTGCTCACGGTCACGCCAAGAGTGACTTGAAGGGAGCCGGTCAGGGTCTTAAGGACACATTCGTCAACATTTGGCCGGTTACCCGCAGCGCGAGCATAAGTTCGTTGCTCGCGATCATTCCCGCGATCGGTCCGACGATCATTCCCT
This sequence comes from uncultured beta proteobacterium, assembly GCA_963844255.1. Lineage (GTDB taxonomy): Bacteria > Pseudomonadota > Gammaproteobacteria > Burkholderiales > SG8-39 > SZAS-79. The sequence goes on from CAWJNP010000003.1 coordinate 67,422, forward strand.
GGATCATTTACTCCTATACGAAAATGGCGACACGTGGTCCGGCGACCTTTGGCAAGGGCGACGTCCGCGGCGTCATTGCCTCCAAATCCTCGAACAATGCATGCGTCGGCGGCGCCTTGCTGCCGACGGTCGCGCTCGGCGTTCCCGGGTCGGCTCCGATGGCACTGCTGCTTGCTGCGTTCTTGCTGCACGGGATCGCGCCCGGGCCCACCATGCTTTCGACCAAGCTCGACCTCACCTTCATGATGGTCTGGGCGATCGTTGTCGCCAATATTGTTGGTGGCATCCTCGCGCTTGCCCTGGCGCGGCCATTGTCGCTGGTCGTGTTCGTTCGCCCGACAATCCTGATTCCGGTGATATCGGTTGTCGTTTTTATCGGTGCCCTGCAGTCGTCGCGGCAATGGGAAGACGGCCTGTTTCTTCTTGCCATCGGGTCTCTCGGATGGATCATGAAGCGCGCCCGCTGGCCGCGCGCGCCGATGTTCCTGGCTTTCATTCTGGCGCCTTTGATCGAGAAGTACTTCTTCATTTCCATGAACATTCACGGTTGGGCATGGACGGCACGGCCTGCCGTTGCCGTCCTGCTCGCGATCACGGTTGCGTTTTTGATTGGTGTTGCCGTCAGCCGTGCAATGAAAATGCGCCGCAAGCGCAAGACCCGGACGCGGCCGTCGTTTTCTCCAAACTTTTCCGTCAATTCGCTGTTCACGCTCGCTGTCCTGGTCATGTGCGTGGTGGCGTTTGTGAGCGCACGCGCCTGGCCTTATGAAGCGGCGATCATGCCGCAAACCGTATCGGCGCTCGGGATCGTGAGCGCGGCTTTTGCGCTCGCCGGCGACTGGATTCGGCCGATCCCCCTGTCGGTCGTCGAGGCAGCCGACAAGCGCATCGGCGGGGAGGTCGAAGAGGAACAGCATTACGATCTTGAGACCGACTTCGGCGAACTCCCGGTACGCCAGATATTGGCCAGGGGCGGGCTATACATCGCGTTTCTTGGCGTCCTCGGTCTCTTGTCCTGGGGCATCGGAGTGATCGCGGCAATTCCGCTGTTCCTTTTGGCCTACATGGCGGCCCATGGAGAGCGGCTCAAGATCGTTCTGACCGTAACGGTCGGCTTCTGGTTCCTGGCCTATGTCTTGTTCGACCGGCTGCTCCAGTTGGCCTGGCCAGTTCCTCTTGTTCCATCCCTGTTTTAGCTCAGGTTGTGCTTGCCTCGCTTCATTCCGTTTCTTCTTCCCAACGCCGTGTCCGCCGCGCCAGCGGTCAATCCTTGTCGCCGCTCTCGTCATCGTCCTTCACCAGCGGCAGCAGCTTCAGCGTCAGGAACGTGAAGACCGCGACCGTCGCCGCCACGTCGAAAGCGCCAAGTCCCACCGAAACGCCGATCGCACCCGTGGCCCACAGGCTCGCCGCCGTCGCGGTGCCGAGGACCGTGGTGCCCTGTTTGAGGATGGCGCCGCCGCCGATGAAACCGATCCCGGTGATCAGGCCCTCGATCACTTTCGACATGCCGTCGGGCGAATGCACCAGCAGGCTCTCGCTGGCCTGAACGAAGCCGCAGCTCGCCATGGCAACCAGGGGAAAGGTCCGCAATCCCGCACTGCGGGCCTTCTTCTCGCGATCCCAGCCGATCGGTATCGCAAGTGCGAAGGCCGCAGCCAGCGCAAGGAGGTGGGTGCCGATCTGCAATATGTCCAAGGTGCGCTCCGCAACGACGAAAGATGTCGAAGATAAAGCGGAAGGCAGGGCTCGGTTCCAGTGTTGGCTGATCCTGAAAATGCTCGGGCTGGCAAATACGTTCTGCCAGCCCGCGATGGTCTAAGCGTTGAATGCCCGGCGGAATTCAAGCCGTTACGGCTTGAACACGAATCCCGGCCCGATCGCCACGTCTGCCGGGATCGGCGGCAAATCGGCGAACAGTTCGGGGCTGTCCTTCATGACCTTCAGAATGTGTTTCGGTTCGATGTGCTTGTTGACGTCGAACGTGGTCTTCAGGATGCCGAGGCGGTTGAGGCGCTCTTCCGCGCTCCAGAGCGCCCGGTAATTGTTCGCCGAAAGCCGCCGGTCCGCCTGCTGGATGTTGAACTGCATCGCCGCTTCGGCGATTTCCGGTTTCAGGCCCGGAATCCAGCGGGTCGCGATCTGGGCGGCCTGCTTCGGATTCTTGCGCATCCACTGGTCGGCTTCCGAGACGGCGGCGAGGAATTTCTCGATGGTCTCGCCGTTCTTCTCGATCCAGGGACGCAAGGCCACGTTGAAGCCGAGATAGGAGATCACGTCGCCGCCGCGGATGATCTCGACCGCGCCCGGCACGTCCTTGCTCGCCACGATCGGCCAGGGGTCCCAACCCGAAAAGGCGTCGATGCCCTTGGCGAGCAGCGCCACCGTCATATCCGGCGGCGGCGTGTTCACCAGCGTCACGTCCTCCGGCTTCAATCCGGCCTTCTCCAGGATGGCCAGGATGTAGAGGTGATTGATGGTGCCGAAGGAGGCGGCGATCTTCTTGCCCTTCAGGCTGGCCAGGTCGCCTTTGACGATCCCCGAACCTTCGCGGGCGATGATGGCCATGGTGGCATCGGAGCCGGCCTTGGTGGCATTGCCGCTGTAATTGCCCAGCGCCACGAGATCCATGCCGCGCAACACGGCGCCGATCATGGGGACGCCGACCTGCACGATTTCGCTTTCACCGGCCTGCAACGCATTGAGCGCGTCGACGCCGGTGGCATAGGGGCGGGCGATCGTGACGTCGAGCCCGCGCTTCTCGAAGAAGCCGCGCTCCAAAGCGATCGGCAGCCCGATCTGGTCGAAGCCCGAGACCATGCCGGCCTTGAGCTTTGTCATGGTTTGCGCCGCGGCTGCCGTGCAGCCCAGCGCCAGTGCCATGCCGAGCACCAATAGTCTCTTCATCCTATCCTCCCTCTTTTATCGGCCCAACGCTCGTCACCCAGTAAGGCCGGGCCACCGCGTTGAGATCCGTTCGTTTGACGCCACGTAATTCTATCGAATGGCCTTCCGCGCCGGAGACCCTTCCATATTGCTGAAATGCGCAGAACGTGAAATCGTTCAGGCGTAAAGGGCAGCTCGATCTGGACATTGACCTTTGGCGAGGTGCCGTCGAGTTCGGCTGACAGTTTTCCGGGCGCCGCCAGCGTCAGCCACAGCTGAAACAGCAGCCACGCGGCAACCACGCCGAGAATGAAGCGCGCCCTGGACGAGCCGGCGATTTCCGAAGCGATGCTCACGCCGAGCGCACCATCTGCAGGACATGGGCCGACAGCCGCTTGAACGTCTCGTCCTCCATCAGGTTGTCCCAGACTCGCGGCCGCGGCAGCGGCGACCTCGATCTGCTCGAGCACGCGGCCTTTCGACAGCACGACAACGCGGTTGGCGAGGAACACGGCTTCGGCAACGTCATGGGTGATGAAGATGACCGTCGGCCGCCGCTCCTGCCAGATCCGGGTCAGTTCTTCCTGCAGGGTCATGCGGGTCTGCGCATCGACGCTGGCGAAAGGCTCGTCCATCAGCAGCACTTCGGGATTGTTGGCCAGCGCGCGCACCACGCCGACGCGCTGCTGCATGCCGCCGGAAAGCTCGTTGGGATAGCGGTCGGCGGCGTGCGACAGGTTGGCGAGCGCCAGATACTCGTGCGCGATCCTGTCGCGCTCGGCCTTCGGCACGCCGCGCATCTTCGGCCCGAAGCCGACATTGTCGAGCACGGTCTTCCAGGGAAACAGCGCAAAGGACTGAAACACCACGCCGCGCTCCGGGCCCGGGCCCGTTGACCGCCGGCCGTTCGAGCAGGATCTCGCCGCCGGAATGCGGGATGAAGCCGGCGACCATGTTGAGAATCGTGGTCTTGCCGCAGCCGGACGGGCCGACGACGGAGACGAACTCGCCCTGCTGCACGTCAAGCGACACGTCGTGCACCGCGGTGACGTGCGATCCCGGCATAGGGATCGAAATAGGTCTTCGACAGATTGCGGAGCTCAAGGGTTTTCATGACGTCACCAATCCCCAGCGCTGGCCCGTGGCGCGCTCGATCGGCGCCAGGATCCAGCCGTCGACGATGTACCAGAGCAATCCGAGAATGATCATGCCGAGCAGGATCTCGACCACCGAGCCGGCGCGGCGCGCGTCGAACATCAGGAAGCCGATGCCGCTGGTGCCGACGATGATCTCGACGGCGATCAGCGCGCGCCAGCCATAGCCGAGGCCGTTGCGCAGACCGGTGATGATGTTGGGCAGCGCGCCGGGCAAGATGACTTCCCAAAGCACGCGCGCGCGGCGAGGCGCCGAGGCTGCGCGCGGCGCGTGCAGGTCGCGCGGCACCGATTCGCACGCCAAGCACGGTATTGAGCACCACGGGGAACATCACGGTGTAGACGATCACGAACGTCATGGTTGTCAGGCCGAAGCCGAACCAGATCAGCAGGATCGGCAGCCAGGCGATGTCGCCGATGGCCTGGAAGAACAAAAGGATCGGCCAGGATACGCGGTGCGCCCACCTGCTGGGCCGATCAGGATACCGAGGGGAATGCCGAGCGACCATGCCGAGGGCTGCGCCGGTGATCAGGCGCACCAGGCTGTCCTGCAGATAGTCGGGCAGGATGCCCGTATAGGTCAGGCGAACGAACGCCCTCACGACTTCGACCGGTCCGGGAAGGAAAGCGCGCGGGAACATGCCGGATTCGGTAACGGCGATCCAAAGCGCGATCACGGGAATGAACGGCACGAGGGCCGCGAACCCGGGCCACCGCGCCGTGGCGCGGGTATAGGCACTCCAGCTGCGCAACAGAATGTTCATGCGCGCCTCACCATGCCCCAGCGCTCGATGGTGGCGCGCTCCAGCGGAACCAGCAGCAGGCGGTCGAGCAGGAGCCAGATCACGCCGATCACGATCATGCCGAGGACGATGACTTCGGTGCGGTAGAAATCGCGCGCCACGAACAGCATGTAGCCGAGGCCGACGTTGGTCGCGATCATCTCCGCGGCGATCAGCCCGCGCCAGGCGAAGCCGAGGCCAGTGCGGATGCCGGTGACGATATTGGGCAAGGCGCCCGGCAACAGCACTTCGGTCAGCATGGCCCAACGCCCCGCGCCAAGCGATGCCGCCGCGTTCCGCAAGGTGCAGGGGAATGGTGGAGACGCCGAGCAGCGTGTTGTAGGCCACCACGAAGAAGACGGCGTTGAAGATCACGAAGATGATGGCGCCGAAACCGTAGCCGAACCACAGCGTCGCGATCGGGATCCAGGCGATGCCCGCCAGCACCGAGAAGAAACGAAACAGCGGCGTCAGGAACGTCGAGACCGCCGGGCTGACGCCCATCGCAATTCCCAGGGGCACGGCAGTCACGATGCCGATCAGCGTTCCCAGTCCGACGCGGAGCAGGCTCGCGCCGATATGCTGGATCAGCGAGCCATCGCGGATCGATTCCATCGCAGCCCCCGCAACCGCGGCGACAGAGGGGAAAACGCGAGGATTGATGCCGAATAGCGGCACCGCAATGGCCCAGATCAGTACCAGCGCGAACAGCGGCGCGACGAACATCGCCGCTCCGCCGGCAGATGCCAGGCTCCGCGTCACCCAGCGTGGCTGGGGGGCAGCATTGATATCAGGGTGCATTGCGCTTCCCCTTGGGCTTCGGGGTCGGCTTGCGCGATTTCGTCATGCCTCGCTTCGACAGTTTGAGCTGCGTATAGCCCAGTACCTGCTCCATGGCGGCGCGAGCCTTTTTGGCATTGCCCTCGTCGATGGCGCGTGCGGCCGCGGCGTGGTTGGGCAGATTGTCCTCGAACCAGCCTGTGGTGCCGACTGCGACCAGAAACACGGTGCTCAGGATCGTATCGATGGCGCCGCGAAAGCCCTGCAGCACCGGATTATGCGTCGCATCGAGGATGGCGAGATGGAATGCCTTGTCGGCGGCGGTGGCGCTGGCCTGATCGTGCGAGGTTTCCATTGCGACAAGTGCGGCATTGATGCGCTGCCGGTCGGTCCTGGTCGCCCGCTCGGCGGCGAGCGCTGCGGCTGCCGGCTCGATGATCAACCGGACCTCCTGAATGGCCAGCAGCAGTTCGCGGTCGGGCTCGCGGCCTCCGGCCAGCCATGTCAGCACATCGCGATCAAGCAGGCTCCAGTCGCGGCGGGGCCGTACATGGGTTCCGTGCCGGGGCCGCACGCTGACGAGCCCCTTTGCCGCCAACGTCTTGATCGCCTCGCGCACCACACCGCGTCCGACCCCGAAACGGATTTCCAGATCGTGCTCCGGCGGCAGCGCCTCGCCTACCGCGATGACATGCTGCGCGATCTCGCTGCCGAGCGTCGTCAGCACCGCGTGAATTCGGCCTGGCTTGGTGCCCTTGTCAGCCGATCTTGCGCGCGTCCTGATCAACGTTTCCGGCTCCCGGTACCCGGCTCTCGGGCCGGTAGGACGGCAACCTACCACGCAGTCGATTGCCGGTGCAATCATCCGATGTTAAACATCCGATGATTAGGCGTATGTTGCGGTGCGATAGAGCGTCGCCCGTGACATTCCACTTTGGTTTCCCTAGAAAGACGAAGAGACGAAGACAAGGCGGACCAGACCGGGGGCTAACGCACATCATGAAGACCAGACCATCCTCTCGCCCGGCGGGCACAATGTCGGACGCTTCCGAATTCGACTACGTCATCGTCGGCGCCGGCTCCGCCGGCTGCGTGCTGGCCAACCGGCTCAGCGCCGACGGCAAGCATTCGGTGCTGCTGCTGGAGGCAGGTCCCAAGGACAGCAATCTGTGGATCCACGTGCCGCTCGGCTACGGCAAGCTGTTCAAGGAAAAGACCGTCAACTGGATGTACCAGACCGAGCCCGAGCCGGGGCTGAACGGGCGCCAGGTATTTCAGCCGCGCGGCAAGGTGCTGGGCGGATCGAGCTCGATCAACGGTCTGCTCTACGTGCGCGGCCAGCACGAGGATTACGATCGCTGGCGCCAGCACGGCAACAGCGGCTGGGGCTATGACGACGTGCTGCCTTACTTCAAGAAGGCCGAAGACCAGCAGCGCGGCGCCGACGATTTCCACGGCGCCGGCGGCCCGCTGCCGGTGTCCGACATGCTGCACGCCGATCCGCTGTCGGAGGCATTCATCAAGGCCGCGGTCGAGGCCGGGCATGCCCGACAATCCCGATTTCAACGGCGCGACGCAGGAAGGCGCCGGCTGGTTTCAGACCACGACGCGGAACGGCAGGCGGGCGAGCACCGCGAGGTCGTATCTTCGCCCCGCCAGGGGACGCAGCAATCTGCATGTCGAGACTTCAGCGCTGGCGCAGCGCATCCTGTTCGACGGGCGGCGCGCCGCCGGTGTCGAGTACCGGCAGAACGGGACGTTGCGCACCGCGCGGGCGCGCAAGGAAATCCTGATTTCGAGCGGTGCGTACAACTCGCCGCAACTGCTGCAGCTCTCCGGCGTCGGACCCGCGGAACTGCTGAAGAGCCACGGCATCGACGTCGTGCTCGACGCGCCCGGCGTCGGCAACGACCTGCAGGATCACATGCAGGTCCGGATCGTGATGCGCTGCGCGCAGCCGATCACGCTCAACGACATCCTCAATCATCCCGTTCGCCGCATCATGGCCGGTGCGCGCTATGCCGCGTTCCGCAAGGGACCGCTGACCATCGCCGCGGGCACCTCGGGCGCGTTCTTCAAGACCGATCCGCGGCTGGCGTCGCCGGACGTCCAGATTCACTTCCTGCCGTTCTCGACCGACAAGATGGGCGAGAAGCTGCATCCGTATTCAGCGTTCAGCGCGTCGGTCTGCCAGGTGCGGCCCGAAAGCCGCGGTTCGCTGCGCATCAAGAGCGCCGACCCGATGGCGGCGCCGGAAATCCGCATCAACTATCTCGCGACCGAAACCGATCGCACCGTCAATGTCGAGGGCCTCAAGATCCTGCGCAAGATCCTGGCGGCGCCGGCGCTCAAGCCCTTTGTCGTCGAGGAGGCCGATCCGGGCGCGAAGGTCGTCAGCGACGAGGACTTGCTGGCGTTCTGCCGGCAGCGCGGCAGCACGGTCTATCATCCGACCTCGACCTGCCGGATGGGCAACGATTCGCTCGCGGTGGTGGATCAGCGGCTTCGCCTTCGCGGGATCGAAGGCCTGCGCGTCGTCGATGCCTCCGTCATGCCGGATCTGGTATCGGGCAATACCAACGCTCCCGTCATCATGATCGCCGAGAAGGCGTCCGACATGATCCTGCAGGATGCGCGCTAGCACGGAGGCACCGTGACGACTGCGGCTTTGTCGTTCCTGTAGTGAGACCTTGCTTGTAGCGAGACCTTGTTCGCGCAGTCCTCCGGCCTGGCGACGAGGTCGAGCAGTAACTTCAAACCGGAAACTCCAAACGGGCTGGGGTCGGAATTTCTGTTTAGAGCACCGCCCATTCACATCAGCGAGGAGGGTGCAATCTCATCGCCCTCGCAGTCGAACCCAGGTCGCCACGCCTGTCTGTGCAATATTGCTCAGCGGCTGCAAATTCCCTGTTTTTTGTGCCCGATTGCGTGCATTGGCGGGTTGCAAATTTGCCGGAAAATCCTGCCGGGATTTGAGATTGCCGTTAGGCGGTGGGTCGAACAGGCTTGGCGCCGGGCGCAGTCAGTCGACCAAGCCGAGCGCGGCAACGAACGCATTTTTCGAGCGCGTGGTTGACGAAGCAGAATGTCGACGCCGCCTCCGGCCAGTGTCATCAGTGACAACGTCCTCGTTCATCCCTGCTTCCGCCGAGTTGAAAGCCCGCTGTCATTGAGCTGCATCCACCGTGGATTTCTTCCTGCCGCTGGCCCTCGGCCAGGGTCACTCCGGTGGCATGATCAGCCGACTTTGGCTGAATGTTCCGTTTTCCCCGGGGAACGTCCGGATCGCCCGCGCGTTGAACGGGACATGGAGATTTAATATGGCTGAGAAGTTCAATCCCGCTGCTCATGACAAGCACGCCGTCGACCCCCGCGAGGCCGTGGCGGCCGACCGGGAAATGCGCACCAAACTGGAGTCCGGGCTGATCGACAGCTTCCCGGCGTCCGATCCGGTCAGCGCCGTGCAGCCGGCGCCGTCGAAGGCCGATGGCGATCGGGAGAATGAATCGCTCTGGGACAAGGTGCGGGCGGTGTTCCGCTGACCTCGGGCAGCACCACCCAACGCACTGCCGACCGGTGACTCCAGATGCAAACTGAATTCAATCGCGCCGCCAACGCCTCGCCGCGAAGCGGAAGCTCGAAGCGAACGACCCCGGTGGTATGGAGCATCGTGCTTTCGGCCGTTGTCGTGATTGCGATCTGGTTTACCATCGGGACATGACAGAGTCCCTGCCCTGGAGCCATTGCTGGAACCATTCACGCCGGCCGGCATTGCTACCGCGATAATTCACATATTTGAGGAGCATGTCATGATCAGGCGTTTTGCAATAGCGGCTGTTGCCGTGTCCGGAATTTGCGTGGCGCTCCCGGCGGGCGCGGAAGAGGTCGGAATTGGCGTCGGTCCCGGAGGTGTGGGCGTGACGATCGGAACCGGTCACGGCGACCGTCATCGCGACCGCGAAGTAATCCGTGAGCGCCGGCACCGCGATCGCGACGAAACGGTTGTGATCAAGAAGGGCCGCAGCCACGATCGCGAATACAACCGCGATCGCAACACGGTCATCATCGATCGCGACTAGTCGAAGCGTTCAATCGGAATCGAACGGCCTCCTCGCGGGGGCCGTTTTTTCTATCCCGTCCCGTTTCTAATAATGTGGCGGCGGCTCGTCGGTCGCGCCGGAGGCGTTGCTCTCGGCCTCCTGCAGCCGTTCGTTCAGGCCTGCGACCTGCCGCGTCAAGGCATCGATCTGCTGCCATTGCGCGGTAATGGTCTTGTTCAGCGCCTCGATGGTCTCGTCCTGAAACGCCAGCCGGATTTCAAGCGCGTCGATGCGGTCGCCGAGCGTCTTCGCGTCATTCATTGCATTCACGATCCATTGGGCGCTCCCGCAAACCGTGGCCGAGTGCGATGCGGTCGTCAAAGACAAAACACTCGCCGCGCCAGCGGCTCTCCGCTTCGGGCACGCCTTCCAGATATTTCAGGATGCCGCCCTTGAGGTGATAGACCTCGGCAAAGCCGCGTGCGAGCAGCCAGGCGCTGGCCTTCTCGCAGCGGATGCCGCCGGTGCAGAACATCGCGATCTTCCGGTGCTTTCCGGGATCGAGCTTGTCGCGCGGCGAAATCCTTGAACTGCCCGAAACTCCTGATGCCGGGGTCGATGGCGCCGGGAAAGGTGCCCATCGCCACCTCGAATTCATTGCGGGTGTCGATCACCAGCGTGTCGGGCGCCGCGATCAGCGCGTTCCAGTCGGCAGGGTCGACATAGATTCCGACCTGGCGGGTCGGATCGGCCGCGGGGTCGCCGAGAGTGACGATCTCTTTCTTCAGGCGGATCTTCAGGCGCTGGAACGGCATGGTCGAGGCATGAGAGTATTTCAGCTCGAGGTGGTCGAGCCGGCCGCCGAACAGCGCGCCGTCGCGCAACTGCCTGACCAGTTCGGCGACGGCGCCCTCGCTGCCCGCGACGGTGCCGTTGATGCCCTCATGCGCCAGCAGCACGCTGCCTTTCAGCTTCAGGCCAGCGCAAAGCGTCCGCAGCGGCTCCCTGAGCTCGCGGAAGTCGGGCAGGGCTGCAAACTGGTAAAAAGCGGAAACGGTGAAGCGACATGGCGGAGGTTTATCAGGGGGGTGGGGCAGGGGAAAGACCGTCCCCGCTCCGGGGCGGGCTCCCGCTGACGTCTCGAAGGACGAATGGGCGGCCGCCCTTCGCGACGGCCCCGAGGGCGGCTCGCTGGGATGAGGATGGGCCTGCGTCATGCGTCCCTGAGCATTCCCATTGTGGCCCGAATGTGCCAAGTAAGCCCGCGCCCGAAATAACGATAAAATGGCAAAGTGAGCAATTTGGCATGAGGAATTTTCATCTCGCCGGCCGGTCCACGGTCCACGCCCAAAACGGAATGGTGGCGACGTCGCATCCGCTGGCCGCGCTGGCGGCGATCGAGGTGCTGCGCGCCGGCGGCACCGCCGCCGACGCCGCGGTGGCGGCATGCGCGCTGCTCGGGGTGATCGAGCCGCAATCCACCGGGATCGGCGGCGACTGCTTCGCGCTGCTCCAGCCCAAGGGCGAGGGCAAGATCGTGGCCTATAACGGCTCGGGCCGCGCGCCGCAGGCGGCGACGGCGGAGTGGTATCTCGAGCGCAAGATCAATTCGATCCCGCTGACCTCGGCGCACGCCGTCTCCATTCCCGGCGCGGTCGACGCCTGGGCCACCATCCTGCGCGATCACGGCAAGCTCGGTTTCGACACCTTGCTGCAGCCGGCGATCAAGGCGGCGGAAGAGGGCTATGTCGTCTCGCCGCGCATCGCCTTCGACTGGAACATCCAGTTCGACAAGCTGAAGAAGGGCGTCAACACCGAGCGCTATCTGCTGCCGCACGGCAAGCCGGCGGTGGCCGGCGACGTGATCCATCAGCCCGAACTCGGCAAGACGCTGCGCGCGATCGCCAAGGACGGCCGCGACGCGTTCTACAAGGGCGCCGTCGCCGAGGACATGGTCGATACCCTGCGCGGCATCGGCGGGCTGCACACGCTCGATGATTTCGCCGCGCATACCACCGAAACCACCTCGCCGATCGGCACCCAGTACAAGGGCCACGACGTCTGGCAGTGCCCGCCGAACGGCCCGGGCATCACCATGCTGGTGATGCTGAACATCCTGTCGCGCTTCGACCTGACGAAATTCGCGCCTGTCAGCGTCGAGCGGTTTCACCTCGAAGCCGAGGCCGCGCGGATCGCCTACATGATGCGCGAGCAGCACATCGGCGATCCCGCCCACGTCAACGTCGATGTGGCGCGGATCCTGACCCCGGAATTCGCCGAGGAATACGGCAGCAAGATCCGGATGGACCGCATGCTCGATCTGCCGACGGTGACGCCGCCGATGAATCCCTCGACGGTCTACATCACCGTGGTCGACAAGGACCGCAACGTCTGCTCGTTCATCAATTCGATCGCGCATTCGTTCGGCTCGGCGATCGTCACCAACAAGACCGGCATCCTGCTGCAGAATCGCGGCGGCGGTTTCCGCATCCAGCCCGGCCATCCCAATTGCATCGCGCCCGGCAAGCGGCCGCTGCACACCATCATTCCGAGCCTGGTGACCAAAAACGGCCGCGCGGTCATGCCGTTCGGCGTGATGGGCGGGCAGTACCAGCCGGTCGGCCAGACCCATGTGCTGACCAACATGCTCGACTATGGCTGCGACGTGCAGGAAGCCATCGATATGCCGCGCGGCCTGCATTACGAAGACGTCTACCAGCTCGAGGACGGCGTGCCCGCCGATATCGTCGAGGGCCTGAAGAAGCTCGGGCACAAGACCACCAGCGTGGTCGGGCCGCTCGGCGGCGGCCAGGCGATCTGGATCGACTGGGACAAGGGCACGCTGACCGGCGGTTCCGACCCGCGCAAGGACGGCTGCGCGCTCGGCTATTGAGTAATTCGGTCACGGTGGCGGGTACCGCCCGCCACCGTTAGCTGTGGGTTCCCCGCCAAAACGCGGAACGGGCTTGGCTCCTGGGCATTAACTTCGCACAGGAGATAGCGATGCCCATTTTTCATTTCGATATTGCCGACGGCGTGCGTCTCGAGGACCCGGTCGGACTCGATTGCGCCAACGAAACCGCCGCCAGGAAAACCGCCGACCTGATCGCCCGGCAGATCGCGATCGATCTCGAACAGCGAGGACGAGCGAGCGAACGGTTGTGGTGGTCAACGAAGACGGTTCGGAAATCTACAAGAAGCGAGTGGGCTGACATCGATCGGCTTCGCCATCGGACCACCTGAGGCTGGAGCCGATCCTCGCTGCTGGGTTGCGATCCTGAAGTTCAGTCCGGCCACCGGCCTGTTTTTCGAGGTTCGCCATCAGCCTTCTTGATCCAGACGATCACCGAACAGGCCGACCTTCGCGGCGGCCGTTCGCCGTGGTTTGCCGCGGGCCGGCATCCGGCGCGGCTCGACGTCGTCGAGAACCTGAAATGCGATGCGCTGATCGTCGGCGGCGGCATTACCGGCTCGCTGATCGCCGAGCGCCTGACGCGGCAGGGACTCGAAGTCGTCATCGTCGATCGCGAGCTTCCCGGGCGCGGCAGCACGGCCGCCTCGACCTCGATGCTGCTGTGGGAGATCGACCGCTCGCTGACGCAGCTGACCGAAATCTATGGTTTCGAACGGGCGTCGCGGGCCTATCTGGCGAGCCTGCATGCCGTCGCCGGTGCTGAAATCGCTGGTGCTGCAACTCGGCGTCGCCTGCGAAATGCGCGACAGGAATTCGCTGCTGCTCGCGGCCGGCGACACCGGCAAGGAGCTCAGCGAAGAGCATCAGTTGCGCCGGCGCGCCGGGTTGCCCGGCGACTTCCTCGATCATGCCATGTTGCTCGACGATGTTCGGCATAGCCCGCGCCGGCGGCGCATCGTGTCGCCGGGCTCGGCGGATGCCGACCCGATGCAACTGGCGCGCGGACTGCTCGCGGTCGCCATTGCGCGCGGCGCCCGGATCTTCGAGGCCGAGGCCGTGCAATTCGATGCCGCCGGGCGCTCGGTCGGCGTTCAGTTGAACGGCGGCCGCGAGATCGAGGCGCGCTCGGTGATCCTCGCGACCGGCTATGTGATGCCCGATATCGTCCGCCCCACCGTCCACGCGGTTTCGTCGAGCTGGGCGATCGCGACAACGCCGCAGCCGCAGAATATCTGGAAGGACGGCGCGCTGATCTGGGAAGACAGCAAGGATTATCTCTATGCGCGGACGACAACCGCCGGTCGCATCATCATCGGCGGCGAAGACAGCCAGGAGGTGGTCGAACCCGAGGCGCGCGATGCCCTGATCCCGGAAAAGTCGCGCCTGCTGACCCAGAAGCTCGCCGCGCTATGGCCGGCCGCGGCGCTCGACATCGACTTTCGCTGGTCCGGGACATTCGATACCACCAGCGACGGCTTGCCGTTGATCGGTCCGGTGCCGGGCGCGAAAGGCATCTACGCCGCCTATGGTTACGGCGGCAACGGCATCACCTTCAGTTTTCTCGCCGCGCAGCTGATCGGCGACCTGATCGCGGGGACGGCCTCGCCGCTGCTCGGCGATTTCGCGCTGGATCGCGACGGCCCGTCGATCTCCGGAACTTGACCCACGGGAACTCGCGAAATCCTCGCGAGTTAGCGTGGCAGTCAAAACATATGGAGGCTGACATGGGTTTCGGTAAAGGCGCGCTGCTTTGGCTGATCGGAATTCCGATTCCGATCATTCTGCTTCTCGCATTGTTCATGAACCGCTAGCGGCGGATCGGAGCCCCGCTGCGGCGTAGGCCCGCGGCCGGGCCCCGATATTGTCGGCGCCGAGAGCCCTGCGGCATGATCCAGAATATGATCCCGTGGATCGGCGCCTGCGCCGCGATTCTCACGTCGCTTTCCTACCTTCCCCAGGTAAGCAAGGCCTGGCCGCGCGGATCGACCGGCGCATTATCTCTGAAGATGCTCATCGCTCTCACGACAGGTCTTTTGCTGTGGATCGGCTACGGTCTGCTGAAAGGCGACTGGGTCATTGTCGCCGCCAACGGCGTCGGCGTCGCGCTGACGGCGAGTGTGCTCGCTTTCAAAATTCGCGACCTGCTATCCGGCGAATGACTGGCGGAACGTCCGTCCGGTTGCCGACATGGATTCGCGCAAAAGCCATGGGAACTTCCCGGAAGAAGACGGGTTGTGATCGCGGCGAATTCGAGTTCGCATTTTCGCATTCTCAATGGAGGAAGACGTGGGACTGTTTTCGAAAGACATCAAGACGATGGACGATCTCCTGCTGCATGGCTTGCAGGACATCTATTATGCCGAGCAGCAGATCACCAAGGCACTGCCGAAGATGATCGACCAGGCGACCAACCGCGACCTCGCACAGGGTCTCAAGCTGCATCTGGAAGAGACCAACAAGCAGATCGGGCGGCTGGACCAGGTGTTCAAGAAGCTCGGCAAGCAGCCGTCCGGCACGGACTGCCCCGCCATCGACGGCCTGATCAAGGAAGCCAACGAGACCGCCGGCGAGATCGAGGACAAGTCGGTGCTCGACGCCGCGATCGTCGCCAACGCGCAGGCGGTCGAGCATTACGAGATCGCCCGCTACGGCACGCTGATCGCCTGGGCGGAGGAGCTCGGCCATGACGACATCGTCCGGTTCCTGACAACCAACCTGAACGAGGAAAAGGCCGCCAACACCAAGCTCAATACCGTGGCCTTGCGCAAGGGCGTGAACCGCAAGGCCGCCAGCTAGCGGATCGCAGCTACTGTGGCACAGCACGCCCGACGCCGATGGCGTCGGGCGATCATCCATTGCCGGGAAGCGGTGATCGAAATGGTTACCAAGACGCCCCAGCCGCGCAAGGACGCGACGCCGCGGAAGCAGACCGCCGGTTTCAACCGGGTCTTCGTTGACGTCGCAAACAGGACCTCGCAGGCGGCGGGACGGGCACTGACGTTCGTCCTGGCGGCCGGAATCGTCGTGGTGTGGGCGATCACCGGGCCGCTGTTCCATTACTCGGACACCTGGCAGCTCGTCATCAACACCGGGACGACGATCATCACGTTCCTGATGGTGTTCGTGATCCAGAATTCGCAGAATCGCGACAGCGCCGCCATTCAGGTCAAGCTCGACGAGCTTATTCGCGTCAGCACGGTGCAGAATTCCTTTATCGGTATCGAACATCTGACCGACGAGGAATTGGACGAGATCCGGACCAAATGCGAGCGGCGCGCGGAGTCCGATAAGGCTGGATCGGACCACCACGGCGAAGACCGGGTGAAGCGGACCGCAGCCAGGGCCGACAAGGCCGCGGTGCGCGCCGTGACTGCCAAGTGAGCAACTGACGCTCGTCGTCAGCCGCCGCATTGGAAAGTTCGAGCCGAACTCCGGCAGACCTGCGCTCCAGCAGCTGCGGAAGATTGTCACGGCGCGCGACGTGAATTCGTCGTTCCGATATGTGCGGCATCCGACAATTGGAATTGCGCGTTCGGTCCGGAACTAACGTTGGCGCTGCACATTGTTGCGACACTTGAAACGCATTTTCGCCAGCTGGGAGCACTTCATGATCGATACAGTTATTGTTCAACCGGGGAACGATACCGGTGAACCCGCCATCGCCGGCGTGTCATGGCCTGCGGTCGCCGCCGGCGCCGTGGTGAGCCTGGCACTGACGCTGGTCCTGCTCGCTTTCGGCACCGGCCTCGGACTGTCCGTGGTTTCGCCGTGGGCCGGCTCGGGCGTCTCCGCGACCACCTTCAAGATCGGCACCGGCCTCTATCTTGTCGTCATCGCCATGATCGCCTCTTCGCTCGGCGGCTACATCGCCGGCCGGTTGCGGACGCGGTGGATCGGCGTTCACACCGACGAAGTCTACTTTCGCGACACGGCGCACGGCTTCATCGCGTGGGCCTTCGCCTCCGTGCTCGGCGCCATCCTGCTGGCTTCGCCGGCAACCAGCCTGATCGGAGGCGCGGCATCCGGCGCCACGCAGGCCGCAGCGACCGCCGCGGGCCAGTCCAGTCCGATGGACGGCTATGTCGATACGCTGTTCCGCGCCGACACGCCTGCCACGCAGCCCTCCGCCAACGGGCAGGACTCGCGCGGTGAGATGGTGCGCCTGTTCACCGGAAGCTTCCGCAACGGAGGCGAGCTGAAGGCCATCGATCGACAGTATGTCGCCAAGGTCGTGGCTGCGCGCACCGGACTGAGCCAGCCCGATGCCGAGAAGCGCGTCAACGAGGTCGTAACCCAGGCCAAGACGGATATCGATGCCGCCCGCAAGGCGACCATGCAGCTGGCGTTCTGGCTGACGGCCTCGCTGCTGCTCGGCGCCTTCTGCGCCAGCCTCGCCGCCACCGAAGGCGGCGGCCTGCGCGACGGTACTTGGGGCCGCAAGGCCCGCCGCTGATCTCCAACCCAGGAAAGGAAACATCATGCCCATTCTTCTTTGGCTGCTCGGAATCCCGATTCCGCTGATCATCCTGATCTTGCTGCTTCGCTAAGTCGTCAAATCAAAGCGAAGATCCCCCGCGCGCGCCGCGGGGGATCTTGTCGCTCTCGCCAGCCTAAATTTGTAACCGGGATTCTCCATGGCCAAGTCATCCAAGCGTGCAAACGAAAAACCCGCCGCGGCGGGAAGTGCGACCATTCACGATCAGAAATTGCATCGCGGCGATGGCGGTGAACTGCACCAGATCGCCGACGGCGATGCGCCCGTCCTCACTACCGCGCAGGGCGGCCCGGTATCGGACGATCAGAACACGCTCAAGATCGGTCCGCGCGGACCGGCCCTGATCGAGGATTTCCATTTTCGCGAGAAGATCTTCCACTTCGACCACGAGCGGATACCCGAGCGGGTGGTGCATGCGCGCGGCTACGGCGCGCATGGCTTCTTCGAGACCTACAAGCCACTTTCCAAATACACCCGTGCCGATCTGTTCCAGCGCGCCGGGGAGCGGACGCCGGCGTTCGTGCGCTTCTCCACCGTCGCCGGCAGCAAGGGGTCGTTCGACCTCGCGCGGGACGTGCGGGGCTTTGCGGTCAAGCTCTATACCCAGGAGGGCAACTGGGACATCGTCGGCAACAACATGCCGGTATTCTTCATTCAGGATGCGATCAAGTTTCCGGACGTGATTCACGCCGTCAAGGAAGAGCCCGACAGCGCGTTCCCGCAGGCGCAATCGGCGCATGACAATTTCTGGGATTTCATCAGTCTCACCCCCGAAAGCATGCACATGATCATGTGGGTGATGTCGGACCGGGCCATCCCGCGCTCGTTTCGCTTCATGGAAGGCTTTGGCGTTCATACCTTCCGTCTGATCAACGCCAAAAACGAATCCACCTTCGTCAAGTTTCACTGGAAACCGAAACTCGGCATGCAGTCGGTGCTCTGGAACGAGGCCGTCAAGATCAACGGCGCGGATCCGGACTTCCACCGACGCGATCTCTGGACCGCCATTCAGACCGGCAATTTTCCGGAATGGGAATTGCAGTTTCAATTGTTCGACCAGGCCTTCGCCGACAGTTTCGAGTTCGACATCCTGGATCCGACCAAGCTGATCCCGGAGGAGGTTCTGCCGCCGATCCCGGTCGGCCGACTGGTGCTGGACCGGATGCCGGACAATTTCTTTGCCGAGACCGAGCAGGTGGCGTTCATGACCCAGAACGTTCCGCCCGGCATCGACTTCTCCAACGATCCGCTGCTGCAGGGCCGCAACTTCTCCTATCTCGATACCCAGCTGAAACGGCTTGGCAGCCCGAACTTCACCCACATTCCGATCAATGCGCCGAAATGCCCGTTTGCCCACTTCCAGCAGGACGGTCACATGGCGATGCGAAATCCGTCCGGGCGGGCCAATTATCAGCCGAACTCGTTCGGCGAGGGTCCGCGCGAATCCCCGCAGCGCGGCTTCACGTCGTTCGCGGATGTGGAGCAGGGCGCCAAGCGCCGGCTGCGCGCCGAGAGCTTCGCCGATCACTACAGCCAGGCGCGGCAATTCCTGATCAGTCAGACCCGCGGCGAGCAGCAGCATATCGCGGCGGCGCTGACCTTCGAACTCAGCAAGGTCAAGACGCCCGTGATCCGCGAGCGGATGGTGTCCCATCTGCTCAACATCGACGAGACGCTGGCCAACAAGGTCGGCGCTGCGCTGGGGCTGAAGGCGATGCCGAAGCCCGCCGATGCGGCAATGCCGACGCGGCAGGATCTGGATCCATCGCCAAAGCTCAGCATTGTCGAAAACGGGCCGCAGCGGTTTGAAGGCCGCAAGCTCGGCATTCTCGTCACCGATGGCACCGACGCCGCCGTTCTGAAGGCACTGAAGACGGCGCTCGACAAGGCGGGCGCTACCTTCGAGATCATCGCCCCGAAAGTCGGGGGCGCCAAGGCCAGCGACGGCAGCTGGATCGAGGCGGATCAGATGATCGATGGCGGTCCCTCGGTCTTGTACGACGCGGTGGCGTTGCTGCCGGCGGAGGATGCGATGGACGATCTGGTGCAGGAAGCCACGGCACGCGATTTCGTCGCCGATGCGTTCGCGCACTGCAAGTTCATAGGTCATGTCGAGGCGGCAAAACGGCTGTTTGCGAAAGCCGGCATCGCCGAGGCCGATATCGATGAGGGTTTCGTCTCGCTGACTCAGCCAAAGGATGCCGCGGGCTTTATCGACAAGCTCGGCAGTTTGCGGGTTTGGGGCCGCGAGCCCGTCGTCAAGATGAAGTAGCGCGGCAGATGGCCGGGCCGCTCAAAACCGCGCTTCTTGCGAGATCGCCGGGCTGGATTTCCAGCCCGGCTTTTTTCGGTCCTGCAAGGGCTGGATACGGCCGGGGCGTTGGGCTAGACACGGCTTGATCTCCAGGGAAGGATTCCAAGGGAATGCGACATCTCCAGCGTGCGACAGTCTTGATCGTATCGGCCTTGGCCCTGGCGATCGCCGGAATATCCTACCAACCCACCATCGCAGCGGCCCAGACCCCAGGAAAAAGCATGACCACAGCATCAGGATTGCAGATCACCGACAGCACGGTCGGGACGGGCGCTTCGCCGAAGTCGGGCCAGATCTGCGTCATGCACTATACCGGCTGGCTCTATGAGAATGGACAGAAGGGCAAGAAGTTCGACAGTTCGGTGGATCGCAACGAGCCGTTCGAATTCCCGATCGGGCAGCGCCAGGTGATCGCCGGCTGGGACGAGGGCGTCGCCACCATGAAGGTCGGCGGCAAGCGCACCCTGATCATTCCGCCCGCGCTGGGCTACGGCGCCCGCGGCGCCGGCGGCTTATTCCGCCGAATGCGACGCTGATGTTCGAGGTCGAACTGCTCGGCGTGAAGTAGGCGTCCAATTCCGCTTCATGCCCACGAAAAAGACCGGCCCAACGGACCGGTCTTTTTCACTTCCCAATCAACCTGCGTCGATCAGAGATTCTTGTTGGCCGCGTCGGCCGCCTTGTTGACGGCGTCCTTGGTGGCTTCCTTGGCGTCGCCGAGGGCCTGCTGGCCCTTGCCCTTGATTTCCTGGACGGCGCCTTCGCCCTGCATCTTCTCGGAACCGACGGCTTCGCCGATGCCCTGCTTGGCCTTGCCGATGGCTTCGTTGGTCGCGCCTTTGACCTTGTCGGTGGTCGCACCCATGGGAACTCTCCTTTGTTGAAACTTCACCAAGACAACGGCGACAGCGGACTGAAAGTTCCTGATCGCGGCTGGCTTGCGATCACGGTTTTATGTAACGTTCGCCGAGCAAGAATTCAGCGGAAAGCAGCACGATGACAGGCCACCACGATCACACCCATTCGGATCATTCGCACGATCACGGCGACGCCGAGCGCTGGAAGCACGACGGCGTCCGCGTCATTCCCGGCGATCAGCTCGATCCCAACGTGCCGTCGACCGCCGGCATGGACCGCAAGGCCGCGATCAACTTCGCGCGCGTCGGCGCCCAGAAATTGTGGGCCGGCACCGTGACCATCCGGCCGGACGCCAAGACCGGCGCGCATCATCACGGCCATCTCGAAAGCATCATCTTTGTCGTGAAGGGCAAGGCGCGGATGCGCTGGGGCGAGCAGCTGCAGTTCACCGCCGAAGCGGGTCCCGGCGATTTCATCTTCATTCCGCCCTACGTGCCGCATCAGGAGATCAACGCCAGCCGCGACGAGGTGCTGGAATGCGTGCTGGTGCGCAGCGACGGCCAGGCGGTCGCGATCAATCTCGACATCGAGCCGGTGGAGAAGCCGGAGACGGTGCTGTGGATCGATCCGGTGCATCGCGATCCCGCGGAGACGAAATAGGGTCCGCGACGCCACCCTTTTCGACCAAATCATGACACCGGCCCGCGAGGGTCGGTTCTGTTGCGTCGCGGATTTCATATCCCCGCTGACGGGCGGCGTGCGGCCGTCCGTCGCTCGCGATGACGCCCCGTGAAAAAATCCGCATACAGGGCTGTCGGATCGGCGCCCGGCCGTTCGTCCTTTAGGCTGCAACACGCCCAAAGGAGCCTTTATGGCCAGAATGATCTTCGTCAACTTGCCGGTCAGCGACCTGGCTCGGGCCACCGCCTTCTACGAGGCCGTCGGCGCCGAGAAGAATTCGCAATTCTGCGACGAAACCGCAGCCTGCATGGTGTTCTCCGAAACCATCCACGCCATGCTGCTGACCCACGACAAATTCCGCCAGTTCACGCTCGAAGAAAATCGTCGATGCCAGGACGAGCAGCCGAGGTGCTGATCTGCCTCTCTGCCGACAGCCGCGAGGCCGTCGACGACATGGTCGGCAGGGCGCAGTCCGCGGGCGGCGGCGTCGATCCGTGCCCGAAGCAGGACTACGGCTTCATGTACGGCCGCAGCTTCGAGGATCCCGACGGCCACATCTGGGAAGTGATGTGGATGGACGTCGCTGCGCCATGGCAGCCCAATCCACCATGGCCAACGCCTGATTTACCCAATCGCGAGGAATTGACCGATGTCCAAGATCTCCCCCTGCCTGTGGTTCGACGGCGAGGCCGAAGAGGCCGCGAAATTCTACGTGTCGCTGCTGCCGGATTCCCGGATCGAAAAGATCCAGAAGAACCTCGTCGATGGCCCGGCCGGCAAGGCCGGCTCGGTGCTGGTGGTGGAGTTCACGCTGGCCGGCCAGCGCTTCATGGCGCTGAACGGCGGCACCCGGTTCGAATACACCCACGCCATCTCGTTCAAGATCGACTGCGCCGATCAGGCCGAGGTCGACCGTCTCTGGGACGCGCTGTCGGCGCAATGGCGGCTCGGTCGAGCAATGCGGCTGGCTGAAGGATCGCTTCGGGGTGTCCTGGCAGATCGTGCCGGTCGCGCTGATGCAATATCTCGGCGGTTCGGATTCCGGCCGGCGCCCAGCGCGCGATGCAGGCGATGCTGGGGATGGTCAAGCTCGATATCGAAGGCTTGCGGAGGGCCTATGAGGGCAAGTCGGCGGCCTGACCCGCGGCTCCCCGACGCGAACGGCGATCTGCCCCGCATCGATGCGGGGCAGGCTTGCGCTCGAACACACGTCTTCAGTAGGTGATCCGCAAACCGACGCCGCCGTGGAGCGTGTTGCCGACCGGCTGCGGGCCGGCGGTGCCGTTGAGGAAGAGGTCGGCGATCCAGCCCTTGCTGATGCGGTAGCCGACCCGGCCGCCATATTCGAACCAGCTCTGGTTGCCGATCGTCGGCACCACGGTGCCGTCGCCGGTCACGGTGGCGACGATGCCGGAGCGGGTCGCGAAGGATTGCACGAAGCCGCCGTTGATATTGGTCTCGATGCTGTTGCCGAACAGATGCGTCCACTGGCCGCCGATCTTGACGAGGCTGGTCCTGTCGGTGCCGGTGGCGATCGAGGCGTCGAACGGATTGAAGGCGACGGTGGCCGGGTCGCTGTAGCCCTTGACCCGCTGCCACAGCTGCCAGACCTCGACGGAAGCTGCGACCTCGTCGCGCGGCGACAGCCGGCTGATCCAGCCCGCGCGGCCATAGACGCCGTAATTCTCGCTCGTGGTCTTGCTGTCGAGCGACACCGGGCCGAGGCTCGTCTGATAGCTGCGGCGGTAGCGCACCTTCTGGAACGGCGACAGGATGGCGCCGATGTCGAAGAACGGCCGCGACGATCCCCAGTCGGTGAAATCGTAGCGCAGCGCGAAGGCGCCGATCGGCGCGCTGGTGACGCTGTAGCCGCCTTCGTTGTACTGGGCGTAGGCGATGCCGGCCAGCAGCGCCAGATTGGGCGTCAGGTTCTTGCGGCCGTGAATGCCGGCCGAGAACGATCCCGCGGAGCCGAACGCGCTGACGCAATCGCCGCAATTGACCTGCTCGTTGACGCCGAGCAGCACCGTGCCGAGCACCCGGTTGGTGATCATCTGGTTGAAGCGCTGCTTGGCCAGATCGTTGATCGAGTCGCCGCTGGAACCGGAATCGGTCGGCGTCGGTGTTGCCGTCGGCGTCGGCGTCGGTGGGATGGCGTCGGGGACGGACGTGGAGTCGGCGTTGGCGGGCGTGGGCGACTGCGCCGATGCCGGAAGGGTCAGCGCCGGAATCAGCACCAGCGAAATCGCCGCGGCAAGCGCGATCGGCAGGATCGAAGCTGCGGGTGAATTTTGCCATCGTCAGCGCCCGCACAGCATGCCGGTGGGATCGCTGCCGTCATCGACCGGCGGCGTAATGGTCGGCGTCGCGTCGGCATATTGCGGTGGTGTTGCAAAGTCCCGCCGCAGCGCCGCAGGCGAAGGTCCAGGGCGGATTGTTGGTCTTCTGGATGGTGTACTTGCCGCCGGCGAAGGTGATGATGGCGGTATCGCCGGGCCTGGTCAGCTCGATGCACTGAAAGGTGAGGGTGCAGACCCGCGAGGCGCCATTGTCCCGCAGCACCACGGTGGTCTTGCCGCGCTGGGACAGGATATCGAGGATGGTGCCGCGTACGCCGATGGTCGCGACCTGGGTCTGGATCTTGTAGGCGGCCTTGTCCGAATGGCCGGTGACGAAGCGGAACGCGCCCGACGTCAGCTTGATCGAGATGTCGCGATAGCTGTGCGCGTCGTCGAACACGGTGCGGTCGAGCTTGAGCGTCGCATTGGGCGCCGAGCGACAGGTTGGTGCTGTCGGCCATCACCAGCCGCGTCGCGCTGTCGCGGCCGGTACGCACGGTTTCGTCGCGAACCACGCTGTCGCCGACATTGATCTGGCTGGTCGCCGATCCCGCGACGCGGACGACTTCGTTCTTGACGACGGCGGCTTCGCCGACGCGCGTTTGCGCGCGAGCGGGACTTGCCGCCAGCGCCGCTGACAGGCATAGCGCGGAGATACAGAGAACGCAGTGACGCCAATTCATTTCATGCCCGATCGATTTATCCCGCATCGTACCGGATCGCGCGCGCATGCGATGTTGTAAAAATGATCACAAGCAGCGCCTTATGACCCCGATGGTTAGTGACGGCGAAATCGAACTGCGTTCAATGCGATGGACTAAAAAATGTCGCCCGCCCACACTCGACATCCCCGCAACGCCGCTGAATCCGTGAGTCCCCGTGCGCGAATCACCTTCTGTTCCCGAAAATTCGGCCGCGTTGAGCGCGGTGATCGCCGCCGTCATCTTCGTCGTCGCGCATTTCGCGCTGCTGGTCGGCGTGACGACGCCGGAAAAATTCTATTTCGATGAAGTGCATTATGTGCCGGCGGCGCGGCAGATGCTCGAGCCGGTGATGCCGAGCCCGATGCTCAACCCGATGCATCCGCCGCTGGCCAAGCAGTTCATCGCGTTGTCGATCCGCGCCTTCGGGGATGAGCCGCTGGGCTGGCGCTACCCGGGCGTGCTGTTCGGATCGCTGGCGATCGTCGCGATGTATCTTTGCGGCCTCGCGCTGTTCGCGGCCCAGGGCCCCGCGATCGCGACGGCCCTGCTCGCCTTCTTCAACCAGATGGTATTCGTGCAGTCGCGGATCGCGATGCTGGATATTTTTGCGCTGGCGTTCGGCCTGTTGGCGGTCGCGGCGTTCATGCACGGCTTTCGCAAGGCGCGGCCGCATCTTTGGTTCGCGCTCGCCGGCATCGCCTTCGGCCTGTCGACCGCCTGCAAATGGAGCGGTCTGTTCGTGCTCGCCGTTTGCATCGTCATCGTCGCCGTGATCCGGCTGATGCAGGGCTGGCGCACCCGGTTCGCCGACGGCGATGCCGGCGACTGGTACCGGCCGGGGCTGTGGCCCGATTTCCGCTATTATCATTTCGCCGCGTGCTTCGTGCTGCTTCCCGGCGGTCGTCTATCTCGCGACGCTTCGTCCCGCTCTACGGCCTGTCGTTGCCCGACCTGCTCGAAGCCCAGCGCCGGATCTTCAGCGACAACACCACGACCGCGATCGCGGGCCACACCTATATGAGTTCGTGGCCGTCCTGGCCGTTTCTGGTGCGGCCGGTCTGGTATCTGTTCGACAAGATCGGCGACGACCGGATCGCGGCCGTGGTGTTTCTCGGCAATCCCGTGGTGCTGTGGGCGGCGCTGCCGGCGCTCGCGCTTTGCCTGCGCGACTGGATCGTGACGCGCCGGGCCGACGCGTTCCTGATCCTGTCGTTCTATTTCGGACCCTATCTCGCCTGGGCGCTGCTGCCGCGAACGCTCGGCTTCCTGTACTACTATTTGCCGGCCGCCACCCTGGCGAGCCTTGCGCTGGTCTATGCGCTGCGGCGCGGCAACAGCCCGCGCTGGCTGCTGTGGGCCTTCGTCGCGGTCGCGGGCGCCGGCTTCGCCGCGATGCTGCCGATCTCGGCGGCGTTTGTCGGCACGTCGATGGAGACGTTCGACCGGCTGATGCTTTTCCAGAGCTGGATATAGCGTCGGCCCGCGCAGCATCCGCGCGGGCCGGAACTCATGCTGTCGCTGATCGAGCGTTACTTCGAGGCGGTCTTGGTATCCATGTTGACGACCTGGACGCGGCGGTTGGCCGGGTCCATCGGCGCGCTGGCATCCTTCGGCTTGGTCTCGCCGTAGCCGACGGTGACGAGATCGGCGCCGTTGATGCCGTATTTCTCGGTCAGAAACCGCTTGATCGTGTCGGCGCGACGCTCCGACAGGTCCTGATTGTATGCCTCGCTGCCGACCGCATCGGTGTGGCCGGCGACGACGAAGGTCGAACCCTTCAGGTTGGCGTCCGAGAGCGCCTTGCCGAGTTCCTCCGCGGCCGACATCGAGGTCTTGCTGATGTCGGCCGAGTTGTAGTCGAACTGGATCTCCAGATCGATCTTCGGCTTGGTCGCCGCGATCTCGGCGATTTCCTGCGCGCTCGCCCAGCGAAAGCGACCGGGTCTTGCGGTTGCGCAGGGTATCGACGAAACGGATCTCCCTGGCCTTGATCGCGGGATCGGCGCTGCGGTCCGGCCGACAGGCCGCGGGTCAGCGGCTTCTTCGGCTGCAGCGCATTCAGGATCTGGTCGGCCGAAACCTTGTCGCCGGCGAAGGCCAGGCCCGCCGTCATCGACAGCGCGGCACCGAGCGTGATCGCCGAGAGTGCGGAAAGTCTGTGAAAGCTGGTCATGGTCTTAATCCTCGCTGTTCGCCTGATGGCGTTGGATGTTGAACGATAAACCGGGCGACGGGCCGCGGATGTGACTTGGCTCACATTGGTAAACGGACCGTCGGCCCGGGCTCTTCCAGCTGTCGCGGCGCCCCGCGACCCCGTTCGATCGTCTGCGCGCACAGCGTGATCCAGATCACAGTTTGCGCGCGCAGAGGATCGGATTTGCCGTGGGGATTGCCCGCGTTGGCCATCGGCAAAATCGGTCCAGCGTACAGGCCGTGATTTTCTGCAAATGCGGCGACGAGTCGATGTGCAAGTGCCTACGTGCGCATCGGCAGCGCCGTGCAGGCGGTCCGCGCCGAACGCATTGTCATGATCGTGCTTCGGCCGTACTCGACCACCGCTTCGTCGCATTGGGCTTTTGGCGTGGCAGTTGAATTCGGCGTCACCCGGAGGCTCGCTGCCGAAAGCAAGGTCGCATTGCCGTCGCCGCGGCGCCGGGCTGCGAACAAGAAATCGGCCAGATGAACGTCCAGAAAGATCGCTCGCGAAGAAAAACAACAAGCCAACAGGGCGATGCAGGGGACGCGTGGTTCAGTCAGTCAACAGACAATATGAGTATGGGTATCGGGCCGGCCGGCCGGATCAGACGGGTTCCACGAATTCGATGGCGGTATTGATCGGCGCGGCCATGATCGCGGCGGCCATCCTGCTGTCGACGCTGGTCGACGGCGCTGGGCTCCCGCTATGTGGGCATGGAAAGCCCGACCGAGGAAAGCGCCTGGCTGATCGACCGCCTCACCGGCGATGTCTACCGCTGCCAGGCGCCGGCGCGCGGCAGGGCGTCGTGCGACGCCGATATCGCGACCGGGACGATCGGCGACCGGCCGAAGCGGTGACCGGCCCCGGCCGCGCCAGCGCGCCTCCGCCAAAAATATCGCGCGCGCGCGAATCCGGCTACATTGCCGCGCGATGCCCCGCGCCGTTACCTCCCATCCCCTGAGCAAGACCGAGGCCCGCCGGATCTGGCTGCGCGCCCAGCGGCTCGACACCTCGGCGCCGTTCGGCGAGGGGCCGCAGGCGGTGGCCGCCGCGGTCGAACATCTCGGCTACGTGCAGATCGACACCATCAACGTGATCGAGCGCTGCCACCATCATACTTTTCCATCGACGGCTACCCGGTCGAGGAATGGGAAAGGGCGGCGGCTGAGGCCGAGCGCCTGCCCCGGCCGGCCTAGTTCAGCAGACCTTGGCCGCGTGCAGCTTCGCGCGCGCCTGCGCGTCGTAGCCCAGGCGCTCGAGGATTTCGTCGGTGTGCTCGCCGAGCGCCGCGAACGTGTAGTTCGGCGCGCCGGGCTCTTCCTTGAAGCGGATCGGCGTGCCGAGATTGTCCACCCCGTCGGGGCCCGTGACCACCATGTCCCGGTCGCGCAGCAATTTTGAATTCCAGGCTTCCTTCATGTCGAGCACCGGCGCGTAGCACACGCGCTTGTCCGCGAGCCATGCATCCCACTCGTCGCGCGTGCGTGTGAGGAATGTTTCCGTGAGGAATTTCCTCACCGGCTCCTGCGGCGCGCCCCAGGGCAGCCGGCAGACCTCGACCAGATCCGGCCTGCCGAGTGCCTTCAGCAGGTTCTCCGCGAAGTTCATCTCCGACCCCGACAGCACGAGGTACTGCCCGTCTTTGGTTTCGTAGACGTTGTAGAACGCCGCGCCGCCGTACAGGCGCTCGCTTGAAAG
This sequence comes from uncultured beta proteobacterium, assembly GCA_963844255.1. GTDB lineage: Bacteria > Pseudomonadota > Gammaproteobacteria > Burkholderiales > SG8-39 > SZAS-79. The sequence goes on from CAWJNP010000003.1 coordinate 95,264, forward strand.
GTCCGGTGCGCGGTCCTCGGCGAGTACCGTACCCAGGATATGCGGCGTCCAGGACATCGTGGTGTCGATCATCGCCATGTCGAGGTAATCGCCCTGCCCCGTCGTGTGCCGCCTGAGCAGGGCCATCAGGATTGCGACCAGCGCCGAGGACGCCAGCGCAATGTCGGCTGCCGGCAGCGGCGGCAGCGAAGGCGCCCGCCCGTCGGTGCAGCCCAGGCTCAGCACGCCGGCCAGTGCCTGCCCGCCGACGTCGTGCGAGGGACGCTGGGCCATCGGCCCCGTCTGGCCGAAGGCCGAGAGCGAGCAGTAGACGATGCGCGGGGCACGCGTCTTCACCGCTTCATAGCCCAGGCCCAGGCGATCCATCACGCCGGGGCTGAACGAATCGATGATCACGTCGCTCTCCGCGGCGAGCTTCATGAAGATCTCGCGGCCTTCATCCGACTTCAGGTTCAGCGTCAGGGATTTCTTGCCGCGCTGGGTATTGCGGAAATACGCGGTATGGCCCTTCACCGGCTTGCCGAGCTTGCGCGTGGGTTCCCCCTCGAAACTCTCGATCTTGATTACTTCGGCGCCATGGTCGGCCATCATGAGGCTCATCCAGGGGCCGGGGAGGAAGCGGGACAGGTCGAGTACGCGTATGCCTTCGAGTTTCATGTTCGTTCCGTTCAATTCATTCGTTTGGAAAATGTTGCCTCTGCTTCACCAGATCGTCACAATCTCTTTCAGCTTGCGCAGCTTCGCGTCCGATGTCACCAGAGGCGCGCGGTGCAGGAAAGCCGTCGCCGCGATCAGCCGATCGACCGGATCACCGTGAGAAAACGCATCCGATTGCGACACTACCGCGACTTCCGGACTGATCGGCAACACGCGCACGCGCCGCGCCGCAATGACGTCATCGAGGAACTGGCGCGCGTCCATCATCGGATCCAGACGCTTTTTGGCAATCAGCATCGCGATCTCCCACAGACTGATGTCGCTGCACGCGAGTTCATGGCGCGCAAAACCGGCTTCGATTGCCTTGCGGGATCGCGCAGACAAGCGAGCAGGCGTCAGCGCGTCGTAGATCAATGCATGCGTGTCGAGGACAATCAACGCTCCGCGTCCCACTGCGCTCCGGTGGGGCTGACCACATCGCCGACCGTGCAGTGCTTGCGGATCGCCAGGAGCCGCTCGCGGGCCTCCTCGTGCGGATCGCCGCCGGCGACAATGCGCGCGATCACCTTGCCGCGCGACGTTACCTCGATCTCCCTGCCTTGCTTTACTGCAGCCAGATAGGCCGGGAGGTTCTGGCGAAGCTCGGTGACGTTGACTGCGGTTTTGGGTGGCTTTTGCATTTGGAGCTGACTTTCAAATCTGTACAGATGGAGTGTACGCAATTGGACAGCGTGCGTAAACAGCGCTCGCCGGGAATCGTACCTGCCCTTTTCACATGCTCATGCCTTGCCTCGTCCGCCCAGCACCAGCACGTTCCCTGCGATCGACACCGCCACCCCCGCCACGGTCAGCGCATGCCACTCGAAGCCCTCAACCGCCGTGGACACGAACAGCGCCACCACCGGCGCCATGACCCCGACATAGGACGCACGCGCGATGCCGATGCGGCCGACGAGCGTCAGCCATCCGTAGAAGGTGACGACGGTGCCCAGCGCCGAGAGATACACAAGCGATAGCAGGTACGGCGCGGATAAATCGATGCTCCAGGTCCTCCCCAGGCAAAGCGCCGCGACGAGCGCGAACAGCCCCCCATATGCCATGCTCCAGGCCATGGTCGGCCAGCCATGCAGTTTGCGCTGGTGGTTTTGCTGCGCGAGCAGGCCGCCCCCGGTCGAGATCAGCACGGCGAGCAGGATGAACAGGACACCGAGCATGGCGTCGCGGTTGTGCGCGAGACCGGCAAACGACGGCCAGTACACCAGCGTGATACCCGCGATTCCCGCTACCGCGCCGACGGCGATCCGGCCTGTCAGCGGCTGCCTGAAGAAGATGCGCGTACCGAGCGCGGACATCAAAGGACTGGCCGAGTAGCCGATCGCCACCAACCCCGAGGCCAGGTGCAGTTCGGCGTGATAGACGAAGATGTAGCTCGCGCCGTACATGCTCACGCCGAGCAGGGCCAGCGCCACGTGCTGGGCACGCGAAAAGCGCAGCGAGAGCCCGCGCGCCCGGCACAGGACCGCGATGATCGCGGCGGCAAGCAGGAACCGGTGGCTGACGCTGATTTCAGGCGGGACCGACCCGAGCTGATACGTGATCGCCAGCCAGGTGGTGCCCCAGACGAGGACGCAGCCGGCGAAGATCGTGACGTTGTTCAAGCCGGGTCCACGGCCCTACATGCCCTTCGCCTTCTCCCGCAGCACGAACTTCTGGATTTTGCCGGTCGCCGTGGTCGGCAGCGGACCGAAGACGATCATCTTCGGCACCTTGAAGCGCGCGAGCTTCGCCCGGCACCAGTCGATGTATTCGGCTTCGGTCGCCGTCTTGCCCGGTTTCAGTTGCACGAAGGCGCAGGGCGTCTCGCCCCACTTCTCATCCGGTTTCGAAACCACGGCCGCGAGCAGCGTGGACGGGTGCTTGTAGAGCGCAATCTCCACTTCGACCGAGGAAATGTTCTCTCCGCCGGAAATGATGATGTCCTTCGCCCGGTCCTTGATCTCGATGTAATTGCTCTCGTGCCAGACCGCGAGGTCGCCCGTGTGCATGTAGCCGCCGGCAAACGCCTTGGCGGTCGCCTTCGGATCCTTCAGATAGCCATACATGACGGTATTGCCCGAGACCAGGATCTCGCCCATCGAAGCACCGTCCTGCGGCACCGGCTTGCAGGTGACCGGATCGCCGACGAAATGGCCTTCGACCACCTGAAAGCGCACGCCCTGCTGCGACATCATCGCGGCCCGCGCCTCGGCCGACAGTGCCGTCCAGTGATCCTGCGGCGCGCAGATGGTCGAGGGTCCGTGCAGCTCGGTCATGCCATAGGCATGCACCACGTCGAACCCGAGGCCCTGCATAGCCTGAAGCACCGTCGCGGGCGGCGGTGACCCGGCGGTCATGAGGGCCACGGGTTGGGCAAACGTACGACGCTGCTCGGCGGGCGCAGCGATCAGCAGGGACAGCACGGTGGGCGCACCGCACATATGGGTCACGCCGTGTTCCGCGATCAGCGAAAAAATCATGGCCGGATCGACTGCGCGCAAGCAGACGTGGGTGCCGCTCATGGCGGTGACCGCCCAGGGGAAGCACCAGCCATTGCAATGGAACAGCGGCAGTGTCCAGAGGTACACCGGTTGCATGGGCAGGGGCCAGGCCATGACGTTGCCCACGGCCTCGAGGAAGATGCCGCGATGGTGATAAACCACACCCTTGGGGCGTCCGGTGGTGCCGGAGGTGTAGTTCAGCGCGACCGGGTCGAGTTCGTTCACCGGTGGCGACCACGGAAATTCCGGATCACCGGCAGCAACGAATTTCTCGTACTCGATTTCGCCGAGCAACTTGCCGGGGCCGGTGTACGCAGGGTCGTCAACGTCGATGACGAGGATCTTCTTTTTCAGCCTGGCCAGCGCCTGCCCGACCACCTCCGAAAACATCCGGTCAGTGATCAGCACTTTCGCTTCGGCGTGCTCGACGATGTAAGCGACGGTATCGGCATCCAGCCGTGTGTTGATGGCGTTCAGGACCGCGCCCAGCACGGGCACCGCAAAATGCGCATCGAGCATCGCCGGGATGTTGGGCAGCATCACCGCGACCACATCGCCACGACCGACACCGCGGCGCGACAGGGCCGAGGCCAGGCGGCGTGCACGACGGAAGTACTCGGCATAGCTGATGCGGACCGCGCCATGGATGATGGCGGCACGGTCTGGATAGGTCTCTGCGGCACGGGCGAGAAAACCCACCGGAGACAAGGGCACCGAGTTTGCGGGGTTGGGCTTCAGGCTGTCCCAGAGGCTCGGCCTCCTGGCAGGCTTGGCCGCTTTCAGCGCCGTTCTGACTATCTTCGAAACCTTGGTTGTGGCTTTTCTTGCCTTGGGTGCGGCCTTTTTCGCCTTCGGCGCGGACTTCACCGGCTTGCGCACCACGGTTTTTTTCGCTGCCGTCGCCGGCTTTGCTTTCTTCTTCACGGACCTTGCCATGCTTCTTCTCCTAGTTCCGATATCCCGTGCCGCTATGTCGCTCCAGCTGCCTCAGCAGCGCCGGCCATTCGCGCCCCACTTCGATGAATCCACCCTTGCCATACATCTTCAGACCCGTATCGATCGATTTCTGCTGCGTCTCCTTCGACAGCGGCGACAGTTCCCCGCCACCCGACAGGGCATCGATCTGCTGCCGGCAGGCGGTTTCGATCCGGTACATCCAGACGAATGCCTCTCCGACCGACTCGCCCACCGTGAGCAGACCGTGATTGCGCAGGATCAGGATGCTGCGCTCGCCCAGGTCGGCGACGATGCGCGGTTGCTCGTCGGCGTTCAGCGCCGGGCCCTCGAAGTCGTGATAGTTCAGCCAGCCCATCACCGTCAGCGCCTTCTGGCTGGCCGGCAGCAAGCCCTGCTTCTGCATTGCTACTGCCGTGCCGAACCGGCTGTGCGTATGGATGATGCACCGGGCGCGCGGCACCGCCATGTGGATCGCACCGTGGATGATGAACCCGGCCGGATTGGTCCGGTAATCCGAATCGCCCAGCACCTTGCCATCCTGGTCCACCTTGATCAGGGACGAGGCCGTGATTTCGTCGAACAGCATGCCGAACGGATTCAGCAGGAAATGATGCTCCGGCCCGGGCACGCGCGCCGAAAAGTGGGTGTTGTTAAGGTCGGTCCAGCCATAGATCGCGGCAAGGCGATAGGCGGCAGCGAGGTCGACCCGCAATTGCCATTCCGCTACGCTCATGCCGGCGCTTGCCTTGTCCTTGGGCAGTGTTGCTGCTGCGACTGGTGCCATGTCGACTCCTTTCGAAACCGGTGCGGGTCCACGACCCTGGGGGGGCACGTATTATGAATCAGGGCAGGCCGTTGCGTCCGTGGGCACGGAATCCGGGTCGCGCGGTCAGCAGTTCGTAATAGGCCTGCACGGCGGGCAGTTCGGGCCGCTGCAATTCCGTGAGGGAGAACCAGCGGTTCACCACCAGACCGACCGGAATGTCGGCCAGCGTGAAACCGGCACCCATCATGTAGGGACCGTTGGCGGCGAGGTGCGCTTCCACGAGGCGCATCTGCTGGGTCAGATCTGTGCGGCCCTGATCCACGAACCATGCGTTGTTCCAGGGCGGTTCGCGCAATTGCCCCCCGAGGAACGCCCCGCGCAGCGAATGGGTCACATCATAGGCCACCCAGTCCATCCAGGCCTCGATCTTCTGCCGGGCGCCGAGCTCGTCCGGGTACAACTGCTTCGCACCGTGCTTTGCGCACAGGTAACGAATGATCGCGTGGGATTCGCGCATCACCAGATCGCCGTCGATCACCGCCGGCACCTGCGCCATCGGATTCAACTGCAGGAACTCGGGCGTGCTGGTGGGTTTGAAGCCACGCCCCCAGTCCTCGCGTTCGAACGGCAGCCCGATCTCGTCGCAGGTCCAGAGGACCTTGCGCACATTGAACGAGTTCCTGCGACCAAGAATCTTCAGCATGGATCCGTCCCCGTCTTGCGTTCCACCAGATGCATCAGAAATCCGCCCACCGCGCGCGGATGCGGAAAACCGATCAGGGCGCGGCGTGAACCCGGCCGCCCCTTCAAGTCGATCATCGGCAACCCGGCCGCGGCCATCGACGCCAGCGTGGCATTGATGTCGGTCACCTTGAGCGCCACATGGTGAAGGCCGCGCCCGCGCGAGGCCACGAAGCGGGTGATGGCGCCCTGGTCCTGCTTTGTGGAACCGGCCTGCCCATGCGCGATCTGTGCACCCTGGCGGGGATCGAAATTTGCGAGGAACTCCAGTTCGCAGTCACCCACCGTGATGAAGCACACGCGCAGGCCACCCACAGGCTCGGGCGCGCGGTTGTGGTAGACGACCCCGTACTTGTCCGAAGTGAAGCTCTCGACGGCCAGGCTGACTTCCATGTCGGTCTGCCGACTCTCGACCACAAAACCGAGTTTTCCCGAAAACAGGCGCTCGTCCTCGAACACGTCCGAACTCGCCACGCCCAGATGATCGATACGCTCTACAGCCGCACCCGGACGCGTCGCAAGTCGTATCCGCTCGGTAAGGCAGGTACGCACGCCCACGGTCGCGCTGCGTTCCAGCTGCAGGGTCATGCGTCCGTCCAGCCCGTGGCCCGCGGCCTCCGCGACCGGCAGGCCAGAGCGCGCCGCAGACGCTGCCACATCGTCGACGCCGAGTGCCACATGATGCACGCCCGGTTTCGCCTCGCCATCGAGCATCGGATGGCCCAGCGGGAACACCGCGAGTGCACTGCGGCCGAGCGCATAGAGGGGCACCGGCCCTGCACCGGACGCGAGTTCGGTGCGCGGCAGGCCGAAATGGCGCTCGAATACCTCGCAGGTGGCAGCCGTGTCGTTCGAAGCAAGCGCCACATAGGCGATCTGGTCGGCGAGCATGGGCACCCCTAGGTCGATTGAATCGTTCCGGCGGCGATCAGCGCGTCGATACGCTCAGCCGGCAAGCCGAAATCCGCGAGTACGGCGCGCGTGTCCGCACCAAGGAGCGGTGGCGCGCTGCGCACGGACCGTCCGCCCAGCCCCTCCATCCGGATCGGATTGGCGATCAGCCGCAGGCGGCCGAGGGTCGGATGGTCGATTTCCTCGACGATGCCGGTCTCGTTCACATGCGGATCGGCGAATACCTGCTCGAGCGTGAAGATCGGCCCCGCGGGCAGTCCCAGCTTTACGAGATCGAGCGTCCAGTCCATCTTCCCGCGCGTGGCAAAGATGGCATTCAGCCTGGCTTTCAGCGCGACCCGGTTGCGGCTGCGCGCCGCATTGTCCCGATAGTCCGGATTTGTGACCCAGTCCTGCATGCCGGTGAGCCCACAGAGCTTGACCCACATGTCCTCGGTGGCGGCCGCCATGTTGAACGGACCGTCCTTTGCCTCGAACATGCCGTAGGGATAAATCACCGGATGGTCGTTGCCCGCGACCCCGGGGGTGTCATCGAGGCTCAGCTGGCGCTGTCCCTGCACTGTCAGTAACCCTATCAGGCCCGCGAGCAGCGACGTTTCAACCAGCTGCCCCCGGCCGGTCGCCATGCGCTGTATCACTGCAGCCTGTATGCCCAGCGCAGTCCACATGCCGGCGACCACGTCGCCGATCGGTATGCCCACGCGCGTCGGCCCGGTCTCCTTCTGTCCGGTGAGACTCATCAGGCCCGACATGCCCTGCGCGATCTGGTCGACGCCGGGCCAGCCGCCATAGGGGCCACTGGTGCCGAAGCCGGTAATGGATGCGAAGATCAGACGAGGATTGCGTGCCGCTAGCGCGGCGTAATCCATTTTCATGTCGCCCATGACACCGGGCTTGAAATTTTCGACCAGGATGTCGGACTGGTCCGCCAATGTGCGGATCAGTTCAAGCCCGGCCGGGTCGCGAAAATTTACCGCGAGGCTGCGCTTGTTGCGATGGATGGAGAGGTAGTAGACGCTGATCCCGTCCTTGAACGGCCCCCAGCCCCGCACCATTTCGCCTTCGGGCGTGGGCTCGACCTTGATCACATCCGCACCAAGATCGGCGAGGATCATCGCGCAGAACGGACCTGCCAGCGCCCTCGACAGATCGAGGACGCGAAGACCGGCAAGCGGTAGTTTTTCCTGCATGAGGCGCTATACGATTTTGCAAGCCTCTTCGAAACTGAGCCGCGGCAGGCGGGCCATGACTTTGGAAGGATCACCCTTGCCCAGCGTGCACAGGAAATTGGATTTGAATCGGCCATCGGGAAAGAACGCTGCATCGACCTTGGCATTGTCGAAACCCGACATCGGACCGCAGTCGAGGTCCAGGGCGCGCGCTGCGAGGATGAAGTAGCCGCCCTGCATTGATGCATTGCGAAATGCCGCCTTCTCCGCGCCGGCCGACTTGTCGGCGCCTTTGAAGTTGTTGATGGCTTCCGGCCGGTGCGCGAACATCCGCGGGAGGTGCTCAAAGAACTCCGTGTCCCAGGCGAGAATCGCGCAGACCGGTGCGGCCATGGTCTTGTCATGGTTGCCCGGTGACAGCGCGGGTTCGAGCAGTTTCTTGCCGGCTTCCGATTTCACGAACACCAGGCGCATCGGCTGGGTATTCATGGTCGTCGGTGCCCATTTGACGATTTCATACAGCTGACGCAGCTTCTCATCGCTGACGGGCTCGCTGGTGAAACCGTTCTGGCTGCGGGCATTGCGGAACAGCAGGTCTAGGGCTTTGTCGTCTAGCACGGGGAAACTCCGGATGTGAATTGGTGGAAGTCAAGCCTGCGAACCGGAGAAATCCGGCGTCTGGACCAATGTTAGCATCGCCGCATGGACATCGACCTTGCTGAATTCATCCGTCCCGGAGACGGCGTTCTCTGGGGCCAGGTCTGCGCCGAGCCGCTCACGTTGACCGAGGCGTTCGTCGCGCAGCGTGCCGCCTATCCAGGCGCCAGCGCCTTTCTGGGCGTCAACTTTTCAGGCGTAGTCACGGCGGAACATGCCGACCACCTGAAGCTCACCTCCTATTGCGGCGCGGGGCACAACCGGAAAATGGCGGATTCGGGTGCGCTCGACATCTGCCCGTTTCCCTACTCCCAACTCGGTAACCTGATCCGCACCCGGCGGCTGAAAGCCGACGTGCTTCTGCTCCAGGTCAGCCCGCCCAACGAACGCGGCGAATACAGCCTGGGCATCTGCGTCGAGTACCTCGGACCGGCACTTTCCACGGCACGCTGCGTGATCGCCGAGGTGAATGACCAGGTGCCCTGGACGCATACGGCGCCTCTGCTGAAGGCGCGGGACTTTGCCGCGGTGATACACACGTCCCGCCCGCCGGTGGCATTGCCCTATGGGGCGCCCGGTGAGGTCGAACTGGCCATCGGGCGCAATGCGTCCAGGTACATTCCCGACCGCTCCGTCCTTGAATTCGGCCTCGGTTCGCTGCCCGACGCGATCCTCTCCGCGCTCGCCGACCGGCGCGACCTCGGCGTCCATTCGGGCCTGCTGTGCGATGGCATCGCCAGGCTGATGCAGAGCGGAGCAATCACCAATGCGCACAAATCCATCGATCCTGGCGTGAGCGTGGGCGGCGTGCTCATGGGCTCGAAACTGCTGTTCGATTTCGCGCAGGCGAATCCCGCCATCAACCTGCGCTCCTGCGAATACACCCACAGCCCGAAAGTCCTCGGCAGCATCGATCGCTTCATTGCGGTGAACTCGGCGGTCGAGGTCGACCTCACTGGACAGGTCAATGCGGAGATCGCCGGCGGAAGCTATGTCGGTGCCGTGGGCGGCGCGCTGGATTTCATCCGTGCTGCAAATTCATCGAAAGATGGCGTGTCTCTGGTCTGCCTGCCTGCATCGATCGGAACCAAACTCTCGCGCATCGTGGCAAAGATATCGGGCCCGGTAGCCACGCCGCGCAGCGAGGCCGGCGTCTTCGTTACCGAGTACGGTACTGCCGACCTGCGCGGCGTCCCGCTCGCGGCGCGCGTCCCCAAGATGATCGCAATTGCCCACCCCGCCTTCCGCGAACAACTCGCGCGCGGAGCAAAAGAACTGAAACTCTGACCCCCAACACCTCCTGGATCATGGGAGGGGGTACGGGGGAACCGCAGGTTCCCCCGTTCCGAGCGCCGGGGGAACCGCAGGTTCCCCTGTAACGAGCGTCGGGGGAACCGCAAGGTTCCCCTGTTCCGATCTAGCGGAAGTTCCTCAGCGACGGTTCGACCCAGAACGTGCGGACCGCCATCGTCATGGCGCAGAGCGCAAGAACGAAGCCGGCGCGATAGCCTCCGGTGAGATCGTGCAGTGCGCCGCCGATCAATGAACCCAACGCCGAACCCAGCGCATTGGCCACATAGATCATGCCGTAGATCGTAGCGACTTTCGGCCCGGCAAAATGACGCGTGCAGATCGAAGACACGATCGGGCCCCGCACTCCCTGGCAAAGACCGAAGATCAAAACGTAGGCCACAAGCAGCCAGGTCAGCGGGGCGAACGACAGGCCGATCAGGATGCCGATACCCAGGGCGGATCCGGCAAAGCTCACGCTCACGGCGCGCCGGATGCCGAAGCGTTCGGCCATCGGGCCGCTGGCGGCGACACTGATGACCGACAGCATGCCGGTGAAACCGAAGGCCGTTGCCGCGGTGAGGGGTGTGAAACCGGTGTCGATGAAGTACACCACCGACTGCACCATCACGGTGAACATGCCGATCGAAGTAAAAAAGAACACCTGCGCGAGCGCCCAGAACAGTCGCGTCTTCATTGCGGCGCGCAGTGTCCAGCCACCGCTTTCGCCCTCTTTTGCGCGGTGAGGCGTGCGGTACTCAGGATGCCCGGCGATGTAGACCTTCCACGGGATCGCAAACGCAACCACGGGCACCAACAGGAGCAGAATGCCGCCGAAAACCTCATAGGTCGTTCGCCAGTCGAATCGCACCAACATGAACTGGGCAAGCGGCACGAAGGTCAGAGAACCCATGCCTGTGGCGGCAAATGCGATGCCGATGGCCGTCGACAGGCGCGCGCGGAACCAGCGCGTCATGAGTGCCGAAGCAGGCACCATGCCGGCCAGTCCGCTGCCGGTGCCGACCAGCAGGCCGATGAACAGATAGAACTGCCACAGGCTGACGAGGTGGCCGGCGACCATGAACGCAACCGCGAGGCAGGACAGCCCGGCGGTATAGACCAGGCGCGGGCCGTGACGGTCGAAGAGCATCCCGACGAAGGGCGCGAGCAGTCCGCCGACCAGAAGGTAAATCGAATAGATTCCTGTCAGCTGGGAACGGGACCAGCCGAACTCGGCTTCCAGCGGTGCAAGAAACACGATGTAGGTGTCGCCGCTCCCCCGCCCGAGCATGTTGAGCACGAAGCAGGTCGCAAGAACTGCGAGTGCAGTCAACCGGAACTTCTTTTCGTCACTTGTTTCTATGGGGAGTCCCGCCTGTGAGCGTCAATGCAGATGCGGCCCGCATCGCCCGGTTGAGGGCGGGGGGGCAGAGGGGACTGCAGGGCCCCGTCGCTGCGGTTACGGTTCGATCGCAAACACCTGGCGAAGGTACGCGAGATAGCCTGCATCCTTCGACATGGTTTTGCCAGGCGAATCGGAGAGCTTGGCCACGGGCTGGCCGTTGCACTCGGTCATCTTGATGACGATCTGCAACGGCTCGACGCCCAGGTCGTTGGTGAGGTTGGTGCCGATCCCGAACGCGAGCCTGGCACGGCCGGAGAAGCGCCGCGCGATCTCGATTGCGCGTGGAATCGTCAGGCTGTCGGAGAAGATCAGCGTCTTGGTGCGCGGGTCGACGCGATTTGCGATGTAGTGCGCGATCAGCTTTTCGCCCCACGCCATCGGGTCTCCGGAATCCTGCCGCGCGCCATCGAACAATTTGCAGAAATACAGGTCGAAATCGCGCAGGAATGCATCCATCCCGTAGGTATCGGTGATCGCGATCCCGAGATCGCCCCGGTATTCCTTCGCCCACATTTCTAGCGCAAATGCCTGCGAGTCGCGCAAGCGCGGACCGAGCGCCTGGCAGGCCTGCATGTACTCGTGCGCCACGGTGCCAAGCGACGTAATACCGTTGCGCATGGCGAGCCACACGTTCGAAGTACCGGCGAACAACTGCGGCACCTCCGCATGCAGCGTGCGTATGACCTCTTCGTGCCACTCGAGGGAAAAGCGCCGCCGCGTGCCGTAGTCGGAGATCTTGAACTCGAGTTCGGGCTCGAGCGCGCGCACCGTGTCGATCTTCGCCTGGAGCCGGCGGCGACCCTCCGCATAGTCCAGGTCCGGCTGCGTGTGGCGGAAAAACACTTCGCTGACGATCGCGAGGATGGGAATCTCGAACAGGATCGTATGCAGCCACGGGCCATGGATGGTGATGTCGATCTCGCCCGGCGCATCCGCGGCGGGTTCGACCCGCACGTACTTCTCGTTGAAGTGGAACAAACCCAGAAAATCGACGAAATCCGACTTCATGAAACGCAGGCCGCGGAGGTAGGCGAGTTCTTCCTCGTTCAGGCGCAGCGTGCACAGGTCGCTGATCTCGGCACGGATTTCGTCGAGATAAGGCACCAGGTTCCTGCCCGGATTCCTGCACTTGAATTTGTACTCGACCTGCGCACCCGGGAAGTGATGCAGCACGACCTGCATCATGGTGAACTTGTACAGGTCGGTGTCGAGCAGCGACTGAATGATCAAAAGAGGTCTCCTGAAGCCCGATTGTAACTGCCCTGTACCGTCCGACGGCAACGCTCTCGCATGACGTAACACCCTGTCGCGCTTGCATTTTCAGAACTACTGGATATAATTCCAGTGATCAACGGCACAGTACACAAGGAACTTCCATGGAAGCCCTGACCGACCGCCAATCCGAAATTCTGCAACTGATACGCGAGCTCACCGAGGTGTCGGGCTTTCCGCCCACACGCGCCGAAATCGCCGAGCGGATGGGATTCCGCTCGGTCAACGCCGCCGAACAGCACCTGCGCGCCCTGGAAAAAAAGGGAGCGATCGACATCCTCTCCGGCGCTTCGCGCGGAATCCGGGTAAACGAGACCGCTGGCGGTGCGCGTACCGGCCGCCTCATGGACCTGCCCGTGATCGGGCGCGTGGCCGCCGGCTCCCCGATCCTCGCCGAGGAACATGTACAGGGCCGCTACCAGGTCGATCCCAACCTGTTCACCCCGCGCGCGGACTACCTGCTCAAGGTCCGCGGCCTGTCGATGCGCGATATTGGAATCCTCGACGGCGATCTGCTCGCGGTGCACCGCACCAGCGAAGCCCGAACCGGACAAGTCGTGGTCGCCCGGATTGCAGATGAAGTCACCGTCAAGCGATTGCGTCGTCGCGGCCACACAGTGCAGTTGCTGCCCGAGAATCCCGATTTCAAGCCCATCGAGCTAGACCTGCGCACCGACGAACTCGCGATTGAAGGCATCGCTGTCGGCGTCATACGCAACGACCGGGCGTTCTGACGCGATCAATCCGCCCGGACACTTTCTGACGGGCACGCTAGTGCAACGGACAGGCAAACCCTAGATATAATGGGCCAGCATGCCGCCACTGAGTCCCCTGCCTCCCGTACCAACCAGCGCCGCAAATGAGCGGGACGACCGGGTACGCGTACTTGCCGACCAGGTAGAACTGCTCTATCGCCAGTCGCCGCTCGGTATCGCGGTATCGCTGATCGTCGGCGCAATTCTTGGATTCGAACTTTACTCCTCGGCAAAAATCGGCGAGCTCGTCGTTTTCTGGGGAATTCTCGTCGTGGTGGTCTCGGTCGGATCGCTGTTCCTGGTACTGGCGTATCGGCACTCCCCGAAGCGCGACTCGATGCCTGATGCCTGGCTGAGGCGCTACGCGATCGCTGTCCTCGGCAGCGGCGTGGTCTGGGGGTTTGCGGGCGCCGTGTTCTTCCCGGGTCACACCGACGAGCAGCAGGTATTCCTTGCCTTCGTCCTTGCTGGCATGGCGACCGGCGGACTGCCGATGTTCTCGGCCGTATGGTGGGTATACGGCCTGTTCGCGGCCGGCGTGGTCTTTCCGTTCTGGATCGTGCTTCTGACGTTCGGCTCCCGCCTGTTCACGGAGCTGAGCTTCATGCTCCCGATCTTCTATGTGCTGAACGTCATGGTGGCCTACCGCCTGAGCCAGGTGTTCATCTCAGGCTACCGCCTGCGCGTTTCCTACGGTCGCCTGACCGAGGACTACACGGAACTCAATCAGCGCCTCGAACGACAGCTGATCGAACTCGAGGAGGTCCGCCGGCAGGTCGAGGCTTCAGGCAGGAAACTTGCCCTGTTTGCCGAAAGATCACCGATCGCAATCCTTGAACTCGACGCCGAAGGCAGGATTCACGAGGTCAACCGGGAAGCAGAGAACCTCTTCGGGTACCCCGCCGCGGAACTCATCGATTCCGGGGCGTCGGTCAGGACATTGATACGGACCGAGGACCTCCCGGATTTCGACGCCCGATGGCGCGAACTGCTGGCAACCCGGGCGTCGATGGCCGGTCTGCGACTCAACAACCCGCGTCGCGACGGCATCGAGGTGGTCTGCGAATGGACGGTAACGCCGCTGGTGAATCCGGACGGCAACATCATCTCGATCATCGCGCAGGGACGCGATATCACGCAGCAGCTTGAAGCCGACCGGCTCAAGCAGGAGTTCACCTCGACCCTCTCGCACGAACTGCGCACGCCTCTGACTTCGATCATTGGTTCGCTGCAACTGGTCAACGCGGGCGTGCTGGGCGATTTGAATCCGGACCAGCTCGAGCTGACCGAAGTCGCCGAGCGCAATGGGCAGCGCTTGCTCGATCTCATCAACGACATCCTCGACATCGAGAAAATCGACTCGGGCAAGCTCACGCTGTTTGCAGAACCCATGTCGCTGGACCACCTCGTGAGCGAATCGATCAAGCTGAACCAGGGGTTCGCCGACCGCTACGAAGTCAAGCTCGCCGCAAACGGGCTGGGTTCCAACATCGTCGTCAATGCCGACCAGAAGCGCCTGCTGCAGGTAATGACCAATCTGATTTCGAATTCCGCCAAGTTTTCCCCCAAAGGCGCAACCGTCGAGGTCGAGATTCGCCAGGCGAGCCCCCGTGTGGTCGTGGTCTCGGTGAGCGACCGCGGCACCGGCATCCCGGAGGGATTCCGCAACCGGATCTTCGGACGCTTTGCACAAGCCGATTCTGCCGACACGCGGGCAAAAGGCGGCACGGGCCTGGGACTGGCAATCTGCAAGCGGCTGATTGAACTGATGGACGGAACGATCGGCTTTTCCGACCGCGAAGGGGGCGGAACCTCGTTCTGGTTCGAACTTCCCATACACTCAGGCAACTGACCCACGCCCACTGGAGCCAGACGATGCCCTCAAAACCGCTCGAACGGATCTTTTACGCCGAAGACGACGAAGACATCCAGCGCATCGTGCGCATGTCGCTCGAGCGCATCGGCAAGATGACCGTGATGCTTGAGCTCGATCCGCTCAAGGCCATCGAAGGCATCAAGGCTTTCAAGCCCGATCTGGTGATGCTCGACTGGATGATGCCCGGCATGGATGGTCCGACACTGCTGAAGAAGATGCGCGAGCAGCCCGAAACAGCGGGGTATCCGGTGGTCTTCATCACTGCCAAGGCGACCGTCAAGGACCATGCCGAACTCGCCGCGCTGGGCGCGGCGGGTATCGTATCCAAGCCGTTCTCTCCCAAGGACCTCCCCGAGCAGTTGAGAACGATCTGGAACACGCTGCCCTGAGAACAGGGACTCAGTGCATGTCTGCTTCGGATTGGTAGAACTTGCGTGACAGAAAGCCGAGCACTTCGTCGGCGTTTCTGAATCGGGCGTCGCGATCCTTTTCCACCAGCTTGTCCACCAAACGCTGAAATCTGTCCAGTGCCTCAGGCAGTGCGGGTGGCGGCGTGTTCAGATGGTGCAGCGCCACTTCAACCGCGGTAGCACCGGTAAACAGGTGTTGCCCGCTGAGCATCTGAAACAGAAGTACCCCCGCGCTGTAGATGTCGGTACGCAGGTCGAGCGCACGGCCCTGTACCTGCTCCGGACTCATGTAGCGCGGCGTGCCGAGGATTTCACCGTGGTTCGTACGGTCCACTGCATCGATGTGCTTGGCAATGCCGAAGTCCACGATCGCCAGACTGCCGTCGCCCCGGAACATCAGGTTCTGCGGTTTGAGATCGCGATGCAGGACGCCCGTCTCGTGGATGTCGCCCAGCGCAAACATCAGCTCGCGGAATATCCGCAGGGCTGAATCGGGGTCCATCGGCTTGCCGTTCAGCCGCTGGCTGAGGTCACCGCCATCGAAGAACTCCATCACAAGGTAGGCGTGGCCGTCGGATACGCCGTGGCTGAAAATGCGCGCCACATGCGGGCTGCGGATGCGCTCGATCAGCGCGTATTCCTCCAGGAAACGCGCAAGAGCATTCTTGTCATCGGTAATTTCGCTGCGCAGAATCTTGACCACCAGCGGCTCGTCATCGGACTCGCGCGATGCGAGGTACACGCGCGACATGCCGCCTTCGCCGATCATGCGCAGGATATGGATTCCCGGCACCGTGATGCGTGAACCGAGCGACTGCCCCTCCAGTCGAGCCGCAACTTCCGGCGTGACCGTGCGCTCAATCTTGTCCTGCGTGACGTCGCGCACCGAATTCAGAAGCCGTTCGCGCGTGAGTTCCTGCTTGCGCAGGTAATCGTCGGCGCCGTATTTCATCGCCCGAACTGCAATCACCTCATTGCCCGCCCCGGTCAGGAAGATGACCGGCGGACAGTCGGCGCGCGCCTTGAAATCGCGCAGCCAGTCCAGGCCATCGCCACGACCGAGCATGTAGTCGAGAATGATGACGTCGTAGTTGATGAGCGGAAAATCGTCGCCTGGAAGGTCACGGACCAGTGGATCGAATTCTTCGACTTCGGCCTGCGGCCACTGCTGCTGTATGTAATGCGACAGCAGATTGCGCAGGTCCTCGTCGTCGTCAATGATCAGGATGCGCATCTCAGGACTCCACGGTGGCGCGTTGCACCAGCGGCACTCTCAGGTTGTAGACCTTGATGGGCTCGGACCGTCCGCGAAGGGTGACGTCGCCGCGCGATTCGACCTGCTCTGGCGGTACGATGTCCTTCAGATCCTCATAGACCCTGTCACAGATCAGGATCTCGTAAGGCTGCGCGAGCTGCATGAGGCGCGCTGCGCTGTTGACCGGGTTGCCGATGATGGTATAGCTCATGTAGTGCGGCGAACCCACGTTGCCGATGATCGCCTCGCCCGCACAGATTCCGATGCCCACGCCTGTACGGATGCCCTGCTCCGTCTCCCACTGCTCGGCCACGGGGGCGAAATGGGTCAGCATGTCCTGCGCGCAGCGGTACGCGCGCGCAGCAGGGTCGGACTGTGCGAACGGCACGTTGAAACCGACGAGAAGCGCATCGCCCGCCATGTTGAAGATCGTCGCTTCGTGCCGGTAGGCCGCCTCCGACAAGATCGAGAAATATTCGTTGAGCATCTCCACGACGCGCCCGACTTCGGTTCGATCTGTCAGGCGGGTGAACCCGCGCAGATCGGCGAACAATGCGACCACGTTGGAGCGCTGCGCCCGCGTGAAGATATCGCCCTGGTTGGCCGCATCGCCCATGATGCGATCGGCCAGCCGTGGAGAGATGTAACGCGAGAACGTCTTGCGGATCGCTTCCTTGCGCTCGACTTCCTCCGCCAAGCGACGTCTTTCGAGTTCCTTGCGTGTCTCGTGAAGGCGCCTCAGCGTCTTGACCCTCGCGACGAGTTCCTCGCGCTTGACGGGCTTGGAGAGAAAATCGTCCGCACCCGCTTCGATTCCGCGGATCCGGCTTTCCTGATCCTCCAGGCCCGTGATCAGAACGATGGGAATCAATGCCGTCGACTCTTCGCTTTTCAGCCTCTGGCAGACTTCGAAGCCGGACAGGCCGGGCATCATGACATCGAGCAGGATCATGTCCGGGGGATCGGTCATCACACGAACCAATGCAGCGTCGCCGTCCTCCGCCATGTCGGCGCGCATGCCTTCCTTCTTCAGCAGCAGGCCGAGATAGGCGCCCATGTCCGGGTCGTCGTCGACGACCAGTACACGGAACGGCGCCGGGCTTTCACTCATAGACGATCTTTACGTTGGCCAGATAGTCCGCGTACTCCGCAATGCAGGCTTCGATCACGGGTCCACCCGAATTCTGCGCGGCGTCCTCGATCGTCTTGCCGTAATCTGAAATCGGCTCGAATCCGTAGGAATTTCCGACCCCTTTCATGCGGTGGCCGAGTTGCTTGAGCTGTTCGTAATCGCCGGCGCCCAGTGCGACGCGCAGCGTTTCGAGCTCCTTGGTGCGATTCTTGATGAATACCGGGATCAGATCCTCGAGGTCCTTGGCAACGGTCGCCGTGTAGTTTTTTTCGGACATGGGGAAAAAACGCTCTCTGTATCGTGGCAGCAGAGCAAATTATAGGAGGTTTGTCACACCGCGCGCTCGGGCAAAGTAAGAAGTTGTCATGCGGCCTCGTCCCACAGCCAAGCCGCGCCGCGCACCCCGCTCGAATCCCCATGCAGGTTCGGTGTCAGGCGAGTTCGGACCGCGTCGGAGAATATCCATTGAGTCCAGAGCCGGGGTACAGACTCATACAGGCGCCGTACGTTTGAAACGCCGCCGCCGAGGATGATAACGTCAGGATCAAGCAAGTTGATGACCGAGGCCAGCGCCCGGGCCAGTCGAGCTTCATAGCGTGCAAGGGTTGCCTCGGCGCCCGGATCGCCTTCCTGCGCGGCTGCGACGATATCCTCGGCGGTCAACGCCCCGCCACCGGTGCACGAGTGGTCTGCCGCCAGGCCGCTTCCAGAGAGAAAGGTTTCGATGCAGCCCGCACGACCGCAATAGCATTTTCGCCCTGGCAGCTCGTCCGGTTGCGGCCAGGGCAGCGGGTTGTGCCCCCACTCCCCGGCGATGCCGTTGGCCCCATGCAGCACCCGGCCATCGATCACGATGCCACCGCCGACACCCGTCCCAAGGATGACGCCGAAAACCACATGTGCACCCTGACCTGCACCGTCGACTGCTTCAGACAGCGCAAAACAGTTGGCGTCGTTTTCCATTCGGATTTCGCGCTGCAGCAAGCCCTCGAGATCACGTTTGAACGGTCGTCCGTTCAAACATACCGAATTGGAGTTGCGCAGCATCCCCGTCAAAGGGGAAATCGTGCCTGGCGTGGCGATTCCGACGGTACCCTGTGCACCCAGCGCCCATTCCACTGCAGTAACGAGGTCGGCCACGGACCGCAAGGTGCCCTCATAGTCCCCCGCAGGGGTGGTCACGCGCCGGCGCTCGACGATTCGACCCGACCTATCGAGTGCTGCGATCTCGATCTTCGTACCGCCCAGGTCGATGCCGATCCGAGGACTCATGAAGTCAGCAACGCGACGCTTGCGCCGCAGGGTTTGGCATACCTACTTCTTCCCCTTCAACAAAGATTCCAATCCGGCGAACGCCTTGTGCGCGGCAGGCGCGACGCCCTGGCCGGTCGCCGCCTGTCCGCCGGCAGCATCCTGTTGCAGCCGGCGCGAATGCTCGTTGTCATGGCAGTACAGGCAAAGCAACTCCCAATTACTGCCATCTGTGGGATTGTTGTCGTGGTTGTGATCCCGGTGATGCACCGTGAGCATGCGCACTGTGGCGGGTGTGAACTCTCGCGCGCAGCGCCCGCATACCCAGGGGTAGATCTTCAAGGCCTGTTCGCGGTAGCCCGTCTCGCGCTGCGCCTGACTGCGGCGCGCTTCGGCCACGACGCGGTCTGCCTGCGCGTGATCGATGCCTGGCTTGCCGGATTTCATATCCGCTCGAGGATGCTCAGGCCACGCAGCCGATCGAGCAGATAGATCAGCCCGCGGTCGTCCGTGGTCACGTCGTTGCTCTGCACCCGCGGCATGCCGGGCGCCGGCGTCGGCATGTACCAGGCCGTCTCTTTCATCGAGTGCGGATTTGAGAAATCAATCATGCGCAGGCCGTGCGCAAACCATGCGACCGGAATCTCGGTACCGGTAACTTTCTCGGAAGGCTGGTGGCAACCGGTAAAAGTCGGCCGCGGCGAGCCGTCCTCGGCCTCGACCTGATAGGTGCCGATCGGCACAGGGTGCCTTTCGTCGGTGATGTCGACCATCCACAGGAAGGATGGCGGCGCGTCGTCGCTCCGCACGACGTCCTCGTCGGCCACCAGCATCATCCGACGTCCGCGCACCGGAAACGGTATCGGCAATGCAGTGTGCGTCGGCCAGGGGTACGGCGGGCTCCAGTCCAGGCCCGAGACGAACTTCGGCCTGGCCATGTCGTCGATGTCGAGAATCACGAGCCCGCCCAGCCAGTAGCTCGTATAGAGACGGTTGCCCATCCGAAGCGGATGGTGGCAGCGGTGGTCGGCGCCTTTCCAGGTCTGGGTCTCGCCGCCCGCCTTCCACTGTCCGGGCATGTGCCAGCGGCCGACCTCCTCGGGCTTGGCCGGATTGCGCAGGTCTATGATCTTCACGATCGTGCCCACGTACCCGTCTTCCGTCGCGGAGATATATGCATAGTCTCCGTCGAAATCGAACCGGTGCACCCCCTTGCCCGGGGTGACCCAGTCACAGATCTTCTTCGGCTTGTGCGGATCCGCCACGTCGTAGACCCCGAGGCCGCCTTTGAAATCCTGCGGCGCCAGTTGCGGCGCGGTGAATTCCCGGTTGACCACCATCACATCCTTGGCCACGCGCACCTTGTGCGAATGGGTGCCCGGCACCACGCCCAGGCGGGAAATTTCGCGCGGATTTTTCGGGTCGCTGACGTCGACGATCGTCGTCCCATCAGGGCTGCTCATGTTGCCGACATAGGCCGTTTGGCCTACCACCACCACCTGCCCGCCTCCGGCGCAATCGAAATATGCAACTTCTTTGATGCCCTTGCCCTGACCCATGGGATTTCCTGTCGATGAATACGAAAAGGATTATGCGCCCGCAGCGAGCTGCTCGAGCAGTGGGTACAACCCCGGCTTTTCCTCAAGCCCGAACCCTGGGGCATCCGTGGGGTGGATGCGCGCGTCCTTCAGCATGCAGCCGGGAGAGTAACCTCCGATCGGCTGAAACACCCCGGGATAGGCCTCGCAGCCGCCAAGCTCGAGCCCGGCCGCAATATGCAGGTTGATGAGATGCCCGCCGTGCGGATGCACAAAGTGGCGCTCGTAGCCATGCGCTTCCAGCAGATCCAGCATGCGTGCGAATTCGACCAGTCCGTAAGCGAGCCCGGGATCCATCTGGAAAATGTCCTGCTCCACGCGCATGCCGCCGAAACGCACCAGATTGTGCACGTCGATCACGGAGAACAGGTTCTCGCCGGTCGCAATCGGGCCCGCGTACAACTCCGCAACACGCCTGTTGAGGTCGAAGTCCAGCGGGTCCCCGACCTCCTCGAACCAGCGCAATCCATACGGGGCCAGGGCCCGGGCATATTCCAGTGCTGCAGCCAGATCGAAGCGGCCGTTTGCATCCACTGACAAATTGCTGCCCGCGCCCGCGACAGTCAGTGCCTCCTCGATGCGTGCGAGGTCCTCCGCCAACGGTGCCCCGCCGATCTTGATTTTGAAGGCTGCGTAGCCTTGTGCCTGGTAGTCCTTGAGCTCGCCCGCCAGGGTACGCCCTGACCCCGCGGGATAGTAATAGCCACCCGCGGCGTAGACCGGCACCGCCTGCGACTTCGGCGTGCGGCCGAAGTGGCGCGCAATCGTTGCCCAGGCGGGCTCATCCGCAAGCTTGGCGTTGAGGTCCCAGAAGGCGAGTTCCAGCGCGGCGACTGCGGCGGCACGGTCGCCGTGGCCACCGGGCTTCTCGTTGCGCATTGCCACCTGCAACACCTTCGCAGGATCGAAGCGCGCGCCGGAATCGTCGAGCAGATCGGCAGGCTGAGCCCGCATGAGGCGGGGGATGAATCGCTCGCGCAGGATGCCGCCCTGTGCATAGCGGCCGATTGAATTGAATGCGTATCCGATCACTGGTTTGCCGTTGCGTATGACGTCTGACACCACGGCCACGAGCGAAACCGTGTGCTCGGCGAAGTTTACGAGTGCATTGGCGATGTCGCCTTCTAGGGAAACGCTGAGTTCGCGGATGGCGGTGATGCGCATGACAGTTACGACGACAGGAAGAGCCGCATTGTGCCCTGAGCCTGCGACAGGCGTCAGGCGAGTCGGGTAAAGCCCTCCTGCAGGCCGGCGAAGGTTGCCAAGCCAGGTGCCTGTCGGCCAAACGAGGTTGGACCGAACGAGGAGAGACCTGAAGCGACGCCAATACCGGCTAAGGCATCAGTTTGCTGAAACCACTCCGCCGCGCCATCCGGGACGCCACGAGCGTCCGACTGCTCCAGATGAAACATCAGAAGCGCGTTCGTCAGGGCCAGGCTCGTCAACGTCGAATCCGAACGGACGACTGGGTCGGATTGGCTTGTTTCTCTCGCAGGCAGCATCTGCCGGGCGGTTGGACTTGCAGTGGCCGCATCGAACTCCTCCATCGCGTCCAGCATGGACTGCATGTCGAGAGGCGTGGGGATGTCAGGGATTCTGGAACCGAACACAGGCGTCTCGGCCTCTGGGGAACCGGGGCTAGCCACGAGCATGTCGCCGGCATTCAGATACGGATCACCATGCTGCAGAGTGCCGGCAAAGTCATACGACGCATCCTGCAATGGGATTACCGAGTCGGGCGGACTGACAGAAACCCTTGGAGAAGCCAACGTTTCTATGTCGCCCTCACCTGAGGTATCAACCGGGCCGGCAGTCCCACCCCCGTCTTCGCTTCCACCGACAATCACGACCGGCGTGTCATCCGCAGGCGTGTCGTCCACGACGATTGTTTCTGCCGGCAACAGGCTCGTCACCAGCACCGTCGAACCGTCCGCGAAGCGAAACTGCTCGATACCCGGATCGAATCGTGTTCCACCGACCACGCCGATCTTGCCGACGCCGATCGTCAGAACGATACCGGCCTCGCCCAACGCCGCGCCGACATCTGCCGCAGTCAGTCCCGGACCGACACGTACCTCGTCGAAACCTGAAATGTCGTAGACCAGGTCCTCCCCGTCTCCCGCGGCGTAGTAGTAGATATCGTCGCCCGCGCCGCCGTAGAGTTCGTCGTTGCCGGTTCCGCCGTAGATCCGGTCGTTGCCGGCGCCGGTCGCTATAAGGTCATCACCGCCACGCCCGAAAGAAAGGTCCGTGTAATCGGTACTGTCGAGCAACTCATCAGTACCGCCGCCTCCGATATGCACTCCACCCCAGGCCGACAGTTGCTCCGGAGTCAAAACGGATTCGCCGCCGAAGCCATCGCTCACCACGATATGCTCGATGCGGTTGGAGATCCCGTCGAACCATCCACGAAAGCGAATCTGGGAATAGTCGACCGGGAGCTCGTCAACCATGCTCGACAATGTCGCAACCAGATCGCCGCCATCCTGCGTGACGAACACGCTCAGTCTTTGATCTGGAAATGCGCTTTCGTCTTCCGTTAGAAGTGACTCTACGAAAGCATCGAATGTCGAATGATCGAACAAACCCGGCAGCCGTACCGTGTCTTCGCCGGACGGGTCTGAAATGGTGATGGACCGACCGGTTACCAAGTACTCATCGTCCCCGGAACCGCCGTCCACCAGCGCGTCATCCGCGCTGACATTCAGCACGTCATTTCCACTGCCACCGAAGACAAATGCGCGTCCACCGGTTGGCCCGAAAATATCTATCTCGCCGTCATCGTCGGAATCGAATTCAAAACGACGGGCGTAGACCTGAATCTGATCGTCCCCATCGCCACCCTCCACGACATCGAAGCCGCCGGTGTCGTTTTGGACTTCAATGACATCGTTACCAGAGCCGCCGCTGATTAAATTGTGCGCACCGACCTCGAGCGCCGATGTCCAGAATGCTTCGGCAGAATAAATCGTGTCGTTTCCCTCTCCGCCCGAGAGAACGTCGTTTCCGCCATCCGCATCGACGATAAGGTCATCCCCGGATCCTCCGTCGACCAGATCGTCGCCGGGCCGTCCAAAAAGCAAGACAAGGGCACCGAAGGAATCCGCTAGCCTTTGGTAAGTCGGGGCATCCTCAGGGCCGCCGCCATAGTCGCCCCAGATCCTGTCGTTTCCATCGCCACCGAGGATATGGTCGGAACCGCTCCCTCCCACCACGAAGTCGTCGCCCGATCCTGCGTCGACGAAATCATCAAAACCGCTGTCGATTCCAGTCACGTAGGCTATCGC
The DNA here is from genome assembly GCA_963844255.1 of uncultured beta proteobacterium. Taxonomy (GTDB): domain Bacteria; phylum Pseudomonadota; class Gammaproteobacteria; order Burkholderiales; family SG8-39; genus SZAS-79. The sequence continues at coordinate 119,191 of CAWJNP010000003.1, forward strand.
ACCATCCAGTGCGCCAGAGAAGATCGTCTCTTCTAACGCCAACTCGCCCAGGTTCGGATTCGGAATTCCTGCGATCTCGGACAGGTAGTCAAACTGTGCGGGAAATACTCCGTAGAACGGCGCCCCGGCGCTGTAGATAAATCCGTCGATTCGGATCGCATCCGCGCCGGCACCGACTTGATTCGCCGCGCGATAATTGTCACCCCAGATGATGTCGTTGCCACTCCCGCCTTGGATATAGTCGTTGCCCGCTCCACCCGCAAGCAGACCAGATTGAACGGAGCCAGCGGAACGTGACGCATCCAGAAAATCGTCCCCCGCTCCCATATCAACAACTATCCCATACGCGCTGGCATCGAGAATTGCGATATCGTTTCCCGAACGCCCAAGTACCGCAGCTACCTGGCTAGACCCCAAGAACTGATCATCTTTCTCGCTTCCGTAGAGCGCACCCAATAGGTCGCTGACATCGCCCGAGTTGAATCCGATCGGCAACTCACTACTTTCATAGACATACGCAGTAACAGTGGTGGGCTTTGAAGGCGTACTAGAGACTCCCTCGAGACTCAGCCCCAAATCACCCTCGGAATAGTTTTCGATGTAAATTGCATCACCTATTAATACAGCTCCGATACCTTCTGCGTACTCCAAAAACCTGTACTGAACACCAAAGGAATCCTCATACAAGTCGTCAAAAACTCTTGAGCCACCGGTCAGGTACCGGCCGTTATATTGAATTCGACCGACACCGTCTGAATCTATGATCGTGTCGAATCCATCACCATCAACGTAAATGTATGTGTCAAAACCAGAACCGCCCTGCAATTCATCGTCTCCAAGACCACCGATTAGCGTATCGTTTCCGGCGTTACCTTCGAGATAGTCCGTACCCGCCCTCCCCTCGAGACTGTCATCTCCGCTGCCACCATACAGGTGATCAACTTCTGCGCTCCCCAATAGCGATTGCTCACTAGCATCTGCACCGAAGATCACTCGACCAACTTGCGGGAGCTGGAGCGAGGTTGTCGCCCCAAGACGCTCAATTAAAATGCTGTAGTTCTGCGCGCGATCTTCGAAACTCCACGCATGCGCATCGTTGGAGAACGCCACATTGGCTGCGTCGACTGTATTGACCTGCATCTTCCACGCAAGGAATTGTGCTCGATCGGTAATGTAGTTGGGCGTCATCCCGGTAAGGGCAGTAGAGGACGCGCCGTTGTAATTCAAAGCGCCAGCGGCATTGTGTGTCGCATAAAGCGCATCTGGACCGAGAATCGCGAACGGATTGAGTTGCTGCAGCGCGTAGCGATAAGCAAGACCGTTGTTGGCTTGGGCGCGCATTGTAAGCTCAGCCAATGGCATGTCGGCTAGGCTTACTAGTGTCAACGGTTTCGGAGCGCCCGCAATCGCTTGCTGGGTACGCAGAACTGCATCGTAAAAGGCGTTCCGCGCGCCGATCGTACCTTTACCGGTTCCGAAGAAACTTGACTCGTCACTGGTCGGCAGGCGGCTAGCATCCCAAACCCCCAATTCATTGAGAAATTTTTCGTCCTTAAAAAACAGTCGGTACAGTGCCTCCGTCAACCCTTCGTAACTGCGCGTAGATTGGTTCGAACTAGCCTCCAGCAACCGGACTACGCTCCCGCTATTGATAGCACCTCCTTGCAGAGGCTCAATGAGAGCTTGGAGCGCAAGCGCATCCATCAGCGGCTCAACAATATGATTGTTTGCTTCTGTCGGGATTTCGATAGATGCACCATACTTTTCGGCGCCAGTAGTGTCGCTCGCTACGATATTTTTGTCGTCGCCCGGAGCAAGATCTTCTGATCTGATCGACGTCACGATCGGAATTCCTTGGACGAATGGCGCTTCGCCAAATAGTCCTGCCCGAATCTTATTTATCGAGACTTCAGTCAAATTATTTGCGTATGTGGCAAGGAAAATGGCTGCCGCGCCTACTTCGTCGGCGATCTTTGCCTTGAATATCTGCGCAATTCCCAGCGGTCCGACATTGAGTAAGAGGCCGCTTATGATTTCAAATAGGCCGTTCACCTGATTGGCCTTTGTCGGATCGTAACCAGCCGAGTTGACAACTGTCACATTCCGATCAAATACATCCGGAAATAGTCGCGCGGCCATGAAGGCAAGATGCCCACCAAGACTGTGACCGGTCACTTTGACGACATCGCCCGCGGCGATCTTCCCCAATCCCAATGCCGAAGTTGTATCGTTAAAAACGAAGTAAACGTCCGCAACACCGGCTGAGGCGTCTCCCTTCGCGCGCACGTATCGTTCCGATTCCAATGGCAGTTGCGCACTTGCCGAGACGGTGAGCTGCGGCACGTTGGCTCCAAAAGGTGCACGCAACCGCATGACATAGTTCGCCATGGAAACAACCTGCGTGAGCGCTAGACCAAGAATGCCGATCTGCCCCAAATCCGCTGAGAGAAGATCGACCGCGCCGTCCTCGAATGGTTCTGTGCCACGCATCGCGAGGACTTTTTCTCCACCCTTCTCGAAGAGCGTTGCACCAAAGCCGCTTTTGTCCTGGGCGGCTATCGCATCCTGGCTAGCCGGACTGTCGCTACCATAGTATGAAAGGATGTTCCAGACTGGCACGCCATATGCGTTCGCTGGATCGAAGAAATAACTTCCTTGTGCGATTGGAATGCGACCACCCGACAAGTCTGGCCGGGCAGCTTGTTGTGCGAATGTCGCTCCATTCAAAACCAAACCACCCATACGTACGTAGGAGGCAGTGGCGAGCACGGCATACTTGTAGCCTTCCGCCATAGTCGGGTTGCTTATGGCCATCTCCTATCGTTGCGCGGTGGGTAACAATACTTGGCTGTAGATCAAATGGCTGCTGCTTGTTCGTGGCCATCGCTCCGGCGCATCGCAGGCGAACGACGGTGTGCCAAGGCCAAAATAGAACCACGGGGGCGAGCGGCCAAAACTTGTATATCGCGCTATTTCGAGATTGTTCTCCGTATCGATCACAACAGCCCCAGTTCTTACGATCTTGTACGCCCAAGGTGTTCCGTTCATCGGATCGGTCATTCGATAGTGGTATCTCGCTGTAGGACGATCGAGAGAAATTGATTTCCATTGACCGCTAATTCTTTCAATGCGCACAAACTTCTCTCCACCTCTCATCTCAAAAAACTGATATCCCGATTTTTCGAACGATTCGATTGCCTGCCACGTCGGCACGCCAGTATGGGTCGATCGGGTGTCATCGTAGAACCCGTCTACGTGTACCTTCTTATGAATCGACGTGCCCGCCTCCTTGCACGCCTGGCCGAAGTTCCAGGCGATCCAGATTTCTTCTGAAATAGGCAAGACGAGAAATATGGCGCCCACTACAACGAGCGCGCTCCCGCGCATCCAAACTTTCTCCGCTGCAATTGCTATCGCCCAATAGACGAGCGCCAACAACACATAGGCGATGCCTAGGGGGACGATGCTAAAGAGGCTGATGTAATACAGACCCATGCGTTTCGCTCTTCAGGCGATCTCCCGAAACGAACCTACAAGGAATCGGAGGATTTGCGTCTCATCTGTTGCGCCAGGAAATTCTACTGCGGACGCAAACTAATATCAGCCAATCTCATTCGACATCCAAAGCAGCGCATTGCTGCGCGAGAACCCTTTGTTCTAGTACTTACGGTCTAGTCACTAGACGTGTGCATCCGCAAAACTCTGCCACTACGGCACCGCCACCACCCCCGCCTTCACCAGCTCCTCCACCCTCTCCTCCGCATACCCCAGCACCTCCCCCAACACCGCACGCGTATGTTCCCCCGCACGGTGCGGCGCAGCTCCCCTCGCCGGCACCGCAGCCCCGTCCACAAAAAACGGCGCTGCCGTAACCCGCACCTCCCCGCGCCCGGCATGCGGTATCGTCGTGAACGCCTCGCGCGCCTCCATATGCGGATCCGCAATGACTTCCTCCATGGTCCGCACCGGCGCACACATCACCCGCGCCGCCGACAGCACTTCGACCGCCGCCTCGACGGACTCGAAGCGGTCGAGCCAGTCGCAGATCATCTGGCGCAGTTCCGGCCAGTGGTCACGCCGACCTTGCGGTGACGCGAATTTCGCAGCCCCGGCCGGACCATCGGCACCCATCAGGCCAAGCAATCTGTCCCAGGTCGGCCCGCCGCCGATGAACTGCACGGCGAGCTGCCGCCCACCGATGGCATGAATGATCATTCCCGGCCGCGGGCCCTTGGTGATCTCGCCGCCGTTTAAAGCAGCCGCGATGCCGATGTCCTCCGCGCCCCAGAGCGACTGCAGCATCGAGACGTCCAGATAGGCGCCCTGCCCGGTGCGCTGGACCCGATTGACTGCAGCAAGAACCAGTCCAAAGGCATGCACCCCCGCGAGCGCATCGGCCGACTGCAGGTAAGACACACGCGGTTCCGGAGCACCCTGGCGATCAAGGTCCATTGCGCCCGATGCGGCATTGATCAGATGGGCAAACGCCGGCCTGTCGCGCAAGGGGCCGGTCTGCCCATAGCCCGAGATCGAACAATAGACGATGGCCGGATTGACCGCCGAGACCGCCGCATAGTCAATTCCATGGCGCGTCATGACGCCGGGCACGAAATTCTCGACCAGGATGTCCGCCTTTTTCGCCAGATCCAGCACCACTTCGCGTGCGCCCGGATGCGCAAGGTCGATCGCCACGCTTTCCTTGCCCGCGTTGAAACGCACGAAATAGCTGCTCTGATCTGTGCGTCCTTCCTCGAGCTGAAGATAAAACGCGCGCGTGTCGTCGCCATCCACCGGACGCTCCACCTTGATGACGCGTGCGCCGAGGTCCGCGAGAAGGCGGGTGCAGTAGGGCCCCGCGAGCACGCGGGTGAAATCGAGCACGGTCAGGCCGTCGAGCAGCGGGGTTGAACTGGGATTTTTCATCGTGCCGGCAGAGTACAAGAAATTGCACTGACGCGCGTTGTGCGGTCAGAATCCCTCATCCGCATTTCGAGCCCACCTCATGTCCAGACTGTTCTCCAACCGGGATCGCCCCTTCGACATGGGCGTGTTGCCCACGGAACTGCTCGCCCGCGATGCCGCTGCGACGATTGCCGACGCCCGCATGCCCTGGGATACAACCCAGCCTTCCGCCAAATCGATCGCTACGGCGATTCCGGAATACCGCGACCTGTGCGCGCAGTTCATGGACGGTGAGACGGCACCGTCGCGCGCACCGGTTCCGGACGATACCCTTGTGCGGGCGCGCAACCTCAAGGCCTCGGCCTACTTCCTCGACGCCACGCTGGCCGGCGTGTGCCGGATCGAACCATCCGACTGGACGGTCGCGATCCCGCCGGCACACACCCACGCCTTTGTTTTCCTGATTGAGTTCGGCCGCGAGCCCAAGGCTGGCGACCCGGGCGACGCCTGGATCCTCGGCACCAACGCTGCGCGCACCGACCTGCGCTGTGCAGAACTCGCCGTCGTTCTGGCCAGCTATGTGCGCGGCCTGGGCTGGCCAGCGCGGGGACACGTGGCGGGCGACACGCAGATCGCGATCGAGCGGCTGGCCCAGCGCGCGGGGGTGGCAAAGGAGGTGAACGGCGTGCTGAAGGCGCCGCTCATGGAACGAGGATTCCGTCTGGGCGTCGTTACAACGAGCCTCGAGATGGCCGAGGACCTTCCGCTGGCCTCGCTCGAATGGCCGAACGCCGATGCCTACATGGGGCGCATGGGTACCCGCCCCGGCTGGACCGAGGCCGAGGAAGACAAACGCCCCCTGCACCTCGGACGCCATCCCATGGAGAAGATCAAGCGCGTGGACGAGCCGACGACGTTGATCCTGCGCGAGGAAATCAAGCGCATGCCCAAGCGCGCGGACATGTTTTCGCGGGCGCTGGCCGGGGACCTCGGTGAGAAGGCGCAGGCGGAACGCCGCCGCTTCGCAGTCAAGCACCCGCTCGCGTTCGCGATGACACCGCTGATCCGCAACATGGTGCCGATGCAGGGAACGCGCGAGCCGCTTGACGGGTTCGGGAATCTCCCGGCGACCGACCCGAAACGCAACGCCGAGGCCATCAAGGCCCTCGCCTACTACATGGGCGCCGAGCTCGTGGGCATCTGCCGCGCAGAGCCATGGATGTACTACTCGCACGGCGACGAGAAAGGAGAACCGATCACGCCCTACCATCCCTATGCGGTGGTGATGCTGATCGACCAGGGCTTCGAGACCATGGAAGGTTCTTCGGGGGATGACTGGGTCTCGGGTGCGCAATCGATGCGAGCCTACATGCGCGGCGCGCTGCTCGCAGGTGTGATCGCTGCGCATCTGCGCCGGCTGGGGCATTCGTCGCGTGTGCATTCCAACGCCTATTCCGAGCTGCTCCACATCCCGGCGATGCTGATGGCGGGACTGGGCGAACTCTCTCGCATCGGCGAGCTCATCCTCAACCCCTTCATCGGCCCGCGCTCGAAGTCGGTGGTCTTCACGACCGACCTGCCGCTGGAAGTCGACCGGCCGATCGACTTCGGCTTGCAGGCCGTATGCAACATGTGCAAGAAGTGCGCGCGCGAATGCCCCTGCAACGCCATTCCGTTCGGCCCCAAGGTCATGTTCAACGGCTACGAGATCTGGAAGCCGGACGCTGAGAAATGCGGACGCTACCGCCTCACGAATTCCAAGGGCTCGGCCTGCGGGCGCTGCATGAAGACCTGCCCCTACAACCGCGAGGACCTCGTGGAATCGGACCGCCTGCTGTGGCTGTCGATCGACGTCCCGGAGTCACGCAGAGCATTGATCGATTACGACGACACGACCGGCGGCGGTGAGCGCAATCCGGTCAAGCGATGGTGGTTCGACCTCGAGGTTGTCGACGGCGTGGTCGTCAAGCCCGCCGGTGCAAATGAACGCAACCTCGACTTCGGACGCGGCGAAAAACTCGCAAAGTCACAGAAGCTCGCCTACTTCCCGCCGCACCTGCAACCTGCCGGCGGGACCACGCTCGCCACGCCGGTGCCGATCGACCGGCCGGCGGGGCTGGCGGCCTATGCGGGCGCAGAGTCGCCGCTCGCGGCACGCAAGCGCAAACCCGGGGAATGAGCGACGGGATTGCTGCCATTTTTCGCATAAAGCCCGCTCCAGGAGCGGACTTTCAGCCAGATTGCTGCCAACGACATATCTGAATAATAGCGCCCGCTTCGTGCGCCAGCCAGCAGTGCACGCCGCGCGGCAGGCGTAGCCTGTGGCGATACCTGCTTGGGAAAGTCGATGAAGAATCTTCGTTTGCTGGCATTGAGTTTCACGATGCTGCTCGCTTCCTGCTTCGGACCACCGGCGGCCCCGCCCCCAGGAGCACCGGCGGTCCCGCCCCCCGGACCGCAGGCAAGCGTCGCACCCGACGCCGCGCCGAGTCCCCCGGGTCCGATTGCTCCGCCGCGTACGCTGGATGGCTACAAGAAGGCATTTTCACGGCGTGTAGCGGGCGCCAGCCTGGACGTCTTTGAGGAACCGCTGCCAGAGGTGTTGAAATCCATTGTGGTGCTCGACGTCACCATTGACGGCAGCGGTAGATTGGTGCGCGTCACGGTGGCGCGATCAAACCACTACCGGGAACTCGAAAACGTCGCGCTCAGCAGCGTTCGCCAAGCTGCGCCGTTCGCAGCACCTTTCGGTTCCGTGCGACGCAGCGACGGTTCGGTGAATTTTTTGGAAACTTTTCTGTTCCGCGAGGACGGTCGCTTCCAGATTCTGAGCCTGGTCACGCCGCGGCAATGAGTCTGCATTCCGGGCGAACGAGAGGGGCCGGCCACGGGCCCTTATTTTTTCTAAAAACAGCAATAGGAATGAAATGGCTTTTCGCCCGAAAGCCGCTAGCGCACCGCGATATTCAGCAGAAAGTCCCCGCGCAGCAGATTCAGTACCGCATGCTCACTGCCGCGCAATACGGCCACGAGTTCAGCGACCGCGCCAACCCGTTTCCGATTCGCGCCGATGATCACGTCCCCCCCGCGCAGGCCGAGACGAAACGCCGCGCTGCCCGGCTGGACACGCGTCACCAGGATTACCGGCACCTTGGAGGCACCGCTCGTGCGCTCACCATTGGCGAGCCCCGCTCCGGCGAGTTCAGGGACTGACTCAGTCCCTCCAGTGCCATCGGACTCCACCGCCGCAATGCGCACCGGAATGCGCCTCTCCTCGCCGCCACGCGTCACACGAAATTCAAGAACCTCCCCGACCGGGACAAGCCCCAACCGGTTGCGCAGGTCCGCCGATCCACGCACCCGCCGATTGCCGACTTCGAGCACCACATCGCCTTCGCGCAAGCCCGCCTTGGCGGCCGGCGAACCCGGTTGAATCTGGGCGATGACGGCGCCGCGGATGCGCTCGGACACGCCAAACGAGCGCGCCAGCTCCGGAGTGAGATCCTGCATGACCATGCCCAGCCATCCGCGGCGAACCTCGCCAAAGCGCACCAGTTGACCCATGACCGTGCGCGCAATGCTGGAGGGCACCGCAAAACCGATTCCCACGCTGGCACCCGAAGGTCCAAGAATCGCGGTATTGATGCCTACCAGCTCGCCCTTCATGTTGATCAAGGCGCCGCCCGAGTTGCCCGGGTTGATCGATGCATCGGTCTGGATGAAATCCTCGTACCCTTCGGGCAGCAGTCCGGAACGGCCGAGCGCCGAAACGATTCCCGAAGTTACCGTCTGGCCGATGCCGAAAGGATTGCCGATCGCGAGCACGAAGTCGCCGACCTGGAGCGCATCCGAATCACCGAACCTGGCCTCGGTCAGATTTTCAGGCGGGATCGACAACAGCGCGATATCGGTACCCGCATCGCTTCCGATCACCTTCGCCTCGCAACGCCGATTGTCCTTCAGCACGACATATACCTGGGTCGCCTCCTTGACCACGTGATGATTCGTCAGCACGTACCCCTTTTTCGCATCGACGATGACACCCGACCCCGCCGACAACTGGGGCTCGGGCGAGCGCAGGCCGAAGAAGCGGCGGAAGAACGGGTCGCGCGCGAGCGGATTGTTTTCCTCAGGGGAGCGGCTCACCACGGCAATGTTGACCACGGCCGGCGTCACCGGCTCGAGGAGCGGGGCGAGGCTGGGCATCCCGTCCCGCGTTGCGAAGGCGGGAATCGCCGCCGTTGCGTGCAGGGCGGTCAGGATGAAGGCGGCGCAGACGACCGGACGAAGGATGCGGAACATGTGGCGATTTTAATGGATGCCGGCGGTATAGTCGGAGCCGAAGTATCCCCCTTAATTCATCGCACACCTATGGAGAAAACATGGACAAGAAACCGCACAAGGAACGATACGACGCAGGCCTGAAAACACGCCGGGAGGTGCTCGGCGCCGCTTATGTAGACAAATCAGTCGCCACCGTCGACGACTTCAACCGCGAGTTTCAGGAACTGCTCAACACCTATTGCTGGAACGATGTCTGGAACCGCCCCGGTCTGCCGCGCAAGACGCGCAGCGTGATGAACCTGTGCATGCTGATTGCGCTGGGCAAGGCGCACGAGTTGAAACTGCACATCCGCGGCGCACTGAACAACGGGCTGACCAAGGACGAAATCAAAGAGGTGTTCCTGCAGACGGCAATCTACTGTGGCGTGCCGGCAGCGGTCGAGGCATTCCGTTGTGCGCGCGAAGTATTCGCAGAGGACGCCAAGAAGTAGTCCAACGGCGGCGCGCCGCCTGCCTGCGCTTGCGCTATTTCGCGGGCGCCGCCGGAACGAAGGGCGGCGCCGTTTTGGCTGCAGGCGCCTGCGGTGCCAGGGTCGTTGCAGGCGCCTGCGGTGCCTCGACGATCTGGTAGAACACCTCACCCTGCTTGATGAAGCCCAGTTCGTAGCGTGCGCGTTCCTCGATGGCCTCGAACCCTTGCTTGAGGTCGCGTACTTCCGCGGCCAGCGCAAGGTTGCGGCGCTCCAGGCCTTCGTTTGCAGCACGCTGCGAGGAGAGGCGACGGTCGACTTCCCAGGCGCGCAACCAGCCGCCCTTGCCCAGCCAGAGCGGATACTGGATCAGCACGATCAGCGCAGCCAGAATGCCCGCGAGGACCTTCATGTGACCGGCTCTCGCTCTGCCCTGCGGCCTACTTGAGCTGGAAGAACGCGTCGCGTCCCGGGTAACTGACCGGGTCGCCGAGGTCTTCCTCGATGCGCAGCAACTGGTTGTACTTGGCAATCCGGTCCGAACGGGACAGGGAACCCGTCTTGATCTGCATGACGTTGGTACCGACCGCAATGTCGGCGATCGTCGTATCCTCGGTTTCGCCTGAGCGATGCGAAATGACGGAGGTATAACCCGAGCGTTTCGCCATCTCGATCGCGGCGAAGGTTTCGGTCAGCGTCCCGATCTGATTGACCTTGATCAGGATGGAGTTGGCCACGCCCTGCTGGATCCCTTCGCGCAGTATCCGGGTATTGGTGACGAACACGTCATCCCCCACCAGCTGCACCGAATCCCCAAGCCGGTCTGTGAGCCGCTTCCAGCCCTCCCAGTCGCTTTCCGCCATCCCGTCCTCGATCGAGATGATCGGATACTTGCCCACGAGGTTCGCGAGGTAGTCACCGAACCCCGCGCTATCAAGCGTCAGACCCTCCGAGCCCAGCACATAACTGCCGTCCTTGTAGAACTCGGAACTCGCGCAATCAAGGGCCAGCACCACGTCCTGCCCGGGCGTGTATCCGGCTTTCTCGATCGCCTGCATGATGAATTCGATCGCCGCAGCATGGGTGGGCAGTCCCGGGGCGAAGCCGCCCTCGTCACCCACAGCGGTGGACATGCCCTTGGCGTCGATCAGCTTTTTCAGAGCGTGAAAAATTTCGGCGCCGCAACGCAGCGCCTCGCGAAAGCTCTGCGCGCCGATCGGCACGATCATGAACTCCTGCATGTCGAGCCCGTTGTTGGCATGCGCGCCACCGTTGATCACATTCATCATCGGGACCGGCATCTGCATTGCGCCCGAACCGCCGAAATAGCGGTACAGCGGCAGGCCGGACTCCTCGGCCGCGGCCTTCGCCACGGCCATCGACACGGCCAGCATCGCGTTTGCGCCGAGCCGCGCCTTGGTCTCGGTCCCGTCGAGGTCGATCAGCGTGCTGTCGATGAAACTCTGCTCGGTGGCGTCAAGACCGACGATCGCCTCGGAAATCTCGGTATTGATGTTCTCGACCGCCTGCAGCACGCCCTTGCCGCCATAGCGCCCGGCATCGCCGTCGCGCAGTTCGATCGCTTCCCTGCTGCCGGTTGAGGCACCCGACGGTACTGCCGCCCGCCCCATGACGCCCGATTCGAGGAGAACATCGGCTTCCACCGTGGGATTGCCGCGCGAATCAAGGATCTCGCGGGCAACCACGTCGACGATTGAGCTCATGATTTTTTCCTTTGTTGTCGTTTACCGCGACCGCATGCTGCGTGGATCAAGATGCGCTCACGCGGCAAAACGGTCTTCTGCAAATCCCCGGCGCTTGACCACGCGGTCGAGTTCGACAAGCGTCTCGAGCAGGTCACGCATCATGTCCAGCGGCCAGGCGTTCGGGCCGTCGGACATCGCCTTCTCCGGCGTCGGATGGGTTTCCATGAACAAGCCTGCAACACCCGCGGCGACAGCGGCCCGCGCAAGCACCGGCACGAATTCGCGCTGCCCGCCCGAGGACGTTCCCTGCCCTCCCGGTAGTTGCACCGAGTGCGTGGCGTCGAACACCACCGGACAGCCGGTTTCCCGCATGATCGCCAGGGACCGCATGTCGGAAACCAGGTTGTTGTAGCCGAAGGAGGCACCACGCTCGCACACCAGGATTTTGTCTGCGCCACTCACTTCCCTTGCCTTGTCGACAACGTTTTTCATCTCGTGCGGAGACAGGAACTGGCCTTTCTTGATGTTCACCGGCCGGCCCGCCGAGGCGACCGCATGGATGAAATCGGTCTGCCTGCACAGGAAGGCCGGGGTTTGCAGCACGTCGACAACGGCGGCCACGGCCTTGACGTCCTCGGTCGTATGCACATCAGTCAGGACGGGCACACCAAGCTGGCTGCGTACCTCATCAAGGATACGCAGGCCTTCGTCCATCCCCGGCCCGCGAAACGATTTTCCGGAGGTGCGGTTCGCCTTGTCGTAGGACGATTTGAAGATCAGCGGAATGCCGAGCGGGCCGCAGATTTCCTTCAGGCGCCCCGCGGTGTCCAGCTGCATACCACGCGACTCGATCACACAGGGTCCGGCGATCAGGAACAGCGGCTTGTCGAGTCCGACCTCAAAACCGCACAGCTTCATGCCGCCACTGCGGAGAGCGTTCCGCCGGGCTCGGCGCGCTTGGCGCGAACCCGGTGCTTTTGCGCGGCCAGCAGGAATGCCGTGAACAGCGGATGGCCGCCGCGCGGCGTGGAAGTGAACTCGGGGTGGAACTGGCAGCCGACGAACCAGGGATGGTCGGACAATTCCATCATCTCGGGCAGGTTTTCGCTGGGCGTGCGCGCCGACACCTTGTAACCTTTTTCCTCGAGCTGCGGCACATACACGTTGTTCACTTCGTAGCGATGGCGGTGGCGCTCGTTGACCTCCGCACCGTAGATCTGCGCTGCAAGCGTGCCCGGAAGAATGGGGCATTTCTGCGCGCCCAGCCGCATCGTCCCGCCCAGATCGGACGTGTCCGTACGCCGTTCGATCTTGCCGGTCCGGTCCAGCCACTCGATGATCAGCGCCACGACCGGGTGCGGCGTTTCGGGCGTGAATTCCGTGCTGTTGGCCTCGGCGAGTCCGCAGACGTTGCGCGCGAACTCGATGGTCGCAAGCTGCATGCCCAGACAGATCCCGAGGTAGGGGATCTTTTCCTCGCGCGCATGGCGGATCGCCGCGATCTTGCCCTCGACGCCACGCTTGCCGAACCCGCCCGGAACAAGGATCGCGTCCATGTCCTTGAGGCAGGCGATACCATCGGTTTCGATCGTCTCGGAATCCACGTAGTGGATCTTGAGCCGGGAACGGGTATGTATCCCCGCATGTATCAGCGCTTCCGACAGGGACTTGTAGGAGTCGGTCAGGTCGATGTACTTGCCCGACCAGCGCAATGTCGACTTCGTGCTCGGGATGCTCGAGGTTGTCGATCAACTGCTTCCAGCTCGTCAGGTTGGCTGCCTTCGCAAGGATGTTCAGCTTGTGGCAGACGATCTCGTCGAGCATCTGGTCGTGCAGCATCGAGGGAATCTTGTAGATCGAATCCACGTCCCAGGCCGCAATCACGGCCTCTTTGGACACGTTGCAGAACAGGGCGATCTTGCGCCGGTCATCTTCCGGCAGCGGCCGGTCGGTGCGGCAGAGGAGTACGTCAGCCTGTATGCCGATCTGGCGAAGTTCCTTCACCGAGTGCTGCGTCGGCTTGGTCTTGATCTCGCCCGCCGATGCGATGTAGGGCACCAGCGTCAGGTGTATGTAGCAGACGTTGTTGCGGCCCAGCTCCAGGCCCATCTGCCGGATCGCTTCCAGAAACGGCAGCGATTCGATATCGCCCACGGTACCGCCGATCTCGACGATCGCCACTTCAGCATCGCCTGCGCCGCGCTTGACGAAGGCCTTGATCTCGTCGGTGATGTGCGGGATGACCTGCACCGTCCCGCCCAGGTAGTCTCCGCGGCGCTCCTTGCGGATCACGCTTTCGTAGACCTGCCCCGTGGTGAAGTTGTTCCAGCGCCGCATCCTGGACGACTGAAAGCGCTCGTAGTGGCCCAGATCGAGGTCGGTTTCGGCGCCATCCTCGGTGACGAACACCTCCCCGTGCTGGAACGGGCTCATGGTGCCCGGATCCACGTTGATATACGGGTCGAGCTTGATGTTGGTGACTTTGATGCCGCGCGATTCGAGGATCGCTGCGAGGGAGGCGGCGGCTATCCCCTTGCCGAGAGAGGATACGACACCGCCGGTAACAAAAACGTATTTGGTCATTCGCACACGAATGCCTAGAAAGCCGAAGTTTACTCCTCTTTCGGCCCGGCCTCAAACTGCAAAGCCTGCGAAAATGTTTTCTTCCTCAATTACGCGACCGTACGCCTCGTGCGGGCAGCACCGCAGGGGGTGGAACGGTGCATGATCCGGTGCTCTGGAACGATCCGGCCGCCGGCGTCACGCGGCATGCCGATGCCGGATACGAGGACGCAATCGACTGCGCGCACCAACAAGGCCTGAACCTCCCCATGATCCGCTAGACTCGCCCAATGGACATGTTTCGCTTCAGACAGGGAACGCGGCCGCTGCTGATCTCAATCCCGCACGCCGGCACGCACATTCCGGACGCGCTGCTGCGCCGGATGATGCCGATTGCCCGCAGCGTGCCGGATACCGACTGGCACCTCGAGCAGTTGTACGACTTTGCCGAGGCGCTCGGCGCCTCGGTCCTCGTCGGTACGCACTCCCGCTATGTGATCGACCTTAACCGCCCGCCGGACGACACCAATCTCTACCCCGGCAAGGACACGACCGGCCTGTGCCCGATTGATACGTTCAAAAAGCAGCCGCTGTATCGGATGGGCGAAGAGCCCGACGAAACAGAGATCCGGCACCGCGTAGGGACTTACTGGAAGCCCTACCACGCAAAGCTGCAGGAAGAACTCGCGCGGATAAGAATCACGCACGGCAGTGCCCTCCTCTGGGAAGCGCATTCGATCGCCTCCGAGGTGCCGCGATTTTTTCCCGGCAGACTGACCGACTTCAACCTGGGCACGGCAGACGGTCGCGCCTGCGCACCGGGAGTCGGTGCGGCGCTGCTTGAGATTGCCGCGGCTGCAGAGGGTTATTCGGCGGTCCTTGACGGACGATTCAAGGGGGGCTATATCACCCGCACCTATGGCCGGCCTGCGGAGGGCGTGCAGGCCGTTCAGCTTGAACTCACCCATATCACCTACATGGACGAACCGCCGCCTTTCGCTTTTCGGCCGGACCGTGCAGAAAAGGTCCGCCCGCACCTGAAGGCGATGGTGACCGCGTTTCTGCAATTCGCCGGCACCTGAAGGTGCAGCGGTGGCCCGAATGACACGAAACGCGATCATCGGGCGAGTACTGGTCGCCGCACAATTTGCGCTGATCGGCTGGCTGATCTGGCCGCTGTCTGCCCAGCACTGGTCCCCACCAGCAGTCGCCTTGCTCGGCGGCGCGATTCTTCTGGGGACCTGGACGCTCTTTCACAATCGTCCGGGAAATTTCAATATCCGCCCGGAACCCAAGGCCTCGGCACGCCTGATCACCGATGGACCCTACCGTTACGCGCGCCATCCGATGTACACGGCCGTCCTGCTGTTTGGCGCAGCCGAAGCAGTGGCCTATGCCGATCCATGGAAGATCGCGGCATGGCTCGCACTGGCACTGGTGCTTCAGGCAAAGGCAACCATGGAAGAACGCGGTTTGCGTGCCCAGTTCTCCGGGTACGAAAGTTATTCCCGGCGACGTTCGCCGGTTCATTCCCTACCTGTTCTGATCGAATGCAGAATGCGGTAACCCGGTCACGACCTCACTCAGTCGGCAGAAATCCTTCGATCGAAAGATAGCGCTCGCCCGTGTCGTAGTTGAAGCCGAGCACCGTGGCGCCTTTGGCAATCTCAGGCAACTTCTGGGCGATTGCTGCCAGGGTCGCCCCGGAAGAGATCCCCACCAGCATGCCCTCCTCGCGCGCGGCGCGCCGCGCCATCTCCCTGGCGGGTTCGGCCTCGACCTGGATCACCCCGTCGAGCAGGTCAACCTGCAGGTTCCTGGGGATGATGCCGGCGCCTATGCCCTGGATCGGATGCGGTCCCGGCTTGCCGCCGGAAATGACCGGGGAAAGACTGGGTTCGACCGCGTAGACCTTCAACTTCGGCCAGGCCTTTTTGAGTACCTGCGCGCAGCCGGTGATATGGCCTCCAGTGCCCACGCCGGTAATGAGCACATCCACACCGTCCTTGAAGTCCGCAAGGATCTCCTGCGCCGTGGTTCGCGCGTGGACCTCGATGTTTGCAGGATTCTCGAACTGCTGCGGCATCCAGGCACCGGGCGTTGCGGCAACGAGTTCTTCTGCTCTTGCCAGCGCGCCCGGCATGCCCTTCTCTCGCGGCGTGAGTACGAAACTCGCACCATAGGCGAGCATCAGTCGGCGGCGTTCCACCGACATGCTGTCGGGCATGACCAGAATCAGCTTGTAGCCCTTCACGGCCGCGGCCATGGCCAGCCCGATGCCCGTATTGCCGGACGTCGGTTCGATGATGGTCGCACCCGGCTTGAGCCGCCCGGCCTTTTCGGCCGCGTCGATCATCGCAACACCAATCCGGTCCTTGATCGAACCACCCGGATTGGCGCGCTCGGACTTGATCCACACCTGGTGGCTGGCACCGAACAGGCGGTTGATGCGGATGTGAGGCGTGTTGCCGATCGTTGCAAGGATGCTGTCGACTTTCATGTGGACTCCCTCCCGTACGGTGGCTTGCGGATATTGCCTTCAGCAGAATGTGTCTGCAGACGGACGGATCAACCGAGCGCCTGAGCGAAATCGTCCACCAGGTCCTCGCAGTCCTCGATTCCGATCGAGACACGGATCAGCGATTCTGCGATTCCCATCTCCTTGCGGCGTTCCGGACCGATCTCCCAGAAGATCGTGTGTGCCACAGGTATGGCCAGCGTGCGGTTGTCCCCGAGATTGGAGGACGACACCACGATCTCCAACCGGTTAAGGAAGTCGAAGCAATCGACGCCTTCGTCCAGCTCGAACGAAAGTATCCCGCCGTATCCGCTGAACAGGGACTTCGCCAGAGCGTGCTGCGGATGCGATTTCAGGCCGGGATAATGAACAGCACGCACCTTCGGATGTCCCTCGAGGCACTGCGCGACCGCCAGCGCATTGGAACATGTCCGCGGCATGCGCAGGGCGAGCGTTTCGGCGCCAACGGCAATGTGATGCGCATCCGTCGCCGCGAGCGTGCCGCCCCAGTCGCGCAGGCCTTTCTTGCGGATCTGCTGGACACCCCACATCGCCGGTTTCAGTGACTTGTAGTTCTCCGCGATATTGGGAAATCGAGTCCAGTCGAACAGCCCCGTGTCGGTGACGCTGCCGCCGAGCGCGTTGCCGTGCCCACCGATGTACTTGGTCAGGGAATTGATCACCAACCCTGCGCCAACCGACTTCGGCTGAAACAGCGCCGGCGACGTCATGGTGTTGTCGACAAAATACAGAATCCCCCGCTCGCTGCACAACTCGCCTATGCGCCCGAGGTCGGCGACCTGCGTTCGCGGGTTTGCGATTGTCTCGACGAACACGAGCCGCGTCTCCGGCAGCAAGGCGCGCTCGACGTTGGCCGCATCGGTCGCATCGACGAAGCTGACCCGGATTCCGTGCACGGCCAGAGTCCCGAACATGCTCACCGTATTGCCGAACAGGAAGCGGCTGGCGATGACATGGTCGCCTTCCCGCAGCAGTGCAAGCATCGTCGCGCCGATTGCACCCATTCCCGTCGCAAAGGACACGCTCGCGATTCCGCCTTCCATTCGCGTAATTTTTGCTTCCAGCGCGGCCGAAGTTGGATTGCCCTGCCGGCCGTAGACATAGCCTTGCGTGCGCCCCTGGAACACTGCGGCAAGGTCACGCGCATCCTTGTAGCCGTACGCAACAGAAACATGCAGCGGCTTGTGCAACGCGCCGTGTTCGACGCCGGCGTCGGCATCGGAATGCAGTATCGCTGTGGAGAACCCACGCACCTTCTCTGTGCTCATGATGCCTTTCCATCCTAGGCGGGCATAAAAAAACCCGGGCCAGCTGGCGGACCGGGTTTCGACGGCACGCTTTAGCTGGATTTATAAAGCGCCCGCAAGCTGTAGCTCAAATCGGCGCGTAAAAAAATTGTACCAGATCAGGCGGCCGTCACCAAATTCAGGTCCATCTGGGCACCGTCGTTTTCGTCCTCCGAATCACGCGCCGCGTCACGACGAACCTCGATCGTATTCAGGTAATCACTCGTCACATCCCCGGTGATGTACTGCCCATCGAAGCATGAGGTCTCAAAACTCGTAATCTTCGGGTTGAGTTTCCGCACGCATTCCTTCAGAGCATCCAGATCCTGGTAGATCAACGCGTCGGCCCCGATCTCGCGGGCGACCTCGTCCTCCGTTCGGTGGGCGGCAATCAGCTCGGAACGGGTCGGCATGTCGATGCCGTAGACATTCGGGAAGCGTACAGGCGGCGCCGCCGAGGCAAAGTACACCTTGCGCGCCCCCGCTTCCCGCGCCATCTGCACGATTTCCTGGCTTGTTGTGCCACGCACGATCGAGTCGTCGACCAGCATCACATTCTTGTCCTTGAACTCCATGCCGATCGCATTCAGCTTCTGGCGCACCGACTTCCGGCGCACCGCCTGTCCGGGCATGATGAACGTGCGCCCGATGTAGCGGTTCTTCACAAACCCTTCACGATACGCGACGCCCAGTCCATGGGCGAGTTGCATTGCGGAAGGGCGGCTGGAATCCGGTATCGGGATGATCACGTCGATGCGCAGATCGGCGTGGTCGCGGCGAATCTTCTCGGCAAGCTTTTCACCCATGTTCAGGCGGGTTTCATAGACCGAGACACCGTCGATCAGCGAATCCGGTCGCGCGAGATAGACAAACTCGAAGATGCAGGGATTCAGGGTAGTGACAGGAGCGCACTGCTGGCTGAAGAAATTTCCGTCTTCATCAATGAACACCGCCTCTCCGGGCGCAATGTCGCGCAAGACCCGGAAGCCCAGCGCATCTATCGCCACGCTTTCCGAGGCGACCATGTACTCCGGACCGGCTTCGGTTTCGTTGATTCCGATGACCGCGGGCCGGATGCCGTAAGGATCGCGGAAGGCCAGCACACCATAGCCCGAAATCATCGCCGTGACCGTATATGCGCCCCGGCACCGGCGATGCACATTGGCCACGGCAGCGAAAATAGTCTGTGGGTCAAGACGCAGCTTCACCGAACCTTTTTCCAATTCGTGCGCGAGAACGTTGAGCAGAACCTCCGAATCGGAACTGGTGTTGATGTGCCGCAGATCCTGGCGGAACATCTCCTCCTTGAGCTCGTCGGAATTGGTCAGATTGCCGTTGTGTCCGAGCACGATTCCAAACGGCGAATTCACATAAAAAGGCTGGGCCTCGGCCGAATTTGAGGCCGACCCTGCCGTGGGATAGCGGCAATGCGCTATTCCCATGTTGCCGGGAAGCGAACGCATGTTGCGCGTGCGGAATACGTCGCGGACCTGACCGTTCCCCTTTTGCATGTGGAACGTCTTGTGCTCGCTCGTGACGATGCCCGCCGCATCCTGCCCGCGGTGCTGAAGCAGGAGCAGCCCGTCATAGAGAAGCTGGTTGACCGGCGAGCGGGCGACAATGCCAAGAATCCCACACATTAGAGTGCTCCGACGCGGCTAAGGCTCAATCATAGCGCAGGCGCTGCGCAAACGAGTCCGGCAACCACGGACGAATGGTCAGTGCCGCGTTCTTGAGCGGCTCGCCACTCAGCGAATTCTTCCACCAGGGCTGGCGCGGGGCACTTGTCAGACCCGCCGCGAGAACGACCGCCAGAACCAGAATCAGACCGCGCGCAATCCCGAACAACGCACCCAGGCCCTTGTCCAGCGCACCCAGACCGACCGCATTCACCAGTTTCGCCATCAATACCCCGACCAGAGCGGAACAAATGAGGGCGGACAGAAAAATTGCAAGAAACGCCGCCAATGCCCGCAGGGAATCTCCAGGAATTGCCTCCGGCAGATGCGCAGCAAGGGGTCCGGCAAAAAGATTGGCTGAAAGAAACGCGATGATCCAGCCACCCAGTGAGATGATCTCCCTGACCACGCCGCGCAAGGCGCTCCAGACCATGGACATGACCAGCACGCCCAGGACGCAGTAATCCAGCCAGGTCATTTCGGCGCGACGTTGACCGGATTCAGACCCAGCGCCTTTGCACGACCCATCGCCTTGTCGGCCGCCGACTTGGACGTAAATGGCCCCAGCCTTACACGCGTCACCGACCCGCCGGAAGTCGCCACCGACTCGGTGTAATGCGGCAATTTAGCTGTTTTCAGTTGATCGACGATCGCCTTCACCTTGTCTGCGCTGGCGAAGGCACCCACCTGAAATACGATTTGCTCTCCACCTGGCGGGGGTGTCACAGCTTTTTCGGCGACCTTGGACGGCTTCTCCGCGATCCTGGCCAGCGGCTTTTCGTCCGGCTTGGCGGGCTTCGTATCTTCCTTCGCCTCGTTCACCGGCCTGGCTGGCGGCGAAGCCGCAACCGACGGCGCCGCAACCGGAGCAACCGGCGAGGCTGGTGAAGCGGCTTGGATCGGCGCTTCCGGCGGCGTCTTCGATGAGGCCTCTGGCGGTGTTTTCGTCGCCGCACTTTCCGCAGGTTGTGGCAACGCCGCCGCTCCGCCCTTGGGTGTGAATTTTCCGCCGTCTTCGCTGGGAATTCGAATATTTACCAATGGTGCGTTCGGCTTCGGCTCGGGATCGAACACCATGGGTAGCACGATGACGGCGAGCAATACCAGGGCGATCGCCCCGACCAGCCGGCGACGACCGCGCTTCTGCAGGGTACTGACGTCCGGTGCCCCATCCTGGGATTTCTTTGCGGTTGCGTTTGAGCGCTCGGCCATGATTTCAACGGTTTCCCGTGGGTTGGTGCCTGGACAGGTGTTGCATTACCGCCGCGACCGTAAGGAACGATCCGAAGACTGCGATTTTATCAGCTTCGCCTGCCTGGATCCTTGCCGCATCAAAGGCCTGCGCCGGGGAGTCGTACATCGACACGGGCGCAGTGACGTGCTCGGCTTCAAGCACGCGGGCGAGTTCCACTGCGGTGCTGGCTCTCGGGCCATCAAGCGTGGCAAGGTGCCAGCGGGTGATCCTTTTCAAAAGCGGCCGGACGATGCCTGCAAGATCCTTGTCGCGCAGAGCGCCGAAAACCGCGTGGGTCTCCGGCGCAAACCCGCTGTCGGAGAGATTGGCCGCAAGATTGCGCGCCGCCTGCGGATTGTGACCGACATCGAGAATGATGCTCGGCCGACCGGGAAGCATCTGGAAGCGTCCCGCAGCCTCGACTTCCGCCAGGCCCCGCCGAATATCCTGCATGCTCACCGGAAGCCGCTCACGCAGTGTATCCAGCGCAGCAATCGAGGCCGCTGCATTGACCAGCTGTATTGGTCCGCGCAATGCAGGATAGGCGAGCGCCGGCCGCCGTCCTCCCGGCCCCCAGTAGACCCATTGGGCGCTATCGGCAGTGAATCCAAAGTCGCGCCCACCCAGCAGGAGGCGAGCCCCTGTGGCGGCCGCAGCGGCAGGCACGCTCAGCGGCGGCGCAGCGTCGGCAACGACGGCGACGCGGCCTGGTCTGAATATTCCCGCCTTCTCGCGTCCTATGTCCTCGCGCGTAGGTCCCAGATAGTCCATATGATCGAGGTCGATGCTGGTGAGCACTGCACAGTCCGCATCGAACACGTTGACCGCATCGAGCCGTCCGCCGAGGCCGACTTCGAGTATCCATGCGTCAAGCGACTGGCGCGCGAACATCCATGTGGCTGCAAGCGTCCCGTACTCGAAATAAGTCAGCGGCGTATCGCCACGTGCCGACTCCACGGCTTCGAACGCGGCACACAGGGCGGCATCGTCCGCCTCACGTGCATCAATCCTGACACGCTCGTTGTAGCGCAACAGATGCGGCGAGGTGTACAGCCCCGTACGATATCCCGCGCAGCGAAGGATGCTCTCTAGCATTGCGCAAGTGGATCCCTTGCCGTTGGTGCCCCCCACGATCAGCACCGGGCAGGCGGGCGCCACACCCATGCGGTCGCGCACCGCAGACACGCGCTCGAGTCCGAGCGCAATCGATTTCGGATGCTGCCGCTCAATGAACGACAGCCACGCTTCTAGTGAAGACGGCATTGCCACTGGGAGGTTAAATTGCAACGGTAGGGTTTGACGCGGGAACCCGCGGATTCGCCCGATCTCAGCTGGCGGATTCGGCTGACATGCCCTGCAGCAATGCGAGCAGCGTCGCCAGTTTTTCGCGCATCTGACGCCGGTCGATGATCATGTCGATCGCGCCTTTTTCCAGGAGAAACTCGGAGCGTTGAAAGCCTTCCGGCAGTTTCTGCCGAACCGTCTGTTCGATCACGCGCGGGCCTGCAAAGCCGACCAGCGCCTTGGGTTCCGCAACCACCACGTCACCGAGGAACGCGTAGCTGGCAGAGACACCTCCGGTGGTCGGGTCAGTCAGTATGGAAATAAAGGGCAGGCCGCGCTCGCCGAGTTCCGTCAGTGCCGCCGTGGTCTTCGCCATCTGCATCAGCGAAAGCAGGCCTTCCTGCATGCGCGCACCGCCGCTTGCAGTGAATACGATGAAAGGCAGCTTGTTCTCGATCGCGACACGCACCCCCCGCACGAACCTCTCACCGAGAACCGACCCCATGGTCCCGGCCATGAAATCGAATTCATGCGCCGCCGCAACCACGCCGATCGATTTGATCGCCCCCTGCATCACCACAAGTGACTCGGTTTCACCGGTTTCCTCCTGCGCTTCGGAGAGCCGCTCGGGATAACGGCGTGAATCCTTGAACTTCAGGCTGTCAACCGGCAACACTTCCGCACCGATCTCGAAACGTCCATCTTCGTCAAGCAGTGCTTCCAGACGGGCGCGCGCGCCAATGCGCTGATGGTGGCCGCACTTCGGACAGACGTTGAGGTTCTTCTCCAGGTCCGTCGCGTACAGGACGGCATCACAGGCGGGGCACTTTGTCCACAGGCCCTCGGGCACCTGCTTGCGCGCCGCGCCTTCAACACGCTTGATCTTGGGCGGCAGGAGTTTCTGTAGCCAGCTCATCTTGCAACGCCTCTGGGTTCAGGAATCGAGTGCGGACCGTATCGGATCGATCAGCGCTTTTACGCGCGCCACGGCGTGCTCCGCGCCGGCGGCTTCCATTTCCTCAATGATACGACTCCCGATCACCACCGCGTCGGCAACCGCGGCCACAGCCCTGGCCGAGGCGGCGTCGCGAATTCCAAAGCCCACGGCAAGCGGCAGCCCGGAGGCGGCGCGTATTTTCGGCAGGTGCGCAGCCACACCCGCAACGTCGATATGGCCTGCGCCGGTTACGCCCTTGAGCGACACGTAATAGAGGTAGCCGCTGCCAACGCGGGCGACCTCATTGATCCTTGCATCGGTGGACGTTGGCGCAAGCAGAAACACCGGATCGATGCCCTTGCCGCGACACAGTGCAGAGAAGGGGCCGCATTCCTCCGGGGGATAGTCGACAACGATCACGCCGTCCACGCCCACCCGTGCAGCCTCATCTACGAACCGGTCCACGCCCATCGCTTCGATCGGATTTGCATAGCCCATCAGGACAACAGGCGTCGAGGTATCCTGCGAACGGAATTCCCGCACCATGCCGAGCACATCGACGAGGCCAACGCCGTGCTTGAGCGCGCGTTCGGAAGAACGCTGGATGGCGGGACCGTCCGCCATTGGATCGGAGAACGGGACGCCAATTTCCAGAATGTCGCACCCGCTCTCTGCGAGCGCGTGCAACATCGGAACAGTCATCGCCGGCGCAGGGTCGCCAGCGGTGATGTAGGGGATCAGCGCCTTCCTGCCCGCGGCGCGCAATCTTTCAAACGTCGCCTGAATGCGCGACATCAGAATTTCAGCCCGGATCTCTGCGCGACGGTATGCATGTCCTTGTCGCCACGGCCCGAGAGATTCACGAGAAGGATCTTGTTCCTGGGCAACGTCGCGGCAAGCTTGGCGGCGTATGCGATCGCATGGGCGGACTCGAGCGCCGGAATGATGCCCTCAAACCGGCACAGGTCGTGGAACGCCTTGAGAGCCTCATCGTCGGTAATGGCGACGTACTCTGCACGACCTGAGTCTTTCAACCAGGAGTGTTCGGGGCCCACCCCGGGATAGTCCAGACCCGCGGAAATCGAATGCGTTTCGGACACCTGCCCGTTGGCGTCCTGGAGGAGGTACATGCGATTACCGTGCAGAACGCCTGGCTTGCCGGCGCAAAGCGAGGCCGAATGCCTTCCTGTTTCGATGCCCTCGCCGGCCGCCTCCACCCCGATCAACCGCACGCCTTCGACATCGATATAGGGGTAGAAAATTCCCATCGCGTTGGAACCGCCGCCGACACAGGCGATTACCGCATCCGGCTGGCGCCCCGCCATTTCCGGCATCTGCACCTTGCATTCTTCCCCGATGACTGCCTGAAAATCGCGCACCATCGTAGGATAGGGATGCGGTCCCGCGACGGTACCGATGATGTAGAACGTGTTGTCGACGTTGGTCACCCAGTCGCGCATCGCTTCATTCAGCGCATCCTTGAGGGTCCTGGAGCCTGACTCCACGGGCACCACGGTCGCCCCGAGGAGTTTCATGCGGTAGACGTTCTGTACCTGCCGCACGGTATCTTCCGACCCCATGTAGACGACGCATTCCATGCCATAGCGCGCCGCCACCGTCGCTGTCGCGACACCGTGCATGCCGGCGCCGGTTTCAGCGATCACGCGGGGCTTGCCCATCCGGCGGGCAAGCATCGCCTGCCCTATCGTGTTATTGATCTTGTGCGCGCCGGTATGGTTGAGATCTTCGCGCTTGAGATAGATCTGCGCGCCACCGACGAGTTCCGACCAGCGCTTGGCGTGGTACACGGGACTCGGACGTCCCACGAAGTGCTTCAACTCGTAGCGATACTCGGCCAGAAAATCGAGATCACTGCGGTAGCGCTCGTAAGCGGCACGCAATTCGTCAAGCGCATGGGTGAGCGTCTCCGCGACAAACGAGCCACCGTACGGACCGAAGTGTCCGCGCGCGTCCGGTAAGTCATACATCTGCATTTTTTACCTCTTGGATGAATGCTGCGATTTTCGCCGCATCCTTGATACCTTTGGCAGACTCGACCCCGCTCGATACGTCCACCGCCCAGGGATTGACCTTGCGTATCGCTTCCCTGACATTGTCGGGCGCGAGCCCTCCCGACAGGATCAGGGGGCGATCGCGATGCGCAGGCACCAGCGACCAGTCGAACCGCTGCCCCTCCCCGCCATACCCTTCCACGAATGCGTCGGCAAGCCAACCTGCCGCGCCGGAGTAGGCGCGCAGGTATTCTATCAAATCGACCCCCTGTTTCACGCGGCAGGCCTTGATCCAGGGAACACCGAATCCGGCACAGAAGGCAGGCGTTTCCTCACCATGGAACTGGAGCATCGCAGGACGCACGCGCTCGATGACCTCCTTCACTTCGGGGCGCGTCGGATTAACGAACAAGGCAACCGTCTGAACGAAAGGCGGCAGAGCGTCGCGCAATTCGATCGCACGTTCGGCGGTAACGAATCTGGGGCTGGGTGGGTAGAACACGAGTCCGACCGCATCGGCACCCGCGCGCGCGACGTCCTCCGCGTCCCGCACCCGCGTGATCCCGCAGATCTTTACGCGCGTCCTCATACAGAGGGGGCCATGAGCCTGCGCTCCGCGACTTCTTCGCCTGGAAGATCCCACTGCGGTCCGTATTCCACGCGCTCCAGGCAAAGACCTTCCGGGGAAAACGTGGGTGCGGCGAGCGACCTGTCCCGTGCATCTAGCAATTCCGCGACCCAGTGCGGTGGATGCTTTCCCTTCCCCACGTAGATCAGGGTACCCACGATGTTGCGGACCATGTGATGCAGGAACGCATTGGCACGCAGTGTAATCACGATGCGCGCGCCGGCGGTTTCGATCGTCAAATCGTAGATCGTGCGCACCGGGCTCTTGGCCTGGCATTCGCTCGAGCGGAAAGCACTGAAATCGTGTTCGCCCGCGAAATACCGCCCCGCAGCGCGCATGGCGTCCACGTCAAGGGGCGCATGGAACCACCCCGCGTTGCGCGCTTCCATGGCCGGACGCACCGGCCTGTTGATGAGCTGGTAGCGATACGTGCGAGACAGCGCCGAGTAGCGCGCATGGAAGTCTTCGCCCACGCGCTTGGACCAAAGGACCGCGATCGATTCCGGCAGCAGCGCGTTGGTGCCACGAATCCAGGCGGATTCAGGTCGAACGGAATCCGTATCGAAGTGCACTACCTGTTCCCTTGCGTGCACACCCCGGTCCGTGCGACCGGCGCAGACGATTGATACGGGTGCAGCGGCAACGGTCGTCAGGGCTGCTTCGAGCGCATCCTGCACTGTTCCCCCGCCAGGCTGCGTCTGCCACCCCAGAAAACGGGCGCCATCGTATTCGATACCAAGTGCGAGGCGGGTCATTTGGAAAGAGGCGGGGTGATCGGCGCAAGGCGAAAGGGCGCCGCGCACGCAGAAAAAACGAAGAAAAAGGCCACGGCGCGGTGCCGTGGCCTGTCTGGGACTAGGCGCAGGTCAGCCGAGTTTCGCGAGCATCTCGCGCGCTTGCGCCTGCTGGGCCTCATCGCCCTCCTTCGCAACTTCATTCAGAAGGTCACGAGCGCCATCCTTGTCACCCATCTCCTCATACGCCTTGGCAAGATCGAGCTTGGTAGCGATCTCCTGCCAGCGTGGATCAGCCTCGCCGGCCGGTGCCGCAGCATCAAGCGCGCCCAGGTCGAAGCTGATTTCCGAAAGATCGACTTCTGCGGGTTTGGCACCTGCAGGCATCATCACGGTCTTGTCGGAATCGGAGTCCATATCCAGATTGAAATCCAATCCGCCGCTCGAGCTTTCTGCAGACGCGGCAGGCGCGACCTCGGCGACTGGCGCGGATTTATCGTCGTCACCCATGCCCAAGTCAAAATCAAGACCGGCCGGAGCACTCTGCACTTCAGGGGGCGTATCCATGATGATGGTGCCGCCCGGTGCAAAATCGGTTTTCTCATCGCCCGCCGGCGCATCGCCCGAACCGAGATCGAAGTCGACTGACGCAGGCGCAGAAGAAGCGCTTGCCTGAATATCAGGGGCCGCCTCCGTCGGCGCGGAACCCGCCGAATCGAGATCGAAATCAAGTGTAGGCGCGGCTGCACTGGCCTGCGCAGCAGGCCGGATCATCACGGTTGCGTCAACATCGCCGCCGTACATTCCGTTCGTGGGGTCCGCCGCGCGCGCAATCGCCACCATGCGATCCCATTCCGCGCCCTGCCCCCCGGTCAGCTCCTTGACCTTGGTCATGCTCTGCTCGAGGTTTTGACCATCGCCTCGGCCAGCATAGATTTCCGCCATCTTGGCGTGAAGAGCAAGCCTTTCCGGATCCTTGCTGAGCGCGTCCTTGAGGATCTCCTCAGCCTGTGTATCGCGACCGTAGGCCATGTAGACATCAGCTTCTGCGATCGGATCGACTTCATCCGCGTCGGCCGCCGCTACATTCACATCGCTGACCGAAACTTCGGAAACCGGGGTTCCCGTATCGACCTCAGACGCACCGGCACCACTGAATACGGAAGCGGCGCCCAGGCTGTCGGCGGAGGACGCGCCCATCACACTGTCCTGGAACCTGGATTGCGTCGCTTTCTTCTTCTTCCATGCCCAGTAACCATAGCCGCCAAGCATCAGCAGCACCGCGAGGAGCCCCCCTCCCGCGACCGGGTTGAGGAATTCATCAAGCAGGCTCGGCGGCGGAGGCGGCGGAGGCGGCGGCGCAAACTTGGGCTTCGGCTTGGGCGGCGGCGGCGCCTTTGGAGGTTCCGCCGGCTTCGCGGCATCCATCGGCTGCTTCTGCGCGTCGGGTGCTTTCGCCACTTCGACGGGCTTGCCGGCCTCCGCGACTGGCTTGGCGGGAGGGGCCGTCTTCGAAGCATCGGCAACCACCTTCGGCGCGGGCGCTGGCACGGGTGCGGTCGGAACGCCCTTGGCGCCAGTTTTCTTTTCCAGTTCCGCCAGCGACTGGTTTTTCAGCTCAAGAAGTTTCTGCAGATCCTGAACGTTCTTTTCCAGTTCCTCGACACGGGACTGCGACTCCTGCAGAGCCTTTTGCGCGGAAGCCGCATTATCCGCCCGAGCAGCCTTGGCGCGAGCGCCCTTGCCAGCAGCGTCAGCCTTGGACAGTTTGAGCTGGTCTTTATTCTCTGCCGAAGGCTCATCAGACTTGGCGGTAATCTTGCCCGATGACGACTGGCGGGCACCCGCAGATTCCGCAGGCGCCGCCGCAACTGCACCGGCCAACCGGCTGCTGTATGCGCGGAATTCGTTCGCCTGCTCAGACACAAGCCGCCTCGCCTCCGCCTGATCCACCGCCGCAGCGGCTTCCGCATCCGGCACGTTGAGAATTCGTCCTGCACGCAGACGATTGATGTTGTTCGAAATGAATGCATCGGGATTGGCCCGATAGAGTGCGATCAGCATCTGCTGGAGCGAAACCCCTCCCGGCATTGATTCGGCAGCGATTTTTCCGAGCGTGTCGCCCTTCTTGACTTCGTATGTACCCTTTGCGGCGGAAACGGCCGCGGGTGCGGCCGCCATCGGACGCGCCTCAACGGGACGAGGTGCAGTCGCCGGTGCACGCACTGCAGGCGCCGCTACCGGCGCGATCGGCTGCGGGCCCTTGTATTCAACCGGGTCAAGCAGGAATGTATATTCCCGCACCAGGCGGCCCGCGTTCCAGGACAACTCCACGAGCACGTTCAGAAAAGGCTCGCTGATCGGCGCGTTGGATGCCAGCTTGACGATCGGCCTTCCGTCGCGTTTTTCGATGGCAAATCGGACGCCAAGCAGCACTGAGTTGAAGTCCAGACCCGCCTGTCGGTAGGCCTCGGAGGGCGCGAACCTTGCGGACAGAGAGTCCTCTTCGCCAGCCTGCAGAGAAACTATCTCGATTTCTGCAGACAAAGGCTGGCCCAGCGCCGAAAGCACGGTGAGCTTGCCCAGACCTGCCCCAAAACCCTGCAACGGGGTCAGGAGCGGCACCAACAGCAATAAAGCCGCGGCAAGTCGCCTTGCGCTTACAGATTTTCCCACTGTACCACCCTGAGTCTTATTCGATGGGACAACTAACATAACATCATAGTGTTAGCCTTGCAAGCTGATAAATATTCTACGTTTTATCGGCTTCAGTCCCGATCTGTTTGCATAAAAAAGGGTTATCGCGGACCATTTTCCGTCAGCCCGAAGACCCCATCGTTGTCAGTGCAATGTGCGCTGGTCAAGCACTATCCTCAGCATTCTACGCAGAGGCTCGGCCGCCCCCCAGAGCAATTGATCCCCCACCGTGAATGCTGACAGATATTCTCCACCCATCGGCATCTTGCGCAACCGTCCTATCGGAACAGCCAGTTTGCCACTGACGGCCGCAGGCGTGAGTTCCGTCAGGCTCTCCTCGCGCCTGTTAGGCACGACCTTCACCCAGTCGTTGGCCTCCGCCAACATGCTCTCGATTTCATCCAAGGGCACGTCCTTGCGAAGCTTGATGGTGAGCGCCTGTGAATGGCATCGCATCGCCCCCACCCGCACACAGATTCCGTCGACCGGTATCGGCCGTTCGCTGCGCCCCAGGATCTTGTTCGTTTCAGCCTGACCTTTCCACTCCTCTCGGCTCTGACCATTGCCCAGGTCCTTATCTATCCAGGGCAACACGCTTGCCGCGAGAGGGTGGCCGAAATTGTCCTTCGGCAGGCTGCCATGGCGCAGGGATTCCGTCACAACGGCATCGATTTCGAGCGCGGACGACGCCGGATCCTGGAGCAGACCTCGAACCCTGTCCCCGAGATACATCATCTGTGCCGCAAGTTCCTTCATGTTGGCCGCACCGGCGCCGGAGGCGGCCTGATAGGTCATGCTCGTCATCCACTCGACCATATCGCGCTTTAGCAGCCCGTCGAGCCCCATCATCATTAGGCTGACAGTGCAGTTGCCACCGATGTAGTCCTTCACCCCGCGGCTCACTGCAGCCTGGATCACCGGCATGTTTACCGGGTCCAGCACGATCACCGCGTCGTCCTTCATGCGCAGTGCGCTTGCGGCATCAATCCAGTAACCCTTCCAGCCGGCGCTGCGCAACCGGGGATGGACGTCGTTGGTATAGTCGCCCCCCTGGCAAGTAATGATCACCGGCAGCTCCTTGAGGGCGTCAATCGCGTTCGCATCCTGCACCGGTCCCGTATCGCGACCGATCGCCGGGCCCTTGCCTCCAGCCTGCGTGGTTGAAAAGAACACCGGCTCAATGTGGTCGAAATCCTTCTCCTCGCGCATGCGCTGCACAAGAACCGACCCGACCATTCCGCGCCAACCGACGATCCCGACTCTCAACATGACCCTGCCTTCCTCGTCTAGAGGGCGGCCACCACGGCCGCTCCCATTTCCCGGGTACCCACTTTCTTCGTTCCGGGTTCGAATATATCTGCCGTGCGATAGCCCGCCTTCAGTACCTTCTTGACCGCTGCCTCTATTCTGTCCGCCGCCGTCGTCTGATCGAGCGAATAGCGCAACATCATCGCCGCCGACAATATGGTTGCAAGCGGATTCGCGACGTCCTTGCCCGCAATGTCGGGCGCCGAACCGTGGATAGGCTCGTAAAGGCCCTTGTTGTTCGCGTCGAGCGACGCCGAAGGCAGCATCCCAATCGACCCGGTCAGCATTGAGGCCTCATCCGACAGGATGTCACCGAACATGTTCCCGGTCACGATCACATCGAACTGCTTCGGTGTCCTGACCAGTTGCATCGCGCAGTTGTCGACGTACATGTGCGACAGTTCGACATCCGGATAAGCCTTGCCCATCTCCGTCACCACATCGCGCCAGAGCTGAGATGTTTCCAGCACGTTTGCCTTGTCGACCGAACACAGCCGCTTGTTTCGCTTCATCGCGGCCTGAAAACCGACGTTCGCGATGCGGCGGATCTCGCCCTCCGAATAGCGCATCGTGTCAAACCCCTCGCGCTGTCCGTCGGGCAGTGTCTGGATGCCGCGCGGCTGGCCAAAATAAATATCGCCGGTGAGTTCGCGGATGATCAGGATGTCCAGCCCCGCCACCACCTCGGCCTTGAGCGCGGATGCACCTGCCAGCTCTGCATAGACCTGTGCAGGTCGCAGGTTGGCAAACAACCCCAGATGCTTCCTGAGGCCGAGGATCGCCTGCTCGGGGCGCTTGGCGCGCGGAAGCTGGTCGTACTGCGGACCACCCACCGAACCGAACAGGATTGCATCCGAGGCTTTGGCCAGATTGAGCGTTGCCTCGGGCAGCGGATCGCCGGACGCGTCGTAGCCAGCGCCCCCCACCGGCGCCTCCTGGGTCTCGAGTCCGAGATCGAGCCGCGCCAGGACCGCAAGCGCCTGCGCCATGATCTCGGCACCTATCCCGTCTCCGGGCAATACGGCTATCTTCATCGACGTCCTAACGGAAGAACCACGGAAACTGCTGCGTGCGCATCGCCTCGAACGCACGGATCTTGTCTGCGTGCAGAAGCGTCAGACCGATTTCATCGAGCCCATTAAGCAGGCGGTACTTGCGAAATGCGTCGACTTCGAACCGGTACACCTGGCTCCCGCTTTCGGTCGCAACGGTCTGCTTGTCCAGGTCGACGATCAGCCTGAATCCGGGAAACGACGCCGCCTCATAGAACAGCCGATCCACTTCGGATTCGGCCAGACGGATCGGCAGGAACCCGTTCTTGAAGCTGTTTGCGTAGAAAATGTCACCGAACGACGGCGCGATTACGCAGCGAAAGCCGAATTCCTGGAGTGCCCAGGGGGCGTGTTCCCGCGAACTGCCGCAACCGAAATTCTTGCGTGCCAGCAGTATCTGCGCACCCTTGTAGCGCGGCTGGTTGAGGACAAAGTCCGCATTCAGCGGGCGCCTGGTGTTGTCCATGCCCGGCTCGCCATGATCCAGATAGCGCCAGGCATCGAACAGGTTGGGACCGTAGCCGGTCCGCTTGATCGATTTCAGAAACTGTTTGGGGATGATCGCGTCCGTATCCACGTTGGCGCGATCCATCGGGGCAACCAGCCCGTTGAGTACCGTAAATTTTTCCATGCCAATCCCGCTCCCGGATTATTTCTTGACTGCGCGCTGGATGGCTTCGCCACCCTTCTCCACGTCCTTGCCGATTCCCTGAACCGTATTGCAGCCACTGAGAACGGCCGCAAGCAGCACCAGACTGATAAGTGATTTCATGTTCCGCTCCTGGAGATTTCTAACGCCACTGACGTACATCAACGAAGTGCCCCGCAATTGCCGCAGCCGCCGCCATGGCCGGACTGACCAGGTGCGTGCGCCCACCGTCGCCCTGGCGACCTTCAAAATTCCGGTTCGAGGTCGATGCGCAGCGTTCGCCCGGTTCGAGACGATCCGCATTCATCGCAAGACACATCGAGCAACCCGGTTCGCGCCATTCGAAGCCGGCATCCCGGAAGATCCGGTCCAGACCTTCCTTCTCCGCCTGCGCCTTTACCACCCCGGAGCCCGGAACGACCATCGCCACCTTGATGTTCGAAGCCACGTGCCGGCCCTTGGCAATTGCCGCCGCCGCGCGCAGATCCTCGATGCGCGAATTCGTGCACGAACCGATGAACACCTTGTCCAGCAGAATGTCCTGGATCGGCGTACGCGGCTTGAGGCCCATGTACAGGAGCGCACGCTCCATGCCTTCGCGCCGCGTGGCATCCTTTT
This sequence comes from uncultured beta proteobacterium, assembly GCA_963844255.1. Lineage (GTDB taxonomy): Bacteria > Pseudomonadota > Gammaproteobacteria > Burkholderiales > SG8-39 > SZAS-79. Next base: position 151,772 of record CAWJNP010000003.1, read on the forward strand.
CGCGGTCCGGGTCAGGCACCGTCGCGTCAACCGAAACCACCATCTCGGGCGAGGTGCCCCAGGTGACCTGCGGCGTGATGTCTGCAGCGTTCAGTGCGACCTCAATGTCGAACTTCGCGCCCGGGTCGCTCTTCAGCGTGCGCCAGTACACAATTGCCTGGTCCCATTCGGGGCCGGCTGGAGAGAACGGCCTTCCCTTGAGGTAATCGATAGTGGTCTCGTCCACGGCGACCATTCCCGCGCGCGCGCCGGCCTCGATCGCCATGTTGCAAAGCGTCATCCGGCCTTCCATGGTCAGCGCGCGGATGGCGCCGCCGGCGAACTCAATCGCCGAGCCGGTACCGCCAGCCGTGCCGATCTTGCCGATGATGGCCAGCACGATGTCCTTGGCGGTCACGCCACGCGGCAGCACACCTTCGACCGTCACCCGCATGTTCTTCATCTTGTTCTGCACCAGGCACTGGGTGGCGAGCACGTGCTCTACCTCCGAGGTGCCAATGCCGTGTGCAAGGCAGCCGAACGCACCGTGGGTACTGGTATGGGAATCGCCGCACACCACCGTCATCCCGGGCAGCGTCGCGCCATTCTCCGGCCCGATCACATGCACGATGCCCTGGCGCTTGTCGAGGAAAGGAAAATAGACCTTGGCGCCGAATTCACGCATGTTTGCGTCCAGGGTCTCCACCTGAAGACGCGAAGTCGGGTCGACGATCCCCGCGATGCCGCGCTCCCAGCCCGTGGTCGGCGTGTTGTGGTCGGCGGTGGCCACCACCGACGAGATGCGCCACGGCTTGCGACCGGCCAGCTTCAGTCCATCGTAGGCCTGCGGACTGGTCACCTCGTGAACCAGATGTCGGTCGATATAGAGCAACGCAGTGCCGTCTTCCTCGACGTGCACTACATGGCTTTCCCAGAGCTTGTCGTAAAGAGTCTGTGCCATGGCTTGATTCCGGGGGCACGCGAATGCCCAAAATCCGTTGTGGAACTAATAATTATCGCACAACAGCGCACACCGAATCGCCCCTCACCGCCGCGATTTTTCAGCGTCCGGTACGCGCCTTTGCATACAGGGGATAGACACGATCCGCGTACACGCGCAGGTCGGCAATTCGGCTCTGGTTTGCGGGGTGGGTGGAGAGGAACTGCGGCGGCGCGCTGCCGCCGGCGCCGCCCATCTTCTGCCACAGCGTGATCGCCGCGCGCGGATCGAAACCGGCGCGTGCCGCCAGCTCCACGCCCATGCGATCGGCCTCGGTTTCGTCCTGCCGTGAATTCGGCAGATTGAACGTCAGGTCGAGCACGAGTTTCGAAAGATCCTGGGTCGATCCGGACAACCCCGCAACTGCGCCGACCACGTTGATCAGCAAACCCTGCGCCATCGCCTGCGAAGCGCGCTCGCGTCCGTGCTCTCGAAGCGCATGTGAAATTTCATGCCCCATGACGGCTGCGAGTTCATCGTCCGTCAGTTTCAGGCTGTCGAGGATGCCCGTGTAGACCGCAATTTTTCCGCCAGGCATGCACCAGGCGTTAACTTCCTTCGAGGTAATGACGTGAACTTCCCAGCGCCAGCCGGGCGCATCTTGACGAAACACAGCACTTTGCGGAATCAATCGCGCCGCCACTTTACGAACGCGTGCCACCTGCGTCGGGTCGCGATCGAGCAATCCCTTGCCGGCGGCGGCCTGCAGGGTCTGAATGTAGGCCTTCTGTGCACCGTCGTTGACCTGACTGGATGACACCAGCATGTTCTGCGTACGATTGACGCCCACGACTCCGGGCTGCGTCGTCTGCACGCCCTGGCATCCGGCCACCAGAAGCACGCAGAGTACCGTCACGCAGTTCTTCAACTGCAGCATGGCAATTCCTCCAAAAATGGGGCATTGGTTCCTCACGGAGTCTAAACCTGCACGCGCCAGGCAATGATCGCCGCGCCCGCGCAGCCGAAGAGTGCGCTTACGCCGAACGTCATCGCCGCGCCCAGCGACTCCCATGCCGCGCCTGCCAGCAGCGTACCGGCCATCCCCCCAAAGCCATAGGCAACGCTCATGTAGAGCGCCTGACCCCGAACTTGCAGCGGCCCGGCGAAAAGTCGATGCACGAGCGCGATCGACGATGCATGGAACGAGCCGAAGGTTGCAGCGTGAAGCAGCTGAGCCAGGGCCAGCACCAGGAGCGATCCGACACCCCATCCGATTGCGACGAACCGCACTCCCGCCGCGAGGAAGCTCGCCAGAAGAATTGCGCGCAGACTGAACCGGCGCATCAGCACCGGCATGGCCAGGAAGACCACGATTTCGGCCAGCACGCCCAGCGTCCACAGCATGCCGACCATCGCCTTCGAGTAGCCGTGCTGCACAAGGTACAGGGAATAAAAAACGTACAGTGCTCCGTGCGCAATAGTCATGCAGGTACAGGCCGCAAAGAAGGCAAGCACGTCCGGGCGCATCAGGATCAGGCGCAGCGTTCCCCGAGCCGCCTGCGCACGTTCGACCGCGTGGACCGGAAGGTAGAACGCAACGATGAAGGTCAGTGCACTCAGACCCGAAACGACCCAGAGGAGGCGCGTCACCGGAACCACGTCCAGCATCGCGCCTGTCGCAAGCACCGCCAGGATGAAGCCTACCGATCCCCACAGCCGGATCGGCCCATAGCGATGTGTATTCGGACCCAACACTGAGAACGTGAGCGCGTCGACGATCGACAGCACCGCCGCAGAGCACGTGCCGACCAGCGCAACGACAAATGCGGTCTGCGTGAATCCGGTTGCGAAAAACAGCAGGCCGTATGCGGCCGCGGTAAGGCCGCTGGACAAGACGACAACGCCCCGCCGCGACCCGGTGGCGTCCGAAAGCCAGCCCCAGACCATGGGCGCAAAAATTCGTGCGAACTGGGGCAAAGCGAGAATGCTTGCGATCTCTGCAGGCGCGAAGCCCGCGCCCGCCAGATAGAGCGAAAAATAAGGCGCGTAGGCACCGAGGTAGCAGAAGTACGCGAAGTAGTACGCGGCGAGCCGGGTGGGCGGGGAAACGTGCACGGAAGTGGCCGGTACGAAGAATGGGCGCCGAAACGCGCCTATCTTACAGCCCCGCTTTCAATCGGTTCGCGGCAGAATCTAGTCGAAGCAGCGCGGCGTTTGCGCACGCATACCGCGCAACCTGTCTTCAAGTATCTGAATGCGCTCGAGAAGGGAAAAAGTCAGCGCGAGCGCATTGGGGTCAAGATCGAAGTCGTTGCACAGACGCCCTGCCCTTTGCACGGCGACCACACAGTGCCCGCTGAACGTCCAGCGCACTTCCTGGGGATTGACCGGGATCAACGCACCGTACTCGACCAATTCTCGCAACGCGGACGCGCTGAGCCCCGACAGGGCGGCAAGTTCCTCGAGCGTGACGCGAGCCTGATCGTTCATCCAGACATCATCGTCGTGGTCAGTGTTCATGCACTACCTCCGCCGTGTTTGAAGTGGCCGCGCGGGTCGAACTTCGAACCCGCGGCCAGTTCCTCGTACAGTTTTCGTTCGTGATCGGAAAGTTCGTGGGGCACGACAATCTGCACGATCGCGAAAAGGTCGCCCGGTTCGCCGTGCGGGCGCGGCAGGCCGCGCTTCGCGAGCCGCAGGCGCTTTCCTGCCAGCGTGCCGGCCGGAACCTTGAGGTGCACCGAACCCGACAACGTGGGAACCTCGAGGGTCGCACCCAGCGCCGCTTCCCATGGCGCCAACGGCAGATCGAGATAGAGGTCATGCCCGTCCGGCCGGAACAGCGGATGCGGCAGCAGCGCAATGTGCAGGTACAGGTCGCCATCCGGCCCGCCATTGAACCCCCTGCCACCCTTTCCGCGCAGGCGCAACCGCTGGCCGTCGGTGGCACCCTTGGGAATCCGCGCAGCAAATTTCCTCGGTACCCGATGCAGTCGACCATGTTCATCGTATTCAGGCACGCTCAGGTTGAGTTCCACCTGCGTTCCGTGAAGGGCATCCGCAAGTGAAATGCGCGCACTGACTTCGTAGTCTTCACCTGGCATGGACATGCGCGGTCCCTGCGCGCCGCGACCACGGCCGGCCAGGCCTGCGAACAGGTCAGCGAGGTCCGCTTCGTCAAACCCGGACTGTCCGGCGCCATAGTGCGCGCCCCAATCCGGCGGCGGCTGGAAGTTTTCACCAGACTGGTGCTTGCCCAGCTGATCATAGGCCGCGCGCTTGTCCGCGTCCTTGAGTGTCGCGTAAGCCTCAGCGACATCCTTGAACTTCTCCTCGCCGCCCGGATCCTTGGACACATCCGGGTGAAATTTGTGCGCGAGCTTGCGGTAGGCTTTCTTGATGTCTTCCGCGCCGGCATCACGCGCGACGCCGAGGACCTCGTAATAATCCTTGTATTTCATGGCCCGCATATTGGGCCGAACCTGCCGGAATGCAAGCAACGAATGCCTTACCATGCTCCTCGGGGTCGGGAATCCGCACCCTCTGATGCTGAAACATAAGTCTTGCCCCTGCAATCAGGGGGCACAACGGATGGACAACATGACCGCGACTGAAAAAACCGGAACAACCCCGGCGCCCGCCGCGCTGGGTGGACTCAAAGTCCTCGAACTGGGTCAACTGATTGCCGGCCCCTTCGCCGCCAAGACCCTCGCTGATTTCGGCGCCGATGTGATCAAGGTGGAACCGCCGAAAACCGGCGATCCACTTCGCAAGTGGCGGATGCTGAAGGACGGTACCTCCGTGTGGTGGCAAGTCCAGTCGCGCAACAAGCGCTCCCTGGCGCTCGATCTGCGCGACCCCGAGGCCCAAGCCATCATCCGAAAGCTTGCCGGTGAAGTGGACGTGCTGATCGAAAACTTCCGCCCCGGAGCGATGGAAGGCTGGGGTCTGGCCCCCGAGGATCTGCAGAAGCTGAACCCCGGGCTCATCGTGTTGCGGGTGAGCGGCTACGGACAGAGCGGGCCGTACCGCGATCGGCCGGGCTTCGGCGTGGTCGCAGAGGCCATGGGGGGGCTGCGCCACCTTTCTGCCGAACCTGGCCGGGTCCCGGTGCGTGTCGGAGTCAGCATCGGCGACACACTGGCCGCACTGCACGGCGTCATCGGAATCCTGCTCGCACTGCACCACCGCAACTCGACCGGAAAGGGGCAGATCATCGACGTGGCACTGTATGAAGCCGTGTTCAACTGCATGGAGAGCCTCCTCCCGGAGTACTGTGCCTTCGGTGCGGTACGCGAGCCGGCCGGCAGCGCGCTACCCGGTATCGCGCCCACCAACGCCTATCAGTGCAAAGACGGCGGCTATGTCCTGATCGCAGGCAACGGCGACAGCATTTTCCGCAGACTGATGAAGCTGATCGACCGCAACGACCTGGAAAATGATCCATCCCTGGCCGATAACGCTGGGCGTGTTCTGCGCGTTGCCGAACTTGACGAGGCGATCGGCAACTGGACGGCCCAACGTCCGGCCGGCGAGGTGCTCGCGGCGCTTGCAAAGGCATCCGTCCCGGCAGGACGCATCTACACCATCGCCGATATCGCAGCGGACCCGCACTACCGGGCACGTGACATGCTGCAGGACATACGCATGGCGGACGGCAGCGCTGTGACCGTTCCCGGATTCGTGCCCAAACTGTCGCTTACGCCCGGCAGTCATCGCCGCAACGCCCCCGGCCTCGGCGAGGACTCGGATTCAGTTCTGCGCGAAATCGGCCTGACCCCTGAGCAGATCCAGGCCCTGAAGGATCGCGGCATCGTAAGTGGCGCGACCGAATGAGACGGATTATTCGAACCGGGGTGCACCGGACCGACTGAGCACCGCTTCCTCTGTCTCCAGCAGAGCGTCCAGTAAAGTGTGAAATCGTTCCGGCTGCTCGTAGATCACCCAGTGGCCCGCATCCTCGATCACCGCGAGCGCGGCCTGCGGATCGGTACGGCACAGAATCGGTTCGACTCCGGCCAGCCGCCCGCCGGCGGTTACGTCGTGCCGGCCCCAGATCCCGCGCAAACGGACCTGCCCCGCGATGCGCGACAAAGGCTCGAGCAAGGTGTCACCGCGCGAAAACGGCCCGCTGTTGATTCGCGAACGCTCGGCGTTACGTGCCTGGACCTCAAGCGCCAGGGCGTCAATCCTGGTTTGGTCCCACAGCATCAGCCCGGACAGATTGTGGCGGTGTGCGGCACGCCGATCGGCTTCGTTCTTGAGATGGCGCCAGGCGACCAGCGGAAGCTTCTTTCCCTCGCGCAACCCGAGCCCACCGGCACCGACCAGCACGAGGGTCCCGAGGTCTTCCAGGCAATGCGCAGCCAGATGACCGGCCACCAGGCCGCCGAATGAAAATCCTGCGAGATCAAAGCTACGTCTGGCGGGCAGCAGGCACCTGATTCCCCGGGCGACGATCTCGGCGATCTCGGCGACACCAGAGCCCTTCGGTGGCGACGCAGAATCCCCGTAGCCCGGCATGTCGGGCACCCACACCGTCCGTGTCTGCGCCAGCGCCCGAACATTGCGGATCCAATGGGTCCAGGAGCCGGTGCCACCATGCAGCAGTACCAGCGGACGGCCCTTCCCCCAACACCGCCAGACGAGTTCGCCATCGCCGCACGGCGTGGTATGTCGCCGCGCCGCGCCGGAAGTGTCGGCGATCAGCTGTGCGGCACGCTTCGCGTCGTCGCCATTCGCATCACTCTTGATGGACATTTTTCTTTTCTGGAAAACAGGCTTACGCGCAAGGCTCACCAATTGGCGATCTGGCGAAAGCAATGTTTGACTTTATCGGTATTAGGTCCTTGGCAACGCGTTTCAAACCGGGTCGACGCGCTCGAACACCCGGACGGCCTTCGAACTCACCCAGTCAGCGACTTCGCGATCGAACGCCTTGAAATGTGCCGATGCGAGGTGCACTTCGAACGCAGCACGGTCCGCATAGACCTCGTACAGATAGATGCATTCTGCATTGCCAGGATCGGAGCAGACGTCGAACTGGAAACAGCCCGGTTCGTCCTCCCGGCTCGTGCGAGCGTTTGCGATCATGCGTTCGAGAAAAGGTGCAAGGAACGCTGGCGTGATGCGGAAATCGACAGTAACGATGTACATGAGGCTCCTTCAGACCGGATGCTTCCTTTTCAGGTCGGCGACCTGCTCTGGGGTAAGGCAACGCACTTTCTCATGGCGCAACAACAGGTAGAGCTTTGCCGTGGCCTCGAGTTCCTCGACCGCGTCGGCCGCCGCAGAGAGCGAGGATCCTGCGACCACCGGGCCATGGTTCGCAAGCAGCACTGCATGGTGCCTGCCTGCGAATCCGCGCACCGCCTTCGCCAGTGCCATGTCCCCGGGGGCGAAGTACGGCACCAGCGGCAGGCTGCCGATGCGCATCACATAGTAGGCAGTCATCGGCGGCAGCACATCCTCGTGGTTCACGTCCTCGAGAACCGACACGGCCACCGAATGGGTCGAATGCAGGTGAACCACGGCTGCATTCTTCGCCCGCTCCTCGTACATGGCCAGATGCAGGAAGGCTTCCTTTGAGGGCGGATCACCGGAGATCAGGCGCCCCGACCAGTCAAGCTTGGACAGTTGCGCCGGATCGAGGCGACCGAGGTTCGAGCCGGTCGGCGTGAGCAGCCAGCCGTCCTCGCACTTCTGACTGATGTTTCCCGTCGAACCATGGGTGAGACCACGCCCGTAGATCGAGGCACCCAGGGTACAAATGGCCTCGCGCAGCTTTGCTTCACTCATTGCATCCTCTCCAGGGCTCGGACGAAAAAACCTTGCCCTTCGAACTTACCGCATTTTGCGTCAGAGATTCGATGCGACCGCATCGCGGATTGCAGCCGTTCCGTCCTTTCCCCCGAGTTCGAACGGCCGGATCATGCCGGAAGCGAACACCGCATCGACTGCACGCTCAAGCCGGGCCGCGGCTTTCGCAAGCGCCTCGTTCCCCGAGCGCTCGGCCAGCCAGTCGAGCATCATGGCCGCAGAAAGGATCGTTGCAGTCGGATTCGCCTTGCCCTGCCCCGAAATGTCCGGTGCGGACCCGTGGCAGGGCTGGAACAAGCCGTGCTCATGGCCAACATCCGCCGAAGGCGCCATGCCCATCCCGCCGATCAACGCCGCTGCCTGGTCGGAGAGGATGTCGCCATACATGTTTTCGGTCACCATGACATCGAAGGTCCAGGGCTTTCTCACCAGATCGAGCGCGGTCGCGTCCACGTAGTGGTGATCGGCCCTCATGGCCGGATGGCGTGCGGCCACCTCGTCGAAAACCTTGCGGAAGAACGCCATCGACACGAACACGTTCGCCTTGTCGACGCAGGTAACCCGGCCCGGCTTTCCGCGTGATTTTCGGCGCTCCGCCAGTCGAAACGCGAACTCGTGCACCCGCTCCGAGCCCGCGCGGGTGATCACCATGGTATCGCGCGCCTCCCGGTCAGCTACGACCACACCCTTGCCGCGAGAGGCGAACAGCCCCTCGGTCGACTCGCGGATCAGCACCAGGTCGATGTCCTTGGCCCGCGGGTCGGTCAGTATCGGCGTAACGCCCGGAATCATGCGCGCCGGCCGCACACCCGCGAAGAGTTCGAGCCGGAATCGCAAGTCGAGCTGTGGAGCGATTTCGGTGCCATCGGGATAGCGTATCTCCGGCCATCCCATTGCCCCGAACAGAATCGCATCGGCGGCTTGTGCGGCCGCGAACGTTGCCTCGGGCAGGGCCTCACCGGTCTGCTTGTAATGCAAGGCCCCGGCCGGATGCTTCGCAAAATCAAGCTTGAATCCGGCGTCGCGCTGGAGTTTTTCCAACAGCAGCAGAGTGGCGTCGATGACTTCGACACCGATACCATCGCCCGGCAATACGCAGATCTCAAATACTGTTTTCATCGCTCTATCATCCCTGACCCGTATTATTCTCGATATCGAGGGCCGCGCAGATTCGCGCGACCGTCGCTCTCAGCCCGCCCACTTCGACCTCGAGCCTCGCCACGTTGGCCTTCATCGCCGCCAACTCGCCCACGGAAACGTCCGCGCCCGGCGCCTCCTCGACGCGCACTTCTTCCGGCGCGGGTGCACCGGAAAGCAGGTGCGCCCAGCGGTTTTCTCTAGCCCCCGGCTGCCTTGCCAGTTCGACCACCAGCGCACCCGAAGGGCGCACCGCCATCTCATTGAGAAATCCCTCTACTGCGGAAATGTCCGCAAACCGGTGCATGCGCTCACAGCCGATACGCATCTCCCCCGCGGTTTGCGGACCGCGCAGCATCAGCGCCGTGAGCAGGGCCACGGACTGCGCAGGCAGTTGGAGTACCCGCTCGAGGTTATGCGCAAAACGCGACACCCGCCCGCCGCTGGACTCAATGACCAGACTGTACCCTCGCAGGCTGTCGACACCGGACTGGAGCTCGGTTTCGGTCGCCGCCATGACCGGATCGCGACTGGTTTTCTGATTGCAACCCGAAAGCAGCGCGTTCAACGTCAGCGGGTACGAATCCGGAACCGTGCGTTCCTTCTCGGCGAGCGTACCGAGTATGCGGGTTTCGAGCAGGGACAGCGTGGGCAGGGGCATGTGGTTCCAGCAGCATTTGTAAGGCGCGGATGTTACGCGTTCAGGCGAGGCAGCAGGCGCATCGCAACGTCAGGTTCGAGGACCTTCCGGTCGGGCATGGTGTCCGGCTCAGATCTTCGGCTCCCTGCCGTGCGCGGTGATCTCCGCCTGCAAGCACGCAAGGGGTCCGGCGCCCACTGTACCCAGTGTCCGCAGATTGGTCTCGGCAATCCGATCCCCGACCGACACCGGCGCAGCCGCGGCCAGCAGTTCCGCGGCAGTCATCCCGACGACGTTGACGTACTGCGCACCACCCGGATTCGCTCCGCGGACTGCGCGCAGTACGCTTGCGCGCACCAGTTGCACGGTCGGATCCGGACTGCGGCGGATGAAGCGTACGGCACGATGCGCATCGCTCAGATCACCGGGGAATTGCGGATGAAATGCAACGCAGTAGAACGGCGTATCGCGGTTCGTATGGCGCACCTGCATCCTTTCTCGTGCCTCAGAAACCAGTCTTTCAAACGCCCTCGCGCCTTCCACGCCCTCGGAGAGCGGCGAAGCGAGCGCGGGAAACAGAATCAGGGCGACGTCGACGGACTCGGCAGGCAGTTGTTCGACCGCCTCGATCGCCTCCACCAGCGCACCGACGACCACGTCGAACTCGTCGCTTTCCGGCGCCCCGCCTGCATCAAGCAGCACCACGCGATGCAGCCTGCCGCTCTCGCGGCAGCGCTTCGCGTAAGGGCAGAAGCTGAACGCCTCGACGAATTCGCGTATGTAACGGTCATTTCGCGCGAGTGCCGCCTCGGCACGCGGATCGACTGGTCTGTCGGACATCCCGCTAGGATACCGCCCGTCGCACCGGATGAGGGAGGCAGGCTCCCTCGTACGGGTTGAACAAGATTTTGGCGATCCGGCGAAAATTTGGCATCATCTGCACGACGCAACCGGGGACGCGTTCATGGCCGCCCACAGATACAAGTTCGACTTCAGGGACAACATCAGCCGCCTGCGCGCCAAGACCGCCAAGCCGGGCAAGGCCGTCAACATCAAAGTGCGCGTGGCCAATGACCCTGTCAGCCCGTCGATACCCGCCTTTGCCGAGCTGGACGAGGAAGGCAACTTTCTGGTCACTTTCACCAATCTTTCCGGCAAAACGGGCAACATCCGACTCCATTACGATGTCCTGATGTGGGAAATCCATTGCCGCGAACTCACCCGCAGCGCCCGGAAGCCGTCGGCCTGATGCATTAGGCTCGGCCGACTCCCTGCCCGGCCGACTCAAGTCGCCTGTGCGGTCCGGCCGGTACCGCATCCCTGAAAGACTTGTTCAGCCTTACGGTTGCCACCCACGGCAGCACACGAACAATAACCTAATTAAAAATATTAATAAATGATTTTAAGCTATTGTTTTTATTGTTTATAAAAAATAAAATCATACCAATCCTTCTTACCACGGGCCGGAGAGTTGGTACCCAGGCAAGACGGCAACGGCTGCCCTACTCCGCCTTGATCTTCGCGTCCTTCACCACCTTGCCCCATTTGGCCGAATCGGCTTTCACCTTTTCCACCGTCAGAGCAGCGGTAAGTATGTTGGCGTCGCACCCGGTAGCGTTCAACTGCTCGGCCAGCGTCTTGTCCGCAGCTGCCTTGGCCATCGCCGTCGCAATCTTGGATGTCACTGCCTGTGGCAGCCCGGCCGGACCCACCAGCCCATACCACGCCGTCGAATCGAACCCCTTCACCCCGAGTTCGTCCATTGTCGGCACTGCCGGAAAAGCCGCCGAACGGGTCAGTGAAGTCACCGCGAGCGGTATGATCTTGCCGCTCTTCACCGCGCCCACGGCGGGGCCCAACGACGTGAACAGCATGGGGATCTGCCCACCCATCAGGTCCGTCATTGCCGGGCCGCCGCCCTTGTAAGGGACGTGCATCAACTGCGCGCCCGTGACGTCCTTGAAATACTCGCCCGAAAGGTGGTGCGGACCGCCTACACCCGAGGTGCCGTAGCTCCACTTTGACGGATCACGCTTGGAGGCCGCGATAACCTCGTCCATCGACTTGAACTTCGTCGAGGGGTGCACCGCCAGCATGCTGCCGCTGCCGCAGACATGACCCAGGTGAGTGAAGGAAGAGACGATGTTGTAGGACACCTTGTTGAGGTGCGGCGCGATGGTCAGGGGGCCGCTGTCGGCGTAATACAGCATGTAGCCGTCGGCCGGGACTTTGGCGATGTACTCGAGCGCCACACCGCCTGCGTTACCGGGCTTGTACTCGATGATGATGCTTTGCCCGAGCAGCGGCTCCAGAACCTTTGCCAGCGGGCGCACGCCGGCGTCCGCGGATCCCCCCGGCGCATAGCCGACCAGGATGTGGATCGGTTTGTTCGGGTAGTTCTGCGCGTGGAGCGGTGCCGAAATCAAAGTGGCGACTGCCAGGATGGCGGGCGCGAAGTGCCTGGTCATTTTATTTCTCCCCTTGAAGGGCCGTTTCGAGAGTGGCCCGGCGGGGAGTCTACGTGCAGCCCGCTGGCGGGAAACTGACACGCGTTGCGGTTTACCGCAGATTCCTACTCCCGTTTCGCATATGGGTTTCTGCCCGTCCGGAATTCGATCCGCATCGGCGTTCCCTCAAGCGAAAACACGGTCCGGAACACGCCTTCGAGATACCGCTTGTAGGTCTCGGGCACGTGATCCAACTGGTTGCCGTGGATGATGATCGTGGGCGGATTCTGTCCGCCCTGGTGGGCATAGCGCAGCTTCGGGCGTCCCATGCCGCGCCTGGGCGGAGACTGTTTTTCGACTGCCGCAATCAGTGCGCGCGTGAGTCTGGGCGTGGAGAGCTTGGCCATTGCAGCCGCGTAGGCCTTGTCAACGGCCGTCATCACGTCTCCGAGCCCCTTCTTTGCGCGCGCCGAAATGTACAGGGTCTTCGCAAAACCGAGGAATCCGACCTTCCATCCCAGCTCCGACTTGATCTTGTCGCGCTGTTCCGGGTTGGCCGCGTCCCATTTGTTGACCGCTACGACAACGGCACGTCCCCGCTCCAGAATATAACCGGCCACATGCGCGTCGTGCTCGGTGATGCCTTCCACCGCATCGATGACGAAGATCGCGACGTTCGACCGGTCAATGGCCTGCAGGGTCTTGATGACCGAAAACTGCTCGATGGACTCGCCCTGCTTGCCGCGCTTTCGCAGGCCCGCGGTATCGACCAGCGTGTACTTGCGGCCATTGCGCTCAAAGGGCACGTCAATCGGGTCGATGGTCGTGCCTGGTTTGTCGAACGCAATGACCCGGTCCTCTCCAACCAGCGCATTCACCAGCGTCGATTTGCCCACATTCGGCCGCCCGACGATCGCCACCCGAGGCCAGCGGTCGCGCTCGTCCGGCTCTTCATCTTTGTCCTCGGGAAATTCCGCGAGCACCAGTTCGATGAGCTCCTTGATGCCTTCGCCATGCGCCGCCGAAATCGAAACCGGGAGGCCCAGCCCGAGCTGCTGGAAATCCGCAGCCGCCGAATCCGGCTGCATGCCCTCGGCCTTGTTAACCGCGATCCACATGCGGGGCTTCAGTTTCCTCAACTGCTCGGCGATGCGCCGGTCGTCCGGCGTGAGGCCGGCGCGCGCATCGGTCATGAAGATGACCGCATCGGCCTCCGCGATCGCCTGCTGGGTCTGCTTCGCCATCTCGGCGAAGATGCCCTCAGTCGTGCGCGGTTCAAGCCCGCCGGTATCGACAACGAGGTAGGGGCGCTGCCCCAGCAGTCCGTCACCGTAATGCCGGTCCCGGGTCACGCCGGGAACGTCGACGACAATCGCATCCCGCGTACGGGTGTAGCGATTGAACAGGGTGCTCTTGCCGACGTTTGGCCGGCCGACGAGCACTACGACCGGTTTCATCGGGAATCCTCTAGAGGGACAGCGCGAACAAGCCGCCGTTGAGCGTCTGAATCAGCACGGCATTGTTCGGCAACCGCACGGGTGCCGCGCGTATTGCGCTGCCGTCGGTTGCGGCGCGCGCCACAAATGCGCCCGAGTCCCGTGCGAGGAAATGCACGAAACCGAACAGGTCGCCGGCCACGATCTCGGTCCCCAGCGGCAGCGGCAGGGAAAGCTCGCGCCAGGTCAGGCGGTCCTGTTTCCACACGCTGCGGCCGTTGGTACGGTCCAGCGAATTGACCGCACCGCGCACGTCCGAAACGTAGGCATAGCGGGCATCGATGCTCATTCCGTTCAGGGTGGACATTTCGCGCGCCCAGACCTGATTGCCTGACTGGAGCTCGAAGCAGGCGGCACGCCCCTGGTAGGACGCGGCACAGACTTCGCGCCCAAGCAGGGCCGGGTCACCGCTGATGTCAGAGACGCGCTCGAGTTCGGTGGAGCCCTTGGGTTGCGACACTGTAGCCTCCCAGCGCAGCGCCCCGGTTTCCAGGTCGATCGACACGAGCTTGCCTCCGGCGAAGCCGCCGTAGACCCTGCCGGCGCCGACCGTGATGCCGGCAGGCGAGCGCACAATCAGCGAAGCTGCCGCGCGCTGGTAGACCCAGCGGCGTTTGCCGTCGGCAACCTCGAACGCGAAGATCCTGCTGTCCGCGGTGCGGGCAAGCACGAGTCCCCCCGCGATCTTCGGTGTCGCAAGCATTTCGGAGGACACGCGCGCGCGCCAGAGCATGCTGCCCTTTTCGGCATCGAGGACGACGAGCACGCCTTCGTCGCTGCCAACGGCCAGCAGCTTGCCATCCGTGCCGACGCCACTCGACAGCCGCGTGCCCGCATTCGCTTTCCAGATCACCTTGCCGCTGGCAGCGTCCATGCGGACAACCGTTCCATCGCGCGCCGCAGCGTAGACGCTGCCTTCCGAGAGAACCGGTGTAAAAACGAAGATTCCCGCACTGCCGACACTGGTGCTCCACAGCGTCTTCACCGGCAGCGGGTTCGATAGCGCCGGCAGCTCGGCCGGCTTGGCCCCTGCAGGCGTGCTCGAGAACCAGTTCATCGGGTTCATGTTGGAGCAGCCTGCTAGCACCAGCGCTGCTGCGGCAACGCAGGAAAATTTCAGGACACGGCGCAGCCGCATGCTCATCCTCCCAGCGCGTCGAGGCGCATCTGGATGCTGTCGCGGATGCCGGTGCTTTTCTTGTCGGTCTTCTCGAGTGCAAGCTTGTAGGCGGCCTTCGCCTCGGCAGCCTGTTTCTTGGTCACCAGAATATCGCCCTTGAGAAGGGCATACTGGGCGTCAAACGCTGCGCCGTGCGTGGCTTCGAGCACCTTCAGCGCCTCGTCGGGATTCTTCTCATCGAGCAGCACATTGGCCAGGCGAAGTCTCGCCAGATCGCGGAATTCGTCCGACCCGGTCTTGTCGATCACCCACTGCAGCTGGGCGCGCGCGGCCTTGAGTTCGCCCTTCTCAAAAAAGAACCGTGCCGAAGTCAAGGCGCCCATCGTCGCGTACGCCGTGCCGGGATACTTTTCCAGCAGTTCGCCGCTCGTGTCGCGTACGGTCTTGGCGTCCTTCGTCTGTGCTGCCCTGGACAAGGCCTCGTAGAGCGTGCTCGCGCCCATCGATTGATTGGCCTTCCACCAGCGCCAGCCCTGCCAGCCGGAAAAACCCAGGGCCACAACGAGCAGGCCCGTAATCAGGAGGTTGCCGTAGGTCGCCCACCACGACTTCAGTTGCGCGAGTTGTTCCTGCTCTTCGAGATCGAGATGTGCCATGTGCCTGCTTCAGCCTTCGTGTGGTTGTGCCGCTTTCAATGCCTCGCCGAACCCGGCGGCGAGCGAATCGCGCCGGATTTTCTCCTGCGGCCGGTCGTGGCGCAGGAACTTGATGCTTACTTCGCCTGAGCGCACTTCGTCTTCGCCGATGATCAATGCGAGCAGCGCGCCGCTTGCGTCGGCCTTCTTCATCTGTGACTTGAAGCTCCCGCCGCCGGCGTGCTGGATGACGGCCCTGCCCTGCGTACGCAGCGCCTCGGCCGCGAGCAGCGCGGCATCTGCCGCACCCTCGCCCAGATGGATCACGTAGGCATCCGGCGCGCGCGCTGCCGGCACCCGGCCCGCCTCCTGCCAGAGTGCGATCAGGCGTTCCATGCCGGCGGCAAAACCCACTCCCGGCGTCGGCTTGCCGCCGATTTGTTCGAACAGGCCGTCGTAACGCCCGCCTGCGCAGACCGTACCCTGCGCACCCAGGCTCTCGGTGACCCACTCGAAAACAGTCAGGTTGTAGTAGTCCAGCCCACGCACCAGACGCGGATTGATGCGATATTCGATGCCGGCCACGGCCAGGAGGCGCTTCAGACCTTCGAAATGCGCCAGCGACGCCTCACCGAGGAAACCCATGAGCGCGGGCGCATCCCGTAGTGCATCCTGCACGACCGGATTCTTCGAATCGAGCACGCGCAGCGGGTTGGTATGCATGCGTCGCTTTGCGTCCGCATCCAGCGCGTCGACTTTCGTTTCGAGGTAGGCGATCAGTTCGCCGCGATGACGCGCGCGCTCTTCCGCCGATCCAATGGTGTTCAGCTCGAGGCGCACATCCGTCAGGCCGAGTTCCCGCCACAGTGCGGCGCACATCACGATCAACTCGGCATCCGCATCGGGTCCGGCGAAGCCGAGTGCCTCGAGCCCGAACTGATGAAACTGCCGATAGCGGCCCTTTTGCGGACGTTCGTGCCGGTACATCGGTCCCGCATACCAGAGGCGCTGCGGGCCGTTATAGGTCAGGCTGTGCTCGATGGCTGCGCGCACTGTTGAAGCAGTGGCCTCAGGTCGGAGCGTAAGCTGCTCTCCGTTCAACTCGTCGGTGAAGGTGTACATCTCCTTTTCGACGATGTCGGTGACTTCGCCGATTGCGCGACGAAACAGCCCGGTGTGCTCAAGCAGCGGTGTGCGGATGTTGCGGTAGCCATAGCGAAACGCCCAGTTGCGAACGATTTCCTCGAATGCCAGCCAGCCGTCGGCCTCGTCGGGAAGGATGTCGTTCATGCCACGGATGGCCTGCAGGGTCGAAGCCATGAGTCAGGCTGCCTTGATCGGTATGTGTTTGGCACCGAGAGGGGCGCGCTTGCGCACCGCACCGGTGGCGTAGTTGCTCTTCACGTAGTCGGCAACAATGGCCTGAAACTCCTCGGCAATCCGGTCGCCTTTGAGTGTCACCGTCTTTTCTCCATCGACGTACACCGGCGCGACGGGAACTTCGTTCGTGCCGGGCAGGCTGATGCCGATGTCGGCGTGTTTGGATTCGCCCGGTCCGTTGACGACGCAGCCCATGACCGCCACCTTCATGTCCTCGACACCGGGATGCGCAGCCTTCCATACCGGCATCTGCGCACGCAGATAGCCCTGGATCTTGTCGGCGAGCTCCTGGAAATAGGTACTCGTCGTACGCCCGCATCCGGGACACGCAGTGACCAGCGGCGTAAAGCTGCGCAGACCCATGGTCTGCAGCAGTTCCTGCGCGACGATGACTTCCTTCGTACGGTCGCCGTTTGGTTCCGGGGTCAGGCTGACGCGTATGGTGTCGCCGACGCCCTCCTGCAGCAGAACGCCCATCGCGACCGTGGAGGCGACGATGCCTTTCGAACCCATGCCGGCCTCGGTCAGACCGAGGTGCAGCGCGTAATCGCAACGCCGGCCGAGTTCGCGGTATACCGCGATCAGGTCCTGCACGCCGCTCACCTTGCAGGAAATCACGATCCGTTCCGGCGGCAGGCCCCAGGCCACTGCTTGCGAGGCAGACTCAAGCGCCGATGCGATCAGCGCCTCGCGCATGATCTCCGCGGCATCCAACGGATCGGTGCGCCGGCCGTTCTCGTCCATCATTCGCGCCAGCAGCTCCTGATCAAGGGAACCCCAGTTGACGCCGATCCGCACCGGCTTTCCGTATCGGCAGGCCGCTTCGATCATGGTGGCGAACTGGTCATCACGTTTCTTGCCGTGTCCGACGTTGCCGGGGTTGATTCGGTACTTGGCAAGCGCCTCGGCGCAGCCCGGGTACTGCTTCAGCAAGCGGTGGCCATTGAAGTGGAAATCGCCCACCAGCGGCACGTTGCAGCCCTGGGCGTCGAGTTTTTCGCGGATCGTGGCCACCTGCGCGGCAGCTTCGGGCGAATTGACGGTGATACGAACCAGTTCGGAGCCTGCACGCGCAAGGTCCGCCACCTGCCTGACCGTGGCAGCCGCATCCGCGGTGTCGGTGTTGGTCATCGACTGCACCACGATGGGCGCACTCCCACCCATGGGAATACCACCTACAAGGACTTGCCGGGATGTTCTGCGCTGAAGTGCGGCCATGGTCGGACGATGCCTTCAGTTCAAGGTCAGTCGCGCGACGTCGACGTTGACATGCGGCTTGAGGTCAACGGGCCTGTCGTTGTAGAGCAGGCGCACCTTCATCGCGTTGCCGATGGTGAGTTCGAACGGCGGATCACCCTCGACCACCTTTTCGGTCCCGCCCGGGTTGAGTTGTGACATCAGTACGGCTCCCTTGGCCCCCTTGACCTCGACCCAGGATTGGCCCTCGAAGCGCAAGGTGATGCGCCCCTTGCCGGTGCTCATGGTCGGGGCCACTGGCACAACCGGCTGCGTGACGCGCTTTTCCTCGATCGCGGGCGTGGTCTCAGCCGGCGGCGTGGCGCCCGCACTGGCAAACGTCGCCGCCTCGGGCGCCATCGACGGGGCAGGCGCCTGGATCGGCGTGCTGCTCTCGGGCGCGACCACCGAAACCGGACGCACGAATGCAAGCTTGCGAGTACCGTTCGACTCCTGGTACCACTGGATGGCGAAGAACGCCACCACGGATAGGATCACAACGGACAACAGCATGTACACGAGATTGACATGCTTGCCGCCTTCGGAGAACG
Organism: uncultured beta proteobacterium; assembly: GCA_963844255.1. Taxonomy (GTDB): domain Bacteria; phylum Pseudomonadota; class Gammaproteobacteria; order Burkholderiales; family SG8-39; genus SZAS-79. Next base: position 170,152 of record CAWJNP010000003.1, read on the forward strand.
GGATCGGTGTGCGCAGCGAAACCGCCTCCTCAAGCGCCGTCTGCGGCTTCGCCCCGGCTGCGCTGAGCTGATCGGTGATCTCGGTCGGTTCGAGTTTGAGCAGCCGCGCATAACTGCGCATCATTCCGCGCGCGAACGCGCCACCCGGCAGACGGTCGAAATCGCCCGCCTCGAGCGCTTCGATCTGGCGAGCCGAAAACTTCAGCTGATTGGCGACGTCATCGAGCGACAGTCCCAGCGCCTCGCGCCGGCGTGCAAAGACGTCGGTCGAAAGCGTGCCGCCTTCAATGGCGTCCGATGACGCCGCACGCGCGCTCAGCGCGTCGTGTGTGGCGGCCGGCTCGGGCGCGGGCGCTTCAGCGCCCTGCTCCTCAGTCATACTCCCCGCGCTGCAGTTTTTGCGCTTCGGGCGAATCCGGAAACCGGCGGCGCAACTGGTCGCCATAGCTGTTCTCGCCGTTCTTGTTGGCCATTTTGCGTTCGATCAGCAGGCCGAGCCACAGTCCCTCGGCAGACGGCCTGGCAACGCGGTTGTAATGGCCCATGCGCTTGCGCGCCGCGTCGATCTGCCCGGTGCGATACTCGATCCCTGACAGCTTGACGAGCGATATCGGCTCGTCAGGCTCCAGTCTGAGCGCCTGGGCGTAGAAGTCGGCGGCCTCCTTCAGCTTGCCTTTCTTCAGCGCGCAGGTGCCCGCGGCGGAGTAGGACTTCCACGGCGTGGGATACAGCGGGTTGCGAATGGCCTGCAGAAAGTAGCGCGTCGATTCCTCCTCCCTGTCTGTCTGGCAGAGGAACCAGCCGTAGTTGTGGTTGATGTCAGCGTCGTTCGGCGCCAGACTCAGCGCCCGCTCGAAGCTCTTCTGCGCCAGTACGTTTTCGCGAAGGTCCATGTAGACCAGTCCGAACATGCTGTGGGCCGGTGCATAACCCGAGTCGGCTGCGACTGCGGTGCGCAGTACTTCAAGCGCCACGCCAAGATTGCCGCGTTCGTAATACAACGCGGCGAGTTCCGTATTCACGCGGGCACGATTGCGTCCGTCACCCGACTCGCTGATGTCGCTGCGCGACTGGCTCAGTTCCGGCTCGACCGGCGTGTTGCCCATGCCGGCACACCCGGCGAGTACGGCCGGCAGGAGCAGCAGCCAGGAACGTTGCAGCAGACGCCGTACGGAACGATTCATGCGCGTACCTCCTTGATTGGCACCACGGTCGATGCAGCGCGTTGTGCGCTGCGCCGCGTACGGTCAGACACCTCGCCCGCCAGCTGGCCGCAGGCCGCATCGATGCCTTCGCCGCGGGTCTTGCGCGTGGTGACCGTAATTCCGTCGCGCTGCAGGATTTCCGCAAAACGCCGGATTCGCTCGGCACCGGAACGGTTGAAACCCGAGGCCGGGAAGGGATTGAACGGGATCAGGTTGAATTTGCACTTCACATGCCGGGCAATCTCGAGCAGTTCCCGCGCATGGACGTCGCTGTCGTTCACGCCATCGAGCATCACGTACTCGAAGGTGATGAAATCGCGCGGCGCACGCACCAGATACCGATTGCAGGCCGCAAGCAGATCCTTCAGGGGATACTTCCGGTTCACCGGCACCAGCTGATCGCGCAGTGCATCGTTCGAGGCGTGCAGCGACACCGCCAGCGCCACCGGGCATTCCTCGGCGAGCCGGTCCATCCCGGGGATCACGCCGGACGTGGACACCGTCACGCGACGACGCGACAGGCCGTAGGCATTGTCGTCCAGCATCAGGCGCAGCGCCGGAATCACGTTGTCGAGATTGAGCAGCGGCTCACCCATGCCCATCATCACGACGTTGGTGATAATCCGTTCCCCGCTCGCCAGGTGCCCGGGGGCCTGGCGATGCAGTTCGCGATTCGCGATCCACAGCTGGCCGATGATTTCCGCCGTGGAAAGATTTCGGTTGAACCCCTGCTTTCCGGTAGAACAGAACGCGCAGTCGAGCACGCAGCCGGCCTGGCTGGAAATGCACAGCGTTCCACGGCGCCTCTCGGGGATGTAGACCGCCTCTACCGCGTTTGCGCCATCGATCTTGATCAGCCACTTGCGCGTGTCGTCCTCTGACACGCTGTCGCCGACGACCTCGGGCGGCGTTATGCACGCCGCCTCTTCGAGCTTGGCGCGCAGCGACTTGGCCAGGTCGGTCATCTGCCCGAAATCGGCAGCACCGCGTTGATGGAGCCAGCGCAGCACCTGCGTGGCACGAAACGGTTTTTCGCCGAGGTCGGCGAAAAACCGCTGCAGGCCCGCAGCGTCGAAATCGAGGAGATTGGTCGTCACGGTTTCAACGCGAAAAAACGTCCGTCCCGGCAAAGAAGTAGGCGATCTCGACCTTGGCCGTCTCCGGCGCATCGGAACCGTGTACTGCGTTGGCGTCGATGGAGTCTGCGAAATCCGCGCGGATCGTGCCTTTGTCGGCCTTCTTGGGATCGGTCGCGCCCATGAGTTCGCGGTTTTTCGCAATCGCGTTTTCGCCCTCAAGCGCCTGTACAACCACCGGACCGGAAATCATGAAGTCGACCAGATCCTTGAAGAACGGGCGCTCGCGGTGCACCGCGTAGAAGCCCTCGGCCTCGGCGCGTGAAAGGTGCTTCATGCGCATCGCGATGACCTTCAGGCCGGCGGCCTCGAAACGCGCGACGATCTGTCCGATGACGTTCTTTTTGACTGCGTCGGGTTTGATGATGGAAAGGGTACGTTCAACCGCCATGTTGTGCTGCTCCGTAAGCTGGGAAAGTAAACCCGGCATTCTAGCACGGACCGACGGGAGTTTCGTAAAAACAATGGCTTGCGGTCAGTCCTTCGCAAGACGGCGCCACTCCGGGCGCAATCCCGCCCGTCCGCATCCGGCACGGAATCCGGCGGCCACGCCCAGGCCCGGCACCCAGACCAGCGCTTCGCCGCAATACAGCAGAGGCAGCCCGTCCCGCTCCCAGGGTGGAATGCCGGCTTCCTGAAAAAGGTTCTTCAGGGTACGGCTCGGCCGGTTCGCGGCCAGTTGCAGACGCTCGCCCCCGCGCCGGCCCGCACGCTCACCGGGCCCGCCTCCATTCTGGCCGCATCGATCCCTTCCCCCGCGCACGGATGCAGCAGGACCTCGCCGTCCATCCCGTCCGCCGGCAGTACCACCAGCCTGCCGCGATAACGCCGTACCGCCTTGCCGTCGTGCAGCAGCTCGATCGACGCATCGCCGGGCGCTTCGGTGAGCTGGCGCAGCATCTCGTCCAGTTGCCGCGCACCCGGGGCGTGGGCGCCTGACACACGCAGGATATTCGCGCAGTAACAGCTTGGCTTTCGGACTGGGCACGGCGCGCAGGGTATCGACATCCAGGCGCTTCGGCCACTGCAGGGCGCAGCAGCGACTGCGCCTCGGCGAAGTGCGTCGCGGCACGCGCAAGGGCCTCGCGCCAGCGCGGAAACCGCGCCGCCAGAAGCGGTCCGACCCGCCGCCGCAGCCAGTTGCGGGTGAGCATCTCGTCAGCATTGCTCTCGTCTTCGACCCAGTCGAGCTCGTGCGCCCGCGCGTGCGCTTCGATGTCCGTGCGCGGGACCGCCAAGCAGCGGTCGCAGGGCCAGCACGCCCGACGCCGGACTGCCATGCAGAGGACCGCACTCGGCCATGCCCGAGGCGCCCGCCAGTCCGGTACCGCGCAGCAGGTTGAACAACACCGTTTCTGCCTGATCGTCGAGTTGGTGCGCCAGTACGACCATTTGCACGCGTGCCTCGCCCAGGGCCCCGTAACGTGCCTCACGGGCCGCGGCCTCGAGGCCGCGGCCGCGGCGGGCGATGCGCACACGCCTCACCTTCAGCGGGATGCCGAGCCGGGCACAGAGCGCGCGGCAGAAGCTTTCCCAGGCACGTGCGTTCGCGCTGATCCCATGATTGACGTGCAGCGCGGACAGGATCAACCCGCGCCGGGCGGCCGGCGTGCGCAGCGCATGCAGCAGCACGACCGAATCGATGCCTCCGGAGAGCGCCACGCAGAGTGTTGCACCGCGCGGTGCATGTCGTTCCAGCGCCGCTTCGATTGCGCGCTCGATCGACCCGCCTTCGGCTAAGGCGCCTGCGCCCTTGACCGAAGGCCTATTTCGCGCCGGTTTCCTTGAACTTGCCATAGCCCATCAGGCGTTCGAGGCGCTCCTCGACGAGCACGGCGGGCTTCTTGCCTTGCAGTTGCTTCAAGGCCTCCGCCAGTGTCTTCCTGCAGCGCCTGCGCGGCGGCTGCGGGATCGCGGTGCGCGCCGCCCAGCGGCTCGCTGACGACCTTGTCGACGAGGCCGAGCGTCTTCAGCCGCGCGGCGGTGATGCCCAGCGTTTCGGCCGCCTCCGGCGCCTTGTCCGCGCTCTTCCACAGGATCGAGGCGCAGCCTTCGGGCGAGATCACCGAGTAGGTCGAGTACTGCAGCATGATCGCGATGTCGCCGACCGCGATCGCGAGCGCGCCGCCCGAGCCGCCCTCGCCGATCACCGTGCAGATCGATCGGCACCCGCAGCTCGGCCATCACGTACAGGTTGCGGCCGATCGCCTCCGACTGGCCGCGTTCCTCGGCGTCGATGCCGGGATAGGCGCCCGGCGTGTCGACGAAGGTGAACACCGGCAGGCCGAATTTCTCGGCCAGCTTCATCAGGCGCAGCGCCTTGCGGTAGCCCTCGGGCTTGCGGCATGCCGAAGTTGCGCAGGATCTTTTCCTTGGTGTCGCGGCCCTTCTGGTGGCCGATCACCATGCACGACTCGCCGTTGAAGCGCGCCAGGCCGCCGACGATCGACTGGTCGTCGGCGAACAGCGCGGTCGCCGTGCAGTTCCTCGAAGTCCGGTGAACAGCATGCTCGACGTAGTCGAGCGTATAGGGGCGCTGCGGATGGCGCGCCACCTGCGCGATCTGCCAGGGCGTGAGCTTGGCGTAGATCTCCTTGGTCAGCGCCTGGCTCTTCTTCTGCAGCCGCGCGATTTCCTCGGAGATGTCGACCGCCGAGTCGTCCTGCACGAAGCGCAGTTCCTCGATGCTCGTCTCGAGCTCCGCGATCGGCTGCTCGAAATCGAGGAAAGTGGTTTTCTGGTGCTGCAGGCAGTGCCATGGCGGCGATTTTACGCTCAGTACTCCACCGGCACCGGATCGAGGCTGCGCCACAGGTACCAGGTGGCCACCGAGCGCCAGGGCCGCCACGCCTCGCCATGCGCGCGCAGGGCCTCAAGCGTCGATCCGTTCATCGCCGTAGTAATGCAGCGCCACGGCTTTCTGCAGGCCGAGGTCGGCAAGCGGGAACACGTCGGGGCGCAGCAGGTTGAACATCAGGAACATCTCGGCGGTCCAGCGACCGATGCCGCGCACCTGCACGAGTTCGCCGATCACGTCTTCGTCGCCCATGTCCGGCCAGCGGTGCGGGTGGATCGTGCCTTCGGCGAAATGTTTCGCCAGATCGACGATGTACTCGACCTTGCGGTCCGAGAGGCCGGCCGCCTTGAGCCGCCGCTTGCGTGCGCCAAGCTTCAGGATCTGGACCGGTTGCATCTCGGGGGCCAGTGCCGCGACCCGGTTCCAGATACTCTGCGCCGCCTTGACCGAGATCTGCTGGCCGACGATCGAACGTGCAAGCGTGTAGAACGGCGCGCCACGCGGCACGAGGTAGACGCGTGGATGAGCACGCACGATCCTGGCCATCACCGGGTCGCGGCGTGCAAGCGCGCGCTTGGCCGCAAGCCAGAAATCCGGGGCGCGTGCTGCCACGCGGACGTCACGAGCGCCTCGCCAGCGGCAGGTTGACCAGCAGGTTCTGCGGCTTCATTCGCACCACGTCGTCTTCGTTGGCCGACAGCGCCATGTACACGGGACGGCCCGCGATATCCTCGCGCATGTCGGATTCGTTGACGAAATCCATGCGGAAGAGCGACAGCAGGCGGCGCATGCGGCCATGGTCGACCTCGGCGCCGTTGTACAGGTCGTTCAGAATCGATGTCGATTCGGCGTCCAGTCCGATGTGCCAGGCCCAGCGCGGCTCGTCGATGCGTGCGAGAGGCTTCACCTTCACCTCGATTCCGTGGAAGTGCGCGATCCACGCCTCGATCACGCGACAGAACTCTTCCAGGGCGGCACGGCCATGGTTGATGCTGATCACGGTGTCGTAGCGAGACTCGCGCGCCCAGTAACGCTGCGCGGTATCGCGGTCGAGCACGTCGAGCTCCACGCTCTTCAGGCTGGTCTGCGCCTCGACGATCAGGCGCCCAATGCTGCCATAGGCATTTCCCGCTGCGTGCATCTCGACCGTCTCGAGATCCGCGAGCATGATCGCACCCTCCTGCAACGTGAATTTCTGGTCACGAAAGAAAAGCTCCGCCGCGCGCAGTCGCAACGGCTCTTCGCACGCGTCAAGGGTGCGGCGCAGGATCACGTGCACCATCTGCTCGATGAACAGCGGCGGGATGTCCACGCTGCCGCCCGAGAATAGCGCCAGATACGCGCCCTCCAGAGTCCCTGCCGCCAGGAGTCTGTCGCGAAAGCGCAGCACCAGGCGATAATTGTCGCGCGCATCCTCGTCTGCAATCGCCCCGACTTCAGCCGCGCTGACAGGACGGCGCGGATCCTCCATCAGGGCAGAATGCGTGTTGCGCTCGGCGTCGCAGGATTCTTCGACAGGATGCACTTCGGGACGCAGGTAGTATGCGCGCAGGAAATCATCGCCCACGACCAGCCAGCCGCGCGCGTCGCGCTCGAGCAGGTGGTAGCCGCTGTTCTTCCAGAAATCAGGCAGAGGCTGGGACAAGCCGGAGGTCAGGTAGCGGCGAGGACAGGCCGGAGGTCAGGTAGCGGCAAGGACAAGCCGCGAGTGCGCCGACACGTGCTGTGCGAGAAATTCCATCTGGTCGGCGAAGATCCTGCGATTGGTAAGGATCAGGTATTCAGCCTTGTTCGGGACATAGGGTGCGTAAAGCAACTCAGTGCCGGCTTCCTCGGGCGTGCGGTTGCGCTTCACGCCGTTGCAGTGACGACATGCGGTGACCACGTTCATCCAGGTGTCGCGACCGCCGCGTGAGAGCGGTGTGATGTGGTCGCGCGTCAGCTTGAAATAATGGAAATCGCCGCCGCAATATGCGCACATCTGGCGGTCGCGGCGAAACAGTTCGCGGTTGTTGAGCGGCGGGACCTGATTGAAGCCCTTGCGCGCCATCGCCTTGCCCTTGATCGCCAGGATCGAGTGGGTGGTGATGCTGGAGCGCTCCCCGGTGATCCGCGATATCCCGCCCTTGAACGTGAAGGTTCTCTCGCCCAGGGTCCAGGCCACGAGATTCTTGGCGTGATAAAAGCAGGCCTGCTGCCAGCTGATCCAGCGATGCGGTACGCCGTGCAGATCGAGCGAAAGAATCAACGGACTGTCCATGATCCCTACCGGTGGTTGGTCCCGCCGGATTCTGCCCAATACCGGGAGGGTTGGCAACGTTACCTAAAGGAGAATCTAGCGCCGCGCGGCGACGCCGGGACAGACGCCTAGCGCTTTTTACGTCCGCCGACCGCTTCCTTGAACGCCTGTCCGGGTGTGAAGGCAGGACACGTCCTGGCCGGAATCTTGATCTCCTTGCCATTGGCCGGACTGCGGCCCGACCGCGCCTGACGCGTACGGGCAAGAAAAGTACCGAACCCCACGACAGTGACACGATTACCCTTGGCGACGCCGGCGACGACGGTCTCGAACAAGGCGTTCACGGCTTGTGCGGCGGAGGTCTTGCTGATGGCGGCAGCCTTCGCCACGGCTTCGGTCAGATCTGCCTTGCTCAGATTCGCCATGGATCCGCCTCCCCGCGGTGCAATCAAGAATTCAGATGCGAATGATATCGGCATCGCCATGCGCGCACAAATGACACAGTTCACACTCCGCCCAAACTTCGACCTCAGAAGGATGCAAGGTCCGCGGAATGCACGGCCGAGGGCGTCTCTGCAGGACCCTACCCGGCCCCGAAAGCGTGGTTGATCCGCGTCAATTGGCAATTGACCGGGAATCCGATGATGATTGTGCTGTCATATGTCGAAAGGCTTACCGCGCATCTACTTTCAACCCGCCCGCGCAAGGAGGACTTATGAGCAAGCGTGATGAATACATCCTGAAAATGAAGGACCAGCTCGATCAGTGGAACGCCGAGATCGCAAAATGGGAAAGCGAGGCCGGGGAGGTACAGGCCGGCGCCCGCGCGGAATACGACAAGGGCCTCGAAGCCTTGCGTGCGCAGCGCGAAAATGCAATGCAGCGAATGCACCAGGTGCAGACTGCAGCCGGCGAGGCCTGGATGGAAATGGCCAAGGGCGCCGACGAAGCCTGGGCGCGCATGCGCGAGGCCTTCGAAAAGGCGAACGCGCGCTTTCACCAGAAGTAGGCCTGCGAAAGTAACAGAAGGCCGTCCGAAACTGCGCTCACGCCGACTGTGCCGGTTGATTCTTAAACATTCTTTTCCTGAAGCCAAGCATTCGAGCCGGTTTCATGCCAGTTCGTGTATCGATAGCGATACACCTTCGGATCCACGAGAATCGACGCAGGACAATACGCTGGATTTCCGAGCCAACAGAATTCGGCCCACAATCCGCACCGCTTGCGCTGCGCTGCCCTTCGCCCCTACCCTAGCCAAAGGGAGAAGGAAATGCGCGACGTAGTAAGCGTACCGTTCGTGCTGTTCGTGCTCATGGCGGCGCTCGCGGGCTGGGCGCTGCTCGAGCACTTCGTGCTGCCGGTGTTGCGCTTTTTCGCCTCCTCCAGCGCCGAAAAGCTGATCGAGGAAGTCTCGACCCGGCTGAAGATCGGCATCCGCCCGTTCCAGCGCACCAAGCGCCGAGTGCTGATCGACCGGCTGCTGTTCGACCCGCGGGTGCAGGAAGCGACCCGGGCCTTCGCCAAGAGCACCGACATCTCGATGGACCGCGCACAGGGGATCGTCGAGCGTTATGCCAAGGAAACGGTGCCGGCGTTCAACGCCTACCTGTATTTCCGAATCGGCTACTGGATCGGGCGGCGCGTGGCGCAGACCCTCTACCGAGTGCGCCTGGGTTATGTCGACTCCGAAGGACTGGCGAAGATCGATCCTGACGCCACCGTCGTGTTCGTCATGAACCACCGCTCCAACATGGACTATGTACTGGCCGGCTACCTCGCAGCCGACCAGGCGGCCTTGTCCTACGCAGTCGGCGAATGGGCGCGCATCTGGCCGCTATCGCACCTGATCCGGTCGATGGGCGCGTACTTCGTGCGGCGCAATTCCAAGGACGACCTCTACCGCAAGGTACTCGAGCGCTACATCGCGATGGCGACCGAGGCCGGCGTACCGCAGGCGGTTTTCCCCGAGGGTGGTCTGTCGCGCGACGGTCGCATGCGCGAGCCACGCCTCGGCGTGCTCGACTATATGATGCGCGGCTTCAAGCCCGACTCCGAGCGCGACGTGGTGTTCGTTCCGCTGGGCATCAACTACGACCGGGTGCTCGAGGACCGCACCCTGCTGCTTTCGATCAACCCCGAAGCCGTCAAGACCGGAAAAGGCACCGCGGCACTGGGCACCCTGCGCTTTGTCTGGCGCAACCTGCGCCTGCTGCTGAAAAGCGAGTGGCACCGCTTCGGCTATGCCTGCGTCAACTTCGGCTCGCCGGTGTCGATGCGCGCCTGGTCTGCCGAGCGCGGGATCGACTTTTCGAAGCTTGCGCGCGAGGAGCGCCAGGTGCGCATGGCCGAACTCGGGCGCCATCTGATGGACGCCGTCGGCCGGGTGGTTCCGGTACTGCCTGTCCCGCTGATGGCAACCGTCTTCGTCCGCCATTCCGGGCGCGGCCTCTCCGTTCTGGAGCTCAAGGCCGACATCGAGAAGATCCTCGACAACCTGGACGCCGCCGGCGCACATGTCTACGTGCCGCGCCGCGATCTGGACTACGCGCTCGACGTAGGCCTGCGCATGCTGCTCCTGCGCCACCTCGTCGACGAGTACGAAGGCCTGTATTCGGCGCGCCTGGAGGAACTGCCGGTCCTGCGCTACTACGCCAATTCGATTGCGCACCTGACCGGCGGCTGAGCCACCGGGACGCGATTCGTCCTCTATCATTCGCCTTTCGCCGTTTTCGGCTTCAAAGGGCAGGCAATGCAATCGCCGGATCAACCCGTACTGCGCGACATCGTCCTCGTCGGGGGCGGACACAGCCACGTGGTGGTACTCAAGAAGTTCGGCATGCAGCGCGTGCCCGGTGTGCGCCTGACGGTGATCTGCCGGGACACGCACACGCCCTACTCCGGGATGCTGCCCGGCTACATCTCCGGGCATTACAGCTATGACGAAGTCCACATCGATCTGCGCACCCTGGCCGAATTCGCCGGGGCGCGCTTCTTTCGCGACGAAGCGATCGGCCTGGATCGCGCCTCAGGACGCGTGCTGTGCCGCAACCGCCCTCCCGTGCCCTACGACTGCCTGTCGATCAACATCGGCTCCACACCGCGGCTGGACAATGTCGAAGGCGCATCCGCGCACGTTGTGCCGGTCAAGCCGATCAATGGTTTCAATGCGCTCTGGCTTGCCCTGCTCGAGCGGGTGCGCGTCCATCCCGGACCGACGCGCATTGCCGTGGTTGGCGGCGGCGCAGGCGGCGTCGAACTCGCGCTATCGATGCAGTACCGGCTGCGCAACGAGCTGCGCGCGCTCGGCCGCGACCCGGACGAGCTCGAAATCCACCTGCTGACGCGCGACGCGCACATCCTTCCCACGCATAACGCCGCGGTGCGCTCGAGCTTCGCGCACGTGCTGGCCGGGCGCGGGGTGGTGATGCATTTGAATGCAGATGTGCGGCGCGTGACAGCCAACCGCCTAGAGACCGCAGGCGGTGAGTCGCTGACCGCGGACGAAATCGTCTGGGTGACCCGGGCGGGCGGCGCGCCCTGGCTGCGCGAGACGGGCCTGGCGCTGGATGCCGATGGCTTCATCCAGGTGACCGACACGCTGCAGACCGTCACCGACCCGGACGTGTTCGCGGCCGGCGACATCGCCGCGATGGTCAACCATCCGCGCGAAAAGGCTGGCGTGTTTGCGGTACGGCAGGGCGCACCGCTCGCGCGCAACCTGCGCCTTGCTGTAGAAGGCGCGTCGTTGCGCCCCTACCATCCGCAGCGCAGCTGGCTTGCGCTGATCAGCACCGGCGACCGGTACGCCGTCGCTTCCCGCGGAGGGCTCAAGTTCCAGGGTGCCTGGGTCTGGCAGCTGGAAGGACTGGATCGACCGGCGCTTCATGGCCAAGTTCACCGACCTGCCACCGATGGACGCAAAGGCGATGGGCACGCCCGCACCCTCCCCGGTGAAGCTCGACACGGAGGAAGCCGCGCAGGCGATCTCCGCGATTGCGATGCGCTGCGGCGGCTGCGGCGCCAAGGTCGGGGCTACCGTGCTTTCCCGTGCTCTCGGGGCGCTGCATCCGGTGGATCGTCCCGACGTGCTGATCGGCCTGCATGCGCCCGACGACGCGGCGGTCGTGCGCGTGCCGCCGGGCAAGGCGATGGTGCACAGCGTGGATTTCTTCCGCGCCTTCATCGACGATCCCTATGTATTCGGACGGGTCGCCGCAAACCATGCACTCGGCGACATCTTCGCCATGGGCGCCGAGGCGCAATCGGCCACCGCCGTCGTCACCGTGCCTTCGGGCCTGGAATCGAAGGTCGAGGATGTACTGTTCCAGATGATGTCGGGCGCGATCGAGGTGCTGAACAAAGCCAACTGCGCGCTGGTCGGGGGACACACCGGCGAAGGCCGCGAACTGGCGCTGGGCTTTGCGGTCAATGGACTGATCGACGAGGACATGCACGCCGTGTTGAGAAAGGGCGGCATGCATCCCGGCGATATGCTGATCCTCACCAAGCCGATCGGTACCGGCACGCTGTTCGCAGCGCATGCGCTCCTGAAAACCCGCGGCCGATGGATCGACGCGGCGCTCGACTCGATGTGCCAGTCGAACCGTCTGGGTGCGCAGTGCCTGCGCGAACACGACGCCACCGCCTGCACGGACCTCACGGGCTTCGGCCTGCTTGGGCACCTGGTCGAAATGACGCGGCCTTCCGGCGTGGATGCGGAACTGAACCTTTCGGCGCTGCCGGTGCTCGACGGTGCGGAGGAAACCGCCGCTGCCGGAATCCTGAGTTCATTGCAGCCTGCCAACGTACGGCTGCGCCGCGCTCTGCGAAATCAGGAGGCCATGGTCCGGCACCCACGGTACCCCCTGTTGTTCGATCCGCAGACCGCGGGCGGACTGCTGGCCAGCGTGCCGGCCGAGCGTGCTGCGGCTTGTGTTGCGGCGCTGCGCGCCCTTGGTTACGTGCACACGGCTGTAATCGGCCGGGTTCTTCCGCAGGGCGATGCGCTGGCGCCGATCGCACTCACGCCGTGATGGTCGAAAACAGTCAGCGCGTCTCTGGCGCAGCGGGAATAGCGGCGGGCGGGGTGGCCGCCGGTCCTTCGCCACGCGGCTGCACATCCATTTGCAGTCCGTCGTCCTCGCGGATCTCGATCTGCTGATTCGGATTGGGCGGCGGCTCCTTGTCGAGAAAGCCCGTCACCATGCCCGGCCAATAGATGATGGTGGCCACAAGGATGATCTGCAGCACCACCCAGGGGATCGCACCCCAGTAGATGTCAGAACTCTTCACTTCCTTGGGCGCGATGCCGCGCAGGTAAAACAGGGCGAAACCAAATGGCGGATGCATGAACGAGGTCTGCATGTTGGCCCCGAGCAGAACGCCGAACCAGATCAGGTCGATGCCCAGCTTGGTCGCCACCGGCGCGAGCAACGGGATGATGATGAAGGCGATCTCGAAGAAGTCGAGGAAGAACGCGAGCACAAATACGAACGCGTTCACGAATATCAGAAATCCGGTGGCGCCTCCAGGCAAGTCGAGAAGCATGTGTTCGATCCATGCGTCCCCGTCGACACCGCGGAAGACCAATGTAAATACACTCGAGCCGACCAGGATGAATATCACCATCGCAGTAATGCGCATGGTCGAATCCATGCCCTGCCACATGAGCGACCAGGTCAGGCGCCGGTGCATTGCCGCCAGCGCGATTGCCCCTACCGCGCCCATGGCCCCGCCTTCGGTCGGCGTCGCAAGGCCCATCAGGATGGTGCCAAGGACGAGGAAGATCAGCACGATCGAAGGGATCATCCCCCACAGACATTTGATGATCAGCTCGCGGCCGCTCATGGTGCGCGCCTCGGGGGGAAGCGCCGGCATGGCCTTCGGTTTTACGATGCTCAGAATGAGTATGTAGGCGCAGAACAGCAGCACCTGCACGATTGAGGGACCAATCGCCCCGGCATACATGTCCCCGACCGATTTGCTCAGCACGTCGGCGAGAACAATCAGTACCAGTGAGGGGGGAATCAGCTGGGTGATCGTTCCCGACGCGGCGATCACGCCGGTAGCGAGGCGCATGTCGTAGCCGTAACGCATCATGATGGGCAGCGAGATCATGCCCATGGCGATGACCGATGCGGCGACGGTTCCGGTAATCGCACCGAGGATGGCACCCACGATGATCACCGCGTAGGCAAGACCGCCGCGCACCGGTCCGAACAGCTGGCCCATGCTGTCCAGCATGTCCTCGGCCAGACCGCATCGCTCGAGCACCGCACCCATGAAGGTAAAGAACGGAATCGACAACAGGAGGTCGTTCGCCATGATGCCGAAGATGCGCTCGGGCATCGCCTGCATCAGTGCGAAGGTGAAATAGCCGTGCTCAATCGCAATAAAGCCGAAGAACATGCCCACCGCCGCGAGAGAAAACGCCACCGGATAGCCGATCAGCATGAACACGATCAGTCCGCCGAACATCAGCGGCGGCATCCAGGCCAGGGGAATCATCGACATCATTGCATCGGCCTCTCGTAATGCACGTCGGTTGCGAGATCGCCGGTGAGCATGGCCGCACGCTTGATTACCTCGGACAGGCCCTGAAGGGTCAGCAGCCAGAAGCCGAGCGGCAGGAAGATCTTGATCGGCCATCGAACGAGGCCGCCCGCGTTGCTCGACATCTCGTTACCAGCCCACGAGTTGTAGAACACCGGCCAGGACAGCCAGCCGATCATCGACATCGCGGGCAGGAGAAAGAAGATACCGCCGAGCAGATCGATCCAGACCTGCGTACGGGTCGACATGCTGCCGTAGAAGATATCCACTCGCACATGTTCGTTGCGCTTGAGGGTGTACGAGGTGCCGAGCATGAACATGGCGCCGAACATGTACCACTGGATTTCCAGCCAGCCATTCGAGCTGACGCTGATCGTATAGCGGCTGAATGCGTTACCGGCGCTGATCAGGCAGGACAGCAGTACAAGCCAGGTCGCCACCAGTCCGAGGCGAAAATTGAGCAAATCAATCCAGCTGCTCAGGCGGAGCAGAGCCTTCATCCATTTCTCCCGGGGTTGCCGCGACGACTCCGCTGGCGGGCGTGATTCTAACCGGTCGGTGCGGAAAGGGCGCGCAAGTTCGCCCCACCGAATTTGCAAGCCGGTTGTCAGACGATCGCAGCTGCCTGATGGCTGCCACGCACTTCGAAGCCGTCGCTGCGTGCGGCGAAGTAGAGCCGGTTCGCATCCTTCGGTCCGAGTACGGTGGTTGCAGAAATTCCCGCCTCGCGCCGCCGCGCCGACCTGCTCAGGCTCTCAGATAGATTGCGGCGCCCAGCCAGGAAAAGAACGCCGGCTGGTCGGTGCGGAAACCGGCGCGCGCGAGACCTTCGGAAAGCGATTCGCGCTCGAAATCCACCGGTGCAAACGTCAGCGCCCGCGGCACTGCCATCCCCATCTCGGCCAGTCGCGCTCGTTTCCAGGCCTGAGTGGCGGGATGGTCGATCTCGAAGATTCGCAACAGGTGCTCGGGATACTGGTTGCGCCAGGCAAAGGTATCCAGCCCGGCACCGAGCACCACGTACTGGCGCACGCCGCGCGCCAACGCGGCCCGAAAGCGATCGTCCGCATATCGGCTGCGCAGCACCATGCCCGCGCGCAGCCCGCGCGTGCGTGCCTCCTGATATTTCGCCAGCCCGGCACGCAGTTCGGTCTCCGCTCCGGGTCCGAGGATGCGAATCGCATAGGGATCGTGGAGCACGCGCGGGTATTCCAGGATCTGGTGTACGGCACGCAGTTTCGCGGCGCCCAGCGCTGTCGAACTCGGTGCGCCGGTGTCCATACGCTCGGCCGCGTGCGCGACACGCCCGAAGGCCGCGAGCCCGGCGCTTGCGGTCAGTGATGATGCGCACGCCAGAAACCGGCGCCGTTGCGCGCCCATGTCGTCACTCATGCCTTGAGCAATTCCAGTAGGGGAAATTGCTCGTTCAGCACACGGACAGAAGGCACACCCCACCAGCGCTCCAGCGCGGTCGCGTACAGGCTGCGGAAATCCATTGCGTGTACGAGATTTCCGCCTTCCAGCCGGTCGAGGCGCGGCGCCTCGCCGTAGAGCCCGCCGCGCACCCGCCCACCGGTGACGAAATGCGCCGCCACGGTGCCATGGTCGGTGCCATTGGAATTGTTCTCCTGCGGCCGTCGGCCGAATTCGGCGTAGGTCATCAGCAGCGTCGAATCCCAGCGGCCGGTCTCGACGAGCGCACTCTTCAGCGCAGCGATCCCTTCGGCCAGCTCGCCCAGCAGTCGCGTATGAAAGACAGTCTGGTTCTGATGCGTGTCAAAACCGTTCAGGCTGATGCGCAGCACGGCCACGCCCGCCGGATTCGCCGCGAGCTGCGCCGCGGTGCGAACCGCGCTGCCGAAAGGGGTTTTGGGAAATTCCGTACGCAGAGCGATGTCCGGGTTGAGGTGCGCCGCGGCCTGATGGATGTCGCCCTGCACCTTGAGGATATGGTTCAGCGCCGCGTTGCCGCGTTGTGCGCCGCTTCCGGCGAGCCTGGCCTGGCGCAGAAACTGGTCGGTGTCGTTCAGCGCGATCGCCCGCGTGCCACCGCCCGCCAGCGGACCCAGCTCGTTTGAGCCCACCACCACGCCGTCGGCGGCGAACGCCACGGGCACCGGCCGCGCGGCAAATGCACGCGCGAGCCAGCCCTGTTGCAGGGTCTCTGCCGATTTCGACGCGGTGTCCCAGATCTCGATCGAGCGGAAATGCGACAGGTTCGGCTGCGGATAGCCGACGCCCTGCACGATCGCCAGTTCGCCCGCACGCCAGAGCGCAACCAGTGGCTGAAGCGCCGGATGCAGCCCGGTATGCGCGTCGAGCTGCAGCACCTCGTCCCTGCGCACTGCAAGGCGCGGGCGCAAGTCGTAGTAGGCCGGATCCGCATACGGCACCACGGCATTCAGGCTGTCGTTACCGCCCTTCAATTCGACGAGGATCAGCAACCGTCGATAGCCTGTGGACTCCTGCGCAAACGCCAGACGCGGAAGCCAGAGCGCACCAAGGCTCGCAGCGCCGATCGAAAGGAAGTCCCTGCGCTTCATGTGCCCGCCTATTTCAACTGATACGCCGGATCGGCCGTGAGCCGCCGGATCAGGTTGACGCCCCGAGCATCGATCGCATTGATCGGCTCGCCGGAGGCCGGCGGAATTGGCAGCAACACGGCATGAACCGCCCGCGACTCGTCGCGTCCGGAGAACTGGCGCAGCCACTCCGCGCCCGAAAACCGGATGTCCAGCGCGGCCCGCATGAAGCGCGCGCGCCCGTCGGCCAGCCGGGGCGGCCCCTTGAGTTCGGACCCGCGCATCTCCGCGATCGCCGTCCCGCCCTGCATGCGCGTCTCGTCCACCCGGAAGAGCCGCTCCAGAAACTGCCGCCGCGCCAGCAGCGTGGTGCTGTTGATCCAGGCATCTCCGCCGGGCCAGCCGCGCACATTCGGCGGCGCGAACAGGTCCTGCCCCAGGTTGCGCAGGGTGACCGTCAAGGGCAGCGGATCGGAAAATCCGACATCGAACTGTCGCACGGTACCGATCACCAGGTCGACCGGCGATTTGACCAGCGCGCCCCGATTCTCCGGCGCATGGAACGCATCCGAAATCAGCAGCTCGCGCAACGCCGTCTTGATGTCGTATCCGGATGAAAAGAACACGCGCGCGATGCGCCGCACTTCTGCCGGATCCGGCTGCGGCGACACGAACTCGCGCCACAACTTGGCCACGATGAATTCAGCCGTCTGCGGCTTCGCGAGCAGGATGTCGAGGACTCCATCTCCATCGAAATTTCCCTGCCGTCCGAGCACCGACTTGGCGCCACCGTCGTGTGCAAACGGCCGCCAACGGAATTCGCCGGAGTCGCGGTCAATGCTCCAACCGGTGAATGCACGCGCCGCCTCGCGAATGTCCTGCTCGGCGTAGTGTCCTTCACCCAGCGTGAACAATTCCATTACCTCGCGCGCGAAATTCTCGTTGGGCTGCCCGCGCCGGCTCGTGGCCGAGTCAAGGTACAGAAGCATGGCCGGATCCTTTGCCACGGCATGCAGCAGCGCGCCGAAATTACCCAATGCATGGCGCCGAAGCAATGCGTTCTGGCGGGCCATCAGTGCGCTGGAACGGACTTTCTGCAGGCTGGAGGTGAAATGGTTGTGCCAGAAGAGCGTCATGCGCTCGGTCAGCGGCGAAGGTGTGCTGACCATTTCCGCGACCCACCAGTTCTTGAGTTCGATCGCACGTTCCATTTGATCGCGCTGGAAGGCTTTTCTTGCATCGCCCGAAAGCTCTCGCAGGGCGCGCGGCGACACGAAGGTGTTCGCCGATGGCGGCGGCGGCGTCTGTGCCGCTGTAAGCGCGCCGGAGAGCAGCCTTTCGACCGCATCGCGGCGCGCAAGGTGGGAAAATTCGCTGATCTGCCCTGCGCGTGCCTCGAAACCCGTGCGATTGAGAAGATGGCGCGCGCCATCGGTGCCCAAGGCCTGTCCGACCTCCGCAGCGTTCGCCACGGCTGCCGTAAATGCCAATATTGCGACGCTGCCGGCGAGCCGGACGAGGAGCAAGGCGATGCGCAGGACGCGCGGCATGCCTAGTGCCGGCGGCGGTCCAGGTTGCGGTTCGCGTCGCGCATGTCGCGCCGTATGCCTTCGCGCTGCGCGGGCGAGAGACGCTGCCACTCGGCATAGCGCCGCGCGCGCTCCTCGCTGCCCTGCTGCGCCCCGCCGTCGGGAGCGGCATGTTGTCGCCGCAGGTCTTCTCGCAGCCGCTGGCGCTCCTCGCCGCTCATGCGGCCGCCACCGTCCCGCCGCTGGAACCGGTCGCGCCCGTTGTCGGACTGGGCGTGCGCCTGCCCGGCAGCCGCAGCCACCAGCAGCACAAGCAGCAATCCCTTCCGAATCCGCATCTTCAACGCTCCTGCCGAAATAGTACGCGAGGGCCATGCGTGCGTCGCCCGCATGCAGCGGGCATTTGTAACAAATCGTGTCCGCCGTGCCTCCTCGCTACAGCTGGTAACTGAAAAGCGGGTGCCGGATCGATTGCAGCGGCAGACAAACCCCGCATTTACCCTATACCATCGTATGCATGAGCGAATTGAAAACACGCCTCCTCGTCGTCGACGACGACCAGCGCCTGCGCGACATGCTGACCCGCTATCTCGGCGAACAGGGGTTCGAGGTCCGCGCGGCCGGCGATGCCGCGGCCATGGACAAGCAGCTGGCGCGCGAGCGTTACGACCTCATCGTGCTTGACCTCATGCTGCCCGGCGAGGACGGCCTCGCGATCTGCCGGCGCCTGCGTGCCCAGAGCGCACCGCCGGCGATCATCATGCTGACTGCCAAGGGCGACGACGTCGACCGAATCGTCGGCCTTGAGATGGGCGCGGACGACTACCTGCCCAAGCCCTTCAATCCGCGCGAACTGGTCGCGAGGGTCAACGCAGTCCTGCGCCGCAAGTCTTCCGACGGGCCGCCGGGCGGCCCGTCTTCGGACAGCGGGGTCCACGCCTTCGGGCCGTACGCGCTGAATCTCGGTACCCGCGCCCTCACGCGCGACGGCAAGGATGTGTCGCTCACCACGGGAGAGTTTTCGGTGCTCAAGGTGCTGGCCCAGCATCCCAAGACGCCCCTGTCGCGAGACAAGCTCATGGAACTCGCGCGCGGCCGGGAGTACGAGGTGTTCGACCGCTCGATCGACGTGCAGATCTCGCGGCTCCGGAAACTGATCGAGGACGATCCCGCACATCCGCGCTTCATCCAGACGGTCTGGGGGTTCGGCTATGTGTTCGTTCCGGACGGCTAGTGAAGTGACGGCGCCGGACGCGCCACTCAGAGCGCCCACGGACGCAAAGGTCCCGTTCTGGCGCCCGGATTCGCTGCTCGCGCGCTCGTTCCTGCTGATCGCCCTGTTGCTGGTGCTCTCGCTGGGCGGCTGGTTCGAAATCTATCGCAGCTACCAGCGTGAGCCGATCGCCCGCGAGATCGCGCAGCAGACCGTTACGATCATCAACCTCACGCGCGCCGCGATCGTCAACGCCGATCCGAGATTGCGCCTCGAACTGCTGCAGGACCTGAACGAGTCGGAGGGCATCCGGGTGTATGTCGGTTCCCCCGACGAACTGCTCGAGCCCGTTCCCGAAGCGCCGCTCTACAACCTGATCGGCGAACAGGTACGCCAGATGCTCGGCCGGGGCACGCGGATCGCCTTCGCGCGCAACGGTCTGCCGGGTTACTGGGTCAGCTTCAACATCGACGAAGACGAATTCTGGGTCAAACTCGAGCGCGAACGGCTGGAGCCGGACTTCGCCTCGCAGTGGATCGGCTGGGGCGTGTTTGCGCTGCTGCTGTCGCTCCTCGGTGCCTGGCTCATTGCCTCGCGGATCAGCCGGCCGCTGGCGGCGCTGACCCGCGCCGCCCATCAGATCGGGCGCGGCGAGCGCGCCGAGCCGGCACCTGAGGTCGGCGCCGTGGAAATCCGCACCCTCGCCAGTGCGTTCAACCAGATGTCCAGCGATCTGGCCCAGCTCGAGCGCGACCGGGCCATGGTGCTTGCAGGGATATCGCACGACCTGCGCACGCCGCTTGCGCGCCTGCGGCTAGGGTTGGAGATGCTCGGCGCACAGGTCGAAAACGAGCGCAGCCTCACCGACGGGCTCACCGCCGACATCGAGGAAATGGACAAGATCATCGGCCAGTTCCTCGACTTTGCGAAAGGCACGAGCGAGACGCGCGCCGAAGCGGATCTCGGTGCGCTCGTCGCGGAGATCTGCGAACGCTACGACCGGCTCGGCCATCCCCTGGAACATGGGTCGATACTCGAAGTGCGGTTGCCGCTGGCGCAGATGGCCGTGCGCCGGGCGATTTCGAACCTGGTCGACAACGCGCTGCGCTATGGGGGTGGGGCAGTGGAAATCGAACTGCAGAAGACCGCGGACCGCGCCATCGTGGAAGTGCGTGATCGAGGTCCCGGAATACCGGCTGCGGACACCGAACGAATGAAGCAGCCGTTTACGCGCATGGAGCAGGCACGCAGCGGTGCGGGGAGTTCAGGGCTGGGGCTGGCGATCGTCGACCGGGTGGCGCGCATGCACGGTGGCGGGCTGGAGCTGCTGCCGCGGGTGGGCGGCGGGCTGGTGGCGCGTTTGTCACTTGGTTTGCGCGAGCCGGCGAGGAAGTCGGACATTTCCATCGTCAACAGCGTGTGACACGGCAGGGCAAAACTGCGATCCGTACGTCCAGACCGGACGGCGCCGATGTCGTCAACAACGCGATGATGCGCTGCGGCCTTCTGCCTCCGGGACGCCCGCAGGGCGCCAGGACCGTGCTGTTCTGCCCGGTATACTCAGGCGCTAAAACCAGAAAAACATGATCACCGGAGGCGGCATGTACATGAAGATGAACCGATGGCTGTTCGGCGCCATCGCCACCCTCTGGCTGGGTCTCGCCGGCGCGCAGACCTGGCCGGACAAGCCGATCACCCTGGTGGTCGGCACCCCGCCCGCCGGTGCCGTCGATGCCTATGCACGGACGGTCGCAGAGCACATGTCGAAAACGCTGGGACAGAAGGTCCTCGTCGAAAACAAGCCCGGCGCAAACGGCAACATCTCGGCTGAGTACGTGGCGCGCGAACCGGCCGATGGCTACACAGTCTGGGTGGGCACGCAGTCGATGGCGGAGATCAATCCGAGCGTCTTCGCTAACCTGCGCTGGAAATTCGAGGATTTCTCGAGCCTCGTCAAGGGCGTCGAAGCGCCTTTGGTCCTGGTCGTGCATCCGGGCATGAACGTAAAGTCACTGGCCGAACTCGGCACCTGGCTCAAGGCCCACCCCGACAAGGCCTCGTTTGCCTCTTTCAGCCCCGGCACCTCCTCACATTTTCTCGGCATTCAGCTGGGCGAACGTTTCGGCGTGACGATGACCCACATCCCCTACAAGGGCTCTGCACCGCAGACGCAGGATCTGGTGGGCGGCCACGTACTGATGGGTTTCTCGCAGCTGCAGACAACGATGGCGCACATCAAGGCGGGCAAGCTCGTTGCCCTCGCAACGACCGGAAAAGAACGCTGGCGCCAGCTGCCCGACGTACCAACCCTCGCGGAACTCGGTTACCCGGACATGAGTTCGACGGTCTGGTTCGGCCTCTTCATGCGCGGCGAGGCGCCGGCCGCAGTCCAGGCGAAGTTCCTTGATGCAGCGAAGAAGGCGCATGCCGACCCGGCAGTTCGCGCGCGCCTCGAAGGCATGGGATTCGACGTGCCAGCGCAGACCAACCCGGAATTCCTCGACGGGATCCGCACGGCCCAGCAACGCTGGGCGAAAATCGTGAAGGCCACGGGATTCAAGGCATCGAACTAGGAGTGGAAATGCAGGCCGCAATCGATTCAATCGCAACGCAGACAGGCGAATGGCTCGTCCGGTTCGAGCAGACCCTCGGTGCGCCCGGTGGCGCCGGACTCGAAGCCCTGTTCCATCCGGCGTGCTACTGGCGGGACGCGCTCGCTCTGACCTGGCAGCTGCATACGGTGGGTGGGCGCGAGGCCGTCACCGCCGATCTGAAAAAGTACGTGGTGAACGCCAGACCCATGGGGTTCAGGCTCAGCCCCCGCCGGACCCCGCCGCGCAGGGTGAAACGTGCGGGCAGAGAATCGATCGAGGCCATCTTCGGCTTCGAAACCGCGCAGGGACGCGCAAGCGGTGTGCTGCGCCTGATCCCCGATGCCGCCGATGGCAATACGCTCAAGGCGTGGACCCTCTTCACCTCGCTTGACGAACTCAAGGGCTTTGAAGAACACACCGGCCGCGCGCGTCCCAAGGGCGAATCGTATTCGCGCGACTTCCGCGGACCGAACTGGCTGGACCTGCGTCGCACCGCCAACCGCTATGAAGGCCGCGATCCCGAGGTGCTGGTAATCGGCGGCGGACAAGCCGGCCTCGACGCCGCCGCCTGTCTGTCGCAACTGGGCGTCGATACACTGATCGTCGATCGCGAGAGGCACATCGGCGACAACTGGCGCAAGCGCTACCACGCGTTGACCCTGCACAACCAGGTACAGGTCAACCACATGCCCTACATGCCCTTCCCGCCGAACTGGCCGAGCTACATCCCCAAGGACAAGCTGGCCGGCTGGTTCGAGGCCTATGTGGAAGCCATGGAACTGAATTACTGGACCGGCACCGAGTTCCAAGGCGGGACCTATGACGAGGCTGCGGGCCGCTGGACAGCGAAGCTTCGCGTGAACGACGGCGGGGAACGCGTGCTGCATCCGCGCCACATCGTGATGGCGACCGGCGTTAGCGGCATCCCCAATCGCCCCGACATCGCTTCACTCGCCGCTTTCTCCGGTCCTGTCCTCCACTCCAGCCAGTACCGTGACGGCGAAGACTGGAAGGGAAAGAAGGTGCTGATCATCGGCACCGGCAACAGCGCGCACGACATCGGGCAGGACCTCTACTCGAGCGGCGCACAGGTCACGCTGGTGCAGCGCAATTCCACACTCGTGACCAACATCGAGCCGAGCGCACAGCTCGCCTATGCGCTGTACGACGAAGGCCCGCCGCTTGCAGACTGCGACCTCATCGCCGCGTCGATGCCACTGGCGCTTGCAAAAAAAACGCACCAGATGCTCACCGAGCAGGCGAAGGTGCTCGACCGCGCCTTGCTCGACGGCCTGGAGCGTGTGGGTTTCAAGCTCGACTTTGGCGAGGACGGTACCGGCTGGCAGTTCAAGTACCTCTCGCGCGGCGGCGGCTACTACTTCAACGTCGGCGCCTCCGACCTCGTGGTGAAAGGCGAGATCGGCCTGCGGCAGTTCGCCGACATCGAGCGCTTCGTGCCAGAGGGCGTGCGGATGCGCGACGGCAGCCTGCTTCCCGCCGACCTCATCGTACTGGCGACCGGCTACAAGGGCCAGGAGGCACTGGTGGAGCGGCTGTTCGGTGCGGCGGTCGCGCAGAAGATCGGCCCGATCTGGGGATTCGGCGACGGTCAGGAACTGCGCAACATGTTCTCGCACACCGCACAGCCGGGGCTGTGGTTCATCGCGGGCAGCCTCGCGCAATGCCGCATCTACTCCAAGGTGCTTGCGTTGCAGATCAAGGCGATCGAAGCCGGTCTGCTGCCACGGCTTGCTGCGCCGGGCTGAGAAGAACGCATCCGTCTGCCATGGCCACCGTAGCTCACGTCCCCGACATCACCCATGTGATCCAGCTCGCGATCGCGCCGGTGTTCCTGCTGGCGGCCGTGGGCACGATCATCACCGCGCTCACCAATCGTCTGGGGCGCGCAGTGGACCGGCGTCGCGTGGTGGAGGACCGCCTTGCAAACACTGCAGTGCGCGATGTCGATCTGGCCTACGCCGAGCTGGCCGCGGTCGGCAAGCGCATCAGGGCGATCTATATCGCCACATCCCTCGTCGTGTTGTGCGGATTGTTCGTCTGTCTGTCGATCTCGGTCGCGTTCCTCGACACCTTCGTGCCGCTGAACCTCGCCTGGATGGTTGCGGTGCTGTTCGTGCTCGCGATGTTCTCGCTGACCGGCGCGTTGCTGATGATGCTGCGCGAGATCTACCTCGCCATCACTGCGCCGCGGCACACGGCGCACCGCGAGCCGGATCAGGCCGCGGCCGGCGCAAATCGCGCCAGCACGCCATAGAGCGGTCCCGCGGCAGAGAAACCTCAAGGGCGCGCAGGGCGCAATCTCTCCGTGATCAGCGCGGCATACTTCAAGATGCTCTCGACCTGCCGCGCATTGAATCCCAGATCCCGCATTCCGCCACTGCCCTTGCCGCACTCCGCACTGGCCATGATGTTCGTGGATGTCCGGGATGTCGCCCCGGGAACACATTCGTGACCGAGTCCGAATGCGTGTCCCATCTCATGTTCCTCTGGCGCCTGCCCGGCATGGTTCAGTCTCTTCCAGTCGAGGAACACATAGGGCCGATTGGAGTTCCTCCGGCCATGCCCCGTTGCATCGGCGAATCCCGTTGCGCCCGCGTAGGCATCGTAGACGTAGAAGTTGATCGCGTGCGGATCACGCACCAGTGGTTCGGCACAGGCATTGAATGCACGGTCAGCCAGGCCTGAATCGAAGTCCTGCGCACGATCTCCCAGTCCGGCCAGCTCGCAAGCGGATTCTTTGATCTCTCCGTATAGCGCCACGGATTTCAACCTGAACACAACCACCGCGTGCCGCCGCTCAGAGACAAAATGGGCGTTCAGGATCTCAACCTCCTTCCTGAGTTGCTCGCGCGTAGCAACCCGATGCGCTTCGGGATTGCGGGTAATCACGGCAAAGTGCACATCGAACTGCGGCGGCGGGTCGGCAGCGCGGACCTGGCCGGCAAGCACGAAGGCAAGTAGCAACCAGGGTACGCGAAGAGGGCTGAATGCCAGCGTCGCGCGGATTCGCTGGCGCCGGGGCACCGCACCCCTCATTCGATCACCTGGTCCGCACGTATCAGCACCGACTGCGGAATGACGATCCCGAGCGCACGGGCGGTCTTCAGGTTGATCGTCAGTTGGAATCGCCTTGGCTCCTCGATCGCCATCTGCGCGGGATTCTCGCCTTTGAGTATCCGCCCCACGTAGTGCGCCGCGCGCCGATAGATGTCCGCGAAGTCTGGACCGTAGGTGATCAATCCGCCTGCCTCGGTGAAACTGCTGACTTCGTGCATCGTCGGTATCCGGTACTTGAGGGCCAACCGCGCGACCTCCGGGGCCAGGTCGGAAACGGAGGTGAACAGGGGCAGGATCATCGCCTGCGCCCTGCTCTCCGAGACCTTGCGGAACGCCGGCTCGAGGTCGGAAAAACTGATCGCAAGGTTGCTCACCGGGACTTCCACCAGGGTCACGCCGATCGCCTTGGCCGCCGAGCGAAACTGCTTGAGCTCTTCCTGGCAACTGTCGTACAGGGTCTGGTCGTAGAGCACCGCGATCCGCGTTGCACCCGGGGTCGCCTCCTTGAGCAGTTCCAGCCGCTTGCCGGTCAGTTCCGCGCTGGCGGTGGTGACGCCCGTGATGTGCTTGCCGGGCTGCGCGAGCGAGTTCGCGTATTGGACCGCGACCGGATCGGTCACCGTGGCGATCACCGTGGGGATTTCGCGGCTCGCATACCACGCCGCGTCGGTCGCCGCCTTCGTGGGAGTGAACAGCACGTCCACCTTGAGCGCAGCGACTTCCTTTGCCTGTGCCGACATCAATTTCAGGTTGCCGAACGCAACGCGTTTCTCAATCGCGAGGTTGCGGCCCTCGACAAACCCTTCCGCAGCCAGACCTTCCATGAACGCCCTGGCAGTCAGCTCGCTGAAACGGCCCCTGTCGGTCCACTCGAGCCAGCCGACGCGCCAGACCCTGGCTTTCGGCTGGGCTCGGGAAGCGCGCGGCAGTGTGCCGAACGCGAAGAGTGCAAAAGTGAAATCACGCCTGTTCATACGCTCACCTTCGGCGGAAACCACAACGCGCAGGCGCCAGATCCGGCGCCGGGTCGAGGATCAGTCTAGCCTGAATCGGCGGGCTGCGAAACGCCGCCCAGGCATACCGCGCCCGTGCGACTTCCCGGGGTGCCCGGAGAGCAAGGAACAGCCGGAACCGTTTCAAGGAATTATTATTTTTACAGTATGGCAATTCGCCTGTGAGGCACACAGGGAGCCAGTCTTTATAAACCAATGTCCTGAATTCAGGCTGGTTTTATCTGCAGCCCGTCGAGCGGGATCGCAGGCTCCCGCCCCGCGATCAGGTCCGCCGTGATGCGGGCCCCACCCGAAGCCATGGTCCAGCCCATGTGCCCGAGACCCGCGTTGAACCACAGATTGCGGTGCCGTCCGGTGCCGAAGAGCGGCGTGCTCTGCGGCGTCATCGGCCGCCGGCAGACTTGGGACACGGCCCGACTGGCATCCGTCGCGCCGGGAAACAACTCCTCGGCCAGCGCATGCAGGCGGGAAAATCCCGAGGAATCGATGTCCCGGCCCCAGCCGGCAAACTCCGCGCCCCCGGTGAGCCGAAGGCGGTCTCCCATCGGACACCAGGCCACGAGCTTCGCGTCGTCCATCCCGGCGAGCCGCGGCGCGGCCTCCCGATTGACGACCGGCAGCGTGGTCGAATGCCCGCGCACCGGATACACGGGCAGGTCGGCGCCGAGCTGGCGCAACAGGGCCGGATCGATCACACCGAGCGCGCAGACAAAGGCATCGGCCTCGATGCGCCCGGCGCTGGTTTCCACAGCCACCACGCGATCACCCTCAATTGCCAGTCCGCGTATCTCGCAACCCAGCCGCAGCGTGGCACCGCGTTTCTGCAGCAGGTCGGCCAGACCGCGGCAGAACATGGCCGAGTCGCCGCTCTCGTCGGTCTCGCAATAGACCGCACCGGCGATCGGCGCACGCGCGAGGCCCGGGTCGATGCGCCGCGCCTCCTCTGCATTGAGCACCTGCGATTCGAAACCCAGCGCGCGCATCGGCTCGATCTTCTTCACGCCGGCCTCGAGCGCCTGCGCACTTCGATACACATACATCACGCCGCGGCCGCGATGAAATTCGACGCCGGACTGGTCGGCAATTGAGGCAAGCTGCGCCTGCGCATAGCGCACAAACCGCACCTTTCGCGCGAGAAGTTCGTCATAGCGCGAAGCGCGGCAGCAGTCGAGAAAGCGCAGGCCCCAGGCCCAGAACGCCGGATCCCAGCGCGCAAGATAGACCCGCACCGCCTGGTCGTTTCGAGTCAGCGCGCGCAGGAAGGTCTTCAGCATATGCGGATTGGCCCAGGGAAACGCTCGGCTGGCCGAGACGATCCCGCCGTTGGCGCCGCTGGCCTCGCCCGCCACCGTGGAATTGCGCTCGATCAGCACGACTTCGTGGCCGTCCTGCGCAAGGCACCAGGCCGTGGTGATGCCGGCCAGCCCCGCGCCGAGAACGGCAACCCGCACGCTAGAGGTGCTGCGCGATCCAGCGCTGCAGCGGAGCCCAGCGCCCGATTTCGGGCATCGCACGGGAGCGCGGCAGGTCGAACAGGCTCGCGCCGGCGGCCGCACAGTGCACGTAGACCTGCGCCGCATGCAGTTGCGTCAGCACCGGCAGGTCCCAGGCAGCAAGGAAGTTCTCGAGTTCACGCGCAGCGATGGTCTGCGGATCGACGCGGTTGGCCACCAGCACGATGCTGCTGTCGCCCCTTCGCACCGCCTTCTGCGCGGCGAGTGCCTCGATGAAGTCGACCGAAGCATCCATGTCGAGCACCGAGGGCACGACCGGCACGAGCACGAGATCGGCGCGCCTGATGAGTTCCTCGAGCTTCGCGCCATGCAGTCCGGCCGGGGAGTCGACCACCACCCAGTCGGGTTTGAATGCCTTGATCTCTGCACGGTCCGAGTCGGGCAGCCAGCCGCGAATCGCGGGAAAGCCGGCTGGCCGCCGCGCGAGCCAGCGCGCCGCCGATTGCTGGCGGTCCATGTCGGCCAGCACGACGCGCAGTCGCTTTGCCGCGAACATGCCGGCCAGGTTGGTGGCCAGCGTCGTCTTTCCGCTGCCGCCCTTGGCGTTGGCAACCAGCAACTGCTTCATTGCGGCCTCACACCCTGTGTTTGCGCATCAGCGGCACGAGATCACGCTCGGCTGCGTAAGCGGACTTTTCGAGTTCTGCGGTGATCAATTCCATCTCCTCGCGGCCTCGATTCTGCGAGAGCTTCCAGCGCGTCTCGATCCGCGTCACCGGAATCTCGAAGGCGACAATGCCGTTCAGCATCCCCTCCATGTAGTGCGCCGAAAGATTTTCATAGGCCGGCTGCCACTGCGGATCGTGGTGCGCGACCAGCTTGCCGACCGCGTCCTTCTTGGCTGCAGGTTCGTGAAACGCATGGACCTTGCCGTAGGCGTGGACCGCCGCGTAATTCCAGGTCGGGACGCGCTCCTTGTCGGCATACCAGCGCGGCGACACATAGGCATGCGGGCCGTGGAAAATCACCAGCACTTCATCGTCGAAGAACTGTTCCCACTGCGGATTGTTCTTCGCCATGTGGGCAACGATGACAAGACCGTCTCCACGCTCTTCAATGAGCACCGGCAGGTGCGAAGCCTGTGGCTCCCCGCCGGTCGCCGTAACCACGACAGCGAAGTTGTTGGCGCGCATGAAGGCAAGCACTTCGGCGCGGTCGTCGATCTGGTTGTAGCTGGGTGAGTACATGGCGGCTCAGTGATCAGTAAAGGCAATCAGGAAGTTTAGCCATCGGGCGGCTTGGACAGCAACAGCGCGATCGCCTGGGCGGCAATCCCCTCGCCGCGCCCGGCAAACCCCAGGTGCTCGGTGGTGGTCGCCTTGATGTTCACCGCGCCGGTCGCGACACCCAGGTCGACGGCAATGTTGGCTGCCATCTGTGCAACGTGTGGTGCCATGCGCGGGGCCTGCGCGATGATGGTCGCATCGACATTGCCGACCAGAAAGCCCGCGGCGGAGACCTTGCGTTCGACCGCGCGCAGCAGCACCCGGCTGTCGGCCCCCTTGTACTGCGGATCGCTGTCGGGGAAATGGCGGCCGATGTCGCCCAGTCCCGCGGCGCCAAGCACCGCGTCGCAGACCGCGTGGATCAGCACATCGGCGTCGGAATGTCCTTCGAGGCCTTTTTCATACGGGATCACCACACCGCCGATCACCAGCCTGCGGCCCGCGACCAGCGCATGCACGTCGAAACCCTGGCCGATCTTCATGTCGTCGCCTTCATGGCCGCTGCGAGGAGGGATTCGGCAATCGCCAGATCCTCTTCGAAGGTTACCTTGAGATTGCGCCGGCTGCCGTTCACCAGTTTCGGCTGCAGGCCCAGGTGCTCGATCGCGCCGGCCTCGTCGGTCACGCTCGCGGGCGCGCCGCGCAGCGCCTGCCCGAGCAACCCGGCGCGAAACATCTGCGGCGTCTGGGCAAGCCAGAGCAGCGCGCGATCCTCGGTGGCGGCGACGCGCGCAATCCCGGCCACCACCCGCTTGACCGTTTCGGCCACCGGCAGGGCGAGCAGGCCGCCGACTTCGTCTCCGCTGACCTCCGCGATCAGGCGCGCGAGGTCTTCGCGCGGCAGGCAGGGACGCGCCGCGTCGTGCACCAGCACCCAGTCATCGGGATCGACCGCCGCCATCGCGGCGACCAGTCCGTTCTGCACCGATTCGCGCCGCGTCGCCCCGCCGCAGTACAACGGCTCGAGGCGGCCGTCGAATTCGCGCCAGTCCTGCTCCGCAAACAGCGTGTCGTCCGGCGCGAGCACCACGAACACGGTTTCCACCGGCGCCACGGCCACGCAGCGGATCGAGTGATAGAGCATCGGCCGGCCCGCCAGCGGCAGGTACTGCTTGGGGGTCCCGGCCGACATGCGGGCACCCGCCCCGGCGGCGGGAATCAGCGCGACGTAGGACACGTGCAGGAAATCGACTGGCAGGTTGTGGCGTTCATGCGCGAAAACAGCACCGGGGAAATGACGAATTATTCCAGTAATTCAAGCCTGTATAATTACATGGCGCGTTCCACCGGACAAGCGAAACCGCTTGCGGCCCGGGGAACGCTTTTGGCGTTTTTGAGCATGCATCGAGACACCCCACCCGCACTTTCCGTCACACCGCCACCACCCCGCCGGCGCCTTGGCCGGCTTGCCGGCTCGGGCGACGCGCTGGCCATCGCACGCTATGCCGCGGAATCGCACCCGCTGATGGTGATCAGCGCGACCGCGCTCGATGCGCAGCGCCTGGTCGACGAGGTCCGCTGGTTTGCGCCCGACAAGCGGGTGTTCCTGCTGCCGGACTGGGAGACCCTGCCCTACGACAATTTCTCGCCACACCACGATCTGGTGTCCGAGCGGCTGGCCACGCTCTACCAGATCCAGCGCGGCGAGTTTGATGTCGCCGTCGCGCCGGCTTCGACCGCGCTCTACCGGCTCTGCCCACCGGCCTACCTCGCGGCCTACACGTTCTTCCTTGAAACCGGAAAGTCGCTCGACCCCGAAGCGCTCAAGACGCAGTTGCTGACCGCCGGTTACGCGCATGTGACCCAGGTCGTTGCCCCGGGCGAGTACTGTGTGCGCGGGGGGATCATCGACCTCTTCCCCATGGGCAGCACCCTGCCCTACCGGATCGAATTGTTCGATGAGACTGTCGATTCGATCCGTACTTTCGATGTGGACAGCCAGCGCACGCTTTACAAGGTCAACGAGGTCCGTCTGCTGCCCGCGCGCGAATTTCCGATGGACGAAGCCGGGCGCGCACGTTTCAGGGGCAGCTTTCGCGAAGTCTTCGAAGGCGATCCATCGCGCAAAGGCGTGTACCGCGACGTGTCCGCCGGCATTCCCTCCGCGGGGATCGAGTACTACCTGCCGATGTTCTTCGACGAAATCGCCACCCTGTTCGACTACCTGCCCGCCGACGCCGTCGCCGTGCTGCATCAGGACGTGCCTGGCGCCGTGGAATCGTTCTGGCGGGATGTGAATTCACGCTACAGGCTGCTTTCCGGCGACATCGAGCGCCCGCTGCTGCCGCCGACGCAGTTGTTTCTTCCGGCCGAGGAATTCCATCTTCGCCTGAAAGCGCATGCACGGATCGATCTTTCGGCATCCGGTGTGGAGCAGGCGCCTGCCGAAGAGGAGGCATCCGCAGCGCTGCACACCCATGCCCTGCCCGACCTGGCCGTCGACCGCCGCGCGCACGACCCGCTCGCCAGACTGAAGGGCTTCGTCGCCAACGCCGGCCTGCGCGTCTTCCTCGCGGCGGAATCGGCCGGGCAGGCGAGAAACCATGGCCGGCTATCTGGCGGAATATTCGATGCATCCGGCCACCGCGGCGGACCTTCCCGCCTTCCTCGATGGCGACGGCACGTTTGCGATCGGCGTGGCACCGCTGGCCAACGGTTTCTCGGTGCCCGACGAGGGCTGGTGCATCGTCACCGAAAGCGAGCTCTACGCTGCCACCGTTCGTCAGCGCGCGGGCCGCGGCACGGCGCCCGCGAATTCCGTCGAAGGCATGCTGCGCGATCTGTCCGAGCTCAAGATCGGCGATCCGGTGGTGCACGCGCAGCACGGCATCGGCCGCTACGTGGGCCTGATCAGCCTCGACCTCGGCGAAGGCATGACCGAGTTCCTGAACCTCGAATACGAAGGCGGCGACAAGCTCTATGTGCCGGTGGCGCAGCTCACGGTGGTGTCGCGCTACAGCGGTGCGCAGCCGGAAGTCGCGCCGTTGCACAAGCTCGGCAGCGGCCAGTGGGACAAGGCCAAGCGCCGCGCCGCGCAGCAGGTGCGCGACACCGCCGCCGAACTGCTCGCACTGTACGCGCAAGCGCGCCGCCCGGCAGGGCCACGCATTCGGCCTCATCCAGCACGACATGGAGGCCTTCGCCGACGGCTTCGGTTTCGAGGAAACGCCCGACCAGGCCACGGCGATCGGCGCGGTGATCGAGGACATGACCTCCGGCAAGCCCATGGACCGCCTGATCTGCGGCGACGTCGGCTTCGGCAAGACCGAGGTCGCGCTGCGCGCGGCCTTCGTCGCGGTCACCGGCGGCAAGCAGGTGGCGATCCTCTGCCCGACCACGCTGCTGGCCGAACAGCATTTCCAGACCTTCACGGATCGCTTTGCGCACGTCGCGGACCAGTGGCCGGTGAAGATTGCCGAACTGTCGCGCTTTCGCACCGGCAAGGAGGCAACCCAGGTTTTGAAGGACATGGCTGCAGGCGCCGTGGACATCGTGATCGGCACCCACAAGCTGATCTCGAAGGACGCGAAGTTCGCGCGACTGGGTCTCGTCATCATCGACGAGGAGCACCGCTTCGGCGTGCGCCAGAAGGAGGCCTTGAAAGCCCTGCGTGCCGAAGTCGACGTGCTTACGCTGACGGCCACGCCGATTCCGCGAACGCTTGCGCTGTCGCTGGAAGGCCTGCGCGAGTTCTCGGTGATCGCCACTGCGCCGCAGAAGCGGCTGGCGATCAAGACGTTCGTCTCGCCCTGGTCCGACGGGATCATCCGGGAGGCCACCCTGCGCGAACTCAAGCGCGGCGGCCAGGTGTACTTCCTGCACAACGAAGTCGACACCATCGAGAACATGCGCGAACGCCTGGCGCGCCTGCTGCCGGAGGCGCGCATCGCGATTGCCCACGGCCAGATGCGCGAGCGGGACCTGGAGCGCGTGATGCGCGAGTTCACCCAGCAGCGCCACAACATCCTGCTGTGTTCCACGATCATCGAGACCGGCATCGACAACCCGCACGCCAACACGATACTCATCAATCGCGCCGACAAGTTCGGCCTTGCGCAGCTGCACCAGCTGCGCGGCCGCGTCGGACGTTCGCACCACCAGGCCTATGCGTACCTGCTGACGCCGGACGAAGAGGCGCTGGGCACGCAGGCGAAAAAGCGGCTCGAGGCGATCCAGATGATGGAGGAACTCGGCTCGGGCTTCTACCTCGCGATGCACGACCTCGAGATCCGCGGCGCAGGCGAAGTGCTCGGCGAATCGCAGTCGGGCGAAATCCACGAGATCGGCTATTCGCTCTATACCCAGATGCTCGAGCGCGCGGTGCGCGCATTGAAGAAAGGCAAGGCGGTCGACATGGACCAGCCGATCGACGTGACCACCGAGATCAACCTGCATGTGCCCGCCCTGTTGCCGGCCGAGTATTGCAGCGACGTGCATGAACGCCTGACGCTGTACAAGCGTCTGTCGAACTGCGAGACCCGCGAGGATCTGGACGCAATGCACGAAGAACTCGTCGACCGTTTCGGCGAGATGCCCGAGTCGGCCAGGGCATTGCTCGAATGCCATGCGTTGCGTGTGCTCGCCCGGCCGCTGGGCGTCGCGCGCCTGGATGCCACGCACGAATCGGTGGTGCTGCAGTTCGGCCGCGACACGATCGCTGCGGGCGCAGTGGACGGCGCGAAGATCATCGACCTCATGCAGAAGCGCCGCAACTGGCGGCTCGCGGGACCCGAGAAACTGCGCATCGAAGCGAAACTCCCCACATGGCAGGAACGGGTGCAGGCCGCGAAGGATGCCTTCAAGGCACTGTCATGATGCGACGCGCCGCCCTTGTCCTGCTGCTCGCCTTCGCGCCTGCCTTGCACGCGCAACAGAAGGCGCCGGTGCCCGTGCCGCAAGGAGCGGCCCCGGCGCCGCGGTCGCAGCCCGCGCAGTCCGACGATCCTCGCCTGGTACCGGCGCAGGGTGCGCTGGCCACGGGTGATTTTGCGCAGGCCATCGAATCGCTCAAGCCGCTGGCCGCGGAGGGCGTGGTTCAGGCCCAGTTCCTGCTCGGGCTCACGCTGGAACGCGCGCCTGCGCCGCTGGGCAACCTGCCGGAAGCGCACACCTGGTACCTCAGGGCCGCAACGGCGGGACTCGCCGCCGCGCAGAATAATCTCGGCGCCATGTTCTTCGACGGCCGCGGCGCGCCTGCCGATCCGACACTCGCCGCACACTGGTATCGCGCCGCCGCCGAGCAGAACTTCGTCGTGGCGCAGTACAACCTCGCGCTGCTCTATGGCACCGGCAAAGGCATCGAGAAGGACGTAAAGCAGATGGCCTTCTGGATTGAAAAGGCCGCGATGGCCGGCCTGCCCGTGGCGCAGGCGCTGATCGGTGAGTTCTACCTGAAGGGCGTGGGCGTCTCGGCCAATGCCTTCACCGCGGCACGCTGGTTCCAGGTCGCCGCCGAACGCAACCAGCCCGGGGCGCAGTATTTCCTCGGCCTGATGCTGCAGAAGGGCATCGGCCTCGAGCGCAACCTCACCGCCTCGCATGGCTGGCTGCTGCGCTCGGCCGAAGGCGGCAACCGCAACGCGATGGCCGAACTGGCCAAGGTCTACGAACTCGGCCTGGGCGTACCCTCGGACGACGCCGAGGCGAAACGCTGGAACGACCTCTCGAACGCCGGTCAAGCGACAGGCCAACCGGCAGGCGAAGCTGCGGGCGATAAGAAATGAACCTCGTGATCCAGGGCACTGCGATCGAGGTCGCGGATGCATCGCAGCTCGCCGCACTCAGCAGCGCAGCGAGCCTTGAACAGATCGGCGAATCCGCCTGGCGGTTGCGTGATGCCGCGCACAACGACGAGACCGTCGCCGGCGTGGCGGTGCATTGCGAGAAGCGCGCGCTCGATTTCGCCTGGGTTCCCGGCGAGCGGCGGTTCGCGGACCTGCGCCTGATCGCGATGGACATGGATTCGACGCTGATCACGATCGAATGCATCGACGAGATCGGCGGCATGCTCGGCATCAAGGCGGACATCGCGGCCGTCACCGCGCAGGCGATGCGCGGGGAGATCGATTTCGCCGAGAGCCTCAGGCGGCGCGTGGCGCTGCTCGCCGGCGTCCCGGTCGAGGCACTCGAGCGCGTGTACCGCGAAAAGCTGCGTCTTTCTCCGGGCGCCGGGCGGCTGATCGAACGCGCCAGACATCTGGGCATTTGTACCCTGCTGGTCTCGGGCGGATTCACGTTCTTCACCGAACGCCTGAAGGAACGACTCGGGCTGGACTACACCCTGTCGAACGTGCTCGAAACAGACAACGGCAAGCTCACCGGTCGGGTCAGCGGCGCGATCGTGGATGCGGCGGCCAAGGCCGCGCGAATGATCGAACTGCGCGACGCGCTCGGGCTCAAAAAGGCGCAGACGCTCGCCATCGGCGACGGCGCCAATGATCTGCCCATGCTGGCCGAGGCCGGCGTCTCCGTGGCCTGGCGGGCCAAGCCCGTGGTACGTGCGCACGCCACCCACGCCCTCGACCACTCGGGGCTCGATGCGGTGCTGAATCTCTTTGAATAGTCCGGGCAGCACGCGGCCCCGGGGCGCGATCACCATGGTGCTGCTGCTGGCAGCGGCCACCTCGCTATCCCAGTTCTACCGGGTATCCAACAGTGTCATCGGTCCGGAACTTGCGATGGAGCTCGGCCTCTCGGCGCGCGAATTCGGCTTCGCGGGTGGCGCCTTCTTCTGCGCCCTGATGGTCGGCCAGATCCCCGTCGGCATGGCCTTCGACCGCTGGGGCGCACGCGCCACGCTGACCTGGATCAGCGTACTCGCCGTGCTCGGGGCCCTGTGGATCGCCCGCTCGCATTCGGCCACCGAGCTCATCGCGGCGCGCTTCCTCGTCGGGCTGGGCTGCTCGGCGAGTTTCATGGCGGCGGTGTTCCTGTGCTCGCGCTGGTTCGGCGTCGGGCGTTTCACGCTGGTGCTGTCCTGGGTGTTCGCGATGAGCAACGTGGGCACGCTGTCTGCCGCGACCCCGCTGGCCTGGGCCGCGCAGACCATCGGCTGGCGAAATGCCTTCGACCTGCTTGCCGTGCTCACGGCGGTCATTGCCGCGCTGTTCTACGCGCTGGTGCGCGACGATCCGCCGGGTGTGGCGCCGACCCCGCGTCGCACCGAGGGGTTCGCCGAAGTCTGGCAGGGGCTGGTCGAAGTCTGGCGCACACCGGGGCTCGGCCCGCTGCTGGCCATGCACACCTTTGCCTATGCCTGCATGGTCACCGTGCTGGGTGTCTGGGCCGGCCCCTACCTGCACGACGTCTACGGCCTGGACGCAGTGGCGCGCGGCAACGTGTTGTTCGCGATGGGCATCGCGCAGGTCGTGGGGGCACTCACATTCGGACCGCTGGACCGCGTATTCGGCACCCGCAAGAAGATCGTCATCGCGGGCGCAACGACGTCGATCGCGATCTACGTCACCCTCGCCGTGCTGTCGAAACCGCCACTGGCGCTCGCGGTGGCGCTCCTGGTGGCGATCCCGTTCCTCTCCTCGTACGCGATCATGATCGTGGCCCAGGGCCGCGCGCTGTTTTCCGACCGCATTGCAGGCCGCGGCGTCACCACGGTCAACATGGCGCAGGTGTTCGGGGCCACCGCCCTGCCCGCACTGAGCGGGATTCTGGTGGGATCGTATGCAGGCGGCACCGGTGCGGCGGCACCGGAAGCGGCGTATCGCGCCGTGTTCGCGATGCTGGCGGCGTGCAGCTTCGCCGGGCTGATGGTGTACCTGCGCTCGAAGGACAGCCGGCCGCAGGGGTGATAATGGTAGGCAGGCACCTCGTTCAAATCTCAAGGAGAACAGACATTGGCCAATAGCGCGCAAGGCACCGGACTGCAACTACGCTCGCTGGTGAAGAACAGCGGGGAACTGGAGTTGTCACTGGTCAGTCTTCCCATCCCGACCCCCGGCCCCGACGAAGTGGTCGTACGCGTCGAAGGCACGCCGATCAATCCGTCTGACCTGGGCCTGCTCTTTGGCGCGGCGGACATGAGCACGGCAAAGCAGACCGGCACGGCCGCACAACCGGTGGTGACCGCGACCATCCCGCCCGGCCTGATGAAGGCGATGGCCGGCCGCATGGATCAGTCGATGCCCGTGGGCAACGAAGGCGCGGGCGTGGTGGTGGCTGCCGGAGAATCCGAGGAAGCGCAGAAGCTGATCGGCAAGACCGTGGCGATCCTCGGCGGCGCGATGTATGCGCAGTACCGCAGCATGAAGGCAAAGGCCTGCCTGGTCCTGAAGCCGGGCACCACAGCCGCTGAAGGCGCCTCGTGCTTTGTCAACCCGCTGACTTCGCAGGGCATGGTCGAGACCATGAAGCTGGAAGGCCACAAGGCACTGGTGCACACCGCGGCCGCGTCCAACCTCGGCCAGATGCTGAACAAGATCTGCCTGGCCGATGGCGTCGACCTCGTGAACATCGTGCGCTCGCAGGCGCAGGTCGATCTATTGAAGGGCCAGGGAGCAAAGCATGTCTGCAACATGAGCGATGCCGATTTCATGGCGAAGCTGACCGATGCGCTCGCCGCCACGGGCGCGACGATTGCGTTCGATGCGATCGGCGGTGGACCACTCGCCGGGCAGATCCTCACCTGCATGGAAGCCGCGATCAACCGTACGGCCAAGGAATACAGCCGCTACGGCTCGACCACCCACAAGCAGGTCTACATCTACGGCGGCCTCGACATCGGCCCCACGACATTCAATCGCGGTTTCGGCATGGCCTGGGGCGTGGGCGGCTGGCTGCTGACGCCGTTCCTCCAGAAGATCGGGCAGGCAGGCGCACAGAAATTGCGGGAACGCGTGGTAAACGAGCTCACGACCACCTTCGCCAGCCACTACACGAAGGAGATCTCGCTGGCCGAAGCGTTGACGCTGTCGGAGATCGCGGTGTACGGCAAGCGGTCCACGGGGGCGAAGGTTCTGATCAATCCGAACAAGAGCGTCTGAGAGGAGACACACGATGAGCGCAATCCTGGGCAGCGGCGAGCACCGCTATCAAGTGGTGGAAAACTGGGCCAGGCTGCCCGAAGGCTGGGAATTCAAGGACGCCGCCGCGGTGGCGGTCGACAGCAAGGATCGCGTCTACGTGTTCAATCGCGGCGAGCACCCGATGATCGTGTTCGATCGCGACGGAAATTTCCTCTCGTCCTGGGGCGAAGGCACGTTCACGCGCGCCCACGGCCTGCACATCGATGCGGACGACAACCTCTACTGCACCGACGACGGCGGCCACTTCGTGCGGAAGTGCACGACCGACGGCAAGGTGCTGCTCGAGATCGGCGTGCCGGGCAAGCCCACGGCCTACATGAGCGGCCTGCCCTTTCACCGCTGCACCCACACGGCGCTCTCGCCGAAGGGCGAGATCTACGTCAGCGACGGCTACGGCAATGCGCGCGTGCACAAGTATTCGCCGGACGGAAAGCTGCTGATGTCCTGGGGCGAGCCCGGGCACCGACCCGGGCCAGTTCAACGTCGCGCACAACATCGCCACCGACGCCGAAGGCTGGGTCTACGTGGCCGACCGCGAGAACCACCGCGTGCAGGTGTTCGACGGCAACGGCAGATACGAAACGCAGTGGAACAACATGCACCGCCCCTGCGGCCTCTTCTGCTGCGGCGGACCGAAGCCGCGCTTCATCATCGGCGAACTCGGCGCCGCGATGGCGGTGAACCGCGCCATGCCGAACGTCGGGCCGCGCCTTGCGATCGTCGACTCAAGCGGCAAGACCATCGCGCGCCTCGGCGGCGAGAACGGGCCCGGCCTGGAGACCGGAAAATTCGTCGCGCCACACGGCCTTGCCGTAGACTCGCACGGCGACATCTACGTGGGCGAAGTCAGCTACACCGAGTATCCGCGCCTGTTCCCGGGCAACGAGGTGCCCTGGCGGATGCGCTCGCTGCAGAAGTTGAAAAAGCTCGCCTGAGTCTCTTTACGGGCAAGCTGCCATGACCTGCGCGACCGCGGCGGTCAGGCGCTTGCCGTAGGGCACGTGCAGGAACTCGTTCGGCCCATGCGCGTTGCTGCGCGGGCCGAGCACGCCGCAGACCATCATCTGCGATTTCGGGAACCCCTTCTGCAGCATGCTCATGAGCGGGATCGTACCGCCCTGCCCCATGTAACCGAGCGGCGCGCCGTAGTGTGCCTGCGAGGCTGCATTCAGCGCGGTCTCGAGCCAGGGCGAGAGGTCCGGCGCGCTCCAGCCCGTGGTGCCTGAGGGCGCACCGCGGCCTTCCGATTCGAAGGTGACGCGCGCGTTGTAGGGCGCGTTGTCTTCCAGCAGGGTCTTCAATTGCTGCGCGGCCATCGGCCCCGTCGACCAGTGGCGGCAGGCGCAGGCTGAGTTTGAACGCGGTGTAGGGCCGCAGCACATTGCCCGCGCTGCCGAGGTCGGGAAAGCCTTCCGCGCCAGTCACCGAGAGCGTCGGCCGCCAGGTGCGGTTGAGCAGGGCCTCGACCCGGTCGGTCGTGGTGGGCAGCGTGGGGCCGCCGTCGTTGCCGCAGGCCCAGGGAAAGCGCTTCCAGACCTCGTCACCGACAATCGCGGCCGTGGCGCGCGCCTGTTCCAGCCGCGCAGGCGGCACCGTGCAATGAAAGCTCTCGGGCAGCAGGCGCCCGGTCTTGCTGTCCTCCAGCCGGTCGAGCAGGTGGCGCAGGATGCGAAAACTCGAAGGCACGAGGCCGCTCGCGTCGCCCGAATGGATGCCCTCGTTCAGGATCTCCACCTTGAGCACGCCGCTGACCATGCCGCGCAGGCTGGTGGTCAGCCACAGCTGGTCGTAGTTGCCGGCGCCGGAATCCAGGCACACCACGAGCGACACGTCGCCCATGCGCGCCTTCAGCGCGTCGAGGTAGACGGGCAGGTCGGGCGAGCCCGACTCCTCGCAACTCTCGATCAACCCCACGCAGCGCGGCCGCGGAATGCCTTGTTTATCCAGCGCCATGATCGCGGTAATCGCGGCATAGACCGCGTAGCCGTCGTCCGCGCCGCCACGGCCGTAGAGCTTGCCGTCCTGGTATTTCGGCGTCCAGGGCCCGAGGTCGGAGCGCCAGCCGTTGAACTCGGGCTGCTTGTCCAGGTGTCCGTACAGGCAGATTGTCTGGGCGCCGGGAGCGTTGCCGCCCGCATTGTCGACCCCACGCGTGGCCGGCACCTCGAAGAAGATCAGCGGCGTGCGCCCCGGAAGGCGCACGACTTCCAGCTTCAGCCCGGCCACCTTCTTGCTCTCGATCCAGGCTGCGGCCTCCGTGATCACCCGCTCGAGCAGGCCGTGCTTTTCCCAGTCGGCGTCGAACATCGGGCTCTTGGCCGGAATCGTGATGTAGCGCGTGATCGCAGGAACGATCTCCTCGTCCCAGGCGCGGTCGGAAAAGGCCGCAAGCGCCTTGGTCTGTTCGGATGGTAGGGGCAGGCTGTTGTCACGGGCATTCATGCACGATCTCCGGTGAAATAATCACTCGTTATTGTATCGGTATCGATACACAAACTGACATGAAACCGGCTCCAGGAGCCGATCTCATTAAAACAATCTTGAAGATTCAATCAGATCAGCGGATCTTGGAAAACGCCGTCGGCGCGAGGAACAGGTTCTCGATGTTGGCCACGATCGCGCCGTTCTTCTCGGTTTCGGCACGCGCCTTGTGCCACTCGGGGTCGGCCGCAAAGCCGTTCCACACGCGCTCGCGCTCGGCCATGTCCTTCCACTCGAGCATGTAGTAGAGGTCCTGGTTGCTGCCGCCCACGAGCACGGTCCAGAAACCCACCGGACGGATGCCGTGCTTTTCCCAGATCTTCAGGGTCACGGTTTCGAAACGCCTGATCAGATCCGGCAGGCGGCCGGGGATGCATTTGTAGATCCGAAGTTCATGCAGCATGCGTATCTCCTGTGGGGTCGAGAGTGCAGTTTACTTGCGCCAGACGCTGGCCAGCCAGGGCTGCTGTTCGCGCGGCAGTCCCTCGGGTCGGAAATAATGCTCGAGTTCGACGTAGCCCGCACCCGTCAGAAAGCCGCGCCATGCATCGAGGTCATGGTAGGCGCCGTAGCGTCCCCGGGTCCAGCCCTCCTCGTTGTTGCCGCGCGGGATCGAACTGAACAGCACTCCGCCGGGCTTGAGCGTCGCATGGAGTTCGACGCAGCACGCGCGGCAGCGCCGTGCCCGGCACATGAAAGAGCGAGGCATTGGCAAACACCCCGTCAAAGCGTTCGGCGGGCAGGTCGAGCTTGAGGAAGTCCTGCTCCCAGACTTCGCAGCCGCTGTGCGCGCGCGCCATCGCGGCGAAGCGCGTCGAACCATCCAGGCCGACCGGTCGGTGGCCGAGCGCGGTGAATGCGGCAAGGTCGCGCCCCGGCCCGCAGCCGAAGTCGAGGATCGTGTACGGCGGTTCGCCCTGAATGTGCCGCAGCAGCGCGGCGATGTTCTGGCTGACGTCGTGCCCGCGCGTGCCCTCCCAGAAATCCTCGGCACGGCTGTCGTAATGCGCGAGCGTGAGGCTCGCTATTTGCCCGGGATCGTTGTCCGCGGTCGTCATGCTGCATCGATCGGCAGGTGCCTGGCCACCTTGGCCAGCAGCGCGTCGAGGCGGATGGGCTTGGCAAGATACTCGACGGCGCCAAGGCTCGCCCCGCGATCCGAGGCATCGCTTTCGATGGTGAGGAAGATCACGGGAATGTCCTTCATCGCCGGATCCTCGCGCAGCGCGGCCACCAGCTCGAATCCCGTCATGTGCGGCATGTTCACATCCGTAATGAGGAGATTCGGGATGTGCTCAAGGATCGCGTGCCCCGCCTCCACGCCATCGGCTGCGGCGCGCACCGCATAGCCGGCCGAGCTGAGGTGCAGCCGAAGCAGCTCGCGCATCGTGTCGTCGTCTTCCACCACCAGGATGGATTTCGGCACGGCCTGATTCACGCGATCACCAGGCCGACGAGCCAGGCCACGGCATACGACACGGCGGCGGCAAGGACGAAGATCGACAGGCTGCGCACCATGCCTTTCGGAACATCGATCTCATCGAGATACCGTCGGATGTAATAGGCCGCGACGAAGTACGCGATTGTCGAGATGACCAGGCTGGCGATCATGCCTGCCCGCTCGCACCGTTTACTTCGCGGCCACCACCATGATCTCGACCAGGCAACGCGGATCGGCCATCTTGGCCTCGATACAGGCACGCGCCGGCAGGTTCTTGCCCTCGGTCCAGGCGTTCCATGCCTCGTTCATGCTCGGGCGGTTGCGGATGTCGCTGACCCAGATGGTCGCGGTCAGCACCTTCGACTTGTGCGACCCGCACAGTCCGAGCAGGCGGTCGATGGTCGCGAGGATTTCGGCGGCCTGGCCCTTGGCGTCCTTGGACTGGTCCTCTGCAGTAATGCCGGCCAGATAGACGGTGTCGCCGTGCTCTACGGCGGAAGACAGGATGCCCTTGGATTCGTGACGGACGATGGCGCTCATGTGATTCTCTCCTTGTTGGTTTTCGTGCGGAAACTCAGCCGACCCTGCGCCGGCAATTGCGGAACATGCGCATCCACGGCGAGTCCTCGCCCGATCCCTGCGGCGCCCAGGACATCTGTACTGAGCGGAACACGCGCTCCGGATGCGGCATGACGATGGAAAAGCGGCCGTCGGCCGTCGTCACGCCGGTGATGCCCTGCGGTGAACCGTTCGGGTTCTGCGGATACGTCTGTGCAACCCGGCCATGATGGTCGACGAAGCGCAGGCTGACAAGCGCGCGCTTCTCATGCGCGGGCGCATCGAACACCGCGCGTCCCTCGCCGTGCGCAAGCGCGATCGGCAGGCGGCTGCCGGCCATGCCCTCGAAAAACAGCGACGGGCCGGGCATCACCTCGACGGCGACGAACCGGGCCTCGAACTGCTCGGACCGGTTGCGCAGGAACGCCGGCCACTCGGCGGCGCCGGGGATCAGTTCCTTCAGCGCGCTCATCATCTGGCAGCCGTTGCATACGCCGAGGGCAAAGGTGTCGCTGCGGCGGAAGAAGGCTTCGAATCCGTCGCGCGCGCGGGGATTGAAGAGGATCGACTTTGCCCAGCCCTGCCCGCCGCCGAGCACGTCGCCATAGGAGAAGCCGCCGCACGCCGCAAAGCCCGCAAACGCGTCCAGGCGGACGCGCCCGGCGATGATGTCGCTCATGTGCACGTCCATCGCGTCGAACCCGGCGCGGTTGAACGCGGCCGCCATCTCGACCTGCCCGTTCACGCCCTGCTCGCGCAGGATCGCGACTTTCGGGCGCGCACCGGTCGCGATGAAGGGCGCGGCGACGTCCTCCGCCGGATCGAACGCGGGCGCAAACGGCAGTCCCGGATCGCCCGCATCGAGGAGTCGGTCGAATTCCTCGCGTGCGCAATCGGGATCGTCGCGCAATGTCTGCATGCGAAAGCTCGTTTCCGCCCAGGCGCGCTGCAGGTCGATGCGCTTCTCCGCAAACACCGGCTTCGCGTTGCGGCTGAAACGGATTTCGTCCTTGTCGTTGAGGAATCCGATCAAACTCGCATACTGGTGCACGCCCTCGGCGCGCAAGCAGTCCATCACGGCCTGCCGGTCGGCCGCGCGGATCTGCAGCACTGCACCCAGTTCTTCCGCGAACAGCGCTGCGAGCGCCCGATCGCGCACCCGGCCGGCGAGCTGTTCTTCGCCGTTGCGCTTGAATCCGTCGACATCCTCGGTCCACGCATCGAAGGCCAGCGCATCCAGGCTGATGGTCACGCCACAATGCCCGGCAAATGCCATCTCGCAGATGGTGGCGAACAATCCGCCATCCGAACGATCGTGATAGGCAAGTACCCGCCCGGCTTTCGCCAGCGACTGCACCGCGCGGAAGAATCCCGCCAGCCGCTGCGGATCGTCGAGGTCCGGCGCCTCGGTGCCGAACTCGCCATGCACCTGTGCAAGGATGCTCCCGCCCAGGCGGTTACGCCCGAGGCCGAGATCAACCAGCAGCAGTTCGGTCTCGCCCGCATCGGTACGCAGCTGCGGTGTCAGCGTGGCACGCACATCGGTCACCGGCGCAAACGCCGTGACGATCAGCGACAGCGGCGACACGACCTCTTTCTGCTCACCCGACTCGCCCCAGGCCGTACGCATCGACAGCGAATCCTTGCCCACGGGAATGGCCACCCCGAGCGCAGGACAGAGCTCCAGCGCCACGGCCTTCACCGTATCGAACAGCGCGGCGTCCTCGCCGGGATAACCCGCCGCCGCCATCCAGTTGGCGGAGAGCTTCACGCGATCCAGCGAAACCACGGCCGCGGCCGCGAGGTTGGTCAGCGCCTCGCCCACGGCCATGCGGCCCGAGGCCGGTCCGTCGAGCAGGGCGATCGGCGTGCGTTCGCCGATCGCAAACGCCTCCCCCGCGTTGCCTTCGAAGTCGAGCAACGTGACCGCGCAATCCGCAACCGGCGTCTGCCAGGGCCCGACGAAGGGATCGCGCGAGCACAGGCCGCCGACGGTGCGGTCGCCGATCGAGATCAGGAAGGTCTTGTCCGCCACCGTCGGATGGCGCAGGACGCGGTAGGCGGCGTCGCGCAGGTCGATCCCGGACACATCGAAAGCGCGCGGCGTGCGCGCGAGCCGCTTTACGTCGCGCAGCATCTTCGGCGGCTTGCCGAGCAGGGTTTCCATCGCGAGATTCACCGGCTCATCCCCGAGCTTGGGGTCGGCAACCACGAGCTGGCCGTCGGCGGTTGCCGTGCCGAGCACGGCGAACGGGCAGCGCTCGCGCTCGCAGAGGGCGCGGAAGCGTTCCAGGCTCGCAGGCGCAATCCCGAGCACGTAGCGTTCCTGCGCCTCGTTGCACCACAGCTCACGCGGCGACATGCCGGTATCTTCCGAAGGGATCGCGCGCAGATCGAACCGCGCGCCGCGGCCCGCGGAATGCGCAAGTTCGGGCATCGCGTTCGACAGGCCGCCCGCGCCCACGTCGTGGATCGACAGCACCGGGTTGTCCGCGCCGAGTTGCCAGCAGCGGTCGATGACCTCCTGCGCACGGCGCTGGATCTCGGCGTTGCCGCGCTGCACCGAGTCGAAGTCGAGATTCTCCGAATTGGCGCCTGCGCCCATGCTCGATGCGGCTCCGCCGCCCATGCCGATCAGCATGCCCGGTCCGCCGATCTGGATCAGCAGCGTACCCTCGGGCAGCGGTGACTTGGCCGACTGGTTGTCTGCGATGTTGCCGATCCCTCCGGCCAGCATGATCGGCTTGTGATAGCCGCGCTGCACGCCCGCAACCTCGGCT
Organism: uncultured beta proteobacterium; assembly: GCA_963844255.1. GTDB lineage: Bacteria > Pseudomonadota > Gammaproteobacteria > Burkholderiales > SG8-39 > SZAS-79. The sequence goes on from CAWJNP010000003.1 coordinate 215,068, forward strand.
TCGAAGACGCGGAAGTATCCCGCGAGGTTCGGGCGCCCGAATTCGTTGTTGAACGCCGCCGCGCCGATCGGGCCCTCGAGCATGATGTCCAGCGCAGAAACGATGCGGTTCGGGCGCCCCGGGTTGTTGTCAATCTCCCAGGGCATCACCGCACCGGGGATGCGCAGGTTCGATACCGAAAAACCGGCGAGCCCGGCCTTGGGCTTGGCGCCGCGGCCGGTGGCGCCCTCGTCGCGGATCTCGCCGCCCGCGCCGGTCGCGGCGCCCGGAAACGGGCGAAATCGCGGTCGGGTGGTTGTGGGTCTCGCACTTCATCACCGTGTGGGTGAGCTCGGCGCGGGAACGATAGGCGCCCGATGCGTCCGGATAAAAGCGCTCCGCAACGCGTCCCTCCATGATCGCCGCGTTGTCGGTGTAGGCGAGTATGGTGCCCTGCGGGTTCGCCGCATGGGTGTGCCGGATCATGCCGAACAGCGACTCCTTCATCTCCACCCCGTCGACGATCCAGTCGGCGTTGAAGATCTTGTGCCGGCAGTGTTCGGAATTCGCCTGCGCGAACATCGTGAGTTCCGTGTCGGTCGGGTCGCGCCCCAGCGCCGCGTAGGCGGCCGCGAGGTAGTCGATCTCGTCCTCCGATAGCGCAAGACCCAGACGCGCGTTGGCCGCGCCCAGCGCAGCCCGCGGATCGGCGCCCAGCGGGACTCGCTGCAGCGGCCGCGGCGGCACATGACGGAACAGTGCATCGGCTTCGTCCTCGCCCGCCAGCACGGTTTCGGTCATCCGGTCGTGCAGCAGCGCGGCGATTGCATGGCGCTGCTTGCCCGTGGCCTCGCTTGCGGTCCGCACCCGGAACGCCGTGCCGCGTTCGATCCGCAGCACACCCGGCAGGCCGCACTGGCGGGCAATGTCGGTCGCCTTGGACGACCAGGGGGAGATCGTGCCGATGCGCGGCACCACCAGCAGCAGTTCACCGCGCGGCGGCGTACCGGAAGGCGCGGGACCGTAGGTCAGCAGGCGCTCGAGCAGCGCGCGTTCGCTCGCGGACAGCGAGCGCCGCGACTTCGACGAAATGGATGAATTCGGCAGCAAGGCCCTGGACACCGGGATGAATGGCCTTGAGTTGCGGAAGGAGCTTGGCGAGACGGAAATCCGACAGCGCGCTTGCGCCGCGCAGCTTGAGAATCGTGGACATCGCGGGCGGGGGCCGGTAAAGCTGAATTATACCCGCCCTTCCGGCACGATCATCGCGTCAACGCAGGCATGCCGGACGGGGGGCGCATACCGCTTAGCGTCGGATCGCCGGTTCCTTGCTGGTGCCCCCGAGCATCAGGGTACCGCGCGCGAGGCCGGGCCCGCTTCCAAGTTCGGCGTTGATCCGTCCGCTGAGATTCCCGCCGGCATCGATCTCTGCGTTTCCGCTGCCGGTCAGCAGACCTGCAGTCAGCTTCATGTCATGCAACTGCACCGTCCCCTTGCTGTAGATACCGAGGCCGGTGAGCTCGGAGAACAGGGTCCGGCCATTGGCCTGGCTGCGGCCAGATTGAAGCGAGCGTGCCAGATCGAAACTGCCGAGTACACCCTTGGTCACGCTGAACCGGCCTTCAATGCGCGCTTCCGCGCCGAGCTTGGCGGGCGCCGGTCCGCTCATGACGAATTTCCCCCGCGCATCCGCACGACCGTCCGACATCAGCGCGGGCGCGAGTACATTCACGTTCATCTGCTTGACCAGCACATCGCCTTCGATGTTCCAGATTGCGCCCCAGCGTATCCTGGCGGTGCCCGAGAGACCGCCGTCGTAAATCCGCCCTTCCCACGCACTGACATTCATCTCAGTCGCAGTGACCGTGCCCTTCAGACTGAAATCGGACAGGTTGAGCCCGCTCACGAACGGCACCGCCATGGTTCCCGCCGTCAGCTCGACGGTCGCGGTGTCGCCTTCAGGCTGAATCTGCACGGCGATCTTGTTCTCGGCCGATGCCAGGATGGCCGAGCGCACTGCGCCGTCCGGCTTGAACGAAAGATCGATATCCAGCGGCGGCAGCGGCACGGGACCGTCCAGCTTGACGCCAATTGCAGTAAACCTGCCCACGACAAGCCCGTCACCTTTCATTTTCCCGAACAGCGCGGGGGCCAGATACGCCTGCGGCATGGCGAGCCCTTCGACGGCGATCTTGCTGAACGCCTTCTTCTCGGAGAACAGGCTGCCGATCTGCGGCACGGCACGAATGCTTACGGCGCGCACGCCCTCTCCCGCCGTGATGTTCTCCATCCTGACCTCGATACCACTGATGACCGACAGATGCACCGAACCGATCTTCACCGGCTTGACCCAGCGCCTCGGTCGCTATCTTTTCGTAGGGTTCGGGCGCAATCGGTACGACGTGAAGCAAACCCAGGCCCGCAAGTACGAGTACGAAGAACGCGATCGCAACCGGTTTGCCCCATTTGACCGGACGGCGAAACTTTTCCGGTGCAGACGGTATCGAGGTGGGCTCGGGTTCCCGGCCGGACAGGCGCGTGCTCGTCGCTTCACCCGCCTGGGCCTTGCGACCGGCCTTGGAGAGCTTCTTCTGGTCTGCCTTGACGTCGTCCAGATCGAGATCGTCGTCCGAGATCTCGATGTCTTCCTCCTCGGCAGCGCGTTTGGAGGTTGACGCCGCCGGCTTGACTGTGGCACTTGCCGCGCTTGCCGCGGCGGGCGCAACCTCCTTCGCCTTGCGCTTGCGCTCCTCGTCTTCCCGCTGCTTTTTTTCCTGCGCCTCAAGCGCCACGCGCTCCGCTTCTTCGCTTGCCAGTCGCTCCTCTTCCTCCTTGCGACGCTCTTCTTCCTCTTGCGACGCAGCGCTTCCGCCTCGCGACCTGCATTCTCTTCGGCGAGCTTCTTCGCCTTGTCTTCTGCCGCGCGCTTTTCGCGCTCCTCCGCTGCGTGCTTCTCGCGTTCCTCTGCTTCGCGCTTCTCGCGTTCTTCGTCGTCGCGCATCGAGAACGAGTCGAGATCAGCGAGCAGAGAATCGGTGGCGCTGGGCGCCGGGGTCTCAGGTGGCGATACCGCCGCTGCGGCAGCTGCCTGCGCCGCCTGCTCGCCACGTGCTTTGGCTTCCGCCTCTTCCTTCGCCTTGTTTTCCGCCGCGGCCCTGGCTACTTGCTCGGCTTCTTCCTTTGCTTTCTTTTCCGCCTCTTCTCCGGCCTTGCGCTCGGCCACAGCCTTTTCGTTGCGTTCGTCCTCTTCGCGCTTCAGCCGATCTGCCTCGAACTTTGCCTTGAGCTCGCTCTCGACGCGCGCAAGTTCCTGCCTTCTCAGCTCGGCCTTCTCTTCTGCTTCTTTCGCTATGCGTTCGGCTTCTTCCTTGGCTTTGCCTTCAGCCTCTTGCCTGGCCTTGCTTTCGGCGGCTTCGCGTTCTTCACGTTCGGTTTCTTCCCGCTTCAGACGATCCACTTCGAACTTGGCCTTGAGTTCCGCCTCGACCCTGGCTCGGATTTCCTCTTCTTCCCTGGCCTTGCGTTCGGCATCTTCCTTCGCCTTGCGTTCCGCCTCTTCCTTCGCCTTGCGTTCCGCCTCTTCCTTGGCCTTGCGCTCCGCTTCTTCCTTGGCCTTGCGCTCGGCTTCTTCCTTGGCCTTGCGCTCTGCTTCTTCCTTGGCCTTGCGCTCTGCCTCTTCCTTCGCCTTGCGCTCAGCCTCTTCCCTGGCGACACGCTCGGCTTCTTCCTTCGCCTTGCGCTCGGCTTCTTCCTTGGCCTTGCGCTCGGCTTCTTCCTTGGCCTTGCGCTCGGCTTCTTCCTTGGCCTTGCGCTCGGCTTCTTCCTTCGCCTTGCGCTCGGCTTCTTCCTTGGCCTTGCGCTCGGCTTCTTCCTTCGCCTTGCGCTCAGCCTCTTCCCTGGCGACACGCTCGGCTTCTTCCTTCGCCTTGCGCTCGGCTTCTTCCTTGGCCTTGCGCTCGGCTTCTTCCTTGGCCTTGCGTTCGGCTTCTTCCTTGGCCTTGCGCTCGGCTTCTTCCTTCGCCTTGCGCTCGGCTTCTTCCTTGGCCTTGCGCTCTGCCTCTTCCTTCGCCTTGCGCTCAGCCTCTTCCCTGGCGACACGCTCGGCTTCTTCCTTCGCCTTGCGCTCTGCTTCTTCACGCGCCGCGCGCTCCGCTTCGGCCCGTGCTCGTTCTTCCTCAAGCTTTGCCTTCAGCTCGGCCTCGATGCGCGCGCGTTCTTCGGCATCCTTGCGCGCACGTTCCGCGGCTTCCCGTTCAATACGCTCGACTTCCTCCCTGGCCTTTCTCTCAGCCTCTTCGCGCGCATGGCGTTCAGCTTCAAGCTTGGCGCGCTCTTCCTCCAGCTTCGCCTTGAGTTCTTCCTCAAGCTTCGCCCTGACTTCGGCCTCCATCCGTGCGCGGTCTTCCGCATCCTTGCGCGCCTTTTCTTCGGCTTCGGCCCTGGCTTTGGATTCGGCTTCGGCCTCTGGCCTTGGCTTCAGCTTCGGCTTGTGCTTTTGCCCTGGCTTCCGCCTCCGCCTTTGCCTTGGCGTCCGCTTCCGCCTTTGCGCGCGCCTGCGCGGCGGCGGCCGCCTTCGCGCGCACTTCAGCCTCGACTTTTGCGCGCGCGGCCGTAAGCGCAGCCGCTTTCGCCTTCGCCTCCGCTTCCTGGCGCGCCTTGAAGTCGAGTCCCTGGTCTTCCGAACCCCGCTGTGACGCCGCGCGCGCCTGGGCCGCAAGGTCGATCTTCGGTTTGGGCGCAGCCGGCTGCTTGGACGGCATCGTCAGTGCTTGCGTGAAATCCAGTTCCTCGCCTGCGTCCGCCGGCGCTGGCGGCGGCGGTGGAGGGGGGGCTGCCGTCTGTCCCGAAGAGGCCGGTCTGGACGGTGCCGCAGCCGCCGCGGACAGTTCCCGCACAAAGCCGTCCTTCTCCAGCTTCTGCAGCAGCTGGAAGAACTTCCCCTGGTCGATCTTCTCGAACTTCCGGTTGATTTCCGCCGCAGACGTTTTGCCGTCCACCGAAGCGAGTACGGAGCGATCCGCGCGCGACAGAATGCTGGACTTGCCGGAAGCCTCCAGCATGCCTTTGCCGGTCTTGGAATAGATCGAAGAGCCGTCCATTTTTCTTCAGGTAGTCCGGTTGGCTGGGCTGCGATTGTCGAGGCTGATTGTAATATGGTACCGACGCAGGCGCGCTACTCCGGCGCCCCGTACCCCCCGCCACCGGGAGATTCGATCACAAATACGTCTCCGGGGTTCATTTCGATCCTGTCCGAGTGCGCAAGTTCCACCACGCTGCCGTCGGCGCGCTCGACCCAGTTACGGCCGGCCAGTGCGTCCTTTCCCCCAGCCATGCCATGCGGCCGGATGAGGCGGTGCCCGGACAGTATGGCCGCGGTCATCGGTTCCAGGAAGCGTACCCGACGCACCCCGCCGTGCCCGCCACGCCAGCGGCCGCGGCCGCCCGAGTCCTTTTTCACCTCGAAACTCTCCAGCAGCACCGGGAAGCGCCACTCGAGCACTTCCGGGTCGGTCAATCGGGAATTCGTCATATGGGTCTGCACCACGTCGGCGCCGTCGAAACCGGGACCTGCGCCCGAGCCGCCGGCGACGGTTTCATAGTACTGGTAACGCGCGTTGCCGAATGTGAAGTTATTCATGGTTCCCTGCGAGGCGGCCATGACGCCGAGGGCGCCATACAGGGCGTCGGTGATGCACTGGGAGGTCTCGACGTTTCCCGCAACCACCGCCGCCGGGTAGCGCGGATTCAGCATGCACCCCTCCGGGATGATCACGTTGAGCGGTTTCAGACACCCTGCGTTGAGTGGAATATCGTCATCCACCAGCGAGCGGAAGACGTACAGCACGGCGGCCATGCATACGGCGCGGGGCGCGTTGAAGTTGTTCGGCAGTTGCCCGGTTGTGCCGGTGAAATCGATGGTGGCACTGCGGCGGTCTGCACCGATCGAGATCTTCACGCGGATCCGCGCTCCGTTGTCCAGCGGATAGTCGAAGGCGCCGTCCTTCAGCACCCCGATCACGCGACGCACGGACTCCTCGGCATTGTTCTGCACATGACGCATGTAGGCGCGGACGACATCGAGGCCGAAGTGTTCCACCATGCGGCGCAATTCCTGCACGCCTTTCTCGTTGGCCGCGATCTGCGCCTGCAGGTCAGCCAGGTTCTGCATCACATTGCGCACCGGATAGCGGCCCGAGGTCAGGAGCTCGATGGTCTCTGCCTCGCGGAACCGGCCGCCTTCCACGAGCAGGAAGTTGTCGATCAGCACGCCCTCCTCGTCCACGGTCTTCGAATCCGGCGGCATCGAGCCCGGCGTGATCCCGCCGATGTCCGCATGATGGCCGCGCGAACCGACGTAGAACAACACTTCGTCCCGGGCCTCGTTCCACACCGGCGTGATCACGGTCACGTCCGGCAGGTGGGTGCCGCCGTTGTAGGGGGCGTTCAGGACGAATACGTCACCCGGCTTCATGCGGGCCGCATTCTCGCGGATCACGGTCTTGATCGATTCACCCATCGAGCCCAGGTGCACCGGCATGTGCGGCGCATTGGCGATGAGATTCCCCGCTGCATCGAATAGCGCACAGGAAAAGTCGAGGCGTTCCTTGATGTTCACCGAGTAGGCGGTGTTCTGCAGGCGCAGGCCCATCTGCTCGGCGATCGACATGTACAGGTTGTTGAAGATTTCGAGCATCACCGGATCGGCCTCGGTGCCGATCGCCACCTGCGTTTCGCGCGCGACCACGCGCTCGAGCACCAGATGGTTGGCGCTGGTCACCTCTGCGCGCCAGCCGGGCTCGACGACCGTGGTTGCGTTGGCTTCCGCAATGATCGCCGGTCCGTCCAGCCGGCTGCCTGCGCCCAGTTCATCGCGCCGATAGACGGGCGTATCGTGCCAGCGGCCGCCGCCGTACATCCGTACCCTTCCCGCCTCCGTGACCGCGGCGAGTGTGGGCGCGGCACCTGCTTCGGCCTTGGTTTCGGAGGCACCGATCGCCTCGGCCGACACCGCCTCGACAATCAGCACCTTGCCCTGCATCAGAAAACTGTACTGCTGGCGATAGGCCTCCTCGAAACGCGCGACCATGTCCGCGCGCGGTCCGAATGCGACGACCAGTGCGGTATCGGTACCCTCGTACTTGAGGTGCACCCTGCGCACCACCCGGATGCGGACTTCTTCCACACCCTGCGAGAGAAGCTCGCCACGCGCTTCCAGCGCGAGCGCGTCAAGCGCCCTGCCCAGCACCTCGTCGCTCTCCTCGAGTCGTGCCTCGACGGCCTGCTGGCGCATCGCGGTCTGGTCGGCCAGTCCCATGCCGTAGGCCGAGAGCACGCCGGCAAACGGATGGATGAACACCCGCGTCATCGCCAGCGCGTCGGCCACGAGGCAGGCGTGCTGGCCGGCCGCACCGCCGAAGCAGCACAGCGTGTATTCGGTGACGTCGTGGCCGCGCTGCACGGAGATGTGCTTGATGGCGTTCGCCATGTTGCCCACCGCAATCTGCACGAAGCCCTCCGCCACCGCCTCGGGCGTGCGCGCGTCGCCCGTGGCCGCATGGATTTCGCGCGCCAGCGCGGCGAACTTTTCGCGCACCACGTCCGCATCGAGCGGTTCATTTCCGTCCCGGACCGAACACCGGCGGGAAGAATGCCGGCTGGATCCGTCCGAGCATGACGTTGGCATCGGTGACCGCGAGCGGGCCGCCGCGACGGTAACTCGCCGGCCCGGGGTTGGCGCCCGCGGAATCCGGCCCGACGCGGTAGCGCGCACCGTCGAAATGCAGGATCGAGCCGCCGCCCGCAGCAACGGTGTGGATGCTCATCATCGGCGCGCGCATGCGCACCCCGGCGACGCGGGTCTCGAATTCGCGCTCGAACTCGCCCGCATAGTGGGACACGTCCGTTGAAGTTCCCCCCATGTCGAAGCCGATGATCCGGTCGAAACCTGCGGACAGCGAGGTACGCACCGCGCCGACGATCCCGCCGGCGGGCCCCGAAAGGATTGAATCCTTCCCCTGGAAGCTCCGCGCATCGGTCAGGCCGCCGTTGGACTGCATGAACATCACGCGAACACCGGCGAGTTCGCCCGCGACCTGCTCCACGTAACGACGCAGGATCGGCGAGAGGTAGGCGTCGACCACCGTGGTATCGCCGCGGCCGACCAGTTTCATGAGCGGACTCACGCGGTTCGATATCGAGATCTGGGTGAATCCGGCCGCGCGCGCGAGCTCGGCCACCTTTTCTTCATGCTGCGTGTAGCGGTAGCCGTGCATGAACACGATCGCGACCGAGCGCAGTCCGCGCGCATACGCTGCGGCAAGATCCGCGCGGGCTTTCGTCTCATCCAGCGGCACCAGAATTTCGCCGCGCGCGGCGATCCGCTCTTCGACCTCGAGCACCTCGGCGTAGAGCATCTCCGGCAGGATGATGTGGCGGTCGAAGATGCGCGGCCGGTTCTGGTAGGCGATGCGCAGCGCGTCGCGAAAACCGCGCGTGATCATCAGCAGGGTGCGCTCGCCCTTTCTTTCCAGCAGCGCGTTGGTGGCCACGGTCGTGCCCATCTTCACGGCCTCGATCTTTTCGGACGGGATCGGGTCGCCTTGCGGAACGCCGAGCAGCTCGCGGATGCCCTGGATCGCCGCATCGGGGTAGCGGTCCGGGATTCTCGGACAGCAGCTTGTGCGTCAGAAGCGTGCCGTCGGGACGGCGCGCGACCACGTCGGTAAACGTGCCGCCCCGATCAATCCAGAACTGCCAGCGGGGCGAGTGGGGATTCTTGCCGGAACCGTCTGTGGAATTCGATGAGGAATGCATTGCTGAAAATCGCCAGAAAGGGAATGGATGGGCAGGGGCCGCGTATTCTAACTGCCGGCTTCGTACGTCCCCGGTGCCAAATTGCCGCGCATGCATATTCCCCCAGGCTCGGTCTGGCTGACCGTGCTTCTCGGACTCCTCGTGCGCAAGACCGGAGTGGCCTAGAATCCGGAACCAGTATTCACCCATGACTCGGACACAATCCCATGAATGCCGAATCCCCCAAGTCGCTCGTCTATGCCGAGCCCGCCGCACTGCGCGCCGCGATACGCACCGGCAAGTTCACGACCCACACCTCCGGTCAGTGCCCGGGGTACGCGCAGGCAAACCTTGCGGTGCTGCCGCGTGACTTTGCCGCCGATTTCCTGCGCTTCTGCCAGCTCAATCCCAAGCCCTGCCCGATACTCGGCATTTCCGAGCCGGGCGATCCGCGCATCCCCGTGCTCGGCCCCGATGTCGACATCCGCACCGACATCTCCGGTTATTGCGTGTTCCGCGACGGGGAAATGGTCGAGGAAACCGCGAACCTCAAGTCGGTATGGCGCGACGACATGGTCGCGTTCGCCATCGGTTGCTCCTTCTCCTTTGAAGAAGCGCTGATCGAGGACGGGATCCGGCTGCGCCATTTCGAGGCCGGCTGCAACGTCGCCATGTACCGGACCACCATTGCAACGCGCGGCGCCGGCCCCTTCGGTGGCCCGACCGTGGTATCGATGCGGCCGATGAAGCCGGCCGATGCGATCCGCGCGATCCAGATCACCTCGCGCTTCCCGAATGTGCATGGCGCACCGATTCACTTCGGCGATCCTGGAGCGATCGGGATCAAAGACATCAACCGGCCGGATTTCGGCGACAGTGTCGAAATCCGTGCGGGCGAAGTTCCGGTGTTCTGGGCCTGCGGCGTGACCCCGCAGTCAGCGATCCGCGCGGCCCGCCCGCCCCTGTCGTTCACCCACAAACCGGGCTGCATGCTGGCCACCGATCTGCGCAATTCGCAGCTCGCCGTTTTCTAGAGCCGCCGCGATGGAAAGCGTAGACGCCGTCGTCATCGGCGCGGGCGTGGTCGGCCTTGCGGTTGCAAGACAGCTGGCGATCGGCGGCCGCGAGGTCATCATCCTGGAGGGCGAGAACGCGATCGGCACCGCAACCAGCTCGCGCAACTCCGAAGTCATCCACGCCGGCATTTACTATCCGCGCGACTCGCTCAAGGCTGCCACCTGCGTGGCCGGCAAGACGCTGCTTTACAGGTACTGCGTGGAACGGGGCATCCCGCACATGCGCTGCGGAAAACTGATCGTCGCCACCGATGCGGCGCAACTCGGCGAGCTCGAGGCGATACAGAAAAAGGCGCACGCCAACGGGGTCACCGATGTCGTTTCGATGACCCGTGCCCAGGCGGAGGCGCTTGAGCCGGCGGTGTCCTGCGTCGGCGCGTTGTACTCGCCATCGACCGGTGTCGTCGACAGCCACGCCTACATGCTCGCGCTGCTCGGCGACGCAGAGGCGCACGGCGCGATGCTCGCTTTCGTTTCCCCGCTGGCAAGCGCCCGCGTGCGTGACGCCGGACGCATCGACCTCGAAGTGGGCGGCGCCGAGCCGATGCAGCTTTCGGCGCGCACCGTGGTAAATGCGGCAGGCCTCACGGCACCATCCGTCGCGCGGCGCATCCAAGGCTATCCAGCTGAAAAATCCCCGCCCGAGTTCTACGCCAAGGGAAACTACTATTCGCTGACCGGTCGTTCGCCGTTCTCGCGCCTCGTGTACCCGGTGCCCGAGCCCGGCGGGCTGGGCGTGCATGTCACCATCGACCTGGGTGGCCAGGCGCGCTTTGGCCCGGATGTGGAATGGATCGACCGGATCGACTACGACGTCGACCCGCGACGCGCCGAAAAATTCTATGCCGCGATCCGGCGCTACTGGCCGCAGCTTCCGGACGGTGCGCTTGCGCCCGGATACGCCGGGATCCGTCCGAAGATCGCCGGGCCGAAGGATCCGGCCCCGGATTTCTTGATCCAGGGTCCGCATGACCACGGGGTGCCCGGTCTGGTCAACCTGTTCGGCATCGAGTCGCCGGGGCTGACGGCGAGCCTCGCTCTGGCCGAAGAAGTCGCAAGACGATTGAATTGACAGCAATTGACAGCATCGGGGCCCTGCCCGACACTTGACGCACTGCGGAAAGCATCGGCCCGCCCGACGCGCCTTTCCGCGACAAAAATTCAACGATGCATCCAAGGAGTCCAACCATGAATCAGCGCAGAAATTTCATTGCGGCCATCGTCGGGGCGGCTTTCGTCCTCGGCGCGGGCGTCGCTTCGGCACAGACCAAGTGGGACATGCCCACGCCGTATCCCGACGGCAACTTCCATACCAAGAACGTCGTTCAGTTCGCGCAGGACGTGGCCAAGTCCTCCGGCGGCAAACTGCAGATCACGGCGCACAGCAACGCGTCGCTGATCAAGCATGCCGGAAATCAAGCGTGCGGTGCAGACCGGTCAGGTGCCGATCGGCCAGATCCTCGGCTCGGTGCTCGCCAACGAATCGGCCGTATTCGCATTCGATTCCAACCCCTTCTTCGCCAACAGCTATCCGAAGGCGGCCAAGCTGTGGACTGCGGCGCGCCCGGTCATCACCAAAAAGCTCGATTCGCAGGGCCTGATGCTGCTGTTCGCGGTACCCTGGCCGCCGCAGGGCGTGTATACCAAGAAGGAGCTGCATTCGGTGGCCGACCTGAAAGGCACGAAGTTCCGCACCTACAGTCCCGACGACCTCGCGCTTCGCCGAACTGCTGGGCGCGATTCCCACCACGGTGCAGGTTCCCGAAGTGCCGCAGGCCTTCAAGACCGGCCTGGTGGACGCAATGATCACCTCGGGCGCCACCGGCGTGGACACCCAGGCCTGGGACTACCTGAGCTACTACTACGACACCCAGGCCATGCTGCCGATGAACATGGTGTTCGTCGGCAAGGCGGCTTTCGCCAAGCTTGATGCGGGGACGCAGAAGGCCGTAGTCGATGCGGCGAAGACGGCCGAGGCGGCCGGCTGGAAAACCAGTGAATCCGAGAACGAGGGCTACAAGAAGACCATGGCCGCCAAGGGCATCAAGATCGTCGAGCTCTCTGCGGCGCTGGCTGCCGAGTTTGCCGTGATCGGAAAGAAGATGACTGCCGAATGGGAAGCCAAAGCCGGCGCGGAAGGCGCTGCCATCGTCAAGGCCTACGAGCACTGAGCCGCCGTGCGGCTGCCCGCCGGTGCGGGTGGCCGCCACTTTTCAAGGACAGTCGATGCGCGCTGCGCTGAACGCGGTCTATCGCACCTCGGGCGTGCTGGCCGGCATCTTCCTGGTCGCGATCGGCGCGATGTCGCTGATCCAGATCACCGGCCGGCTGCTCGGGCTCGCGGCCTCCTCCTACGACGAGTATGCCGGGTATTGCATGGCGGCCTCCTCGTTCCTGGGGATGGCGTGGACCCTGCGCTCGAACGAGCAGATCCGCATGACGCTGGTGCTCGCGATGACGCGCGGGCGGCTGCACCGCGGGCTGGAAATCCTGTGTCTGGGGCTGGCCACCTTCATAGTGGGCTATTTCGCCTGGTACAGCATCGACATGGTCGTCACCTCGTACCGGCTGGAGGACGTTTCGCAGGGCCTGGTCCCGATCAAGCTGTGGATCCCGCAATCGGGCATGGCGCTCGGGCTGGTCGTACTCGCGCTCGCGTTTGTCGATGACCTGGCCATGGCGCTGACCGGGCGACAGACCTCGTACCAGACGGCGGAAATGCAGAAGAAAGACGACTCTCCGGTTTTCGAGCGCTGAGGTGGGGATGTTCGAGATCTCGCTGGTTCTCCTCGCCACGCTGGCCCTGCTGCTGGTGGCGGGCGTCTGGATCGCGCTGACGCTGCTCGGCGTGGGCTTCGTCGCGATGGCCGCCTTCACCGGGTCACCTGCCGGCCCGCTGATGGCGACCACGGTCTGGGGCTCAAGTGCAAGCTGGTCCCTGACCGCCCTGCCGCTGTTCATCTGGATGGGCGAGATCCTGTTTCGAACCCGGGTGTCGGAGGACATGTTTCGCGGCCTTGCGCCCTGGGTCGAGCCCCTGCCCGGGCGTCTCATGCACACCAACGTGGTGGGCTGCGGCATCTTCGCGGCGATTTCGGGTTCCTCGGCCGCCACCGCAGCCACCATCGGCCGGATCACCATTCCCGAACTCAAGAGCCGCGGCTACGACGAGCGCATGGCGATCGGCTCGCTGGCCGGCGCCGGAACGCTGGGCCTGCTGATCCCGCCCTCGATCATCATGATCGTGTACGGGGTCGCCGCCAACGTCTCGATCGCGCGCCTGTTCGTCGCCGGGGTGCTGCCCGGCATCATGCTGATGACCCTCTTCTCCGGCTACATTGCGCTCTGGGCGCTGCGCAATCCGGACAAGACGCCGCGCCGCGAGAAGATCACGACGCTGGCCGAAAAGCTGTACGCCGCGCGCTATCTGATTCCCACCGTGCTGCTGATCGGCGCGGTCATCGGCTCCATCTACGCCGGCGTCGCGACGCCCACCGAAGCCGCGGTGCTGGGCGTAGTGGGGTCCCTTGCGCTGTCGGTCGCCGGCGGTTCGCTCAGCTGGGCGAATTTCAGCGCCAGCGTCATGGGCGCGACCAAGACTTCCTGCATGATCGCCTTCATCCTGACCGGCGCGGCCTTCCTGACCGTCGCGATGGGATTCACGGGCATCCCGCGCATCATGGCCGAGTGGATCGCCGAACAGGGCTTCAGGCCCTGGCAGCTGATCGCGGTGCTGACCGTGCTGTTCGTCATCCTGGGCTGCTTCATCGACGGGATCTCGATGGTCGTCCTGACTGCCTCGGTGATCCTGCCTTCGGTGAAGGCGGCCGGCATCGACCTGCTCTGGTTCGGAATTTTCGTCGTGCTCGTAGTCGAAATGGCGCAGATCACCCCGCCCGTGGGATTCAACCTGTTCGTACTCCAGGGCCTGACCGGAAAGGACATGTTCTACGTGGCGAAGGCGGCGCTGCCGTTCTTCCTGCTGATGGTCGTTGCAGTCGCGCTGCTCTGGATTTTTCCGGAAATCGTCTATTACCTGCCCGGCAAGATGTTCAAGCTGGGCTGAGGCCCGCGCGACAATAGGCAGCGCCTGCCTGCGGCCTCGAGAGGGATTGGATCATGCCCGTGCCCATCTACACCACTGCCGATATCCGGTGCATCGAAGCCGCCGCGGGGGACGCACAGCCGCCGCTCATGGAGCGCGCAGGATGCGCGGCGGCGGACCTGGCGGTACGGCTCGCCGCCGACCGAGGCAAGGACATCCTCGTGCTTGCCGGCCCGGGAAACAACGGCGGCGACGCGCGGATCGCGGCGCGGATCCTGCAGGAGCGGTTTTTTCGAGTTACCACGCTGACCGCCGAAGATGCCGCGCACCTGCCGCAGGCGACACGCTGGGCACTGGTCATCGACGGCCTGTTCGGGATCGGCCTTGCGAGGGATGTCGAGGGCGCGTATGCCGCACTCGTTGAATACGCAAACGCGCAGCACTGCCCGGTTCTCGCACTTGATATCCCCAGCGGCCTGGCGTCTGACACCGGCCGGGTACTCGGAGTCGGGCTGCGCGCGACGCACACACTGACGTTCATCGCGCAGAAGCCCGGCCTGCTCACGCTCGACGGGCCCGACCACTGCGGCGAGGTCAGCGTCGCCGACCTCGGCCTTGACGTCCGTGCCCTGCTGCCGCCAGGCGGCTGGGTCGCCGGCCCGGAGCTGCTGCGACATTCGCTCAAACCCCGGCCGCGCAATTTCCACAAGGGAGACGCCGGCAGCATTGCCGTCATCGGCGGGGCCGCGGGCATGTGCGGTGCCGCTTTGCTTGCGGGGCGCGCAGCCCTCAGACTCGGCGCGGGCAGGGTCTACGTCGGGCTGCTTGACCACGGCGCCCCGGGGTTCGACCCCGATGCCCTCGAACTGATGCTGCGCCATCCCGACGAAACGCTGGGGCTCGACCTCGACGCACTCGTAATCGGTCCAGGACTCGGGCAGGGCGAACGCGCGGAGACCCTGCTCGGCGTCGTGCTGGCAAGCGACATCCCGTGCGTGCTCGATGCCGACGCGCTCAATCTGCTTGCGCCCAGCGCGGACCTCAGGGACGCCTGCACCCGCCGCAAGGCCGACACGATCATTACGCCACACCCCGCCGAGGCGGCCCGGCTGCTTGGAACGAACACACGCAGCATCCAGAACGACCGGCTATCGGCCGCGCGCATGCTGCGCGAACGCTTCAATGCCCACGTGGTGCTGAAGGGCAACGGCAGCGTCCTCGTAGCCCAGGATGGCCACTGGTTCATCAATACTTCAGGAAATTCCGGGATGGCCTCCGCCGGGATGGGGGATGTTCTTTCGGGCGTGCTGGGCGCGCTGCTGGGGCAGGGATACAGCGGGGAAGCCGCGCTGGTGCTCGGCACCCACCTGCACGGCGCGGCCGCGGAAGATTGCGCGGCGCGATCGATTGGTCCGATCGGCCTGACTGCCGGCGAAGTCGGCGATGCCGCGCGGCGCGTATGGAACCGCTGGATCGGTTCCGCTGCGGCTCAGGCCACGCGTACCCGGGCCTTGGGCTCGGGATAGGGATAGATCATGTTCAGGGCGATCGACTGGCAGTTGGCCTGAACGAGGCGCACGTGCTCGCGGCGCAGTTCGCGCGAATGTCTCACGCCGCAGGAGTGCGCGATCATGTCGATCTCGCGGTTCATGTTGTTCGCGTAGTTGGCGACCCGAAGGTATTTCTCCTCGACAACCAGGGCGCGCTGCAGGCGATGGCTGTGCGTCGTGATGCCGGTCGGGCAGGTGTTCGTCTGGCAGCGCAGCGCCTGTATGCAACCCAGCGAGAACATGAACCCCCGCGCGGTATTGATGAAATCCGCGCCGACGCACAGCGCCCAGGCCGCACGTGCCGAGGTGACCAGCTTTCCTGAGGCGACGACGCGTATCCGCTGGCGCAGTCCCGACTCGATCAGCGAGTCGACCACGCGGGGAAGCGCCTCCTCGATCGACAGGCTCATGTGGTCTGCAAGCGCCTGCGGCGCCGCGCCAGATCCGCCTTCGCCCCCGTCTACAACGATGAAATCCGGCGCGAATTCCAGACCCCTGCGATGGACCGCATCGGCCAGGTCGTTGAGGAAGACCCAACCGCCGACCGCCGTCTTGACGCCCACCGGCCGCCCGGTGATGTCGCGTATATAGGCCACCTTGTCGAGCAGTTCGTTCATGTTCGAAATGTCGCGGTGCCGGTTCGGGCTGATGGAGTCGCGCCCCTCCGGGATGCCGCGGATCCGGGCGATCTCGGGCGTGACCTTCTTGCCCGGCAGAACACCACCCTTGCCGGGCTTCGCGCCCTGCGAAAGCTTGATCTCGAATGCCTTGACGACCTTGGAGAGTTCGACCAGGCGCTCGGGCGACAGCTCGCCGTGCGCGTCGCGCACGCCGTACTTTGCGGTGCCGATCTGCATGATGATGTCGCCACCGCCTTCGAGGTGATACGGCGAAAGGCCGCCCTCCCCGGTATCCATCCAGCAACCGGCAACCGCGGCGCCGCGCGAGAGCGCACGCACGGCAGGCTCTGAGATCGCGCCGAAGCTCATGCCGCTGATGTTCACGAGCGACTTGGCCTCAAACGGCTCCTTGCAGTAGTTCTCGCCGAGGATCAGCGACGGCGTTGGCAGGCGCTCTTCTTCCAGCACGGGAAAAGGATGATTGACGAAGATCAGCGCGCCCGGCAGATGCAGGTCGTAGGTCGACCCGAAACCGATGGTACCGCCCTCGTTCTTCGCCAGCCGGTACACCCAGCCGCGCGTCGAACGGTTGAACGGCATTTCGTCGCGGTCGCCGGCAAAGAAATACTGCCGGAAATACTCGCCCAGCTCCTCGAAGAAATAGCGCAGCCGGCCGATGACCGGATAGTTGCGCAGCACGCCGTGCTTCTTCTGCGTGATGTCCTTGATGAAGATGAACACGATGAACAGAATCAGCGCGAATGCAAACAGCGTGCCGATTCCATACGAGAGCACGTCCTTCATACGGAACTCCTCCTCAGGTGATGCAGTCCGCAGGGATCTTGTCAGAGGCAATCATAGGCTAAAACCAGCGTGCTTTCACGAAGTTGCAGATGCTCGCGTTCCGGCAGCAGCCTCGGCAAGGCGGCGAACGCAACCTAGTGGCTGTTCCGCCCCCGCTCGCGGTCTTCGTCCGGATCCTGGTCCTCGTCGCCTTCACGATCGACGACACCCCCGCGCTCGATCTCGGTTTGCGTTGCCGGACGCACCGAGACGACCTTGCACATGAAACGCAATGCAATCCCCGCGAGGGGATGATTGCCGTCGAGAACGACCTTGTCGCCTGCGAGGTCGGTGACCACATAAACCCGCGGCGCGCCTTCATCGAAGGCATCCTCGACTTCCATGCCGACCTCGAGGCCATCACCGTAGCGGCTGCGCGATTCGATCCGCACGAGATCCGCGTCGTAGTCGCCGAACGCCTCGTCAGGTTCGAGCTGCGCCTGTACGCTCTGGCCGGTCTGCTTGCCTTCAAGGGCGCGTTCCAGCGCATCGAACAATCCGCCGTAGCCCCCGTGCAGATACGTGATCGGGGCATCGGATGCGTGGATCAGCTGTCCCTGGGCGTCGTGCAGGACGAGTTCCAGAGAGACTACGGTATCGTTTGCTATCCTGTTGTTCAAGCTGCGCGCCTCAAGGCTTGAGCCTTTGGACAGCCTCGAAGACTTCCGCTGCGTGGCCGCGCGGGTTGACGCCGTAGCGCGCGTGCCGGATCACGCCCTTCTTGTCGATCACGAATGTCGATCTCACGAGGAACAAGCGCTTCGCTCCTTCGGTCTCCTTTTCCTGCAGGACGCCGTACTTCCTGCAGACCTCGCCATCGACGTCCGACAGCAGATTAACCGACAGCCCGTGCTTGTCGCGAAATTCGGCGTGCACCATGCAGTCGTCGCGAGAAACGCCGAGAATGACGCAATCATATCGGTCGAACTGATCCTCGTGGTCTGAAAAATCGATCGCCTCCATCGTGCAGCCGGGGGTGCCGTCGCGCGGATAGAAGTAGAGCACGACGTTCTTCCGGCCCTTGTATGCCGACAGGCTGACCGTCTGCATGTCCGCATCGGGCAGAGAGAATGGTGGCGCGCTTTGTCCCGTATGGAGCATCGTGAGGGCCGGTTCCGGCGGATTCTAAAGCAAACTCCGCGCGTTTAGACATCACCGAACCGGTGAAGACGGTCTCGCTATAATCGCTCATGTCGTTTAACCGTCCTCCACTCGGAGGTCTCAGCGCCGCACGTTTCCTGCGCGATTACTGGCAGAAGCGCCCTCTTCTGGTACGCCAGGCCGTGCCCGGCTTTTCGGGAGCGCTGGATCAGCGCACACTTTTCGCACTGGCCGGCCTCGAGGATGTGGAAAGCCGCCTGATCCGGCACAGCGCGCGCGGTACGAACTGGCACGTCCGGCAGGGTCCGTTCGGACAGGGCGATTTATCCCGCCTTCCTGCCCGCAACTGGACGCTGCTGGTCAATGGCGTGAATTATCGATCGGCCCGGGCCGACGCCTTGCTGCAGCTTTTCTCCTTCATACCCTGGGCACGCCTGGACGATGTGATGGTGAGTCATGCGGTCGATGGCGGGGGCGTTGGCCCGCATTCAGATTCCTACGACGTATTTCTTCTTCAGGGGCCAGGCAGACGCCGCTGGCGTCTGATGCCACCGGCGCGATACGGTTTCGATCTGGTGCCGGACGCGCCACTGAAGCTCATTGCGGATTTCCGCTCGCACGAGGAAATGACGCTCGAGCCCGGCGACATGCTCTATGTTCCACCGGGATGGGGACATGAGGGGACCGCGATCGGCACCTGCCAGACTTACTCGGTCGGATTCCGCGCGCCCGGCGGGGCCGAGCTCTCCACCGCCTTTCTCGACTTTCTCCACGAGCGCGGGTTTGACGAGCGCGCCTACGGGGACGCGGGCCGGCGAACGGCGCGCCATCCGTCATGCATCGACGCACAGATGATCGATTTCGCCGAGCAGGCGCTGAGCCGTATCCGCTGGAATCGTTCGGACGTGACGGCGTTCCTCGGCCAGCATCTTTCCGAACCGAACCGCAATGCCGTATTTACCCTACCCGTGCGCCCGCTCGGTCGCGCAGCGTTCGCGGCCCGGCTGTCGCGCGACACCGTGCGGCTCGCCGCCGGCTCGCGCCTGCTGGCTGGCGGCAAGACGCTCTATCTGAATGGCGTCCCGGTTCCGTCCGCAGGTGCGGCGCACAAGGTACTGCTAGAGTTTGCCGACACACGCCGTATCGCCGGAAGTCGGCTTGCGCGCGTACTGGATGTGGAATTAATCTACGATTGGTATAGAAACGGGTATTTGAATCTCGAGCCCCCCAAGTGACACAAGACGAAAATCCGGGCACGGCAGCGCAGGACACTCCGCAAACGGAGTACGTCCGTTTCGACACGAATGCCGGACTTCAGACCGCAATCGACCGGCTGCTTGCGCAGCCCGGACGCGAACTGCGCATCTTCGATCCGGATCTCAGCGTATTCAGACTCAACTCTCCAGAGCGCATCGAGGCAATGCGCGCCTTTCTTGCCGCAAGCCGGACCGCGCGTCTTTACATCGTCGTCCACGATCCGGATCCGTTGATCCGCACCTGCCCGCGCCTGTTGAACCTGCTCGCCCTGTATACGCACGCGATCCAGATCAACCGGACCGGGGAGGAGATCCGCGAGTTGCAGGACAGCTTCGCGGTACTCGACCGGAACCACTACGTTCGCCGCCCGGTCGCACGCTTTTTCCGCGGCGCCATGGGTATCCACGACGAAAGCGAAGCGCTGGTGATGCGCTCGCGCTTCGAGGAAATCTGGAATTCGTCCCATCCGGCGGTGTCTGGCACGACCGCCGGACTTTGAACGGAAGCTGCGATCACGACAGGGTAATGAAAGGATAGGGGTCTAACATTGCGCCCTGGCTCGCACGACGCGGGCTGAACGCTGTAATTGACTCGACTCTAATACCTTAAAGGAACACTCATGAACAAGTCACTGCTGCTCGCCGCAATGGCGGCGGTCGCCCTCGCCGCCTGCGGCGAAAAAGAACAACCCAAGCCGGCCCCCGCGCCGGCCGCTGCACCGGCACCGGCGCCTGCACCCGCGCCGGCACCGGCTGCGGATGCGGCCTCGGCACCTGCGGACGCTGGCGCCAAGCCGGCCGAAGCAGCGCCTGCCGCTGCGCCCGCCGCCGCGCCTGCGGAAGCAAGCAAGGACGCCCCGAAGAAGTAAGGCGTCTTAGCCAGTCAAAACGGCAGGTTCGCGAGAACCTGCCGTTTTTTTTATCTCAATTCACGCCAGTCGAAGCCCTCTTCCTGCGTTGCGATTCCAATCCAGGATTCTTCGCAGCCCAGGGCCGAAGCCAGTGCGCGCCGCGCAAGTTCGGGACTGTTGTTCTGCTGCGACAGGTGGGCGCCGATGACATGCCTGAGTCGCGACCGATCGAGGCTCTCCAGCAGCGATCGCGCCTGCCCGTTGTCGAGATGGCCGAACGGACCCGAAATCCGCTCCTGCAGCCATTTCGGATACCCGCTGGCCCCGAGCATGTCGAGGTCATGGTTGCATTCGAGCACCAGCGCGTCGCAACCTGAGAGGACCGATTCGACGTGCGGCGTGGACGCACCGATGTCGGTCAGCACACCAACGCGGAACGCGCCATCGGACACGACGTACTGAACCGGCTCGCGCGCGTCGTGCGGTACCGTGAACGGCTGCACGTGGATGTCACCGACCTGGAACGCCGCCCGGCCATCGACAAGATTGACCTCCACGCCAGAGTCCTCCCCGCCCTTGCCTGCCTCCAGCGCCGCGCGCCAGGTGCCGTGGGTGATCCAGACAGGAAGCGCATGCTGGGCGGCAAATGCGAACACGCCTCCCACGTGATCGTCGTGTTCGTGGGTGACGATGATCCCGGCAAGATCGGATGGCGCGAGACCCAGGCGCGCCAGGCGGCGCGCCGTCTCGCGCTTGCCCAGCCCGCAGTCGAGCAGAAGGCGCGAATTGCCGACCTCGGCCAGGAGGCAGTTGCCCTTGCTGCCGCTGCCTAGAGAGGCAAAACGGATCATCCGACAGGCGCGCAGCGCTTCATACCGTCGCTCCGACCCGCTAGGGCTTACTTCAACTGCTCATGCAACAGCGAAAGTATGCGACGCGCAGTCGGAGAGCGGTCCGAGGAGCCGTCCCTGCCCAGCACCTGGACCTGGCTCCTTTCCCCGCCTTGCATGACGAGGACACGATATTGCTCCGCCGTGACTTTCGTGCCGCTGCTCTTCCAGAACGCAAGCTTGGAGAGCAGGCCGGGTTTTTCTGCGTCGACCTTGGCCATGTCCTTTTCCGGATCGGCATAGCGCACGAAATACAGCCCTTTCTGCCGGTCGCGATCCTCGACCGTGAACCCTACCCGGTCAAGTGCCAGGCCAACCCTGCGCCAGGCGCGATCGAAGGGCTCGAGCACATCCAGCCTTTCAGTGCCGTCCGACTGCTTGGTCAGGGCCGCCCGCGATGTCTGCGGTGCCGAGGCGATCATCTCCTTGGCCCGCTCTTCCTTCGCGCCAAGCCGGACCATCAGCCGGCGCAGGAACTCCGCCTCAAGATCCGGATCGGGCGGACGTGGCTGCCAGGTGGTCTGCGCGCGCGCCTCGGTCGTGTAGATCTCCATCATGCCGCGATGGCTGATGTAGATTTCCGTTGACCCCTTGGCCGTGCCGCGTTCCAGCCGCGTACGGAACTTGTCGCGTTCCGCAGTGGAATACAGCTGGTCGACCATCTTTCCGATGAAGTTTCGAATCATGTCCTGCGGAATCTTGGCGCGGTTCTCGGCCCAGTCGGTTTCCATGAGACCGGTCTCAGGATTTTCGGCCTCGAGCAGGAAGCCGTTCTCCTGCCAGAACTCCTTCACCAGCGGCCACAGGTGGTCCGGTGTGTCATTCACGACGAGCCAGCGCTGGGTGCCGGAACGCTCGATGCGCATCGCCTCGACCGCCGGCAGCACGCCCGAGGACCCGGACTGCGGCTGCACCTTGCGCTCGGCCTGATACGAAGACAGGGTCGTTGCCCCCTTCACCTCGGGCACCACGTAGCGATTGTCGCGCGTCGGCGCGGTCAGGTCGGGCGGGACGTCGAGCGAAGGCAGTTGTCCGGCCGACTTGTAATCGATCTTCTTGCCACTGCCTTCGAGCATTTCCTGCGCGGTACTGCATCCGCCCAGCGCCAATACCGCAGCGAGCAACGATACGGCCGCGACTCGCGAAGGTACGCAACACAATGCCCGGGGAAACATCACGAAAAAAGTCATCCACGCCCCTCTACGACCCGAAGGCCGGCGGTTGCCGTCCCGGGTACTGCAATTCCGGCTTCGTGCAACGCTTCACGCACGGTATCGAAGAAACGATCCGACAGCGGTGTCATCGGCAACCGGATACCGCCGCCGATAAGACCCATCTGCTGCAGGGCCCACTTGACCGGGATCGGATTGGCTTCGACAAACAGTTTCTGGTGCAGCGACAGCAGGCGCTCGTTGATGGCGCGCGCCGTGGCTACGTCCCCTGCCAGCGCCGCCGCGCACATCTCATGCATCAGGCGCGGCGCTACGTTCGCGGTCACCGAGATCACGCCGTGTCCGCCGAGCAGGATCAGCGGCAGCGCCGCGGAGTCCTCGCCGCTGTAGATCGCGAAGTCCTGCGGTGCCCGCTTGATCAGGTCGCACCCGCGCTCCATGTTCGCCGTCGCATCCTTGATGCCGATCACGCCGGGCAGCGCCGCCAGCCGGAGCGTCGTGTCGTTGGACATGTCGGCCACCGTGCGCCCGGGTACGTTGTACAGGATCTGCGGTATGTCGACCGCCTCGGCGATGGTGCGGAAATGCCGGTACAGGCCTTCCTGGGTCGGCTTGTTGTAGTAGGGCACGACCGAAAGGCAGGCTGTCGCACCGGCTTTCTTCGCCGATTCCGTGAGTTCGATCGCCTCTGCCGTCGAATTTCCGCCGGTTCCCGCGATGATGGGAATGCGACCCTTGGCGTGTTCGACGCTGACCTTGATCAGTTCCTTGTGCTCGTCGAAGTCGACCGTGGGCGACTCGCCCGTGGTCCCGACCACGACGATCGCGTCGGTGCCTTCATTGACATGAAAGTCGATGAGACTGCGAAAACGTGCCAGATCGAGCTTGCCGTCCTCGAGCATCGGCGTCGCAATTGCAACCAGGCTTCCGGTGATCATAGCCGCCCCCTCCAAAGGGTTTGATTAGCCTGAAATTTTAACCGATTCGGTGACACTCAGGTGCCGGCAGATGTATCCAGATATTACGTGCGCGACTCCAGTACATTCGCCAGACCCGCGCCGCGTACTGCACACAAGCGTTGCACGATCGCCGGCCTGGGCGTGACCGTTTCGCCCTGCTCGAACGCCACGACCCTCAGCACAGGGCGGAATGCCTCGAGCAACTCGTCCGGTTTCAGCAGGAACTCAGGGTTGGACGGTTTTCCGTGCAACTCGTTCCCCAGAGCGAAAGTTTCGTAGATCAGGACCCCGCCCGGCGCGAGTGCCTCCACGAGCCAGGGAAACAATGGCCGGTGCAGATAGTTCGTGACCACGATGGCCGAAAACCGCATTCCTGGAAATGGCCAGGGCGTGCCATTCTCGAGGTCGACATGCGCAGCTTCAATGCGGGGTGCATCGGTCAAAGACGCCAGGGCCTGCATATCCCGGTCGGAAGCAAGGACGGTGTGCCCCCGGGATGCGAGGAAGCGCGCATGCCGGCCCTGCCCGCACGCCAGATCGAGCACGCGGCCTCCGGGTGCAATCAGATGCGCCCAGCGCACCACCCAGTCCGAGGGTGCGTTCACGCCAGCTTGCGCACCTGCGGCAGATCGCACTCGAGGATGGCCTGACGCAGCGCCTCGATCGCCTCGGGCCGCGGGAAACTCTTCCTCCAGGCCAGCGCGACCCGCCGCTCGGGAACCGGCTTGCTGAACGGCCGCACGCGGATGAGATCGTTGTGGCTTTCGCCGGCGCCCACCGAGGTGCTGGGCAGCACCGTGAGTCCCACGCCGCTTGCGACCATCTGACGGATGGTTTCGAGCGACCCTCCCTCCAGGGAGCGCTGCAGACCGCTGCCAGAGCGATGCACGGATGAGCAGAACTCCAGCACCTGATCGCGAAAACAATGCCCGGCGCCGAGCAGCAACAGACTTTCACGCGTGAGTTCCGCTGCGCCGATGTTCTTGCGCTTCTCCCACGGATGCCCCTGTGGCATGGCCACCAGGAACGGCTCGTCGTAGACCGGCTGAGTGACGATGCCGGACTCGGCGAACGGCAGCGCAAGGATGATCACGTCCACTTCGCCCTGCTTGAGGGACTCGGCAAGCTTGTGGGTGAAGTTCTCCTGGATCATCAACTGCATCGCGGGTGCGGTACGCCGCAGGATCGGGATCAGCTTTGGCAGGAGGTAAGGGCAGATCGTGTAGATCGCGCCCAGCCGCAGAGTACCGGAGAGGGGGTCGCCGCCAGCTTGTGCGATTTCGCGGATGCGCGAGGCCTCTTCAAGCACCCGCTGTGCCTGCGCGACGATCTGCTCGCCGGTGGGCGTGACCGAGACTTCGCCCGGTCCGCGCTCGAACAGGGTGACCCCCAGCTCCTCCTCGAGCTTCTTGATCGCGACCGACAGCGTGGGCTGCGAAACGAAGCAGGATTCCGCGGCATGTCCGAAATGGCGCTCCCGCGCGACCGCGACGATATAGCGCAGCTCGGTCAGGGTCACTTGAGCACCGCTTCGCGCAGGAACGTGTCGATCACGGCGGACAGTTCCTTCTCCTTGCCGGCGTAATGATGGTCCGCGCCCTCGATCCTGACCTGCCTCGATCCATCGATGCCGCCGATCGTGAGCTTTCGCCGCCAGTCGGCGCGCAGGACGTTACGCAGATCGTTCTCGCCGTACAGATCCAGCACCGGAACCTTCACGTTGCTCATGTTCCCGTAACCGCCCGTCAACCCCATGCAGATCCAGGCCGCAAACGGCGAATTCGCAGTTTCCTCGTAATAGACATTGCTCATCCACGAACCCATGCTGTGCGACAGGAGCACGATCCTGCCCTTGCCCTTTGCTTGCAGCCAGCGACCCGCAGCGCGTATCCGCTCCACGGCATCCGGAAACACTGCTGGATAATAATCCTTGCTCACGGCATCGGATTTCTGAACCGGCATCTGGATGGACAGCGTGGTGTAGCCGGCATCGGCCAGGCTCACCCGAAGCGCCCCTATGACGCCGAAATCCGGATGCACGCCGATGCCGTGCACGAGCACCACAGCTGCCTTGGCATCCTTCGCCTCGGTATACAGGCCGAGGAACCTGCGTTGCGCACTGCCGGTCAGCCAGACGGGTTCGCCGACGACCAGCGCGGGAACGATCTCGTCGGCCCAGCGCTGCTCGCGCGCAAAATCCTGGGCGAACGTGGCGTGCGCTCCCGACAGGAGAAGGAAGGAACACAGAACGAACAATCTTTTCACGATGTGCATCCTTTCATCTGCGGCGACCCGCAAAGAAATACAGGGGCAGACCGGCGGCCATCACGGCAATGCCACCGAGCACCGCGACGCCGAAGCTCGGCCCATAGGGGCCGCGGACGAAGTCGATGCTCGAATACAGCATGTACGCACAACTCGCGCAGAAGGCCAGCGGCACGAACGGATAACCCGGAACCAGGAACGCCGGTCGCGCCTTTCCGGCGTCGCGCGCGCGAAACACGAACAGCGTTGCTCCCGTAAGAAGGAAGAACGTCCAGAAGACCGGCGAGGTGTAGGCCACCATTGCCGAGAAGCCATCCGGCGTGAGCGCACTGCCCGCGATCAGCAGCAGGGCCACCACGCCCTGCCAGATCAGCGCCGTTGCGGGGGTGCTGCCGGCCTCGCGCCAGCGCCCCAGTCCCGCGAACAGCGCAAAGTCGCGCCCGAATGCATAGCTCGTGCGGGCGCCGGTGAAGATCGCAGCGTTCATCGTCGTAAGCGCCGATACGCACACGATCACCGCAAGGATCATCGCGCCCTTCTCGCCCGCCACCAGACGCATGACGTCGGCGGCCACCGCCTTCGAATCCTTCATGCCCTGCAGACCCAGTGCGACCAGATAGCCAGCATTCACGAGCATGTAGAGTGCTGTGACGACCACGATGCCCCACACGAGTATGCGGGTCATGTTGCGTGCGGGTTCGCGCACCTCGCCGCCCAGATACGCCGCCTCGTTCCATCCGCCGTAGGTCAGCAGAACGAAGATCATGGCCAGGCCGTAAGCACCCCCGGCCGATGCAGGCGCCGCCACGGCCGGCGCCGGCGCGTGCACCGCCATGCCCCCGAGCGCGACGAAAACCAGGCCGAGTATCAGCGCGATCTGCATGAACTTCTGCAGGCTCTTGCTCTGCAGAGTTCCGACCATGTTGAGCACCGTCAGTGCGATCACGCCGATACCCGCGTAGATCGCGGCGCCGTGCACCCCGAGCGGCAGGATCTGCGAGGCATAGTCGCCGAACACGAAGGAGACCGCGGCGATCGCGCCGGTCTGTATCACCGTGATCCTCGACCAGGCGAAGAGGAATCCCGTCCCGCGCCCGAGACCGCGCGAAAGGAACGCGTATTCACCGCCCGTATCCGGATGCCGTGCGGACAATTCGGCATAGACGAGCGCTCCCGCGAGCGAAATCAGTCCGCCGGCCAGCCACGCAATGAGGAACTCCGCGCCCGAGCCGACGCTCCCGGCCACGATCGAAGGCGCCTTGAAGATGCCCACGCCGATGACCATGCCGGCCATCAGGAACACGCCGTCGAACACCGACAGCAGCGGGCGGGGACCGGCAACTATTTCTTTCTGTTCGCGATCCATGGAACTGCCCGTTGCTGTTGGCCATCCGAGATCAGGACCTCGCCGCTGATCCGGTCGCCGTCGATTGTCCCCTTGAAGAAATGGTTCCACGCGGTGCCGCCGACCAGGCCCGTCACCAGCATCTTGATCTCGCGGCCTCGCAGGCGCGTGGCACGCACGAGGAGCCCCTGATTGGCGGCCTTCGCCTCCACCTTGACCGACTGGAACGTCTGCGCAATATCGAAGCTCCAGTCACCGCCGTGCTGCGGAAACGTCCACGTCCAGTGGCCATCAAGATCGGCCGGCACGACCCAGAGAAATACCCGCGATTTTCCGCCGAGGCCCACCGGTTTTTCCGGCGTGCGCAATTCGATGGTCTCGTCCGGTTCCCAGTCGCCCATGTCCCAGTCGTGCGACACCACGCGGGTGCCGGGTTTGAGTGCCAGCAGCCGCGGACGCAGCTTCAGATTCACTTCGGGCAGGAGATACATCGTGATCGCAGTCGCCGCGCTCAGGTCGGTTTCGAACAGATCCTTCGCCTGGAACTCGGTCCGGTCGGACACCCCTGCCTGCCGCGCATTCTCGCGTCCTTTCTCCACCAGGCTCGGATCGATATCGATGCCCAGTGCGCGCGCACCGCGCCTGGCCGCACCGATCACGATCCGGCCGTCACCGGAGCCGAGGTCGATCACGTAGTCACCGGCACCGACATCCGCGATCCGCAGCATCCGGTCGACGATCTCCTCCGGGGAAACCACGAACGGCACCGTGCCGTCGTCCCAGGCCCAGCTCTGCGCACCGCAGGGTGCGATCAACGAGAACGCGAGGAACAGTCCTGCGAAAGCAGGACGAATCATTCGGAAAGCCGGGGCAATGCGGCGAAAGGAGAAATGAATCATTGCGGGCGCAATGATAGCCGAGCGGCATCGGTCTCGCCGGGCTGTCGTGGGGATGATCGGCTAAAATGCGGCCCGAGGTTTCCACCGCCCCCGTAGCTCAGTGGATAGAGCGACCCCCTCCTAAGGGGTAGGTCACACGTTCGATTCGTGTCGGGGGCGCCGGGGCAGCCGGGTCGGCAGCATCGTCTGCGCTGCCCACAGGCAGGGCAGCAGGACAAGCACGGGAATCAGCGGGACCCGGGACGCTGGCGTCCTCAGCGAAGCCCAGGGGCGGAACGCGAGTGCGAGCATCGCCGCCGCACCCACCAGAGAAAGATCCGTCAGGCTCACACGGCCGATTTCCGAAACGCCGGGATGCCTACGCCGGAAATTCCACGAAGCGCACGTCGCTGTCGCGTTCGATCTTCTCCATCAGCGCCACTTCCCAGTCAAGATAGTCCCGCATCGCCTGCTCGACCTGGCTCTTCCCGTCGTAGGGCTTGTAGTACACGTCGTCGGACGGCTCCCACATCTGGGTTTCGCCGGATTCGATCGGCATCCCCGCGGCAGTCCAGGCTTTGGTGCCGCCGGCCAGGACCTTGATGGTCGCGCCAGTCAGGGCCCGCAGGTCCGCTGCCGCGAAGCGCGCCAGCATGCCGTCGGGCGAAGTGCATACGATGGTGCCCTGCTTCGCAAGCCGATCCTGGCGTGCAGGCAGGCGCGCGCGGACGGCAAATGCCGCCCCCGGCACGTGCCCGGCGCGATACTGGATGCTGCTGCCGAAATCGAGCACCTGCACGTCCTTCAGCGCGGGCAGTTCCTGAGGCGTCACCTCATCGACCTGCGGCGCATCCTCGACCACGTAGACCTCGGGCCAGCCCATCTGCAGCAGCCACGAGGCGGTCATCACCGCACGCACGCCTTCGGAATCGACCAGCGCGACCCGCGCGTTGCGGGTCGCCATGTACTGGTCGGTCGACTGCACCAGCTGGCCGCCGGGTGCGCTGAGCGCGCCACGCAGATGGCCCAGCGCATATTCCTCCGGCGAGCGCACGTCGAGCAGGTAGAGGGTCCGGCTGGTGTCGCCGGCGAGGCGCGAAAGTCCGGCACGATCGAGACGCCGGATGGAGAAGCGCTTTTCCACCTGCGCCGCCAGTGCACGTGCTTTCGCCAGCGCCTCTCTGCCGGGCGCGGGTGCCATGTCGTGGTTGCCGCGCGCAAGTTCGAGGCCCGCCAGGTGCCAGCCCATGGTGCCGTTCTTCAGCGCCATGACCTTGTTCGGCAGGCCGGCGTTGATCAGCGACTGCGCGCCGATGATCGAGCGCGTGCGGCCGGCGCAGTTCACGATCACCAGCGTATCGGGATTCTTCACCAGCTCCGGCACCCGGTAGACCAGCTCCGCGCCGGGACAATCGAGCGCGCCGGGTATGTTCATCACCTGGTATTCGTTCATCGGCCGCGAATCCACCACCACGATGTCCTCGCCCGCGTCGAGCCTGGCCTTGAGGTCAACCGCCGAAATCCGCGGCGTACCGGCATGGTGCTCGACGTATTCGCCGAATGCCTTGCTCGGGACGAACACCCCGGAATACAGCTCGTAGCCGGCCGCAGTCCATGCAGCAAGACCGCCCGCGAGAATGTGGATGTCGCCGTAGCCGAAGTCGCGCAGCACCGCGGCTGCGCGCTGCGCGAGGCTTTCGTCCTCGTCGGTCAGGACGATGCGCGTCGCGGCGCGCGGCACGATTGCGCCGATCCGCAGTTCCAGCTTCGAGAGCGGGCAGGAGGCGGCGAGAAAGAGGTGGCTCTTCGAGTACACGCCTTCTTCGCGCGGATCGAGGATCGCGAGTTCCCCGCGATCAGCGATCATCGCCTTCAGCTCGGTGGGTGAAATGCGCGTTGCGACGTTGCTCATGCCGGTCTCCTTTTGATTTGCAGGCAGTCTACAATTCCCCGCTACGGAGGGATACATGGTCTTTCACGGAAAATGGTATGACGAAGTGTCGATAGGCGAAACATTCGGCACCAGCCTGACGGTGACCGAAGCACACCTGGTTCTGGCCGCCGGATTGTTCGGCGATTTCAATCCCCTGCATGTGGACGAGGAGTTCGCGAAGAAATCCATGTTCGGCGGACGCATACTGCACGGCCCGTTCACCAGCGCCCTCATCTCCTCCCCGGTGGGCATGTATTTCGCCGGAACGGCGATCGCCTACATGGAGCACGCCTGCCGGTTCAAGGCACCGGTGAAGCCCGGCGACACGCTCACCACGCGCTGGACGGTCACCGAGCGGCTGGACAAGCCGCGCCACAAGGGCGGCATCTGCGTCATGAAGGGCGTCGCGTCAAACCAGGCCGGCACGGTGGTCGTAGAGGCCGACGGCAAGATTCTGGTCGCCTCACGGCCGGGCTAGGTGTATCGATATCGATACACGAACTGACAGGATCGCCAGTCCTGGAGCGGACTCGGCGATATGAAAGTTACAAAATCAGGCTGATATCCCCGGCACGAAGTCGCGCGCCCAGAACAGCGCGATCATGGTCTTGACGTCCGTGATCCGTCCGTCTTGCATCATCGCGATCGCCTCGGCAAACGGCACTTCCAGCACCTCGAGGAACTCCTCCGCGTCGAGCTTCTGCGTGCGCTTGTCCAGACCGCGGGCAAGAAACAGCTCGATCGCTTCGTCCGAATAGGAGATCGCGTTGTGGATCGTGGTCAGGCGCTGCCATTCGCCGGCCGCGTAGCCGGTTTCCTCGAGCAGTTCGCGCTGCGCGGTGCCGAGCAGGTCCTCCCCCGCCTCGACCTTGCCGGCCGGAATCTCGATGAAGTCACGCCCGTGCGGATAGCGATACTGGCGCTCGAGCATCACGTTGCCGTTGGCAGTGCAGCGGCAGGATCGCCACCGCGCCCGGGATGGACGATGTACTCGCGCGTCGCGCTCGCGCCGTCGGGCATGCGCACGGTGTCGCGGCGCACGTTGCAGCAGGCGGCCGGTGAACACTTCTTCGCGGCTGACGAAGTGCTCGGTGAGGTCCTCCTTCGCCTTCATTGCAACGGTGACGCAGCGCCGCGGGCGGCGGGGTTCAGAGCGACTTGATGGCGAACATGCACAGCGCAAGCAGCGGCTGCGGCAGCAGCCCGAGGACGAGGAGCGCGAGGCCGTTGAGGGAAAGCAGCAGGCGCATTTCCGACGGGCCATTGACCGGGCCCGCGTTGCCGGACGCTTCGTCGGGCTCGTCGAAAGTACATCAGCTTGACGATGCGCAGGTAGTAGAACGCGCCGATCAGGGAGAACACCACCGCGACCACCGCGAGCCAGACCTGCCCGGCGGCGACCGTGGCGGACAGCACCGCGAACTTGGCAAAGAAGCCGACGGTCGGCGGAACCCCGGCCATCGAGAACATCAGGATCATCATGATGAACGCATACCACGGATTGCGCCGGTTCAGGCCCTTGAAGTCCTCGAGCCGTTCGCACTCGAAGCCGGCGCGCGACAGGAACAGGAGCATGCCGAAGGCGCCCAGGCTCATCAGCACGTAGACGATCACGTAGAACATCGCCGCGCTGTAGGCATCCGTCGCGTTGAACCAGTTTCCGCCCACGACCCCCGACAGCAGGCCGAGCAGCAGGAAACCCATGTGCGAAATGGTCGAATAGGCCAGCATGCGCTTCAGGTTGGTCTGCGCGATCGCCGTGAGGTTGCCGATCGCCATCGACAGCACGGCCAGGATCACCAGCATCTGCTGCCAGTCCCCCGCAAGATCGAGCATGCCGTTGACCAGCAGGCGCATCGCCATCGCGAACGCCGCGAGCTTCGGGCGCCGTGCCGATGACCAGGGTCACCGCGGTGGGCGCGCCATGGTAGACGTCGGGAATCCACATGTGGAACGGCACGACGCCGAGCTTGAAGGCGATGCCGGCAGACCATGAACACCAGGCCGAACACCAGGATCGGTGCGGTCGGCGTTCGCCGCTGCCGATCGCCTTGGCGATATCGGCGAATGTCGAGCGTGCCGGTCGCGCCGTAGATCATCGACATGCCGTAGAGCAGCAGGCCCGAGGCCAGCGCGCCGAGCACGAAGTACTTCATCGCCGCCTCGGTCGAGGCGGCCGAATCGCGGTTCAGCGCGACCATCGCGTACAGCGACAGCGACAGCAGCTCGAGCCCCAGGTACAGCGTGAGGAAGCTGTTGGCCGAGATCATCACCATCATGCCGAGCAGCGCAAACAGCAGCAGCGTCAGAATTCGCCCTTGAGGAGGCCGCGGTCGAGCAGGTACTGGCGCGAGTAGACCAGATGCGACCGAGACACGCGAGGTAGGCCACGAGCTTCAGCACGTGCGACATCATGTCGGCGACGAACATGCCGCTGAAGGTGTAGAGCACAGCGCCCTGGGTGCCGATCATCACCAGCAGTGTCAGCCCGGCGCAACCCGCCAGCGTGAACTGCGCAAGCAGGTAACTCGCGGTGCGCCGCTCGCTCTTCACGAACAGGTCCACGAGCATCACCGCACAGGCCATCACCAGCAGGAAGATCTCCGGCAGGGCCGGGAGGAAATCGGGCAGCGCTGTATTCACGGTCGGCATGCTCAGATCTTCGGCAGCGCGACGTGGCGCAGCAGTTCGTTGACCGAGGCGTGCATCACCTCGGTAAACGGCAGCGGGTAGATGCCCATGAAGAGCACGGCGACTGCAAGCGCGCCGAGCACCAGGAATTCGCGCCCGTTGAGGTCCTTCAGCGCGGCGACATGGTCGTTGGCCACCGCGCCGAACACCACGCGCTTGTACATCCACAGGGTGTAGGCCGCGCCGAAGATGAGGGTCGTCGCGGCCGCAAAGGCGATCCAGAAATTGGCCTTCATCGCGCCCATGATCACCATGAATTCGCCGACGAACCCGCTGGTCGCCGGCAGCCCGCAGTTGGCCATCGCGAACAGCATGAAGAACGCGGCGAACTTCGGCATCGTGTTCACCACGCCGCCGTAGTCCGCGATCTGGCGGCTGTGCATGCGGTCGTACATCACGCCCACGCAGAGGAACATCGCCGCCGGAAATGAAGCCGTGCGAGATCATCTGCACCAGCGCGCCCTCGACGCCATAGGGATTGAAGATGAAGAATCCCAGCGTCACGAAACCCATGTGCGAGATCGACGAGTAGGCGATCAGCTTTTTCATGTCGGTCTGCACCAGCGCGACCAGGCCGATGTAGACGACCGCGATGAGCGAGAGTGCGATCATGAACCACGCCAGTTCCCGGCTCGCATCCGGCAGGATGGGCAGCGAGAAGCGGATGAAACCGTAGGCACCGAGCTTCAGCATGATCGCGGCCAGTACCACCGAACCGCCGGTGGGCGCCTCGACGTGCGCGTCGGGCAGCCAGGTGTGCACCGGCCACATCGGCACCTTGACCGCGAACGCAAACAGGAAGGCAAAGAACAGCAGCTTCTGCGCACCCAGCGCGATCGGCAGCTTGTGCCAGTCGAGGATCGAAAAGCTGCCGCCCGACTTGCTGTAGAGATACAGCAGCGCGACCAGCATCAGCAGCGACCCGAGCAGCGTGTAGAGGAAGAACTTCATCGCGGCATAGACCCGGTTCGGTCCGCCCCAGACGCCGATGATGATGAACATCGGAATCAGCGTGGCCTCGAAGAACACGTAGAACAGCACCCCGTCGAGCGCGGCAAACACGCCGTTCATGATCCCTGACAGGAACAGGAACGCCGCAAAGTACTGCGCCACCCGGTTCTCGACCACGGTCCACGCCGATATCACCACCAGCACGGTGATGAAGCTGTTGAGCAGGATGAACAGCACCGAGATGCCGTCGACGCCCAGGTGGTAGTTGATGTTGAAATGTTCGATCCAGGGCTTGAGTTCGACGAACTGCATCCCGGCCGAAGAGACGTCAAAACCGGCGTACAGCGGAATCGTCACGAAAAAGCCGAACAACGCGCCGACCAGGGCAATCGCGCGCGCCGTCGCCGCATTGCGGTCGGTGCCTGTCGCGAGCACCAGCAGGCCCGCCAGGATCGGCACCCAGATGGCGAGGCTCAGAAGGGGAACGGATGGTTGCATTATTATTCTTTGCGGGTGCCGTGGCGGATCATGCGTGTGCGAACCACAGGGTGAGCAGCACGAACACCCCGATGATCATCGTGAATGCGTACTGGTAGATCAGGCCGGTCTGGAACAGCCGGGCGATCCCCGAGAACCAGCCGACCAGCCTGGCGGAGCCGTTCACTGCAAGCCCGTCGATCAGGGTCTGATCACCGTATTTCCACAGACCGGTGCCGAGGACGCGCGCGCCGCCCGCGAGCAACCAGGAGTACAGCTCGTCGAATCCGTACTTGCGCTCGACGATCGCATAGAGGATGCCGAACCTGCCGGCCACGACTTTCGGCAGGTCGGGCCGTGCGATGTAGAAGTACCACGCCGTACAGGCCCCTGCGAGCGCCAGCCAGAACGGCAGCGCCGTCAGGCCATGCACCGTCATCGCCCACACCCCGTGGAACTCTTCGGCCATTTCCGTGATGTAGTGGTGAGCGGAGGAGACCTGGATCGCGGCGCCGAAGAAGTCACCGAAAACCACGCTGCCGATGGTCCAGCCGGCAACGACCGAGGGAATCGCCAGCAGCACCAGCGGCAGGGTCACGACCCAGGGCGTCTCGTGCAGGTGCTTCTTCGTGTGCGCATCCATGCGCTCGCTGCCGTGGAAGGTCATGAACACCAGCCGCAATGAGTACAGCCCGGCGAAGAACACACCGGCGAGCGCAGCGACATAGGCGAACCCCGCGCCCGGCGCGTGCGAAGCATGCAGGGCCTCGATGATCGTATCCTTCGAGAAGAATCCCGCAAACGGCGGGAACCCGGCGTTCGCCAGCGCGCCGACCAGCACCGTCCAGTAGGTGATCGGCATGTACTTCCTGAGCCCGCCCATGCGGCGCATGTCCTGCTCATGGTGCATGGCGATGATGACCGAGCCTGCGCCGAGGAACAGGACCGCCTTGAAGAAGGCATGCGTCATCAGGTGGAATATCGCCGCCGAGTAGGCCGAGGCTCCGAGCGCCATCGTCATGTAGCCGAGCTGCGAAAGCGTCGAATAGGCGACCACCCGCTTGATGTCGAACTGGGTGATCGCAACGACCGCCATGGAAAGACCGGTGATCGCGCCGATCACCAGGACCACCGACAGCGCGGTCTGCGACAGCTCGAAGAGCGGCGACATGCGGGCGACCATGAAGATGCCGGCGGTCACCATGGTTGCGGCGTGGATCAGGGCGGAAATCGGAGTCGGACCTTCCATCGAATCCGGCAGCCAGACGTGCAGCGGGAACTGGGCGCTCTTGCCCATGGCACCGACGAACAGGCAGATGCAGACCACCGTCATCAGCAGCCACGGCGTGCCCGAGAACAACTCGATGGTCTTGCCGGACACCGCAGGTGCCTGCGAGAACACCGCGCTGTAGTCGAGCGTCCCGAAATGCGCGAGGACCAGGCCGATGCCGAGAATGAAGCCGAAGTCACCGACCCGGTTCACCAGGAACGCCTTCATGTTGGCGTAGATCGCCGTCGGCCGGGTGTACCAGAAGCCGATCAGCAGGTAGGACACGAGGCCCACCGCCTCCCAGCCGAAGAACAGCTGCAGGAAATTGTTCGCCATCACGAGCATCAGCATCGAGAAGGTGAACAGCGAGATGTAGGAGAAGAACCGCTGGTAGCCGGGGTCTTCGGCCATGTAGCCGATGGTATAGATGTGCACCATCAGCGACACGAAGGTCACGACGATCATCATGATCGCCGTCAGGCGGTCGATCAGGAAGCCGATCTCCATGCGCGTCTCCCCGCTGGTGATCCAGGTATAGACGCTGCCGTTGTAGACATTGCCGGCCGCCACGTCGGCGAAGATCATGCAGGAGGCAAGAAAAGACACCAGCACCGCGAGGATGGTCACCGAGTGCGCGCCCGCGCGACCGATGCTGCGCCCGAACAGGCCGGCGACGATCGCACCGGCAAGCGGCGCAAAGGGCACGATCAGGTACAGGGTCTTCATTGCGATCATCGTTTCGATCCGTTCGAAGCGCGGCTCAACCGGGGATTCATCTCCGCGCTCATCCTTTCAGCGAGTCGAGGTCATCGACGTTGATGGTGCTGAGGTTGCGGAACAGCACCACCAGGATCGCCAGCCCGATCGCGGATTCGGCCGCGGCCACCGTGAGGATGAAGAACACGAACACCTGCCCGGCCGTATCGCCCAGGTAATGCGAGAAGGCGATGAAATTGAGGTTCACCGCCAGCAGCATGAGTTCGATCGCCATCAGCAGGATGATGACGTTCTTGCGGTTGAGGAAGATCCCCACCACGCTGATCGCGAACAGCAGTGCGCCGAGCACGAGGAAATGCGAAAGCGTCAGGCGTCATTGGCCATCCTCCGAGGGCATCGACACGATCCGCACCCGGTCGGCAGGCCGCGCGCGCACCTGCTCGGACGGGTCCTGGCCCTTCGTGTCCTTGCGGCTGCGCAGCGTCAGCGCGATGGCCGCGATGATCGCCACCAGCAGATACGACCGCAGCCAGTTCGAACGCGTACACGTATTCGGTATACAGCAGGCGCCCGAGTTCCTTGGTATTGCTGTAGCGGCGCGCCATAGTCCCGGGGCTTGGGCAGGATGAAGTCGAAGTACCGTCCACCGAGCACCAGCACCATTTCGGCGACCATCAGGATCGCCCACCGTGGCGCCGAGCGGCAGGTAGCTCCAGAATCCCTCGCGCAGCCGGTCGAGGTTGATGTCGAGCATCATCACGACGAACAGGAACAGCACCATCACCGCGCCCACGTAGACGAGCACCAGGGCGATGGCGAGGAACTCGGCGCGCAGCAGCATCCAGATCCCCGACGCGGTGAAGAACGCGAGCACGAGGAACAGCGCGGAATGCACCGGGTTGCGCGCGGTCACGACGGCGACCGCCGCGAACAGCAGGATCGCGGCGAAAACGTAGAAGGTGGCGGTTTCGAAGATCATGATCTAGCGATAGCCCGAGTCGGCTTCGCGGTCCTTCGCGATCTGGGCTTCGTACCGGTCGCCGACCGCGAGCAGCATCGGCTTGGTGTAATACAGGTCGCCGCGCTTCTCGCCGTGGTACTCGAGGATGCGCGTTTCGACGATGGCATCCACCGGACAGGCCTCCTCGCAGAAGCCGCAGAAGATGCACTTCGTGAGATCGATGTCGTAGCGCGTGGTGCGGCGCGTGCCGTCGGCGCGTTGCTCGGATTCGATATGGATCGCCATCGCCGGGCAGACCGCCTCGCACAGCTTGCAGGCGATGCAGCGTTCCTCGCCGTTCGGGTAGCGGCGCAGCGCGTGCAGTCCGCGAAAACGCGGGCTCATCGGCGTCTTCTCCTCGGGGAACTGCACGGTGATCTTGCGCGCGAAGAGATGCCTGCCGGTCAGCATCATCCCGCGCAGGAGTTCCAGCAGCAGGAAGGATCGGAAGAACTCAGCGATGCGTTGCATGGCCGCGCCTCATTTCCACAACGAATACGGGGTTTGCATCCATACGCCGATCACGACCAGCCATACCAGCGTCACCGGAATGAATATCTTCCAGCCCAGGCGCATGATCTGGTCGTAGCGGTAGCGCGGGAACGTCGCGCGGAACCACAGGAACAGTGACACGACGAAGAACATCTTGATCAGCAGCCAGCCGAAAGGCGGAATCCAGTTGAACACGACACTGTCGATCGGCGACTGCCAGCCGCCGAAGAACATCACCACCGTGAGCACGGAGATGAGCCACATGTTCATGTATTCGGCGAGGAAGAACAGCGCAAACGCCATGCCGGAATATTCGACCATGTGCCCGGCGACGATCTCCGACTCGCCTTCCACCACATCGAACGGCGCGCGGTTGGTCTCGGCCACGCCGGAAATGAAATACACCACCGTGATCGGCAGCAGCGGCAGCCAGTTCCAGGACAGGAAATTCAGGCCCTTGGTGGCGAACATCCCCCTGGTCTGCCCGGTGACGATGTCGGAAATATTGAGGCTGCCGGAAACCATCAGCACGACGACCAGGGCAAATCCCATTCCGATCTCGTAGGACACCATCTGC
Source organism: uncultured beta proteobacterium (assembly GCA_963844255.1). Lineage (GTDB taxonomy): Bacteria > Pseudomonadota > Gammaproteobacteria > Burkholderiales > SG8-39 > SZAS-79. The sequence continues at coordinate 252,799 of CAWJNP010000003.1, forward strand.
GCCGCCGAGCGCATCGCACCGAGGAAGGCGTACTTCGAGTTGGAAGCCCAGCCCGCGATGATCACGCCGTAGACCCCAAGCGACGTGAGCGCAATCACGTACAGCAGGCCCGCATTGATGTCGGCAAGTACGAGTTCCGGGGCGAACGGGATGACCGCCCAGGCCGCCAGCGCCGGCATCAGCGACATGATCGGCGCGAGGAAAAACAGACCCGTATTCGCCTGGCTCGGGGAGATGATCTCCTTGAACAGGAGCTTCATCCCGTCAGCCACCGGCTGCAGCAGTCCCAGCGGGCCGACACGGTTGGGGCCGATGCGAATCTGCATCCAGCCGATGAGCTTCCTCTCCCACAGCGTCAGGTACGCAACCGCACCCATCAGCGGCGCAACGATGCACACGATGAAGAACAGCGAGGTCACCAGCTCGTACAGCGCCGGACCCCACAGGGGGCCGAACCGCGACTCCGAAAGGGAGAGCAGCGCGTCCAGCATCAGGCGGCCTTCTGCACGGAGATTTTTTCCACGACAAGCGTTCCGAACATCGGTCCGAGCGCGGACGTGGACGCGTGTGCGGCAGCGACGCGCACACAACGGTCGGGCACGCGCTCATCCAACGAGACGGGTAGCTGCGCCTCGCCCTCGCCCTGGCGCACCGACACGGTGTCGCCCTCGGCAAGACCGAGTTCGGCCATCAGCCGGGCGTTCATCCGGGCGCGCGGCGCCCGCGCATCCGCGGCCTTCTGTAGCGAATCGGCACGACGCACCAGCGCATCGGAGAAATATGGCGGGACGTCCGCGACCCGCTGGATGCCGGCAACCGCGCCGCCACCGGCCTTGGCGGCGACCGAGGTCCTGTTCGAGAGCAATGCGGCCACGTCCCTGCCCTGCAGGGACTCGGCGCGCACACCCTCCGCCGTTTCGTAATCGAAACCGGCCACGCCGAGCAGGCCGCCAAGCACGCGCAGCACCTTCCAGCCCGGACGCGATTCGCCCAGCGGCTTCACAGTGGCATGAAACGTCTGCAGGCGGCCCTCGGTATTCACGAAGGACCCCGGTGTCTCGGTAAACGGCGAGATCGGCAGCAGCACGTCGGCGTAGTCCGACGCCGTGTGCATGAACGCCGACAGCGCGACGACGAAATCCGCCTTGTCCATGGCGGCGCGCGCCGCGCGCGGATCGTGGCAGTCGAGATCGACTTCCGCATTGAAGAGCAGGTAGGCCTTGCGCGGCTGCGCCAGCATGGCGGCGGCATTGGATTGCCCCGCGGCCTGCGCGACATAGCCACCGACACTGTTGGCCGCTTCGCCGAGGAACCCGAGCTTCGCGCCGAGCGTATCGGCAAGCGACTGCGCGATCGCATGCAGCTGCGCAGCCTGCGGATGCTGTTGTGCAAAGTTGCCGAGCAGGATCGCGACGTTCTTGCCCGACTTCAGGCTCTCGCCGATCGGACCACCCATGACAGCCGCAAGCGCCGCGGGCAGTTCCGCGGGCGAAACGATCTGCTTGTTCGCCACGCGCATCAGCAGGTCGTCGTCGCTCGAATGCAGCACGTTGACCTGGGTGCCCCGCTTGGCCGCCTGACGCAGCCGGTTCGCGATCAGCGGATGGTCCTTGCGCAGGAACGAGCCGACCACAAGCACGCGGTCGAGCGTGCCGAGCTCCGCGATCGGCATGCCGAGCCACGGGATGCCGCCCAGTTTTCCGTCGGCCGAGAAATCAGCCTGGCGCAGGCGGAAATCCACGCTCTGGCTGCCCAGCCCCCGCACGAGCTTCTGTGCAAGGTAGAGCTCTTCGAGTGTCGAGTGCGGGGTGGCCAGCACGCCGACTTCGCTGCCGGCGGCCTTCAGGCCGCCAACCACGCGCTCCAGCGCGCTCTGCCAATCGGTGGTTTCCCAGCGGCCCTCGTTCTTCACCATCGGCTGGGTCAGCCGCTGGGGCGAATTGAGGCCTTCGTAGGAAAAACGATCCTTGTCCGACAGCCAGCATTCGTTGATTGCCTCGTTCTCGAGCGGCAGAACGCGCATCACGCGGTTCTGCTTCACCTGCACGACCAGGTTCGAACCCAGGCCGTCGTGCGGCGACACCGATTTGCGGCGCGCGAGTTCCCAGGTGCGGGCGGAGTAACGGAACGGCTTGGAGGTCAGGGCGCCGACCGGACAAAGGTCGATCATGTTGCCCGAGAGTTCCGAATCCACGGTTTTGCCGACGAAGGCGACGATCTCGGAGTGCTCGCCACGGCCGATCATGCCGAGTTCCATCACGCCGGCGATCTCCTGACCGAAGCGCACGCAGCGCGTGCACTGGATGCAGCGGCTCATTTCCTCGGCGGCAACCAGCGGGCCGATATCCTTGTGCAGGACGACGCGCTTCTCTTCCTCGTAGCGCGAATTGCTCTTTCCATAGCCGACGGCCAGGTCCTGCAGCTGGCATTCGCCACCCTGGTCGCAGATCGGGCAGTCGAGCGGATGGTTGATCAGCAGAAATTCCATCACGCCGTTTTGTGCCTTCTGCGCATTTTCCGAATGGGTCTTGACCTTCATCCCATCGGTGCAGGGCGTCGCGCAGGCCGGCAGCGGCTTGGGTGCCTTCTCGACTTCAACGAGGCACATCCGGCAGTTGGCCGCGATCGACAGCTTCTTGTGATAGCAGAAATGCGGCACGTAGATGCCGAGCTTGTTCGCGGCCTCCATCACGGTGGCGCCGTGCTGGACCTCCACTTCCCTGCCGTCGATTTCAACCTTTAGCATGTGCGTCGTCCTAGGCTGCCCTGGCACTATCGTTCACGGAACCATGCGCACCGGAGCGTCCCCAGCGGGGTTCGCTCTTCGAACCGGAAACGAGGCAGCGCTTGTGCTCGATGTGGTACTCGAATTCAGAGCGAAAGTGCTTGATGAAGCTCTTGACCGGAAGCGCCGCAGCATCCCCGAGCGCGCAGATCGTGCGGCCCGCAATGTTGTCGGACACGTTGTTGAGCAGGTCGATGTCCTCGGGCCGCCCGGCGCCGTTTTCGATCCGGTTGACCACACGGTAGAGCCAGCCCGTTCCTTCGCGACAGGGCGTGCACTGGCCGCATGACTCCTCAAAATAGAAATACGAGAGCCGCTCCAGCGCGCGCACCATGCAGGTGGTCTCGTCCATCACGATCACTGCGCCCGAGCCGAGCATCGAACCGGCCTTGGCGATGGAGTCGTAATCCATGTCGGTGGCCATCATGACGTCGGCCGGCAGCACCGGCATGGACGAGCCTCCGGGAATCACCGCCTTGAGCTTGTTCCCGTTGCGCACGCCGCCCGCCATCTCGAGCAGCTTTGCAAACGGCGTGCCGAGCCTCACCTCGTAGTTGCCCGGACGATTGACGTGCCCGGATACCGAGAACAGCTTGGTCCCGCCGTTGTTCGGCTTGCCCAGCGCGAGGAACGGGTCGCCGCCGTTGCGCATGATCCAGGGCACGGCAGCGAAGGTCTCGGTGTTGTTGATCGTGGTCGGCTTGCCATACACCCCGAAGCTCGCAGGGAACGGCGGCTTGAAGCGCGGCTGCCCCTTCTTGCCCTCGAGCGATTCGAGCAGGGCCGTCTCTTCGCCGCAGATGTAGGCGCCGTAGCCCGGGTGTGCGTGCAGTTCGAAACTGAACTCCGAACCGAGGATGTTCTTGCCGAGCAGGCCGGCCGCGCGCGCTTCCTCGAGCGCTTCCTCGAAGCGCTCATAGACTTCCCAGATCTCGCCGTGGATGTAGTTGTAGCCGGTGGACACGCCCATCGCGTAGGCGCCGATGATCATGCCCTCGATGGTCGAATGCGGGTTGTAGCGCAGGAGGTCGCGGTCCTTGCAGGTGCCCGGCTCGCCTTCGTCCGAATTGCAGACCAGATACTTCGCACCCGGAAACTGGCGCGGCATGAAGCTCCACTTGAGGCCGGTCGGGAAACCTGCGCCGCCGCGGCCGCGCAGCCCGGACTTCTTGACCTCGGCGATCACGTCTTCGGGCTTGATCTTCTCGGCGATGATCCGGCGCAGCGCGGCATATCCTTGGCGCTGCTCGTAATCCTTCAGGCGCCAGTTGTTGCCGTCCAGGCCGGCCATCAGGATCGCATCGGGTCCGTAGTTCAGCATCTCAGGCCTTTTTCCCCGCGTCGCTGCGCAGCTCATTCACCAATGCGTCGAGCTTGTCCGGGGACATGGTGTCGCACATGCGCTTGTTGTTGACCAGCACGACCGGCGCCATCGCGCAGGCGCCCATGCACTCGCCTTCCTTGAGCGTGAACTTTCCGTCGGCCGTGGTCTCGTTGAAATCGATCCCGAGGCGTTGCTTGAGGTGGTCGGCCGCGTCGAGCGAACCCTGCAGGCCGCACGGCAGGCAGGTGCAGATCGTGAGCTTGAACTGTCCGGTGGGCGCGAGGTTGTACATGTTGTAGAAGGTCGCGACCTCGTACACCGCCACCGGCGCCATGCCGAGGTACTGCGCAACGAAATCCATGGTCTCGGTGGCGAGCCAGCCCTTCTCGTCCTGGGCAATGATGAGTGCTGCCATCACGGCCGACTGCTTCTGGTCGGACGGGTACTTTGCGATTTCGCGGTCGATCTTCTTTAGTGAGTCTGTGGATAGCATCGGGGGCCGCCTACCTGTCGATCTCGCCGAACACGATGTCCTGGGTGCCGATGATTGCAACGGCGTCGGCCAGCATGTGGCCGCGCGCCATTTCATCGAGCGCGGACAGATGGGCGAACCCGGGGGCGCGGATCTTCACGCGGTAGGGCTTGTTGGCGCCGTCGGAGACGAGGTAGATGCCGAATTCGCCCTTCGGGTGCTCGACGGCGGCGTACACCTCGCCCGGCGGCACGTGCATGCCTTCGGTGAACAGCTTGAAGTGGTGGATCAGCTCCTCCATGTTCTGCTTCATGCCGACGCGCGATGGCGGCGCAATCTTGTGGTTGTCGATGATCACCGGCCCGGGGTTCGCGCGCAGCCAGTCGACGCACTGCTTGATGATCCGGTTGCTCTGGCGCATCTCCTCGACGCGCACGAGATAGCGGTCGTAGCAGTCCCCGTTCACGCCGACCGGAATGTCGAAGACCATCTTGTCGTACACCGCGTAGGGCTGCATGCGCCGCACGTCCCATTCCACGCCTGAGCCGCGCAGCATCGCGCCGGTGAAGCCGAGCTGCATCGCACGCTCGGGCGTAACCACGCCAACGCCCACGGTGCGCTGCTTCCAGATCCGGTTCTCGGTGAGCAGGGTCTCGTAGTCATCGACGCAGGCCGGGAATCGGCGGGTGAAATCGTCGATGAAATCGAGCATCGTGCCCTGGCGGTTTTCGTTCATTGCCCCGACCGCGCGCGCATTGTGGATCTTGCTCGCCGTGTACTGCGGCATCGAATCCGGAAGGTCGCGATACACGCCACCCGGGCGGTAATAGGCCGCGTGCATGCGCGCCCCCGAGACCGCCTCGTAGCAGTCCATGAGGTCCTCGCGCTCGCGGAAGCAGTACAGGAACATCGTCATCGCGCCGCAGTCGAGGCCGTGCGCCCCGAGCCAGAGCAGGTGGTTCAGGAGGCGCGTGATCTCGTCGAACATCGTGCGGATGTAGAGCGCGCGCTCGGGCGGCGTGATGCCCAGCAGCCGCTCGATCGCCATCACGTACGCGTGCTCGTTGCACATCATCGACATGTAGTCGAGCCGGTCCATGTAGGGGACCGACTGGAGGAACGTCTTGGTTTCGGCGAGTTTTTCCGTCGCGCGGTGCAGGAGCCCGATATGCGGGTCGGCACGCTGGATCACCTCGCCGTCGAGCTCGAGCACCAGGCGCAGCACCCCGTGCGCCGCAGGATGCTGCGGGCCGAAATTGAGCGTGTAGTTGCGGATATCGGACATTGCGGCTCGGCCTACTCGCCCTCGGCGTAGTGTTCTTCGCGCACGATGCGCGGCGTGACCTCGCGCGGCTCGATGCTGACGGGCTGGTAGATCACGCGTTTCTGATCGGGGTCGTAGCGCATCTCGACATAGCCGCTGATCGGAAAATCCTTGCGGAACGGATGCCCGATGAAGCCGTAATCGGTGAGGATGCGGCGCAGGTCCGGATGGCCGTTGAACACAATGCCGTACAGGTCGAAGGCCTCGCGCTCGTACCAGTTGGCGCTCGCCCACACCGGCAGGAGCGTATCGAGCATGGGGAACTCTGCATCGGGACAGAACGCGCGCAAACGCAGCCGCCAGTTGTGCGACACCGAGGTCAGGTGAACCACGGCCGCGAAACGCGGGCCCGGTTCGGCACGGTCGCCGTAAGTGGAGTAGTCGATCCCGCAGAGGTCGATCAGCTCCTCGAAGCGCAGTTCGGGTGCATCACGCAGGGTCTGTGCAACGGACACATAGTCCGCCGCATCCACTTCGATTGTCAGCTCGCCCTGGGCCTCGCGCAGGCTGGAAATGCGTCCGCCGAGCACTGTCTGGAGCGCGTCGTGCAGGCGCTGGAGCTTCGGGGTCATGGATTATTGTTGTACGGGTTTGGGGAGTGTCTGCGTGCGACGGTCAGCGTGCGATGGTATTGGTGCGCTTGATCTTGTTCTGCAACTGGATCAGGCCGTACAGCAGCGCCTCCGCCGTCGGCGGACAGCCGGGCACGTAGATGTCGACCGGCACGATGCGGTCGCAGCCGCGGACCACGGAATACGAATAGTGGTAATAGCCGCCGCCATTGGCGCACGAGCCCATCGAAATCACCCAGCGGGGCTCGGCCATCTGGTCGTAGACCTTGCGCAGGGCCGGCGCCATCTTGTTGCACAAGGTTCCGGCGACGATCATCAGGTCGGATTGCCTCGGGCTGGGGCGGAAAACGATGCCGAAGCGATCGAGGTCGTAGCGCGCGGCGCCGGCCTGCATCATCTCGACGGCGCAGCAGGCAAGGCCGAAGGTCATCGGCCAGAGCGACCCGGTGCGCGTCCAGTTGATCAGCTTGTCGGCGGTCGTGGTGACGAAACCTTCCTGGAGTACGCCTTCTATTCCCATTCCAGCGCCCCTTTCTTCCATTCGTACACAAAACCGACGACGAGGATCGCGAGGAAGACCATCATCGAGAGGAAACCGAACAGGCCGATTTCATTGATCACCACCGCCCAGGGAAACAGGAAGGCGATTTCGAGGTCGAACAGGATGAAGAGGATGGCAACGAGGTAGTAGCGCACATCGAACTTCATGCGCGCATCCTCGAACGCCTCGAAGCCGCACTCGTACGGTGACAGCTTCTCCGCGTCGGGCCGGCTCGGCCCGAGCAATTTGCCGAGCATCATCGGCATCACGCCGACGCCCAGCGCCACGCAGATGAACAACAGGATCGGAAAGTACTCTACGAGCATTCGCTTCGGTCCGGCCTGGCTGGGCCGTATGGTTACGCGTTCCCGAAATCGGTTTGTTCCTTGCAGCGGGCCCGGGATCATTCCCGGCCCCGCTTATTGCTGGTGCCCACGAGCAGACTCGAACTGCTACGGCTGTTTAGGCCACCAGCCCCTCAAGCTGGCGTGTCTACCAATTTCACCACGTGGGCAGTATGACAATTATCCCTCAAAAATCACGGTTCGCTGAATCTGCACTTCAATCGTTCTTGTGCTGGATCAATTCGGCACACCCTTCGACTTGTCTTCAGGGGACTTCGCGGGCGGCTGCTCGGGCACTTTCACAGGCGCCGGGATCACTGCTGCGGGTGCAGACTTCTCCGTCTTCACCGCATCCATCACGCCGCCCGAAGGCTTGGTCCGGTGCGTCGCCATGTAGGCCAGTCCGAGGCTGGTGAGGAAGAACACCGTTGCCAGGACGGCCGTGGCGCGGGACAGAAAATTCGCCGATCCCGAAGCACCGAACAGGCTGCCGGAGGAACCGCCACCGAATCCGGACCCCATGTCCGCGCCCTTGCCATGCTGAAGCAGCACCAGCCCGATCACCGTCAGGGCCACCAGCACGTGCACTACCAGAACTACTGTCAACCAGGTTTCCATTCGTCACCTCTTGCCTGCTGCTGCCTTGCAAATCGCAAGAAAATCGTCCGCCACCAGGGAGGCGCCACCGATCAGCCCCCCATCCACATCGTTCTTCGCAAAAATTTCCGCTGCATTGGCGGGTTTGACGCTGCCGCCGTAGAGGATGCGCAATGCACCTGCAATGTCGGCCGCCCGTCCTGCTATCCGCCCGCGCAGGAATGCATGCACCTCCTGTGCCTGCTCGGGAGATGCGGTCCGTCCGGTTCCGATCGCCCACACCGGCTCATACGCAAGCACCGCGTTTGCCATACCCGCCGCGCCTGACACCTCGAGCACCGCATCGAGCTGGCGCCCAACCACTTCGCTGGTGCGCCCCGCATCGCGGTCCTCGAGCGTTTCTCCTACGCACAGGACCGGTGTCAACCCGGCGTTCTGGGCGGCGGCAAACTTTGCGGCGACCTGCACATCGGTCTCGCCGTAGAGCGCGCGACGCTCGGAATGTCCCACCAGCACGAACCTGCAGCCGAATTCGGCCAGCATCGGGGCGGCGACCTCACCGGTATATGCCCCGGAGGCAAATTCGCTGAGGTTCTGGGCGCCGAGCGCGATGCGGGAATCAGCCAGTCTTGCGGCCGTTTCGTCCAGATAGGGAAAGGGCACGCAGACCGCGCACTCCACGCCGTCCAGCCCCGCCATTCCAGGCACGAGCGCATCGAGCAGCGCCGCGTTCGCGCGCCGGCTGCCGTGCATCTTCCAGTTCCCGGCTACCAGCCGACCACGCATTGCGATCCCGAACAAGAAAAACGCGCGATTTTACCGTGCCGGACAGGCATGGGTCAAACCAAAACCGCCCTAAGGATCAACAAATTGCGTGCGCATCGCGGTGCAACACACCTTGGGGGCACCACGCCACCCCTGCGACCGTACAGAAGGCTAGCCGAACCGGCCGGTAATGTAGTCCTCGGTTGCCTTCTTCTTCGGCTTGATGAAGATCGTGTCGGTCACGTCGTATTCGATCAATTCGCCCAGATACATGTAGGCGGTGTAGTCGGATACGCGTGCCGCCTGCTGCATGTTGTGGGTCACGATGACGACGGTGTAGTCGGTCTTCAGTTCGTGGATCAGCTCCTCGACCTTGGCCGTGGAGATCGGATCAAGCGCCGAACAGGGCTCGTCCAGAAGCAGCACCTCAGGCTTGATGGCGATGCCGCGCGCGATGCACAGTCGCTGCTGCTGCCCGCCGGACAGACTGTGGCCGCTCTGGTTGAGCTTGTCCTTGACCTCGCCCCAGAGCGCGGCACGGGTCAGCGCCCATTCGACACGGTCGTCCATCTCGCGCTTGGACATTTTCTCGAACAGGCGCACCCCGAACGCGATGTTGTCGTAGATCGACATCGGAAACGGGGTCGGCTTCTGGAACACCATGCCGATCTTCGCGCGCAGGAGCGACACATCCTGCCTGGTCGTGATCAGGTTCTCGCCGTCCATCATGATCGTGCCTTCGGCGCGCTGATCCGGATACAGCGAGTACATGCGGTTGAAGATACGCAGCAGGGTCGACTTGCCGCAACCCGAGGGGCCGATGAAGGCCGTGACCTTCTTTTCGGGGATGTCCATGCTCACCGATTTGATCGCCTGGAATTTTCCATAGAAAAAATTCAGGTCGCGCACCTCCAGTTTTGCAGGCGCGCTCGACATTGGAGACCCGCCGGACCGCTCGGACACCCCGAAGGCCTGCGGTCTTCGCATCTGGACGTTGCTGCTGGTGCCGGCTTCCATGCTTTCTCCTTCGGGACAGTTACTGCTTGCGGAACAGCGTCCGCGCAACAATATTGAGGACGAGTACTGCGATGGTGATCAATGCCGCGCCGCCCCAGGCGAGGCGCTGCCAGTCCTCGTACGGGCTCATCGCAAACTGGAAGATCACCACGGGCAGGTTCGACATCGGCGCATTCATGTTGCTCGACCAGAACTGGTTGTTCAGCGATGTGAACAGGAGCGGTGCGGTTTCGCCGCTGATGCGGGCCACGGCCAGCAGGATGCCGGTGATGATGCCGGTGCGCGCCGCCCGATAGGTAATGAGTATGACCATCTTCCAGGTCGGGCAGCCCAGCGCCGCTGCCGCCTCTCGCAGGGCACCGGGCACCAGCTTCAGCATGTCGTCGGTAGTGCGCACCACCACCGGAATGACCAGCAGAGCAAGCGCGAATGATCCTGCCCAGCCGCTAAAATGCTTCACCTGCGATACGTAGACCGAATACACGAACAGCCCGATCACGATCGAGGGCGCAGAGAGCAGCACGTCGTTCAGGAAGCGCGTCGACGAGGCGAGCCAGCCGTTCTTGCCGTATTCCGCAAGATAGGTTCCCGCGAGGATGCCGATCGGAGTGCCGATGAAGGTACCCACAGATACCATGAGCAGGCTGCCGTAGATCGCGTTCGCCAGGCCCCCGTCCGCCCCGGGCGGCGGCGTCATCTTGGTGAAGATCGAAATCTTGGCGAGCGCGGTGCCACCCTCGTACAACAGGGTGGCCAGGATCCAGACGAGGAAAAACAGACCGAATGCGAGCGTCGCCGCCGAAATCACGAGCATCACGGCATTGCGCCGCTTGCGCGCGACGTAGACGGGGTTCGCAGCGTCGATTCCGGTGGTGGCCATCTCAGGTCCTCGCCCCTTCCTGTCGAGCCAGCCGCGACAGCATCAGTTTCGCCAGCGCGAGCACGATCGTGGTGATGACGAAGAGGATCAGGCCGAGTTCGTACAGCGCAGAATAGTAGAGATCACCCACCGCTTCGGTGAACTCGTTGGCCAGCGCCGACGCAATGCTGTTGCCCGGCGCCATGAGCGATGCCGACAGCCGGTGCGCATTGCCGATCACGAACGTGACGGCCATCGTCTCACCGAGGGCGCGTCCGAGCCCCAGCATGATGCCGCCGACCACACCGGTCTTGGTATAGGGCAGCACGATGCGGAACACCACTTCCCAGGTCGTGGCACCGAGACCGTACGCAGACTCCTTGAGCATCGGCGGCACCAGCTCAAACACATCGCGCATCACCGCGGTGATGAACGGAATCACCATGATCGAAAGGATCAGGCCCGCAGTCAGCATGCCGATGCCGAGGGGCGCGCCTTCGAACAGGATGCCGATCAGCGGAATGCCGCCAAAGACTGAAATCAGGGCCGGCTGCACATAGGTCTGCAGAATCGGCGCGAGGACGAACAACCCCCACATGCCGTAAATGATCGAGGGGATCGCGGCGAGCAGCTCGATCGCCGTGCCCAACGGGCGCTTCAGCCAGCTGGGCGACAGTTCGGTGAGAAAAAGTGCAATCCCGAAGCTCACGGGGATGCCGATGATCATTGCGATCGCCGAACTCACCAGGGTGCCGAAGATCGGCACCAGGGCGCCGAACTCCTCCTGCACCGGATCCCATTCCGCGGTCCAGATGAAGGAAATGCCGTACTTCTGCAGGCTCAGGCTGCTGCCGATCAGCAGCGAGATCATGATCGCCGCCAGGATGCTGAACACCAGCAGCGCGAAAAACTTCGTGACGTTCTCGAACAGCACGTCCTTCCATCGCTCGGACACGACCGGGGGAGGTGAGGAACGCTGGGAGGAATCGCTCATTCGACCTGATTGACCGCTGGACTCAGCTGTGGGGAACATGGCGCTCATGGCCAGCTTTTTGTAGGGGCGATTCTATCGGCATTTTCTGCAGCAAGGGTCAAGGGAGCCGCTAAGCCCCCTCCCCGGCACGCACCTCGGCTGCGGCCCCGCCACTGCGACGCGACAGCCGAGCCACTCTTGAACGATCAATACACTGCCTTCCCGTCGGCGCCCTTGAGGCCTTTCCACGAGCTTTCGATCATCGTGACGACAGCATCGGGCATCGGGATGTAGTCCAGCTCGCCGGCCATCTTGTCGCCGTTCTTGAACGACCACTCGAAGAACTTCAGCACTTCCTTCGCGTTCATCGGCTTGTCCTGGACCTTGTGCATCAGGATGAAGGACGCGCCCGTCATCGGCCAGCTTGCCTTGCCCGGCTGATCGGTGAGGATCAGGTACATCCCCGGCGCCTTCGCCCAGTCGGCGCCGGCGGCTGCCGCCTTGAACGACTCTTCGGTCGGCGTGACCGTGCTGCCGTCATGGTTCACCAGCTTCGCCACCGACAGCTTGTTCTGTTTGGCGTAGGCATACTCGACGTAACCGATCGCGCCGTCGATGCGTGCCACGTAGTTCGCCACGCCTTCGTTGCCCTTACCGCCCAGGCCGACCGGCCATTTCACCGAGGTGCCCTCACCGATGGAGCTCTTCCACTCAGGGCTCACCTTGGAGAGATAGTTCGTGAAAATGAACGTCGTGCCGGAACCATCCGAGCGCGCGACCACCGAGATCGCCTGGTCGGGCAGCTTCACGCCCTTGTTCATCGCTGCGATTGCCGGATCATTCCACTTCTTGATCTTGCCCAGATAGATGTCGGCGAACAACGGCCCTGTCAGGGCTATTTCCCCGGAAGTCACGCCCTTGAGGTTGTATACAGGCACCACCCCGCCCATGATGGCCGGAAACTGCATCAGGCCGTTCTTTTCCAGATCCGCCGGCTTCATCGGCATGTCGGACGCGCCGAAGTCGACCGTCTTGGCGGTAATCTGCTTGATGCCGCCGCCCGAACCGATCGACTGGTAGTTCATGCCCGTTCCGGTCGCCTTCTTGTAGGCGTCGGCCCACTTGGCGTAGATCGGATAGGGAAACGTTGCGCCGGCGCCGGTGATGTCCGCAGCGAACGCGTGTCCGGCGGCCAGCATCGCGCCCAGACTGGCGATTCGTAAGGTCTTAACTATATTCATTGTTTCCGCTCCTTCAGAGAATTAGACAGTTGGATCCGTGTGCAAGACCCGCAGTCTAGGGGCGGAGTGTTACAGCAGCATTACAGTGCTTTCTCGTACCAGGTCTTCGAGCGGTTGACGACCGCCACCACCGTCAGCATCACGGGCACCTCGACCAGCACGCCGACCACGGTCGCGAGCGCCGCACCGGAATTGATGCCGAACAGGCTGATTGCGGCGGCGACCGCGAGTTCGAAGAAATTGCTCGCGCCGATCAACGCCGAGGGGCAGGCAACACAGTGCTCGACCCGGAACCTGCGGTTCAGCCAATAGGCCAGCGCGGAATTGAAATACACCTGGATCAGGATCGGCACCGCAAGCATCGCGATGATCAGGGGCTGTTCGACGATCTGCCGGCCCTGAAAAGCAAACAGCAGGACCAGGGTGGAGAGCAACGCGACAATGGAGAACGGCTGCACGCGTGCCAGCACGGCATCGAGCTTCTCCTGCCCGCCGCGCAGCGCGACGCGGCGCCAGAGTTGCGCGATCACCACCGGCACCACGATGTAGAGCAGCACCGACGCGAGCAGCGTGTCCCAGGGCACGGTGATCGAGGACAGGCCGAGCAGCAGCGCGACGAGCGGGCCGAACGCGACCACCATGATCGCGTCGTTCAATGCCACCTGGCTGAGTGTGAAGTAGGGATCGCCGCGCGTCAGCTGGCTCCAGACAAAGACCATGGCCGTGCAGGGTGCGGCCGCCAGCAGGATCAGGCCGGCGACGTAGCTGTCGATCTGCGCAGCCGGCAGGAAGTCGACGAATACGTGGCGCAGGAACACCCAGCCGAGAAACGCCATCGAGAACGGCTTCACCAGCCAGTTCACCGCCAGGGTCACGCCGATGCCCCGTGCGTGGCGCCGCACCTGCCCGATCGCGGCGAAGTCGATGCGCAGCAGCATCGGAATGATCATGACCCAGATCAGCAGGCCCACGGGGAGGTTCACGCGCGCGATTTCCATCCTGCCGAGCGCTGCGAACACGCCTGGAAGTGCCTGGCCCAGGACGATCCCGGTGACGATGCACAGCGCTACCCAGAGCGTCAGCCAGCTCTCGAAGAAACCGATCGCCGGCGGCGCTTCTGCGCTTGAAGCCGTTGCGGCATTCATTGCGCGCCGTGCGCCGATGTCCTGCAGGTGCCTGGTCAATCGCGATCCGGTCGAGCTTGTCCAGCGGCAGGTTCAGAAACAGGTTGATGCGCGTGCTGAGCTGGCTTGAAGGCGAGATGAAAGGCACGGCGCTTGTCCTCGTCGCTGCCTTCGACCGCGGCCGGATCGGGCACACCCCAGTGCGCGGTCATCGGCTGTCCCGGCCAGTATGGGCAGGGTTCCGCGGCCGCGTTGTCGCAGACCGTGAAGACGAAATCCATCTGCGGCGCGCCGGGTGCGGCGAACTCGTCCCAGTTCTTGCTGCGCACGCCCGCTACGTCGATCCGGTTTTTCGACAGCAGGTCGAGCGCGTACGGATTCACCTGTCCCGCCGGTTTACTCCCGGCGCTGTAGGCAACGAAGCGGCCCTTGCCGGCGGAATTGAGATAAGCCTCGGCGAGGATCGAGCGCGCCGAATTGCCGGTGCAAAGAAACAGAACGTTTTTCATCGGCGTGATCTCGGTTGAAGTCCGGGCTGCAATACCGGCGCAACGGCCGGTGAAACCGCGCAGACCCCGCCTTCGCAGCAGTTGTCGGTGAGGAAGCCGAGCAGCGTCTGCATCCGGTCGAAGTCGGTCGAATAGATGACGAAGCGACCCTCGGTGCGCGAGCGGATCAGGCCCGCATGTCCGAGCTGCGCAAGGTGGAACGACGCGGTTGGCGCGGGCAAGCCCAGCCGCTCGGCAATGACCCCCGCCGCCAGGCCCTCGGGGCCGGCTTCGACCAGCAGGCGGAAGGCCGCCAGCCGTGTGTCCTGGGCAAGGGCCGCCAGCGCCTTGACTGCATCTTTTGATTCCATATTTCCAATTATATGGAAATATATTCGGCCTGTCCAGAAGGCAAGCGTCTGATCTAATGAACTTTCTTATTTCGTCTGGTGGAACATATTGAACCCAGGCAAGACATCAACTAAGCCGCACAGCCGTACCGCGGTCGTCATCTCCCTCGGCTCGACTCAGACGATCGCCTGGGGTTCGACCTATTACCTGCCGGCCATCCTCGCGCGACCGATGGCAGCCGAGTTCGGCGTGTCCGCGAGCCTGATCTTCGCCATGTTCTCGGTCGCGCTCCTGCTGGCCGGAATCGCCGGCCCGTACGTGGGCCGCCGCATCGACCGTTTCGGCGGACGCGGCATGCTGGTGGCGTCGAACCTCGTGTTCGGCGGCGCGCTGGCGCTGATGTCCTGGGCGCCCGACACGACATGGCTATGGGTCGCGTGGCTGCTGCTCGGCGCCGGCATGTCGATGGGCCTGTACGAAGCCGCGTTCTCAGCGCTGACCGCAGCCTATGGGCAGGCGGCCCGCGCGCCGATCACAGGGATCACCCTGATTGCAGGATTCGCGAGCACCGTCGCCTGGCCGCTGACCGGGCTGCTGGAAGCAGAGATCGGCTGGCGCGGCGCCTGCCTCGCATGGGCCGCGATCCACCTGCTGGTCTGCCTGCCGCTGAACCGCTGGATGGTTCCGGCGGGAACGCACGCGTCCCGGCCCGCGGCAACGCCCGATGCGCCTGCACCGAAGGGCGGGGACATGCGCGCCATGGTGCTCCTTGGCTACGTGTTTGCGGTGACCTGGTTCGTCAGCACGGCCATGGCCGCGCACCTGCCCGCGATGCTGCAACTGGCCGGGGCATCGGCCACCGCGGCGATCGCGGCCGCCTCGCTGGTGGGTCCGGCCCAGGTCGCGGCACGACTGTTCGAGTTCGCCCTGATGCGCCGCACCCATCCGCTGCTGTCGGCGCGCCTCGCCACGCTCGCGCATCCGCTGGGCGCCGCGGTCCTGCTCACGTTCGGCGCGCCCGTTTCCGCCCTGTTCACGCTGATACACGGCGGAGGCAACGGCGTGCTCACGATCGCCAAGGGCACCCTGCCGCTCGCGATCTTCGGTCCCGCCGGGTATGGGTTTCGCCAAGGCCTGCTGTCGGGACCGGCGCGCATCGGCCAGGCCGCAGCGCCGCTCGCGTTCGGTCTGGCACTGGACGGTTTCGGCCCCGATGCACTGATCCTCACCGCCCTGCTCGGGCTGTCGGGTTACGCGGCGATGCTGGCGCTGGGCCGCGGCAAAGCGGACTGAGCGGCGCCCGTATCGCACGGCGGTGCAGCAAGGATGTCCGGGTTCGGTTCCCGCATAATGGGTAAAACATGAACAACTATCGCCCATGAACAATCGCGCCCTCGTCGCGCTGATGAGCGCAGCGCAACTCGGCTCGCTGCTGCCGCATGTGGTCCTGCCGGCGGTCATGCCCGCCTACCTGATCCCGGAATGGGGCCTCAGCTATTCCGAAGGCGGCCTGATGGCGGCGAGCTATGCGGCGGGCTACATGTGCGCCGTGCCGGTGCTCACCACGCTGACCGACCGCATCGACGCGCGCAAGATCCTGTTCTGGGGATCACTCGTGAGCGGCCTCGCCACGATCCTGTTCGCCCTGTTCGCGCAGGGACTCGCCTCGGCGGTCGTGCTCTGGTGCCTGGCCGGCATCGGATTTGCGGGCGCCTACATGCCGGGCCTCAAGGCCCTCACCGATCGCCTCGGCGCCGGCGACGCTTCGCGCAGCGTCACGCTGTACACGGCGAGCTTCTCGGTGGGTGTCGGCCTGTCGTTCCTGGTTTCGCAACTGGTCGCCGAGTACTGGGGTTGGCGGACGGCATTTCTGGTGACGGGCTGTGGACCCGCGGTCATGGCCGCGGTCGCGTTCTCGCTGCGCCCGGTGCCGCCCCCGCCGCGTCAGGGCACGCTGCTCGATTTTCGCCCGGTGCTGCGTAACCGCGAGGCGCTCGGCTACATCTTCGGTTACGGCGCGCACTGCTTCGAGCTCTACGGCATGCGCACCTGGATCGTTGCGTTCTGGGGCTTCGTGATGGCGCGCGCCGCCGGCAGCGCGCCGCTGGATGCTGTTGCGGTCAGCGTGCTGGTCACCGTGCTGGCGCTACCGGCGAGCATCCTCGGCAACGAGGCAGCGCTGCGCTACGGCCGGCATCGCGCGATAAGCCTCGTGATGCTGGCCTCGGCGCTGGTCGCGCTTGCGATCGGATTCACCGCCGGGATGTCGCCGTGGCTCTCGCTTGCGCTGCTGCTCTGCTACGCCTTCACGGTGCCGGCCGACTCGGGCGCGCTGACCTCGGGCATGTCCGCCGCGGCCGAGCCGCGCTATCGCGGCGCCACGCTCGCGCTGCACTCGACCGTGGGGTTCGGATTGTCGGCCTTCGGCGGATGGGGGGTCGGCGCCGCGATCGACGCGGCCGGCGGTGCGGCGAGCGCAAGCGGCTGGCTCGCCGCGTTTGCCGTCATGGGCGCGGGGATACTGTTCGGACCGTTGGCGCTTTGGTGGGCGCGGCGCTGATAGCTATATATAAAACGTTATATAGACTGACCTGCGAGGTGCACCGATATTTAATCCGCATAGATGAACGTAACTTTCCCTTCAGCAGGGTGCTCCCGGGCAACGCCGTTCAGAGCCTGAACAGCCCGCGCTTGTGGGCGTGGTAGGCGGCGAGCCCGAACACGAACGCGATCCCGATGTTCCAGACGGCGAACGCGGCCGTGACGAGCGTAACGAACCGCTCCCCCTTGTCCTTGCTGAAATCGCATGAGCCCAGGGCGAGCTGCGCGCCAGTCAGGAACAGAACCACGCCAAGCACAGGCGCGGGGAAGATCTTCAGCAGCGTCTCGATCGATGTACTGAAGAAAATCGCGATGACGACGAGCAACAGCCCGAGGATGATGGGCGCCCCTCCCGTCCGCGCCCCAAAGCGCACATGTCCTGCCATCCCGCCTGCGCCATGGCACATCGGCACGCCGCCGACGCAGGCACCAAACAGATTGAGCACTCCAGTGGAGATCGAAACGCCTTTTTCGGTCACCGGCCGGTCGGGAAACAGGCGATTGTTTTCTTCCGTGGTCGCAATGATTGCGTTGCCAAGGGTCAGCGGCACCTGCGGCAACGCCAGGAAGAGCGTGCCCACGACAACGTCGGACCAACCGATGCTCCCCATCGTGAATGCAGGCATGCGCGGTTCGAGCTGGACCTGAGCGAGGGCATTGAGCAACTCTGGCTGCATCGCGATCGCCGACGCGCCGCCGAACAGCAGCAGCAGGAACATCGCGGGAATCGTGCGGTTGTCCAGCAGCAGCAGTGTGCCCGTCAAGGCGATCGAGCCGAGCCACCAGTTGGAGGACATCATCTTGATGCCTTCCAGCATGAAGCCGAATCCCAGGCCCAGAATGATCCCGACTGTCACCGGCCTGCCGATCAGCCGAACGACCCTGCCAGTCGTACCGGTCAGGCCGAGAACGAGCCAGATGATGCCGGTCACGAAACCCGCTGCGTACACAGCGCCCGGACCGATAACCGCTGTCTGCGCTGCCTGGGTAGTAGCCACCGCACCTACCGCCTTCATCGGTTGCACCGGGAAAGGCGTCCGGTAGTACAGGCCCGCGGCGATCATCGCGAAGCCGAATCCGAAGAGCATGCCGCACGGATCGACCTTGAGCAGCGAGATGTAAGCAATGACGAACGGGATCAGCGTGCCGAGGTCGCCGAAAGCCCCCGCCCATTCCAGCCGGTCGAAGCGGTTGCCCGGCGAGGCAGCGCTTTGCGCACCGAACAACAGGCGGAATTCACGCAGGAGGCGCGTCATTGGGCGTGTATGGCGCTCATGGTCACATGGCAGCTTAGCCCAGAATTTTTGCCAAGTCTCCTCGATCCATCAGGCACGAACATGATCACGATCATATGCGTTGCCGCGCCGGACGCGGAAAATCTCAGAGTAGATATTTAACTTGAGGCGGTAGATGAGCGGCATTTTCGAGTTCGGCGAAAAAATCAGCGCCTACGAAGTACGTGTGCTCAACGAGCGCGCAGTGCGCGCCGGTGCAGGCTTCCTTTTTTTCCTGGCGATCATCGCGTTCATGAACGCCTGGCTGACGGGCAACTTCCAGCCCACCCGGGTGTTCGTGGTCGCGTTCCTGATCGATTTCACCATCCGCATTTTCATCAACCCGCGCTACGCCCCGAGCCTGATCGTGGGCCAGTGGATGGTGCGCCGGCAGCAGCCCGACTGGACGGGCGCGCCGCAAAAGCGTTTTGCCTGGGGAATCGGCTTTGCGCTCGCACTGACCATGTTGTACCTCGTGGTCCTCAACAACGTGATCGGTCCAATCAACCTGATCGTCTGCGCCGCGTGCCTGACGTTGCTGTTATTCGAGACGGCGTTCGGCATCTGCCTCGGCTGCAAGGTTTACAACCTGTTCAACAAGGACCAGGCGCAGCTATGTCCCGGCGGTGTTTGCGAAGTCCCTCCGACCAAGGTTCGGGTGGAGCCGGTGCAGGTCGCCATGGTGGCGCTGTTCGCGCTGGCAGTGGGCGGCATCGCCCGATGGGTCTACAGCACAGACACGCAGGAACACGTTGCGTCCCGGCAAACAAGCGCTTCAGCGTCCGCCGCGCCCGTCGACCCGGCTGAAGTCGAGCGCTGCAAGGTGCCCGATTTTGCCAAGGCGCTGGGCCACGAGGAAAAGTGGAAGCTGCACAACAACTGCAAGTAGCACCGCCGCAGGTTGTTGCAATGTCAGTTGCTTGCGGCGGGGACGTTTAGAGTCAGCACGAGACCGCCCTCGCGTTCCACAGCGGTGATCCTCCCACTGTCCTGAAGGCTTGCGAGCGTGCGGTAAAGCGACTCGTGCGTAAGCCCAAGCTCGGCAGCCCAGGCCTTCCTTGTCCGCCGCAATTCGATTCGCCCATTGCTGCCCTCGGCTTCGATGTAGTGCTCTATCCTGTCCGCCGCGCTACGCAGGCTGAGGCGCTCGCATTGGGCGCGGAGCAGCCGCACTTCCCGCGCCAGGCGGGTCATCCAGAAATTGCGGAATTTCTCATCGCCGCGCAGCGCTTCGCGGAAAGGCCCGATCGGCAGGCCGAGCAGGCGGGTGTCCGTTGCAGCGACGGCATCGCAGTGATAGCGGGATGATTCCAGGCTCGCCTCGGCCACGAAGCCCGCGTAGGCCCGTTGCAACACGATTTCCACACCATTGCGGGAGCGACGAATGAGGCGGACCTCGCCGTCGACGACCCACAGCATCCTGGTCGGTTGAGCGCCGAGCCGGAATATCGTCTCGCCCTGCGCGGCCGTGCTACCGGTCGCCTGTCGCCGAAGGATGGCCGGAAGCGCATCAAGTTCCGCATGAGCCTGCAACAGGCTCGCCCAATCCTGATTCGTAAGCAACGCAGACATCTGGAGTCCTCCAACGCCTCCGCGACCCTCCCGCGGATGTGATCCGGATCATACGCATCCGGCGACACCAGGGGTTAGCCTGTTTCAGGTAGCCAACCCCTCACGGAGATCCCGAATGAAGCCGATGAAGACCTTTGCCACCTTCGCCATTGGCGCCGCATTCGCCGGTCTCGGGGCCGTGGCGCTTGCCCAGCATGTGCACCCTTCCTCACCGGCCGGAACGCCTGCGCCGGCACCCGCAAACAACGCGCAGCACGGGGCCACAACCGATCACAGGATGTTGGTCAAGTTTCCCGACGAGCTTCGCGTCCATACGATCGCGAACATGCGCGACCACTTGCTTGCGCTTGCACAGATCCAGGACGCGCTGGCAAGGGGCGCGTTCGACGAAGCCGGAAAGGTCTCCGAGGAGCGGCTGGGCATGACTTCACTGAAATTGCACGGTGCGCACGAGGTTTCGAAATACATGCCGCAGGGCATGCAGGACGCGGGTACGGCAATGCACCGCGGGGCAAGCCGGCTTGCACTCGAAGTCCAGAACACTTCGGTCACCGGGGATCTCAAGCCGGCGCTGGCGGCGCTGGCGCAGACGACGCAAGCCTGCGTTGCCTGCCACGCGGGATATCGCCTGCAGTGAGCGACTCCCGCCCGATTGCGGCAGCACCGTTGCGGCGCAGCGCAACCGGAACAGCCTCCAATGGACACGACAAGATCTAAAGGGGCTTTCCCGTCGGTAATGTGGCTGTTGGCATTGGTCGTCCTGGTCAATCTCGCGGCCATGGGAATGCTGATGGCCTACAGTTCGCTGAATGTCCGGTCGGATATCGCATCGATCCCGGGCTTGCAGGGTCAAACCCATTCGATGGTTTTCGCCGCGCTGCTGGCGGTGGTTGCGCCAACCGTGGCAAGCGCCCTGCTGCTGCGACCAATCCGCACCTGGTTGCGTCGCGGCCCGGCCGCAAGGCAAGGCATTCCAATTGCGATTGCGGAAAAGGCCGCGAACCTGCCCCTGCGGCTGGCCGGCCTGGTCTTGCTCGGATGGCTGCTCGTGACCGGCCATGCCCTGGTTCGCTACGTTTCGAACATCGAGGCGGTTCCCCTCGGCCTGGGCGTGCATCTCGTGGTGCGCCCACTGCTCGCGGGACTCGTCGCGGCCTCGGCCACGTTCTTTGCAGCCGATTACATCTGCAGAACCCTTGCTTGGCCCTACTTGCTTGCAGGAACGCGAATTGCCGGAAACATGAGCTTGTCGAGAGTGCGGGTTTCGCATCGGCTCCTGGTGCTCTGGCTGGCGATTGGATTCTTCCCGCTCGTCGCCACGGCGCTTACGACGCTGGCCGGGGTCACCGGGCTGGATCTTGGCACGCATCCGGTCCTCGACCGGTTGGTGTCCACCGTCCTGCTGATCGCCGCTTCAGCCTGCGCCGCGGGTGCAGGGCTGGCGTGGATGGTCGCAAGATCGATCGGCAAGCCGCTCGAAGCGCTCGAGGCGGCGATGGCCCGGTTGAGTTCCGGCGAGAGCGAGACCCGGCTGCCGGTGATGGCCACCGACGAGACCGGCACGCTGACCGAGGGCTTCAACCTGATGGCCGAGAGGCTGACCGAAAGCCACGCCGCCCTCGCCGCCCGGAATCGAGAACTGACCGAGGCGCTCGAGCGAGTCCTCTTCCTCGAGCGGATCAAGCACGGCCTGGATCGCTTCGTGCCCGAAAGCGTGCGCCACGCGATCGAAGCCGATCCCGACGCCCCGTTGAACAGGGTCGCAAAAGACGTAACGGTGATGTTCCTCGACATCGAAGGCTATTCCCGGTTGAGCGAGACCCTGCCGAGGGCCACGTTGAGCGGGATCGTCGAAAGGTACTTCTCGATGTTCATTGGACCGATCCGGGCCGAGGGCGGTGAGATCAACGAAACCGCAGGCGACGGATTGATGATCATCTTCCAGGCCGGGACCCGCGCTGAGCACGCCGCTGCAGCGGTCCGTGCGGCGCTCGTGGTGCGGGAGCGGACGAATCGGGCCAATCGCGGGACTCTCGGCGAACATCCGGCGATCGTCATCAATATCGGTATCGGATCCGGGGAGTGCGACGTAGGTGCCGTACGCTTTCAGGGACCTGCGGGCGAACGCTGGACGTTCACAGCGGCCGGCCCGCCGACCAATCTCGCCGCCCGGCTCGGCGCATATGCAACCGGTGGGCGAATAGTGATCGAACGTGAAACCGCGAACCGGCTCCCCGGCGATTTCCGCTTGCGCGGCCTTGGACTGCTCTCGCTCAAAAACATCGCCGAGCCAGTCGAAGCCTGGGAGGTGATAGCAGAGCATCCCGGCGGGACGGCCAGTTGATGTAGATCACCTGCATTGCGGTGAACTCTTTCAAGGAGAGGTGCGGCTGCCTGTCGCCGGGGCGATCTGGGTCGCGGGCCAGGGTCCGATCGGAACGGGTCGAAGGCTACACCCTCAGGGGCGATTTCCGGCACCGGAAGTGTACCGGTACCGATACACAAACTACCCTGTAACCCGCTCCAGCAGCGCGATTCCGGTTTTGAATGTTTCGAATTACCCGCTGGCGCCAGCGCGCACCGCGGCAGCAATCTCCTGCGCACCCTGTTCGATCGCCTCGCGCGGCTCGCCTTCGACCATGACGCGCAGGACCGGCTCGGTGCCCGAGGGCCGCAGCAGCACCCGGCCGCGGCCTTCGAGCGCGCGCTCCACTTCCTTCTGCGCCGCAGCAATCGACGGATGGCTTTTCCAGTCGAAACCGCGCGCCACTTTCACGTTGACCAGCACCTGCGGATACAGGCTCAGGTCGGAGGTCAATTCGGCGAGACTGCGCCCGGATTCGCGGATCGACGGTCAGCACCTGCAGCGCGGAGACGATGCCGTCGCCGGTGGTGTGCTTGTCGAGACAGATGATGTGTCCCGAATTCTCGCCGCCGTACAGCCAGCCCTTTTCGCGCAGCATCTCGAGCACGTAGCGGTCGCCGACCTTCGCGCGGCCGAACGCGATGCCCAGCGCGGCAATCGCCTGCTCCATGCCGAGGTTGGTCATCAGCGTGCCCGCCACGCCCGCCACTTTCTCGCGCCGCGCGCGATGCTTGACCACGGCGTAGAGGAGCTGGTCGCCGTCGTAGAGCGTGCCCTCGCATCGACCATGACCAGGCGGTCGGCATCCCCGTCCAGCGCGATGCCGTAGTCGGCCTTCTGCCGCTTGACCTCCATCACCAGTTGCTCGGGCGCACGTCGCGCCGAACATGCTCGTTGATGTTGAAGCCGTCGGGCGCGACGCCGATCGACACCACGTCGGCGCCGAGCTCGTGGAACACGTGCGGCCCGACGTGGTAGGCCGCGCCGTGCGCGCAGTCGACCACGAGCTTCATGCCCTTCAGGTCGAGGTCGACCGGGAAGGTCGACTTGCAGAATTCGATGTAGCGCCCGCCGGCATCGTCGATGCGCCGCGCGCGGCCGAGGTCCGCGGCGGCGTTGCAGCCCATCGTGTATTCGAGCGCCTGCTCCATCTCCGCCTCGAACGCATCCGGCAGCTTGAAGCCGTCGCCCGAAAAGAACTTGATGCCGTTGTCCGGATAGGCGTTGTGCGAGGCGCTGATCACCACGCCCGCCATGAGCCGCAGCGCGCGGGTCAGGTAGGCCACGCCCGGCGTCGGCAGCGGACCGCACAGCAGGACGTCCACGCCGGCGGCCGAGAAGCCCGCCTCGAGCGCCGCCTCGATCATGTAGCCGGAGATGCGCGTGTCCTTGCCGATCAGGACCGCAGGCCGCTCCTTGGACGCGTGCCCTTGCTGCGTTCCGCAAGCACCTTGCCCGCCGCGTAGCCCAGGCGCAGCACGAAATCCGCCGTCATCGGCGCCTGGCCCACCGTGCCGCGCACGCCGTCGGTACCGAAATACTTTCTGCTCATCGTCTCCTCCACAGCGCGCCATACCGCCAGTGCATCGCGGGTCGCCGCGACATCGTGCACGCGCAGTATTGTCGCCCCGTGCTGCGCGGCAAGCAAAGCGGCCGCAACGCTCGCCGCCATGCGCTCGGTCACCGGACGGCCGGTGAGCCTGCCCAGCGTGCCCTTGCGCGACAGGCCCGCCAGCACCGGCAGGCCGGTTGCTGCGAGTCGGTCGAGGTTGCGCAGCAGCGTCAGGTTGTGCGCGACGGTCTTGCCGAACCCGAAGCCGGGATCGATCGACGATGCGCTCGCGCGCGATCACCCGCGCGCTCGGCGGCGCGCCACGCGCGTCGCGAGAAAGGCGCACACCTCGGCCACCACGTCGTCATAGCGCGGGTCCTGCTGCATCGTGGCCGGATCGCCCTGCTTGTGCATCAGGCACACCCCGCAGTCGCTCGCCCGCGACCGCCTCGAGCGCGCCCGGCAGCTGCAGGGCTTCGACGTCGTTGATCATCGAGGCGCCGGCGGCCAGCGCGGCGCGCATCACGCCGGCACGGCGCGTGTCGACCGACACCGGAATCGCGCAGGTCGCGAAGCGCCTCGAGCACCGGCATCAGGCGCGCGAGTTCCTCGTCTTCGCCGACCGGCTGTGCACCCGGGCGCGTCGACTCGGCGCCGATGTCGAGGATTGCCGCACCTTCGTCGGCGAGCTGCCTGCGCCTGCGCGATGGCGGCCTCGGCCGAAAGAAAGCGCCCACCGTCGGAAAAGGAATCGGGCGTGACGTTCACCACGCCCATGATCAGCGGAAAATCCAGCGGCAGCGAAAACCTGCCGCAGCGCAAATACCGGCGTTCAGCTTGCGGCCGGCGCGGCGGCTCCTGCGGCGCCATCGCTGGCGCTGGGCGGCGTC
Organism: uncultured beta proteobacterium; assembly: GCA_963844255.1. Lineage (GTDB taxonomy): Bacteria > Pseudomonadota > Gammaproteobacteria > Burkholderiales > SG8-39 > SZAS-79. The sequence goes on from CAWJNP010000003.1 coordinate 277,830, forward strand.
GGCCCGGGCATCGGCGGCGTCAGGACCTTGGGCGGACGCGGCGGCTTGCCTTCCATGATGTCGTTGATCTGGTCGGCATCGATCGTTTCCCATTCGAGCAGGGTCGTGGCCATGAGCCTCGACCTTGTCGCGGTTCTCTTCGATCAGCTTGCGCGCCAGCGCGTACTGCTCGTCGATGATGCGGCGAATCTCCGCATCGACCTGGCGCATGGTCTCTTCCGACACGTTCTTGTGCGTCGTGATCGAGCGGCCGAGGAACACCTCGCCTTCGTTTTCGCCGTAGACCATGGTGCCCAGCGCATCGGACATGCCCCACTGCGTGACCATGCGGCGCGCGATGTCGGTGGCGCGCTCGAAGTCGTTCGACGCGCCGGTGGTCATCTGGTCCATGAAGATCTCTTCGGCGATCCGGCCGCCGAACAGCACCGCGATCGTGTTCAGGAGGCGCACGCGATCCTGGCTGTAGCGGTCCTCCTGGGCAGCTGCATGGTCACGCCCAGCGCCCGGCCGCGCGGGATGATCGTGACCTTGTGCACCGGATCGGTCTTGGGCAGCAGCTTCGCCACCACGACGTGGCCGGACTCGTGGTAGGCGGTGTTCCTGCGCTCTTCCTCGGGCATGACCATCGAGCGGCGCTCGGCGCCCATCATGATCTTGTCCTTGGCGCGCTCGAAGTCCTCCATGTCCACCAGGCGCTTGGTGCTGCGCGCGGCGAACAGCGCGGCCTCGTTGACCAGGTTGGCGAGATCGGCGCCGGAGAATCCCGGGCGTGCCGCGCGCGATGATGTCGGCCTTCACGTCGGGCGACAGCGGCACCTTGCGCATGTGGACCATGAGGATCTGCTCGCGGCCGCGGATGTCGGGCAGCGGCACCACCACCTGGCGGTCGAAACGGCCCGGGCGCATCAGCGCCGGGTCGAGCACGTCGGGCCGGTTGGTCGCGGCGATCACGATCACGCCCGACGTTGGCCTCGAAGCCGTCCATCTCGACCAGCATCTGGTTCAGGGTCTGTTCGCGCTCGTCGTTGCCGCCGCCGAGGCCGGCGCCGCGCTGGCGGCCGACCGCGTCGATCTCGTCGATGAAGACGATGCAGGGCGCGCTGTTTCTTGGCCTGCTCGAACATGTCGCGCACGCGCGCCGCGCCCACGCCGACGAACATCTCGACGAAATCGGAACCGGAGATCGAGAAGAACGGCACCTTGGCCTCGCCGGCGATGGCGCGCGCCAGCAGCGTCTTGCCGGTGCCGGGCGAGCCGACCATCAGCACGCCGCGCGGAATGCGGCCGCCGAGCTTCTGGAATTTGGACGGGTCGCGCAGGAAGTCGACCAGCTCGGAGACTTCTTCCTTGGCCTCTTCGCAGCCGGCCACGTCGGCGAAGGTGACCGTGTTGGTGGATCTCATCGAGCATGCGCGCGCGCGACTTGCCGAACGAGAACGCGCCGCCGCGCCCGCCGCCCTGCATCTGGCGCATGAAGAACATCCAGACGCCGATCAGCAGCAGCATCGGGAACCAGGACACGAAGATGTTCATCAGCAGCGACGGCTCTTCCTCGGGCTTGGCCTCGATCTTGACGCCGTACTTGAGCAGATCGGACACCAGCCAGATGTCGCCGGGCGAATAGCTCGTGACGCGCTTGCCTTCGTTGGTCGTGGCCTTGAGCTGGCGGCCCTCGATCGTCACCTTGGCGATGCGTCCCGCCTTCACCTCTTCGATGAATTGCGAATACTCCATGGGCGCCTGCACGGCCTGGCGGGTATTGAACTGGTTGAACACCGTCATCAGCACAAGGCCGATCACCAGCCAGATCACCAGATTCTTCATCATGTTGTTCAAACGCGGCTCCTCAGAGCGACAGGCAAAGCGAACAAAACGGCACCAATTTCACCGAAAGACTATTCTAATCCGAATCTTGCGCTGCTTGTGCAGAGCGCAAACCCCTGCCCAGAAGATAGACCTCCCGGCTTTCCCCACGCGACGCCTCGGGCTTGCGCGTCGTCACCGTCCGGAATACTTGCTTCATCCTCCCGAGCAGGCCCTGAAACGCCTCGCCCTGAAACACTTTGACCACGAAAACACCCTCCGGTTTCAGTCCGACGAGGCAGAAATCGATGGCCAGCTCCGTCAGGGCGGCGGCATTTGCCTGGTCCACACCCGGAATTCCGGACACATTCGGCAGCATGTCCGACAACACCACGTCCGCCGGCTGATTTCCCAGCGCGGCGCTGATCGACTCCCTCACCGCACGATCCCCGAAATCCCCGCGCAGCACGGTTACTCCGGACATGGGGGCGATTTCCAGCAGATCAACTGCCACTACGGCACCTTTCGGACCGACTTTGGCCGCCGCCAGCTGCGACCAGCCGCCGGGGGCGGCACCCAGATCGACAATCCGGGCGCCCGCACGGAACAGGCGGTCCTTGGCGTCGATCTGTTCCAGCTTGAATACGGCGCGCGAGCGGTAGCCCTGCGCCCGTGCCTTCTGGACATAAGCGTCGTTCACGTGGCGCTGGATCCAGGCCTTGCTTGATTTGGAGCGGGCCATCGATTGACTTACAGTGTCGGCATGACTGAATCCAACCCCAAAGAAATGACTCCCTCGCAGCGGCGTGCCTTGCGCGCCCGCGCCCATGCACTCGAACCCGTCGTGCTGATCGGGGACAAGGGCCTGACCGCCACGGTAGTGGCGGAAATCGAACGCGCACTTGGCGCACACGAACTGATCAAGGTGCGTGCCCAGGCAGAACGCGGCGAGCGTGCGCGCATGCTCGAAGCGGCCTGCAGTGCGACCGGTGCCTCAATCGTGCAGCACATCGGCAAGATTCTCGTGCTCTACCGCGAGAAACCGCCCGAGGCCGCTGCCAAGGCCAGGCCGAAGGCGCGCAGACCCGCGCCCCGCGGCGCCGCGGACGACAAGGCCGGTACTCGCGACCGCGAAACGGTTGGTCGCCCGAGAAGGCCCAGCACCGCCTCAGCCCGCCGCGAAGCCGCCGGTCCTAAAGGTACTGGACGTCCAGGATCTCGTACTGCTTCACCCCGCCGGGCGCCTGCACGTCCACCTGGTCGCCAGCGTACTTCCCGATAAGGGCGCGCGCGATCGGCGAGCTGATCGAGACCTTCGCGTCCTTGATGTCGGCTTCGTCCTCGCCGACGATCTGATAGGTCACCTTTTCGTGGCTGACGATGTCCTCGAGGTCGACCGTCGAGCCGAACACGCACGCGCCATCGGCGTCCACGAGCTTGGGGTCGACAACCTGCGCGTTGGACAGCTTGCTCTCGATCTCCAGTATCCTGCCTTCGACGAAACTCTGCTTTTCCTTCGCCGCGTCGTACTCGGCGTTCTCCGACAGGTCGCCGTGCGCACGCGCCTCGGCAATTGCCGCAATCACGTTCGGACGCTCGACGGTCTTCAGTTTGTGCAGCTCTGCGCGCAGCAGCCCTGCACCTACGATGGTTAGTGGAATGGCCATGGTGTCCCCTCAGTGTTCACTGCCCGTCGTCCAGGCAGCTTTAAGTTTCGCATGCAGATCCTGCAAGCGATAGGGCTCGAGTGCCGCGAGGTGGCGCATGCCCGTACAGGCCGCGCGGGCGCCGGAGATCGTCGTGTAATAAGTCACGCGCTGGGCGAGCGCGCTGATGCGGATGGAACGTGAATCGCTGATCGCGGTGCGTTTGTCCTCGACCGTGTTGACGATGAAGCTCACTTCGCCGTTCTTGATCATGTCGACGATGTGCGGACGGCCTTCGGCCACCTTGTTCACCACCGTCACCGCAATCCCGTGGGCGGTGAGCACCGCGGCCGTGCCGCGTGTGGCGATGATGCCGAAGCCCAGTTCGACGAGGTCACGGGCGACGCCGACGGCGGCCAGTTTGTCGCCGTCCCGGACGCTGACGAATGCCCGGCCGCCGGTGGGCAGGCGCGCCCCGGCGCCGAGCTGCGACTTGACGAAGGCCTCGCCGAAACTCGCGCCGATGCCCATCACCTCGCCGGTGGACTTCATCTCGGGCCCGAGGATGGTGTCGACGCCCGGGAACTTGGCGAACGGGAAGACCGCTTCCTTCACCGAGAAATAAGGCGGGATCACTTCCTCGCCCACGCCCTGTGCCGCGAGCGGGATCCCCGCCATGCAGCGCGCGGCCATCTTGGCCAGCTGCATGCCCGTGGCCTTGGAGACGAACGGCACGGTACGCGAGGCGCGCGGATTGACTTCGAGCACGTAGACCGTGTCGCCGCTGAATCGCGAACTGGACGTTCATCAGCCCGACCACCTTGAGCGCCTTGGCCATGAGCACGGTCTGGCGGCGCAGTTCGCGTTCCAGGTGGCTGGCGAGCGAATGCGGCGGCAGGCAGCAGGCCGAATCGCCCGAATGCACGCCGGCCTGCTCGATGTGCTCCATGATCCCGCCAATGAAGGTGTCCTTGCCGTCGCAGATGCAGTCCACGTCCACTTCGATCGCGTCCGAAAGGTAGCGATCGAGCAGCACCGGCGAGTTGTTCGAGACCTTGACCGCCTCGCGCATGTAACGTTCCAGGTCCGCCTGCTGGTGGACGATTTCCATCGCGCGTCCGCCGAGCACGTAGCTCGGGCGCACCACGACGGGGTAGCCGATCGCCTCGGCGTGCTTGATCGCGTCTGCCGCGCTGCGCGCGGTGCGGTTGGGCGGCTGCAGCAGCTTCAGTTTCTGCAGCAGCTTCTGGAAGCGTTCGCGGTCCTCGGCCACATCGATGGAATCGGGCGAGGTGCCGATGATCGGCACGCCGTTCTTCTCGAGGTCCCGCGCGAGCTTGAGCGGCGTCTGCCCGCCGTACTGCACGATCACCCCGACCGGCTTTTCGAGATCGACGATTTCGAGCACGTCCTCGAGCGTGAGCGGCTCGAAGTACAGACGGTCCGAGGTGTCGTAGTCGGTCGAAACGGTCTCGGGGTTGCAGTTGACCATGATGGTCTCGAAACCGTCCTCGCGCAGTGCGAGCGCCGCGTGCACGCAGCAGTAGTCGAACTCGATTCCCTGCCCGATGCGGTTCGGACCGCCGCCCAGCACGATGATCTTTTTCCGGTCGCTCGGCTCGGATTCGCACTCGTCCTCGTAGGTCGAGTACATGTAGGCCGTGCGCGTCGCGAACTCGGCCGCGCAGGTATCGACCCGCTTGTAGACCGGTCGCACGCCGAACGCACGGCGCGCCGCGCGCACCTCATCCTCGCCGGCATTGAACAGGTACGCCAGGCGCCGGTCGGAAAAGCCCCGCCGCTTCAGGTCGCGCATGGTGTGCGCGTCCACGTCTTCGAGGCTCGTGTCGTCGAGCTTCATCTCCAGGTCGACGATCTGCTTGATCTGGTCGAGGAACCAGCGGTCGATCTTCGTGAGCTGGTACACCTCCTCCAGCGTGAAGCCGTTCTCGAATGCATCGCCCACGTACCAGATGCGCTCGGGACCGGGTTCGCCGAGTTCCTTCTCGATCGTCTCGCGGTCGGTGGTCTTCTGGTTCAGGCCGTCCACGCCGACCTCAAGGCCGCGCAGCGCCTTCTGGAACGACTCCTGGAAGGTGCGGCCGATCGCCATCACCTCGCCCACCGATTTCATCTGCGTGGTGAGCCGGTCGTCTGCCTGGGGAAACTTCTCGAACGCGAAGCGCGGCACCTTGGTGACGACATAGTCGATCGTCGGCTCGAACGAGGCCGGCGTCGCACCACCGGTGATGTCGTTCCTGAGCTCGTCGAGCGTGTAGCCGACCGCCAGCTTGGCCGCGATCTTGGCGATCGGGAATCCGGTGGCCTTCGAGGCCAGCGCCGAGGAACGCGACACGCGCGGGTTCATCTCGATGACCACCATCCGCCCGTCGTCCGGATTGATCGCGAACTGCACGTTCGATCCGCCGGTGTCCACGCCGATCTCGCGCAGCACCGCGATCGAGGCGTCGCGCATGATCTGGTATTCCTTGTCGGTCAGCGTCTGCACCGGCGCGACGGTGATCGAGTCACCGGTGTGCACGCCCATCGGGTCGAGGTTCTCGATCGAGCAGACGATGATGCAGTTGTCCGCCTTGTCGCGGACCACTTCCATCTCGAATTCCTTCCAGCCGATCAGCGACTCCTCGATCAGCAGTTCCCTGGTCGGCGAAGCCTCCAGCCCGCGGTCGCAGATCGCGACGAACTCCTCGCGGTTGTAGGCGATGCCGCCGCCCGAGCCGCCCATCGTGAACGAAGGCCGGATGACCGTCGGATAACCGAACGCGGCCTGCACCTGCAGCGCCTCTTCCAGCGAATGCGCCATCGCCGAGCGCGCAGACGCGAGGCCGATGCGCGTCATCGCCTTCTTGAATTTCTCCCGGTCCTCGGCCTTGTCGATCGCCTCGCGCGAGGCGCCGATCATCTCGACGCCGAATTTTTCGAGTACGCCGTGCTTTGCGAGGTCGAGCGCGCAGTTGAGCGCGGTCTGCCCGCCCATCGTCGGCAGCAGCGCGTCGGGCCTCTCCTTTTCGATGATCCGCGCCACGGTCTGCCAGGTGATCGGCTCGATGTAGGTCGCATCGGCCATCTCCGGATCGGTCATGATCGTCGCCGGATTGGAGTTCACCAGGATCACGCGGTAGCCCTCGTCGCGCAGCGCCTTGCAGGCCTGTGCGCCCGAATAGTCGAACTCGCAGGCCTGGCCGATCACGATCGGACCCGCGCCGATGATCAGGATTGACTTGATGTCTGTGCGCTTGGGCATGGGTAACGAGCGCGCTTACGCGCGCTGGGATGCCTCCATCAACTTCGCGAAGCGATCGAACAGATAACCGATGTCATGCGGCCCCGGGCTGGCTTCGGGGTGACCCTGGAAGCAGAACGCGGGCCGGTCGGTGCGCGCGAGGCCCTGCAGCGAACCGTCGAACAGGGAGACGTGCGTCGTGCGCAGCGTCTCCGGCAGGCGTGGCCGGGTCGACCGCAAAGCCGTGGTTCTGGCTGGTGATCGCGACGGCACCGGTATCGAGATCCTTCACCGGATGGTTGGCGCCGTGGTGGCCGAATTTCATCTTCATGGTCTTCGCGCCCGAGGCCAGTCCCATCAACTGGTGTCCCAGGCAGATGCCGAAGACCGGGATCCGGGTCGTGTCGAGGATCGTGCGGATCGCGCGGATCGCGTAGTCGCAGGGCTCCGGATCACCCGGACCGTTCGAGAGAAAGACGCCGTCGGGCCGCAGCGCAAGCGCATCGCCCGCCGTGGCCTGTGCGGGCAGCACAGTGACCCGCGCCCCGCTTTCCACCAGCAGGCGAAGAATGTTGCGCTTGATACCGTAGTCGTACGCAACCACGTGGAACCGCACTCCGGCTCCCGGCGCATGTCCCTTGCCGAGTGCCCAGACGCTTTCGGTCCATTCATAGGGTGCAGATGTCGAGACAACCTTGGCCAGGTCCATGCCGGCCAGACCGGGAAACTCGCGCGCCTGGCGCAGCGCGCGTTCGACGTCGTTGGCCACGATCGCGCTGCCGGCAATGACACAGCCGCTCTGTGCGCCCTTCTCTCGCAGGATGCGTGTGAGCTTGCGGGTGTCGATGTCTGCAATGCCGACCACGCCGGAGCGCTCAAGGTAGGCTGGCAGGCTCTCCTCTGAACGCCAGTTTGAAAGCAGGGAGGGAACATCCCGAACCACGAGCGCCGCGGCGTGGATGCGTTTCGATTCCTCGTCCTCTGCGTTGATACCGGTGTTGCCGATATGCGGATAGGTGAGGGTGACGATCTGCCGGCAGTAGGACGGATCAGTGAGGATTTCCTGGTAGCCGGTCATCGCCGTGTTGAACACGACCTCCCCGACCGCCAATCCCGCGGCACCGATGCTCCTGCCCCGGAATACCGTCCCGTCGGCGAGGACGAGTGCGGCGGAGGGCGACTGGGACACGAAAACTCCAGGAGGAGGTGCAAAAAAAGCGGGAGGGCTGTGGGCCTATCCCGCTCCGGAACAAGCATGGAATTATACCCCGTCGGCCGTCCGATTGGAATCTCGCGACGCAAGGGCCGCATGCGGACCCCGTCGGGACGCTATCGCAGGCCCAGCACGTCCTGCATGTCGAACAGTCCGTTTTTCTTGTCGTTCAGGAACTTGGCGGCGCGCAGCGCACCGCTCGCGTAAGTGGCTCGACTCGAGGAACGCACCGTGATCTCGACCCGCTCGCCCATGCCCGCGAACATCACGGTGTGCTCGCCGATGATGTCTCCGCCACGCACCGCATGGAACGCGATCTCCCTGGCTCCGCGCTCGCCGGTGTCACCTTCGCGGCCATGCACGAAATCCCTAGCGGGATCACGGCCGAGCGCCTTTGCAACGACTTCACCGATCTTCAGCGCCGTCCCGGAGGGCGCGTCGACCTTGTGGCGATGATGCGCCTCGATGATCTCCACATCGTAGTCGTCACCCAGGATCCGCGCCGCGACCTCAGCCAGTTTGAACGTGGCATTCACGCCAACGGCCATGTTCGGCGCGAACATGATCGGGATTTCGCGCGAAGCCTCGCTGATGCGCGCTTTTTCGGCCTCCGAAAATCCGGTAGTGCCGATCACCATCTTGCGTCCGAGTCGCAGGCAAGCATCGAGGTGTGCCAGCGTTCCCGCCGGGCGCGTGAAATCGATGATCACGTCCGACGCCGCCAGGGCCGCATCCACATCGGCCGTCACGAGGACGCCAGTCGAAGCCCCCGCAAACTCACCCGCATCCCGGCCAAGAAGCACGTGCCCGGGCTGCTCCAGTGCACCTGCGAGATGGAGTGCGGCATCCTGCAGCACGCATTCAATCAATGTGCGCCCCATGCGCCCTGCACTGCCTGCAATCGCGATTTGCATCATTGATCGGCCTTAGTTCTTCGCATCGCTCTTGATTTCGCTCTTTGACTCCCTCTTCGCATCGCCCTTTGCTTCGCCCGCAGAGTCAACCTTGGGGGCAGGCTCGCCGGGCTGACGCGCCGCCTCCTTGCCGGTGCCCGCAGGTGAACCCTCGGCTGGATTGACATCACCCGCGACCCGCACGAGCCGATCCTTTTCGAAGAACACCGAGAATTGACGGTGCTGCGTCGGCGCACCCGGGATCTCGCGGTAAAACACGTAGTCCCAGCGATCCGCGTGGAAAATATCGGTCACCAGCGGCGTCCCGAGGACGAACCGGACCTGCTCGCGCGTCATACCAGGTTTGAGCTTGGAGACCATCTCCTGCGAAATGAAATTGCCTTGCTGGATATCGATGCGATAAGGCTTCAATGTGGGGAGCGAAGGCATTTCAGGCAGATAACTGCACGCGGACAACAGCGCGCCGGAAATGAAACATAGTGCAGGTACACGCAGGGCTGAAACAGGGGTCACCGCAGTTTCTCAAGGCGAGGGAATCCCTATATGATAGCCGATAGGTCATCTCGCTCATCGGCGCGCCCATGGACTCCTCGCAAAGCCTCAAAGACATCGGCCTGAAGGCCACTCTGCCCAGGCGCAAGATCCTCGAACTGTTCGAGACCAGCAAGGTTCGCCATCTGTCTGCGGAGGACGTGTACAAGGCGCTGATCGCCGAAGACATCGACATCGGCCTTGCCACGGTCTACCGGGTACTCACGCAGTTCGAGCAGGCCGGGCTGCTGTCGCGCCAGCATTTCGAAACCGGAAAATCGGTGTTCGAGCTGAACGAGGGACACCATCACGACCATCTCGTATGCCTGCAGTGCGGGCGTGTCGAGGAGTTCTACGATGCGCAGATCGAAGCGCGCCAGAACGGCATCGCCAAGGAGAAGGGGTTCGAGCTGCGCGGACATTCGCTGGCCCTGTACGCCGATTGCGCGAAGGCTGACTGCATACACCGCAAGCTGGCGGGGTAGCCCCGAATCAGGCGAATTTGAAGCCGGCAAAGGCGGCGACGCCCATCGCGGCAAAAAGCGCTGCGGCGACATAGCGGATTGCCTTGAACGGAATGCGGCCGGAAGCACGGTCCGCCAGCAGCACTGCCGGAACATCTGCCAGCAACATGCCTGCGGTGGTGCCGGCCACCACCATCACCAGCGAATCGAAACGCGCCGCCAGTGCAACGGTCGCCAGCTGTGTCTTGTCGCCTATTTCCGCGAGGAAGAAAGCGACGAAGGTGACGGCAAATGCGCCGAACCTGCCTACCTCTTTCGCGTTTTGCTCGATCGTGTCGGGCTTGAGCGCCCACAGCGCGATCGCGAGAAACGAGATCCCCAGACCCCAGCGCAGCACGTCCGGCGCGATTTCGGCGCGAATCCAGCCACCGAGCAGTCCTGCCAGCCCGTGGTTGAGCAGCGTCGCGCAGAGAATCCCCAATATGATCGGCACCGGCCGGCGAAAGCGGGCCGAGAGCAGCAGCGCAAGCAGCTGCGTCTTGTCGCCGATCTCTCCGATCGCAACGACCAGAGTGGAAACGAGGAAGGCTTCGATGGCGGCTCAGCCGTCCAGCAGTTCGGCCGCGTGCTTGCGCGTGGTCGTCGTGATTTCGGTGCCCCCGAGCATGCGGGCGATCTCTTCCACACGACCGCTCCGGTCAAGCCGTGTGACGCTGGTGCGGATCCGGCTCTTGCCGCCGCCCTTGGCAACGGTCCACTGCGCATCGCCCTGCGCCGCGACCTGCGGCAGATGGGTCACCGCCAGCACCTGGCGCTCGCCGCCCAGCGTGCGCAGAGAACGGCCGACAATGGCAGCCACCGCGCCACCGATGCCGCTGTCGACTTCGTCGAACACCAGGGTACCGACCGGGGAAGAGCGGCTCGCGATCATCTGCAGTGCGAGGCTGATGCGCGAGAGCTCGCCGCCGGAGGCCACCTTGCCCAGCGGGCGCAGCGGCAGGCTTGGATGCGAGGCCACTTCGAACTCGACATCCTCCAGACCGTGCGCAGCCGGTTCGCCCAGGGGCTTGAACTGCACCGCAAAGCGCCCGCCCGCCATGGCCAGCGTCTGCATTCCGGCCGTCACGGCCTTCGACAGCGCGGCGCCGGCGCTGCGGCGCTTTTCCGACAATACCCCGGCCGGCTTGAGGTACGCAGCGCGCGCTGCCTCGACCTGCTTTTGCAGGGCAGCCGGATCGGCCGCAAGCTCGAGTTCGGCCAGCCGGGCCTTTGCCTCGGTCGCCAGCTGCGCAAGATCGGCCGGCTTGACGCGATACTTGCGTCCCGCGGCGTGCAGCGCTTCGATGCGCGACTCGACGCCGCGCAATGCTTCGGGGTCGAGGTCGATCCGCGAAGCGTAGTGGCGCAGTTCGCGTGCCGCCTCGCCGACCTGGGCCTCGGCGGACGCCAGCATCTCGACAATCGGAACCAGTGCCGCGTCGTGCCCGGACAGGTCACGCAGCCTCCCGGCGACCGCGGTCAGTTGGGCCAGCGTTGCACCTTCCGCTTCCGATAGCGCCTCGAGCGAGGACTCGGCACCGGCGGCCAGCGCCGAACCGTTCGCCAAGCGTGCGTGTTCCGCTGCCAGCGTGTCCCACTCACCGGGCGCGGAGCCGAGGCGCTTCAGTTCGGTGACCCTGTCCTGCAGTTCGGCACGCTCAAGCTCGCGCTGCGCAAAACGCTCCTGTGCCTCGGACGCAAGCGCCTCGAGCCGCTTCCACGCCCGCCATGCTTCGGCGGTTTCGCGCGCGAGGGCCTCGACACCCGCGTGCCCGTCGAGCAATGCCCGCTGCGCTGCCGGCCGCAGCAGGGACTGGTGGGCGTGCTGCCCGTGTATGTCCACAAGGAACTCGCCGACCTCGCGCAACTGCCCCAGCGTGGCGGCGCGGCCATTGACGAAGGCACGCGAGCGGCCACCCCGGTCGATGACCCGTCGCAGCAGCAGCACGCCAGGATCGCCACCCAGCGCGTTCGCGTCGAGGTATCCCGCGAGCACGCCCGAAGAATCGAGGTCAAATTCGGCGGACAGTTCGGCGCGCTCTGCAGTCTCCCGCACCACGCCCGAATCGGACCGTCCACCGACCAGCAAGTCGAGCGCGTCGACCAGAATGGATTTTCCCGCCCCGGTTTCTCCGGTGAGCACGGTAAAACCCTGTGCGAATTCGAGTTCGACCGAGTCGACGATGACGAAGTCGCGTATCGCCAGGCTGCGCAGCATTACCTGGCCGGTGGCGTGCAGTTCGACGGCTTCGCTCCAGCGCAGCTTTTCGCGCAGCATCACGAAGTAGCTGTAGCCGGGCGGATGGACAAAACGGATCGCCTCGCCGGAGCGCTTCAGGCGCAGCCGGTCGCCCTCGGCCAGGTCGGCTAGCGCCTGGCCGTCGAAATGCGCCCGGGCATCGACAGCATGAAGCAGGACGATTTCGATCAGGCTGCGGTCGCTGATGCTGACCGGACGAGCCGTGAGCGTATGCGGATACAAAGGAACGAGCGCGAAGGCAGGCAGCGACGGGTGAAGGATCGGGCCCTGCGCTGACAGCGCATAGGCCGTGGATCCCGTGGGCGTCGCAACGATGACACCGTCCGCCCGCAGGGTATAGACGTACTGCCCGTCGATGTGCACCGCGAATTCGATCAGCCTGCCCTGCGAGCCCTTGTTGACCACCGCATCGTTCAGCGCGAGGGTCTGCAGGATGACCTTGCCCGTCGCGGACGATCTCGGCGTCGATCAGCGAGCGCTCCTCCATCGCGTAGTCACCCGACAGGATCGCGCCCATCGAGCGCCGCATGTCGTGCAGGGCAATGTCGGTCATGAATCCCAGCCGCCCCTGGTTGACGCCCACCACGGGAACCCGGTAGCGCACAAGGTTGCGCGCCGCCGCAAGCATCGTGCCGTCACCGCCCACGACCACCGCGAGGTCGGCGCCGGCCCCGATCTCCGCATAACTGGCCGACCGTGCAGCCGCTCCGATATTGACTGCCGTTTCCTGCTCGACCATCACGTCGCAGCCCTGCTCGCGCAGGAATCCGGCAAGGGCGTGCAGGGACTCCGTGATCTCCCGGCTCTGGAATTTGCCGATCAGGGCAATATGGCGAAAGGCAGGCTGCGCGGCAGGAGGGTGCATTGCTGGATTTAACCACAGCGCCCCGGACCTGTGAACGTTGTTCCCCGGCCGACACGAACCAGCCTGTGCCGGCTTCATGGTTGTGTAAAATGAACCGCATGCTAGACAAGCGCGCCCAGGTACTCCTAAAAACGCTCATCGAGCGCTACATCACGGAAGGCCAGCCCGTCGGTTCGCGCACGCTGTCGAAGTACTCCGGCCTTGACCTGTCGCCGGCGACGATCCGCAACGTGATGTCCGACCTCGAGGAGATGGGCTTCATCGTCAGCCCGCACACCTCGGCCGGCCGGATTCCCACGCCCGCGGGCTATCGGTTCTTCGTCGACACGCTGCTGATCACCAAGCCCCTGGAATCGTCCGAAATCCACCAGCTTGAGGACAACCTGCACCCGGACAATCCGCAGCGCGTCATCCACTCGGCCTCCAACATCCTGTCGCAGCTGACCCAGTTTGCCGGCGTCGTCATGACGCCTCGCCGCCGCGCCGTCACGTTCCGCCAGATCGAGTTCCTCAAACTGTCCGAGAAGCGCGTCCTGCTGATCGTGGTCACGCCCTCGGGGGACGTGCAGAACCGGATCCTCTTTACGGAGCGGGAATACGGCACGTCCGAACTCATCGAAGCGGCGAACTACCTCAACCAGAACTACTCCGGCCAGAGCTTCGAGGATGTGCGCACACGGATGCACGCCGAACTGTCCGAACTGCGCCGGGACATGTATGCCCTGATGAGCGTGGCGCTCGAGGCCGGCGACCGGGCCGTGTCGGAAAACAGCGAGCAGTACGTCATTTCGGGCGAGCGCAACCTGCTGTCGGTGCAGGACCTGTCTTCCGACGTGACGCGTCTCAAGCAGCTTTTCGAACTGTTCGAGAAGAAGTCCTCACTGGTCCAGATCCTCGACATCTCACTGCGCGGCCACGGCGTGCAGATCTTCATCGGCGGGGAAACGGGCGTGGCCGCCCCTGATGATGTCAGCGTCGTGAGTGCGCCCTACAAGGTCGACGGCGAGGTCGTCGGCACCGTCGGCGTGATCGGCCCGACGCGCATGGCCTACGAGCGCGTGATCCCGATCGTCGACATCACCGCCAAGCTGCTGTCCTCCGCGCTGTCCAACAACTAGGAAGTCCCGGGATGCATCCCAATGCGCAGTTGATCGTGCGCTTCTACGAGGCGTTTGCGCGGCGCGATGCCGAGGCGATGGCCGCCTGCTATCACCGGGACGTCGAATTTTCCGACCCCGTGTTTCCGGACCTGCGCGGGGACGCGGCACGCGACATGTGGCGCATGCTCGCCGCTCGTGCCGCCGACCTCGAAGTACGCTTCAGGATCATCGGTGCCGACGACCAGCGTGGCGCCGCGCACTGGGACGCGGACTACACCTTCTCGAAGACCGGACGCAAGGTCAGCAACCGCATCGACGCCGAATTCGAGTTCGAGGACGGATTGATCCGCCGGCACCGGGACCATTTCGACCTCTGGCGCTGGTCTCGCATGGCGCTCGGCGCGCCCGGACTGATGCTCGGCTGGAGCCCGGTGATCGGTAGTGCGGTGCGCAAGGAGGCTGCGAATGGCCTGACGGCGTTCCGCCGCAAGACTGGAGTCCTCTGATGGCCACTGCGGACAAGTCCGGCATTCTGCTCGTCAACCTCGGCACGCCGTCCGCGCCAACGACGGCTGCGGTGCGCACCTACTTGCGCGAGTTCCTCTCCGACCCGCGCGTGGTCGAAATCCCGCGCTTCATCTGGCTCCCGATCCTGTACGGTATCATCCTGACCGTGCGGCCAGCCAAGTCGGCAGAGAAATACGCCGAAGTCTGGACGCCGGAAGGCTCGCCACTCGCGGTACATACCGCGCGCCAGGCCAGGCTGCTGGCCGGACTGCTGGGCGAACGTGCAAAGCCCGCGCCGGGCACGCCGGTTGAATACGCGATGCGCTATGGCGCACCCACGATCGCCTCGGGGATCGACCGCCTGCGCGGCACGGGTTGCACGCGCATCGTCGTGCTGCCGATGTACCCGCAGTTTTCGGGCAGCACCACCGCGAGCGTGCGCGACGCGCTGGACGCGCACCTTCGGACCATCACACAGCCACCGGCCATCCGCTTCATTGAGCGCTTTCACGATGATCCGGGTTACATTAACGCGCTCGCCCGGCGCGTGCAGCGCCACTGGGAGCAGAACGGACGCCCCGTGGCGTCGGAGGGCAAACTTTTCATGAGCTTTCACGGAATCCCCAAACGATCCGTGGAGCGCGGCGACCCCTACGAGCGCGAATGTCTGCAGACTGCCGCGTTGCTCGCGGCGCGTCTCGGCCTGCGCGCGGACGAATGGATGGCCACGTTCCAGTCGCGCTTCGGGCGGGCCGAATGGCTGCAGCCCTACACCGAGCCGACCCTGATCGAACACGCGAAGGGCGGCCTCAAGCGCGCAGACGTCTTCTGCCCGGGATTTCCTTCGGATTGCCTGGAAACGCTGGAAGAACTCGGCATCGGTGTAAAGGAAGCTTTCCTGGAAGCCGGCGGCATGCAGTTCAATCTGCTCACCTGCCTGAACGAGGACGGGCCCTGGATCGAGGCACTTGCGGGGATCGCGCTGCGCGACTAGCGCTCCGGACGACTTCGGACTGTCAGCCGATCGCGTTAACCTCGAAGGCCTCGGGCGCGAGCCCACGCTGACTGCGGGCATGCATCGTCGCATAGGCCGATTCGATATGCCGTCTGAACCGGTCGGTGTCGAACAGCGGAAAGTCGGCACGATGTGCTTCGAGCCGCGCCTTGAGCGCTCCCCGCTGCGGAGCATCGGATGCCAGACGAACCGCACGTGCTTCGTAATCCTCCGGCGTATTCGCCACCAGTTCCGGCAGGCCTGCCGCATGCAGCAGGCTGCCCGCCACGCGCCCGGCAAACGTTCCCCCCATGCAGGTCAAAACGGGCAATCCGGTCCATAGCGCATCGATTGTCGTCACGTGCGCGTTGTACGGCAGCGTGTCGAGGAACAGGTCGGCCAACCTGTAGCGCGCCAGGTGGTCGGAAAGCAGCGGAGTGCGGCGCGCGAATACGAGGCGCCGCGCGTCGATCCCGCGTGCTTCCGCCTCGCGGCCCAGATTCCCGGCCGCCGCCGCGTTGTCTTCGAACAGCCACAGGACACTGCCCTCGATGCGCCCCAGCAGCCGCATCCAGAGGTCGAACACCGCAGGCGTGATCTTGTAGCTGTTGTTGAAGCAGCAGAACACGAAGCCCTCCGCCGGCAGCCCCGCCTCGGCGCGCGTTGGCGCAGATCCGGCTACAGCGCGCTTGCGATCGTTGACCAGATAGGTATCCGGCAGACGCACCACCTTCTCGCTGTAGAAGGCCTCCTGTCCTTGGGGAATCACCCGCCCATCGCCGATGATGTAATCGATGTACGGGGCGCCCATGCTGCCCGAATAGCCCAGGTAGTTGACCTGCACCGGCGCGGCGCGCTGCGCGAACACGCCGGCGCGGTTGCCCTGCGTATGGCCGTTGAGGTCCACGGCAATGTCGATCTCCATGTCGCACAGCATCCGGGCCACTGCGCGATCGCTCATCTCCTGCGCGTCGATGAAGCGATCCACCCCGCCCTGCAGCCTCGAGCGCATGGCGCTGCGATTGTCCGGACCGAAGGACACCCCGACGACTTCGAACTGCGAACGGTCGTGAATTTCGAACAGTTCGGCAACGCAGTAGGCCACCGGATGCTCGCCGAAATCGGCCGAGAGATAGGCGATCCTGATCCGGTCGTGCGCGTAGCGCGCGCCGTTCCAGACCGGATCGGGCGTCGCAGGACACTTGTCAGCCGCCCAGGTCCGGGCGCAGTTCAGTTGCGCCGTCGCTGAATCCGAAACCGAGAGAAACGAGAACGGCGCGTCGACCCGCCTTCCCTCCAGCACGCCCGTCTCGAGCTGCGCGACACTCGCCGCACGGCCCTGCCAATTGCAGGTCTGCATCTGCGAGTGAAAGCCATAGCCGCGGGCATAGGGGTAGTCGGGCTCGATCTCGAGCAGCCGTGCATAGCACTGCGCGGCTTCGGCGTGCCGCTTCAGGTCCCGCAACGCGGCGCCGCGGTTGACCAGTGCGTCCGGAAGGTCCGGCTGCAGCGCAAGGGCCTGGTCGTAGCAGGCGAGCGCCTCTTCGGTACGTTTTTGCTGGGCGAGTGAATTGCCAAGTCCGATCAGTGCATCGGCGTGTCCCGGCATGCGTTCCAGCGCGCGCTTCTGGCTGGCGATTGCCTCGTCCACGCGTCGCAACTCGCGCAGCACGGCGCCACGATTGACCAGGGCGTCGACATTGTCCGGATCGATTGCAAGTGCCTGATCAAAGCTCGCGAGCGCCGCCTCTTTGCGACCCAGCATCCTCAGCGCGCTGCCCTGATTGTTCAGCGCTTCGACATGGTCCGGCCCATGCGCGAGCGCCTTTTCCAGGCTCGCCAGCGCCTCGCCCGGGCGATCGAGCCCGATCAGCGCCGCCCCGCGATTGACGAGCGCATCCACGCGCGCAGGCGCCAGCGCCAGCGCGCGATCAAGGTTTTCAAGGGCTTGATCGGCTCTCCCCAGCCGATTCAGAAACGCGCCCCTGTTGACGAGCGCATCGACAAAATCGGGACGCATCGCGAGGGCACGGTCGAAACTCGCGAACGCCTCCGGGTGCCGGCCCAACGCGGCGAGTGCGCCACCGCGATTGGAAAGCGCCTCCGGGTAGTCCGGCCGCAAGGCCAGCGCTGCGTCGAAGCTGGACACGGCATCAAGGTGCCGCGACAACCGGCTCAGCGTCACGCCCCGGTTGAGCAGCGCCTCCGGATAGGCCGGGCGCAAAGCCAGCGCGCGATCCAGGTTGGTACGGGCATCCTCGTTCCGGCCAAGGCCCATCAGGGCCAGCGCCCTGGCGTTCAGCGTCTCGGCCGTTTCCGGCCTCACCGCGAGCGCGCGATCGTAACTTTCGAGGGCCGCTGCAGGCTGACCGAGGCTCATCAGTGCGTTGCCGCGATTGAAGAGCGCTTCCGCAAAATCCGGCTTGAGTGCAACGGCCCGGTCGTAGCTCGCAACCGCGTCCGCAGCCCGGCCCAGCGCCTGCAGAACGAGCCCCAGATTCGAATGCGCTGCCGGCTCGCCGGGTCTGAGCAGGATGGCGCGCTCGATCATTTTCAGGGCCGCCGCGTTGTCGCCCTGCTGGTGATGCAGGACACCGAGCAGGTGCAGTGCATCGAAGTGCTCCGGCGCGCGCGTCAGCAGAGCCTCGTACAAGGCCCTGGCCTCGGCGAGCTGGCCGCGCTGGTGATGGGTGACGGCCTGCATGAATCCGGCATGGATTTCTGCAGCCTGGGTAGCGTTCCCCGTCCTTTCGGTCACGGCACTCTCTTTTTCTGGGTTACGGCAGCCGGCAGCCGCCACATCGGCACCCGGGCCCTGCCCGGTCCGGTGACACCCATATTATCAACGACTTGCGGATTTACCCTTGAATCCTTCTATTCCATCCCCAGATTGAGGGGATTGTTAATCGCCAGAGCCTGCATCCAAGAGCCATGTCCGAAACCACACCCCAGACCGAAGACGAAGCCGTTCAGCCCGAATCGCCCAAGACGCTCGAAGAACTGCTGGCCGACGCCGAAGCAAGAGTACTCGAGCAGCGCGATGCGTGGCTGCGCGCGCTGGCGGACGCCGAAAATGCCCGCAAGCGCGCGCAGGCCGATATTGCCAGCGCGCACAAGTACGGCGTGGAACGGATCGCCGAGTCCCTGGTCCCGGTCATGGACAGCCTGCAGGCGGCGCTTGTCGAGGACACCGCCGATCTTGCGACGCTGCGCAGCGGTGTCGAACTGACCCGGAAGCAGCTTGGTGCGGCGTTCGAAAAAGCCAGCCTCGTCGAGATCAATCCGCTCGCCGGGGAAAAGTTCGACCCGCATATGCACCAGGCGATGATGGCGGTCGAATCGCAGGCCGACCCGAACACCATCGTCGCGGTCATGCAAAGAGGCTACCGTCTGCACGACAGGGTGATCCGCCCTGCCCTCGTCTCGGTCGCAAAAGCCCCCGCGAAGGCTTGAAATCGCCCGCCCAAACCCCATTTGCAACATACGTTTAAGACTGCTCCAAGGAAAAAGACATGGGAAAGATCATCGGCATCGACCTCGGCACGACGAACTCGTGCGTCGCGATCATGGAGGGCGGCAAGCCCAAGGTGATCGAAAACTCGGAAGGCGCGCGCACCACGCCATCCATCGTCGCCTACACCGACGACGACGAAATCCTCGTCGGTGCCTCGGCCAAGCGCCAGGCAGTGACCAACGCCAAGAACACGCTCTACGCGGTCAAGCGCCTGATCGGCCGCCGCTTCGAGGAAAAGGAAGTCCAGAAGGACATCGACCTGATGCCCTTCGGATCGTCAAGGCCGACAACGGCGACGCCTGGGTCGAAGTGCGCGGCAAGAAAATCGCGCCGCAGCAGGTTTCCGCCGAAGTGCTGCGCAAGATGAAGAAGACCGCCGAGGACTATCTCGGCGAGGAAGTCACCGAGGCGGTGATCACGGTGCCGGCCTACTTCAACGACTCGCAGCGCCAGGCCACCAAGGACGCCGGCCGGATCGCCGGTCTGGACGTCAAGCGCATCATCAACGAGCCGACCGCGGCCGCGCTGGCGTTCGGCCTGGACAAGCAGGGCAAGGGCGACAACAAGATCGCGGTCTATCGACCTCGGCGGCGGCACCTTCGACATCTCGATCATCGAGATCGCCGACGTCGATGGCGAGAAGCAGTTCGAGGTGCTCTCGACCAACGGCGACACCTTCCTCGGCGGCGAGGACTTCGACCAGCGCCTGATCGACTACATCTGCGACGAGTTCAAGAAGGAACAGGGCATCGACCTGCGCGGCGACGTGCTGGCGCTGCAGCGCCTGAAGGATGCGGCGGAAAAGGCCAAGATCGAGCTGTCTTCGTCGCAGCAGACCGAGATCAACCTGCCCTACATCACGGCCGACGCCACGGGTCCGAAGCACCTTGCGATGAAGCTCACGCGCGCCAAGTTCGAGGCGCTGGTCGACGACCTGATCGAGCGCACCATCGAGCCCTGCCGCATCGCGATCAAGGATGCGGGCGTGAAGGTGTCCGACATCGACGACGTGATCCTGGTCGGCGGCATGACCCGCATGCCCAAGGTGCTGGACAAGGTGCGGGAGTTCTTCGGCAAGGAACCGCGCAAGGACGTGAACCCGGACGAGGCCGTCGCCGTCGGCGCCGCGATCCAGGCCGGCGTGCTGAAGGGCGACGTCAAGGACGTGCTGCTGCTCGACGTGACCCCGCTGTCGCTGGGCATCGAGACGCTGGGCGGCGTGATGACCAAGCTGATCCAGAAGAACACCACGATCCCGACCAAGGCGCAGCAGGTGTTCTCGACCGCGGACGACAACCAGACCGCGGTGACGATCCATGTGCTGCAGGGCGAGCGCGACGTGGCCTCGGGCAACAAGAGCCTCGGCCAGTTCAACCTGTCCGACATCCCGCCGGCACCGCGCGGCATGCCGCAGATCGAGGTCACGTTCGACATCGACGCCAACGGCATCCTGCACGTGTCGGCCAAGGACAAGGCCACCGGCAAGGAAAACAAGATCAAGATCCAGGCGAGCTCGGGCCTCTCGGAAGAGGAAATCCAGCGCATGGTGAAGGACGCCGAGGTGCAACGCCGAGGAAGACCGCAAGGCGCTCGAACTGGTCAACGCGCGCAATCAGCTGCGAGGCGCTGGTGCATTCGGTGAGGAAATCGCTGACGGACTACGGCGACAAGCTCGACGACGATCGCGAAGTCGAGGCGATCGAAGCCGCGATCAAGGAAGCCGAAGAGGCGATCAAGTCCGGCGACAAGGCGAAGATCGACGCGCAGGCCGAGGCGCTGGCGAAGGCATCGCAGAAGCTGGGCGAGAAGATGTACGCCGAGCAGCAGGCGGCGGCAGGCGGCGCGGCCGGGGGTGCGGACCATGGCGCGCCGGGCGGCAATGCCAAGGCCGAAGGCGGCAAGAAGGACGACAGCGACGTGGTTGACGCGGAGTTCACCGAAGTCAAAGACGGCAAGAAATAATTGCACTGAAATCCGGCGCGCGGGGCGTGGGGCGATGAGCCCCGCGCCTTTCGCGTTTTGACAGCGTGCGCAACACAGTAACAGACCATGGCCAAACGCGACTACTACGAAGTCCTCGGCGTGAACCGCGACGCCTCCGACGACGAAATCAAGAAGGCCTACCGCAAGCTGGCGATGAAGCACCATCCGGACCGCAATCCGGACAACCCCAAGGCCGAGGAGCACTTCAAGGAGGCGAAGGAAGCCTACGAGGTGCTGTCGGATCCGAAGAAACGCGCCGGCCTACGACAGTACGGGCATGCCGGCGTCGACCCGCAGCATGGGCGCCGGCGCGGGCGCCGGAGGTCGCGGCTTCGCGGACGCCTTCGGCGACATCTTCGGCGACATCTTCGGCGGCAGCCGCGCGGCGGACGCTCGAACGTCTTTCGCGGCGCCGACCTGCGCTACAACCTCGAGATCACGCTCGAGCAGGCCGCGCACGGCATCGAGACCAAGATCCGCATCCCGACCATGGCGGAATGCGAAACCTGCCACGGCATCGGCGCCAAGCCCGGCACCCAGCCGGTCAGACCTGCACCGACCTGCAGCGGCCAGGGACAGGTGCGCATGCCGCAGGGATTCTTCTCGATCCAGCAGACCTGCCCGCGCTGCCACGGCACCGGCAAGATGATCCCGACGCCGTGCACCACCTGCGGCGGCAGCGGCCGCGTCAAGCAGCAGAAGACGCTGTCGGTGAAGATTCCCGTCCGGCGTCGACGAAGGCGACCGCATGCGCCTGACCGGCGAAGGCGAGCCGGGCGTCAACGGCGGCCCGTCGGGCGACCTCTACGTGCAGGTGCACATCAAGGCACACACGCGTCTTCCAGCGCGACCACGACGACCTGCATTGCGAGATGCCGGTGTCAGCTTCACCACCGCGGCGCTCGGCGGCGAGATCGAGATTGCCGACGCTCGACGGCTCCGCGCAGCATCAAGGTGCCCGCCGAAACCCAGAGCGGCAAGACGTTCCGCCTGCGCGGCAAGGGCATCAAGGGCGTGCGCAGCCATGCGCCCGGCGACCTCTTCTGCCACGTGGTGGTCGAGACGCCGGTGCAATCTCACCGAACGGCAGAAGGAACTGCTGCGCGAATTCGAATCGATCACCCAGAGCGATGCGGGACGCCACAATCCGCGCGCCAAGTCCTGGTTCGACCGGGTGAAGGATTTCTTCGAGAGCTGAACGGAACGGCTAGGACACGCGGCGCCAGGTGGTGCCGCCGGCGGCGTCCTCGAGGACCACGCCGGCGTCGGCAAGCGAGCGCCGGATGCGGTCGGCCTCGGCGAAGTTCTTCGCCTTGCGCGCAGCGAGCCGCGCGTCGATCAGGGCTTCGATTTCGCTCGTCCGACGGTCCGGCACCACCGCCTGACTGCAGGAACGCCTGCGCATCGCGCTGCAGGATGCCCAGCACCCCGCCCAGCGCTCGCAGCTGCCCGCGCCAGCGACCGGCGTGCCGCGGTTGACCTCGTTGGCCAGTTCGAACAGGACCGCGACCGCCTCCGGCGTGTCGAAGTCGTCGTCCATCGCCGCCTTGAAGCGCTGCGCATGCGGCTCCCTCCAGTCGACCGCGCACAGCCTGCACGGACACGCCCTTCAGCGCGGTATACAGCCGCGTCAGCGCACCCTTGGCATCCTCCAGGTGCGCATCGGAATAGTTCAGCGGGCTGCGGTAGTGCGCGCGCAGGATGAAGAAGCGCACCACCTCCGGATCGAACAGTTTCGAGGATGTCGCGCAGCGTGAAGAAATTGCCCAGGGACTTGGACATCTTTTCGTTGTCCACGCGCACGAAACCGTTGTGCATCCAGGTAGCGCGCAAAGCGCGTCCCGTTTGCGCCCTCGGACTGCGCGATTTCGTTTTCATGGTGCGGAAACTGCAGGTCCTGGCCGCCGCCGTGGATGTCGAAGGTCTCCCCGAGCAGCGCGCAACTCATCGCGGAACACTCGATGTGCCAGCCCGGACGGCCGCGGCCCCAGCGCGAATCCCATTTCACTTCTTCGGGTTCCTCGGGTTTGGCGGATTTCCACAACACGAAATCGAGCGGATCCGCCTTGCCGGTATCGACCTCGACGCGCTCGCCCGAGCGCAGCTCGTCGAGCGACTTTCCCGAAAGGCGTCCGTACTGCGGAAAGTTACGCACCGAATAGTTCACGTCGCCGCTCGCCGCCTGGTAGGCAAGACCCTTCTCCTCCAGACGCCCGATCATTTCCAGCATCTGCGGCACATAGGCCGTGGCACGCGGTTCGTGGTCGGGCTTCTCCACACCGAGAGCTGCAAGGTCCTCGTCCATGTAGGCGATGAAGCGGCCGGTGAGCTGGGCAATCGTTTCACCGTTCTCAACCGCGCGACGGATGATCTTGTCCTCGATGTCGGTGATATTGCGCACGTAACTGACCTGCAGACCGCTCGCTCGCAGCCACCGCCGAATCATGTCGAATACCACCATCACGCGACCGTGCCCGAGGTGGCAATAGTCGTACACTGTGATGCCGCACACATACATGCTGACCTCACCGGTGCGGAGTGGCACGAAGTCCTGCTTCTCTCTTGCAAGCGTGTTGTAGATTTTCAGCATGGCGAGGGTGGGTGCGGCGAGAACGGGAACTTGCTGCGATTTCCGATGTTCAAAGCTGCGGGTTGTCCACGGCCGTCCGGGGGCTCGGAGTGTCCGATAAAGTTGAGAACGAACCCTGGTTCGATTACAATGGAATCATTCGTATGGCCTTGAAAAGTATAACACAATGCTCAAATTAGCCGGGTCCGCAAGAGTCGCAGGTCGATGGATGTTGCAGGCCTGCGCGGCGGCCACCCTGGTCATTGCACCGGTTGCAGCATTGGCCGATGACCTGCAGGACGCCACCCAGATGCTGCGCGCAGGTCAGCATCAGCAGGCCCTCGAACGCATCAACCGCATACTGGCCGCGAAACCGCGCGATGCGCAGGCGCGCTTTCTCAAGGGCCTGATCTTCACCGAACAGGGCAATACCAAGGAAGCGGTCACGATCTTCCAGAAACTCACCGAAGACTACCCGGACCTTCCGGAGCCCTACAACAACCTTGCGGTGATCTACGCAGCGCAGGGCCAGTACGACAAGGCGCGTTCCTCGCTCGAAATGTCGATCCGCACACACCCGAGCTACGCGACGGCCTACGAGAACCTGGGCGACGTGTATTCGAAACTGGCCAGCCAGGCCTACGACAAGGCGCTGCAGCTGGATTCGTCGAATTCAGCCGCGCAGAACAAGCTCGCGCTGGTGCGTGAACTCGTCAGCGGCACGCCCCGCTCCACGGCCGGCGCAGGCGCGAAGGCCGCCGTGGTGGCAGCCGCAGCACCCGATCCCAGGCCCGCGGCGCCGGCCCCCGCGGTTTCGGCGGCCAAACCCGCCGCACCGGAACCCAGAGCGGAAACGAAGCCCGTCGCGATGCAGGCCAGCCCGGCTCCCGTGGCGAAACCCGCGGAGAAATCTCCCGAAAAACCCGCACCGAAGCCCGCCGCACGCGGTGACGAGGAAATCATCAAGACGGTGAACGCGTGGGCCGAGGCCTGGTCAAACAGGAACGCCGATGCGTATCTCTCCTTTTATGCAAAGGACTTTCAGACACCGAAAGGCGAATCCAGGAGCGATTGGGAAAAGATGCGCCGTGTCCGGGTGACCGCACCCAAGTCGATTTCGGTGGAAGCCGAATCGCCCAGGATCACGATGGATGGAGCGCAGGCGAAGGTCCGTTTCCGCCAGCACTACAAGTCCGACACTCTGAATGCGAACGGCATGAAGACGCTGGTGCTCGTGAAGACCGGCGCCGGATGGCGGATCCAGCAGGAGAGGACGGGGAATTGAAAGGCGTGCTGGCCGCCCTGCTCCGCGCAAGCCTTACCGCCCTTTTCCTCGCTTCTCCGCTGCACGCCTTCGCGGCGCGGCAGCTGCCAGCCCTGCAGACGGAGAAGGCGCTCTCGCAGGTGTTCGAGGCAATCGAGCAGAACAAGTTCGACCTTGCGCTCGAGCGGGTCGAGGCAATGCTAAAGGCCAACCCCAACTACCGCCTGGCGCACCTGATCCGCGGCGACCTCCTGCTCGCGCGCACGCGCCCGATCACGACGTTCGGCAACGCGGGCAACGTGCCACGCGAAAAGATCGAGGATCTGCGTGCCGAGGCGCTGTCCCGTCTGCGCGCGCTGCGCGAGCGACCGGACACCAGCCGCGTGCCGCGCTACGTGCTCCAGTTCCGGCGCGAGGAAACCCACGCTCTGGTCGTCGATTCGAAGCGTTCGCGCCTCTACGTCTACGAAAACGACCACGGCCGTCCGCGCTATGTCGCGGACTACTACGTGACCCTCGGCAAACGAGGCGTCGACAAGGTGCGCGAGGGCGACCAGAAGACGCCGGTCGGCGTCTACCATGTCACGGCCAACCTGCCGCGGCGCAAACTCGCCGATTTCTACGGGTCGGGCGCATTCCCGATCAACTACCCGAATGAATGGGACAAGCTGCACGGTCGCAACGGCCATGGCATCTGGTTGCACGGCACACCGTCAAACACCTTCGCGCGCCCGCCCCGTGCAAGCGACGGCTGCATCGTGCTGTCGAACGGCGACCTCGAGTTCCTCGGCAGTGAACTGCAGGTCGGCCTCACGGCGGTGATCATCGCCGACGAAATCCAATGGGCCGACGGCGCGACGCAGGAAGCCGAACGGAAATCGCTCGCCCAGGCCATCGAGGCGTGGCGCTCCGACTGGGAGAGCCTTGACACCGGCAAATACCTCCGGCACTACTCGGCGAAGTTCCAGTCCCCAGACCAGAACCTGGCGCAATGGGGCGCGCACAAGCGCAAGGTGAACGCCGGCAAGTCCTGGATAAAGGTCGGGCTCAGCGACATCAACATGTTTCGCAATCCGGGCAAGGACGACCTCGTGGTCGTCAGCTTCGAGCAGGGTTACCGTTCGAGCAACCTGTCCAACAGCATGCGCAAGCGCCAGTACTGGCTGCGCGAGGGCACGCGCTGGAAAATCATCTACGAAGGTTCCGCCTGACCACTCTTTTGGAAACCACATGAAACTCGCAAAATTCTGGATCCCGTTCGTCATGCTCTCGGCCACCGGTGCGGTGCAGGGCGCCGCAGCCGCAGACCCGCAGGTCGACATCAAGACGAACCAGGGCACGATCCGCCTGGAACTTTATCCGGCCAAGGCGCCGGTCACCGTTTCGAATTTCCTCCAGTACGTGAAGGACGGCCACTACAGCGGCACGATCTTCCATCGCGTGATCAGGAATTTCATGATCCAGGGCGGCGGATTCGACAAGGACATGCATCAGAAGACGACGCGTGCGCAGATCAAGAACGAAGCGGCCAACGGCCTCGTCAACGATATCGGCACGATCGCCATGGCACGCACTTCGGTACGCGACTCGGCGAGCTCGCAGTTCTTCATCAACACCAAGAACAACGACTTCCTCAACTACAGCGGCGAGTCCCCGCAGGGCTGGGGCTACGCCGTGTTCGGCAAGGTCGTCTCGGGCATGGACGTGGTGATGAAGATCGGCGAGACGCCGACCGAGGCGGGCGATGTGCCCCGCACACAGGTGGTGATCGAGTCGATCTCCATCGTCGACGCCGCGAAGAAGTAGCCTGCCAGCACGCAGACGGGGCGCGCAGCCGGCGCACGATTGCCAGACATGCATCGCGCCCTGTTCATCTCCGACCTGCACCTGACGAGCGAGCGCCCGGCCGCGAACGAAGCCCTTTTTGCGTTCCTCGAGCGCCAAGCAAGCGACGCGGATGCCCTTTACATCCTTGGCGACCTGTTCGAGTTCTGGATCGGCGACGACGACCTGGCCGACCCGCTGAATGCCATCGTTGCGGGATTTCTTGCCAACACCGTCCGGCAAGGCACGGCCGTGTACCTGATGCATGGCAACCGCGACTTCCTGATGGCCGAGGCGTTCTGCGCCGCGTCAGGAGCGCAGTTGCTGGCCGACCCGACCGTGGTTGACCTGTTCGGCGTGCGGACCCTGCTGATGCACGGCGACACGCTGTGCACTGACGATGCGGCCTACCAGACATGGCGTCGACTGTGCCGCAGTCAGGCCTGGCAGGACGCTTTCCTCGCAAATCCGCTCGAGACGCGGCGCGAGCAGATGCTTGCCCTGCGCGCGCAAAGCGAAGCCGACAAGCAGGTCAAGCCGATGACGATCATGGACGTAAGCCACGCGGCGGTGCGCGAGGCCCTGCGCACGCACGACTGCACCCGGCTGATTCACGGACACACCCATCGTCCCGCGCACCACGCGCTGGAAGTCGACGGCCGTGCCTGCGAGCGCTGGGTGCTGGCCGACTGGTACCGGCGTGGCGGCTATCTTGAAGTCAGCGCCGCCGGCACAAAGCTGGTCAACCTGCCTTCGGGTTGAAGTTCGTCAGGGCGGACTCGGCCGCGCCCGCCGCAAAGTCCTTTCGATAGGCCTCGCGCGCAAGATCATCAAGGCCGGCGACGGGAATCTGCTCGCGGAAGAAGCGCTTGGTCGTCGCGACCGACACCGCCGGCAGCTTTGCCAGACGCGCAGCCACGGCACGCGCCTCGCTCAACACCTGACCGTCAGCCGCCTCCGACTCTGCCAACCCGAGCCGGACCGCGTCGCGGCCAGTCAGCGGATCCGCCCCCCACACCAGCCGGCGCGCCTGCGCAATCCCGACTCGCCGAACCAGGGCCTCGATGCCCCAGGGAGGAAAAAAGCCGAGACCGACTTCCGGCAGGCGCCACGCGGCATCCGGAGCCGTGACCACGACATCGCAGCCGATCGCCAGCATGAAGCCGCCACCCAGCGCAAAGCCGTGCACCGCGCACACCACCGGCTTGTCGAGCTCGGCGAGCGCGCGCATCAGCACCGCCTTGCGCGCGGCGATGTCCAGGCGCAGCTGCATCGAGGCCTGCGCCATCTCCTTCACATCGCTGCCCGCGCAGAAGCCTGCTCCTGCGCCATGCAGCAGGACCACGCGCACCGCGGGATCCCTGCCCGCCTCATCCAGGGCGAGGAGCAGGCGCTCGGTGGTGGCCAGGTCGAGCGCGTTGCGCACGCGCTCACGTTCCAGCGCGACCTCGAGGACGCCTGGTTCGCTGGCGGCCATTGCCGATCACGCAGCGGCGGCCAGGCGGGCCGTAACCGCCGCCAGCAGCGCGCCGCGTTCGATGGGCTTCACGACATAGTCGCTTACGCCAAGGGACTGGCAGACGATCCTGGTTTCCGGGTCGGCCATCACCGAAATGATGATCACCGGCGTGTTCTTGTTGAGCGAGGCGTGACGGATGCGACTGAGAACCTCGATACCGTCCACCCCCGGCATCAGCAGGTCCAGCAGGATCAGGTCGTAGGCGTGCGCGGAGGCGAGCTGCAACGCTTCCTCGTAACCACCGGCGAGTGTCGTCTCGGTCGCTGGAATGGATTCGAGAATCCGGCGTAACAGCAACCGGATCGACTCTTCATCGTCGACAATCAGGATCTGCCTGACTTTTGGCATGCTCGTTCCCTCGCGGTGGTCGCATCCCGGTGCAGTACCATGCCGGAAGATACGGCTGCAATTATGCCGGGCATCGCCAACCCGCGCGAGCCGCTGCAGAGCTGCGCAGCCACCCGTAAAAAGGGCAACCGCATTCGCATCCACGGAGACTAGTTCTTTCCGCTCACGCCACCCGCAGCACCCGCCTTGCGTTCGGCAGCGGTGCGTGCACGCGCGGAACTGGCCATGTAGATCACCGCACCACGCAGTTCTGCGTCGCTCAGGCTGGCTTCTCCGCCGCGTGGCGGCATGCCGCCGTGGCCGCGTACGGTGATGCGCACGAGCCGGTCGATTCCCAGCGCAGTGCTCTTCGCCCAGGTTGCGCGGTCGCCGACGCGCGGTGCGCCGTCGAACCCGGAGTCATGACACAGCGCGCAGTGCGCACGCACGATCTGCACGGCGGTGCGACCGGCCGTTTTCTCGGGGCTCACGGGTTCGGCCCAGTTGGCGCCGGACTCGTTGACGATGTAGACGATGGCGCGCTGCAACTCCAGGCGGCTCAGGCTCGTGTCGCCGCCGTGCGGCGGCATTTTTCGGATACCCGTCATCGCGCTCTGCGTCAGGCCGGCCAGGCCCTGCCCCGTGCGCTTTCCCCAGGCGGCGCGGTCGCCGATGCGCGGTGCGCCGTTGTCGCCTTTGAGATGGCACGCCTCGCACACTGCCTCGAAGACGTCTATGCCGTGCTGGCCCGCTTCCTGCGCGTGGACAGGCGCGGCCGCGAGCGCAATCACGACGAGAACAGCAGGCATCATTGCCTGCAGGAACATCCTTCCGGGAGCGGAAGACTGAGTCTCGCTCCAACATCCGAGCATCATGATGGGCCTCCGGCGAGGCCTTCGGCGGTACCGCTTTCCGAGGGCCTCACGAAGTACCTTTGTATGCCGGAATTTTCAGGCTGGTTTGATGCGGATCAAACAGGCGCCGTGTCACGCCGAAATGCGTGGATCGCGAACTGCCGAAACCGGCCGCAGCCGCCCGGTCACACTGACGCAATTCCCGGCTTCAGATTGGCACGAATCGCGTGCCGCAGACCTTCGCCACGCCCTGAAATGTATCGATATCGATACACAAACTGCCCTGCGAGCCGCTCCCAGAGCCAGTTTTAAAAGAAAAATGTTGCGAATTTTTTAATTTAGGCTACTTCAGCTCAATCTCGATGAACGCATACTCGAAGGCATTGGCATTGATCACGTCGTGCTCCACGCCGGTTTGCCGGAAGTACGGCACGCCTTTCTTCAGTTCGGAGAGCTTCTCCCCGCCGGCCTCGACGATTTTCAGGTTTCCGTCGAGCATCGGCACCACCACGTAGTCGTACCCGTGCCGGTGCCAGCCGGTGGATGCGCCCGGCGCAAACCGCCACTCGGTCACGCGCACGCGCTCGTTGTCGATCAGTTGGGTCGGCGTCGCAGCAGTCATTGCGAACTCAGATCCCGAGCGTGTTGATGCCGGCCTGGCCGATCTGCGCGTCCTCGTGCGACTGCACGCCTGACACGCCGATGCCGCCGACGCACACGCCCTCTACGATGATCGGGAGCCCGCCTTCGACTGGCAGCACGCCCGGCATCTTGAGCATCGATACGCGCCCTGCTGCGACGCGCTCTTCCCACATCTTGCTCGGTCGCCGGGTCAGCGCGGCAGTACGCGCCTTTTCGGTCGCGATCGTGATGTTTGCAGGGGTGGCGCCGTCGCTGCGCAGCGCGTGCAGGATATGGCCACCGTCATCGAGAATCACGATCGCCACCTCCCACTTGTTCTTCGCAGCCTCGGCTTCGGCACCGGCGCTGATCTTCCTGCAGTCTTCGAGCGTCAATACGGGACGGGTCTTCATCTGTTTCTTCCTTTTGAGTTGAATCTATTTGACCGCCAGTGCGGCCTTGATCTGTTCCAGCGAACCGGGATCCTCGATGGTGGTCAGGTCCCCCGGGTCGCGCCCCTCGGCCAGCGCCGTGATCGAACGCCGGAGCACCTTGCCCGAGCGCGTCTTGGGAAGCAGGGTGACGAAGAACACCCGGCTCGGCCGGCCGATCGCGCCAAGCTGCTTGTCGACCGTTTTCATGATCTCGCCCTCGAGCTTCATGCGTCCCTCGAGGCTCGCGACCTGCGCGGCGTCCTTGACCACCGCAAACGCCATCGGCATCTGGCCCTTCAGCTGATCGGCGACACCCACCACGGCACATTCGGCCACGCCGGGATGCATGTTCACCGCCTCCTCGATCTCGCGGGTACCGAGCCGATGCCCTGCGACGTTGATCACGTCATCCGTCCTGCCGAGGATGAAGTAATAGCCATCCTTGTCGCGGATGCCCCAGTCGAAGGTCGTGTAGAGAAATCGACCCGGGATGGTCGAGAAATAGGTCTTCACGAAGCGCTCGTCGTCGCCCCACAGGGTCGACATGCAGCCCGGCGGCAGCGGCGGCTCGATCACCACCACGGCCTTCTCGTCGGCTCCCGCCTCGCTTGCGTCGGACTCGCGCAGCAGCTTCAGGTCGTAGCCATAGGCCGGAAACGAGGGGCTGCCGAATTTGACCGGTGTCTTTTCCACGCCGGGCATCGCGGTCAGGACCGGCCAGCCGGTTTCGGTCTGCCAGTAGTGGTCGATCACGGGCTTGCCCAGACCCTCCGAGATCCAGGCATGGGTCGGCTCATCCAGCGGCTCGCCTGCGAGGAAGAGATGCATGAGCGAGGACAGGTCGTATTTCTTCAGCCAGGCGATATCGTGCTTCTTCAGCACCCGGATCGCGGTCGGTGCGGAAAACATCACCTTGACCTTGTGGTCCTGCACGATCTTCCACCAGATGCCGGCGTCAGGGCGGATCGGCACGCCCTCGTAGAGGATGCTGGTCATGCCCGCGATCAGCGGCGCGTAGATGATGTACGAATGCCCCACCGCCCAGCCGATGTCGGAGGTGGTGAAGATCGTCTCGCCGGGACCGCCACAGTAGATGTGCTGCATCGACGCGGCCATCGCGACCGCGTGGCCGCCGACATCGCGCTGCACGCCCTTCGGCTTGCCGGTGGTCCCGGAGGTATAGAGGATGTAGGACGGTTCGTTCGACTCCATCCAGGTACAGGGCACTTCGGCCTCCGCATGGCGGCCGGCCAGTTCCGACCAGTCGACATCGCGCCCCGCGACCACGGACATCTCGGGATCCAGCCCGCGGCGGTGGATCAGCACGTGCGCGGGCGGAAACTGCGCGAGCTTGATCGACTGGTCGACCAGCGCCTTGTACAGCACCGGCTTGCCCATGCGACTGCCGCCATCCGATGTCACCATCAGCGCGGGCTTCGCGTCGTCGATGCGTGCGGCCAGGCTCGCGGCAGCGAACCCGCCGAACACCACCGAATGCACCGCGCCGATGCGCGCGCAGGCGAGGATGGTGAACACCGCTTCGGGTGTGTTGGGCATGTAGACGATCACCCGGTCGCCGCGCTTCACCCCGAGCGAGATCATCATTGCCGCGACCCGTTGCACTTCCGCGTGCAGTTGGCGATAGGTAAAGCTCTCTTCGCGGTCGACCTCAGTCGAAATCCACACCAGCGCCTTCTGGTCGCCCAGCCTCGCAAGATGCCGGTCGACCGCGTTATGGCACAGGTTGGTCTCCCCGCCGACAAACCACTTCGCAAACGGCGGGCGCGAAAAGTCGAGTACCTTGGAAAACGGCACGTGCCAGTCGACCAGCCGCGCCTGCTCGGCCCAGAAGCCTTCCTTGTCCTCGATCGAACGGCGGTGGAATTCCCTGATCGTCGCCATGTGTGCTCCTCCTGTATTCCTCAGGCAGACATATCTACCACGATCCGGCCCGTCATTTTCGACTCGATGAAGGCGCCGAACACCGTTGGCAATTGCGCAAACGGAACGGTTCTCGTTATCTCCGCAAGATGCACCGGCCGCATGTCGGTGGCCAGCCGGTTCCATACTTCCTGGCGCAGAGGCATCGGGCAGTTGACCGAGTCCACGCCCAGGAGGCTTGCGCCGCGCAGGATGAACGGCAGCACCGTGGTGGAAAGCGACGGGCTGGCCGCAAGGCCGATCGAGGCGATCGTGCCGCCCACCTTCATCGTGCTCGCCATCCAGGCGAGCACCTCGCCACCGAGGTTGTCGACTGCGCCGGCCCACTGGGCACGGTCCAGCGGCCGGATCTTGGTGAGGTCGAGGCTCTGGCGCAGCATCACCTCCTTCGCGCCGAGTTTCTTCAGATAATCCGTTTCGGCTTCCTTTCCGGTCAGCGCAACTACGTGGTATCCGAGGCGCGAAAGCGCGTCGATCGCGATCGATCCAACGCCACCGGTGGCACCGTTGACGATGACCGGTCCGTTGGCCGGCCTGAGGCCGTTCTGCTCCATCCGGACGATGCCCAGGCCTGCGGTGAAGCCCGCGGTGCCGAACGCCATGGCGTCGAACAGGCTCATGCCTTTGGGAATCTTCACCAGCCAGTCGGCCGGCACGCGGGCGTATTCCGCATACCCGCCGTGATGTTTCACACCTAGGTCGAATCCAGTCGCGAGCACCGCGTCGCCCTTGGCGAAACGCGCGTCGGTCGATGAAATCACGGTCCCGGAAAGGTCGATCCCGCCGATGCACTCCGGGCGCAGCAGGATGCGACCCTTGCCGGTGGCGGCGAGCGCATCCTTGAAATTGACATCCGAATAGGCAACCCGGACCACGACCTCTCCCGGGTCCAGCTCGTCGAACGCAAAATCGACGAACGCCGCACTGGCCTTCTTGTCGACCTCGGTGATCTTGAATGCCTTGAATTTTTCGATCGGCTTGTCCATGTCTTCCTCCGTTGCGGGTTCTAGTGTTTCGGCTTGTCGGCCTGAAGGTAATCCAGCGACTGCATTTCGGTCAGCCGGCTGACAGTGCGTGCAAATTCAGCGCTGTGCGCGCCTTCGGTATACAGGGTTTCCGGCCCGGTTTCCGCCGAGCAGATCAGCTTGATCCGCTCGTCGTAGAACACGTCCACGAGCCAGGTGAAGCGGCGCGCGGAGTCTGCGTTCCTGGGCGACATGCGCGGGATACCGGAAAGAATCACGGTGTGGAACCGTTTCGTCAGATCCACATAGTCTGTGTAGGACCGTGGACCGCCGCAGAGCGCCGCGAAATCGAACCAGACCAGGCCGCCGGCACGCTTGTGATACGGGATCTCGCGCCCTTCCACGTCTAGCGGATGGGTCTCCTCCTCGACGTCCTTGAGGTTGGCGAAGATCCGCTCCAGTGCGGCTTCGGCGGCCGCATCCAGCGGCGTGTGGTAGACCCGCACCTGCTCAAGCGCACGGCGGCGGTAGTCGTTCCCGGCATCGACCTGCACCACGTCCATGTTTGCCTTGATCATCTCGATCGTCGGGAGGAAGCGCTCGCGCTGCAGGCCGTTCGGATACAGCCCGTCAGGCGGGTAGTTGCTGGTCATGCAGAAGACCACCCCGCGCTCGATCACCTGCTCGAGGAAACGGCCCAGGATCATCGCATCTGCGATGTCCGACACGTGGAATTCGTCAAAGCAGATCAGGCGGTAGCGCTTGGCGCGTGCGGGCGGCGACTTCGGCGATCGGATCCTCGGTGCTTTTCACCTCGTTCATTTCGCGGTGGATTTCGCGCATGAAGTGGTGGAAATGCACCCGGCGTTTCCTCACCAGCGGCACGCACAGGTAGAACGAGTCCATCAGAAAGCTCTTGCCCCGCCCGACCCCGCCCCAGAGGTAGACGCCCTTGGGCAGCGGCGGCTTGACCAGCACGCGCTTCCACGCCGTGTTGCGCCGCGCCTTGTAGGCGGTCCATTCGTCGTACAGGCGCTGCAGGTGCTCGACCGCGCGCCACTGCGCCGCATCGGAGACGAATCCGCGCTTGGCGAGGTTGTGCTGATAGAGAGAGACAACGTCGAGGCGCGCGTCGTCCTCACCGTCGCGTCCATCCGCCTCGAGACCCAGCGCGCTGTCGCGCATTCTCTAACCGCCGCGCACTAGCAGCGCATCAACTATTGAGCGAGCGCTTGTCCACGGCGAGCGCGGCTTCGTGCATCACCTCCGACATCGAAGGATGCGCATGGCAGATGCGCGCGATGTCCTCGGACGATGCGGAGAACTCCATCGCGACGACAGCCTCTGCGATGAGCTCCGAGGCCTGCCCGCCGATCACGTGCACGCCGAGGATGCGGTCGGTCCGCGCATCGGCGAGCATTTTCACGAAGCCTTCCGGTTCGTCGCGACCGAGCGCGCGGCCGTTGTAGGCGAATGGAAACCTGCCCACCTTGTACTCGACGCCGTCGGCCTTCAGCTGCTGCTCGGTGCGGCCCACCCAGGCAATCTCGGGCGCGGTATAGATGACCCAGGGAATGGTGTCGTAGTTCACGTGGCCCTTCTGGCCCGCAATGAGCTCCGCCACCATGACGCCTTCTTCCTCGCCCTTGTGCGCGAGCATCGGACCGCGCACCACGTCGCCGATCGCCCAGAGGTTGGGCAGTCCGGTACGGCAATGCTCGTCGACTTCGACAAAGCCGCGCGCGTCGATCTTGAGGCCGATCTTTTCCGCGCCCAGGTTGTCCGTATTCGGGATCCGTCCGACCGAAACGATCAGCCGGTCGCATTCGAGCTTCCTCGCGCTGCCGTCGGCCGCTTCGTACTCGACGACGATCTCCTTCTTGCCCTTCTTCACCGCCTTGATCTTTACGCCGAGTTCGATATCGAGGTCCTGCTCCTTGGTGAAGATCTTCCAGGCTTCGGCGGCGACCGATTCGTCGGCTGCACCGAGAAACGCCGGCAGCGCCTCCACGATCCTGACCTTCGAACCGAGCCTGCGCCAGACGCTGCCCAGTTCCAGGCCGATCACGCCGGCACCGATCACCCCGAGCCGCTCGGGCACCGAGTCAAATGAAAGCGCACCCTCGTTGTCGCAGATCATGATGTTGTCGACCGGCATGCCGGGCAGATGCCTTGCCTTCGAACCGGTGGCGACGATCACATGCCTGGTATTCACGATTGTCGTTTCCTTGCTGCCGGCGACTTCGACCTGCCAGCCCTCGGCGGTCTTTCCGGTCAGCTTGCCGTGCCCCTGCAACCAGGCGACCTTGTTCTTCTTGAACAGGCCCGCGATCCCGCCGGTCATCCTGGCGACGATCTTTTCCTTGCGCGCGAGCATGGTTGCAAGGTCGAGCTTCACCCCGGTGGCGTTGATGCCGTGCGCCTTGAACTTGTGCGTCACGCGCTCATAGTTTTCAGATGACTCGAGCAGCGCCTTGGACGGG